>NZ_CADEFR010000003.1 GCF_902826655.1 uncultured Methylibium sp. | reverse complement strand
TTCGGCAACCGCCTCATCCGGGAGACAGGCGGCGTCGCCTTCCAGGATCCGAACTGCGAGCTGGGGCCGCGGCTGCTGGTAGGACTGCCGATGCTCATCGAGGGCGGCACCGAGGTTGTCATCGACGTTCGCGTGCTCCGACGCACCGACGGGGAGCGCCTGATGGATACCCGCACGCAATGGCGCAACGGCGGCACCTTCGTGATCAAGGGCGTTGGGTCTCTGGATGTCGACCTGAGCGCCGCCTTGAGGTCCGCATTCGCACCCGTGTCGCCCAGGCGCTGAAGCGCACCTCGGTACCCGATCGGATCGTCCGGATGGATTGGATCGGACTCGCCATGTCGACGGATCTCCCGCCCGAGACCCAGTCTTCGCGCTGCGCGCGACAAGGCAGCGCATCTATCCACCTCTCGCCGCTTGCCGGATCGGTTGTGACCGAGCGGTTGACCCTTGGCTCTTGCCACGCCGGCAAGCTGAGCACGGGATGGTGGCACTGTCGAACGTCGGCTTGTAGACGAGCGGGACAGCGGGATGGGTGTCTCTGATGGGTCGCAAGGCGACACTCAGTCAAAGCCCCCAAGCCGCTCTGGCACTCAAGCCCGCACGCCTCCCGGCGTGCGGACCCTGACCATCACGCCGCCAGCAGCTAGCTGCTCGCCGTCCCCAGCTGCGCCCGCAGCGGCAACTGCCGAATCCGCTTGCCGGTGGCCACGGCGATGGCGTTCATCAGCGCCGGCGCGACCACCGGCACGCCGGGCTCGCCGATACCGCCCAGCGGCACGTCCGGGGCCGAGGGCAGGATGTGCACGGCGATCTTGCGTGGCGCCAGGTTCATGCGCGCCACCTCGAACTGGTGGAAGTTGCCCTGCTCGGCGCGGCCGTTCTTGAAGGTGATCTCGCTCACGACCGCTTGGCTGATGCCCATGATGCAGGCGCCCTCGATCTGCGAGCGCACGCGGTCCGGGTTGACGACCGGGCCGCAGTCCACGGCCACGTCGATGCGCGGGATCGTCAGCTGGCCCTTGGCGTCGACGCTCACCTCGATCACCGCCGCGATGTAGCTGACGAAGCTGTAGTGCGCGGCGAGCCCCAGGCCCTGGCCGGCGGGCAGCTTGCGGCCCCAGTTGGCTTCCTTGGTCACGCGCTCGACCACCCGGCGCAACCGACCGGTGTCGACCGGGTAGCGCTCGGGCGACTCGCCGTGGTTCCACGGGTCGCCCAGCTTCACCGGGTCGAGCTTGCGGTCTGGGCCCAGCAGTTCCAGCAGCAGGTCGCGGTGGTCCTTGCCCTGGGCCTGCGCGATCTCGGCGATGAAGGACTGCGTCGCGAAGACGTGCTGGATGTTGCTGACGGCGCGCAGCCAGCCGATGCGGGCGTGCGCGGTCGCCTCGGGGTTCTCGATGCGCACGTTCGGGATCGCCAGCGGCAGGTTGGTCAGGCCCAGGCCCAGCTCGAAGGGCGCCAGCGTCTTGGGGTCGGGCGCGAAAATGGAGACGATGGTCGGCTCGGCACTGCGGTGCAGCCAGGCCGTGAGCTTGCCGCTGGCGTCCAGGCCCGCTTCCAGCCGCTGCGCGCACACGGTGTGGAAGTAGTCGTGGTGCAGGTCGTCCTCGCGGGTCCAGGTCAGCTTGACGGGCCGGCCACCCATCTCCTTGGAGACCAGCGCCGCCTCGACGATGAAGTCTGGCTTGGACTTGCGCCCGAAGCCGCCGCCCAGCAGCGTCACGTGGACGGTGACCTTGTCCTTCGGCAGGTTCAGCCGCTTGACGATGCGGTCGTGCGCGGCCTGCGGCGACTGCACGCAGGCCCAGACCTCGCAGGCGCCGCCCACGATGCGCGCGGTCGCGGCCGGCGGCTCCATCGCGGCGTGCGCGAGGTGCGGCACGTAGTAGCTGGCTTCGACCTTCTTCGCGGCCCTGGACAGCGCGGCGTAGGCGTCGCCGTCGTTGCGCACCACCTTGCCGCCGGGCTTGAGGACCGCAGCCTCGAGCTGGGCGCGGAAGGCGGCCGAGTCGTAGCTGCCGTGGGGGCCGTCGTCCCAGTCGATCTTCAGCAGGCTGCGGCCCTTGATCGCGGCCCAGGTGTCCTTGGCCACCACGACCACGCCGCCGATCGGCTGGAACTCCGACGGCGGCGGCGCGCCGTCCATCGCGTAGACCTTGACGACACCCGGCACCTTCAACGCAGCGGCGGCATCGAAGCTCTTCACCTTGCCGCCCATCACCGGCGGGCGCGCGATCACCGCGTACAGCATGCCGGGCAGGCGGGTGTCGATCCCGTACTGGGTCTTGCCGGTCACGATCGCCAGGCCGTCGGTGAGGTAGGTGTCTTCCTTGCCGATGTAGCGGAACTCGCTGGGGTCCTTGAGCTTGACGCTGGCGGCCGGCGGCACGTCGAGCTTGCCCGCCGCCAGCGCCAGCGCGCCGTAGCCGAGCTTGCGGCCCGTGGGCACGTGCACCACCTCGTGGTTCTTCGCGCGCACCTGGGCCAGCGGCACCTTCCAGCGCGCGGCGGCGGCCTGTTCCAGCATGGTCCGCGCGCTGGCGCCGCAGCGGCGCATCGGGTCGAACCAATGGCGCGTGCTGCGCGAGCCGTCGGTGTCCTGGTTGCCGTACTTCGCCTCGTTGCCCGGCGCCTGGACCACGCGCACGCGCTTCCAGTCGGCCTCCAGTTCGTCGGCGACGATCTTCGGCAGGCTGGTGCGCACGCCCTGCCCCATCTCGGCGCGGTTGACGACGATGCTGACCGTGCCGTCCGGCGCGATCGAGACAAAGATCCTGGGGCTGTCGCGCAGGCCCTCGGGCATCGCGTCGCCGCCGTACTTCTGCGGCTCGGCCGCGGCGGCCGGGCCCGGCATCCCGACCACCAGCACCAGGCCGGTCAGCGGCACGCCCTTGAGGAAACTGCGGCGGCTGGTGCCGGCTGCTTGCACAGGCAGATCGTGCGGCGCGTTCATGCTGCGTCTCCCTGACCGGCGGCGGTCTTGATCGCGGTGCGGATGCGCGTGTAGGTGCCGCAGCGGCAGATGTTGCCGCTCATCGCGGCGTCGATCTCGGCGTCGCTGGGCTTGGGGTTGGCCTGCAGCAGCGCCGTCGCGGTCATGATCTGGCCCGACTGGCAGTAGCCGCACTGCGCGACGCCGATCTTCATCCACGCGGCCTGCACAGCCTTGCCGACGGGCGTGGCGCCGATGGCCTCGATGGTGGTGATCTTGCGGCCCTTGGCGGCCGACAGCGGTGTCTGGCAGGCACGCACCGGCGTGCCGTCGAGGTGCACGGTGCAGGCACCGCACAGCGCCATGCCGCAACCGAACTTGGTGCCGGTCAGGCCGAGGTGGTCGCGCAGGACCCAGAGCAAGGGCGTGTCTTCCGGCGCGGCGACGGTGGTCACCTTGCCATTGAGGGTGAGGCTGGTCATGGTGGGCTCCCTGCAGTGAAGACAACGATCCTAGACCTGAACGGCAAGGCTTGCAGGCGCGGTCTCTTGCCCGAGCGCGTCTCGGGCCGACCTGCCCTTTGGGGCAGCTCTGCACGACGACTTCTCGAAAGACAATCGCCGCTTCCTCGCCGACCGCGCCCGCCTGCCCACCCGATGAACCTGCTGCTCGTCGACGACCATCCGCTGTTCGGCCTGGGCTTCGTCCATGCGCTGGCGCACGGCAGCCCGGGCGTCGACGTGCGAACCGTGCTGAACCTCGAGCAGGGTCTGGAGCTCGCCGACCGCTGGCCGGCGCTGGACTGCGTGCTGATCGACTACCGCCTGGGCGGCGACAACGGTCTCGACGGCCTGCGGCGCTTCGGTGTGCGCCATCCGCTGGTGGCGCGCGTGCTGATCTCGGGCGACGAAGACCCGGCGCTCGCGGTGCGGGCGCGCACCGCGGGTGCTGCCGGCTTCTTCGGCAAGTCGATGCCGATGGCCGAGCTGATCGCGGCCCTGCAGTCCATCGTGCGGGGCGGCGAGTGTTTCCCGTCGCACGGACTCGCGCCGGTCGCGGCCCGCGGCACCGGCCCGACCGCGCGCCAGCTCGAGGTCCTGGCCCTGGTCGCCGCAGGCCGGCAGAACAAGCAGATCGCCGACGAGCTGGGCATCGCCGAGCGCACCGTCAAGCTGCACATCACCGGGCTGCTGGCCCTGACCGGCGCGCGCAACCGCACGCACCTGCTGGTGCAGGCGCGCGATCTGGGCCTGCTGTAGATGCCGGCGGCGCAGTGCCCGATCAACCCGGCGCCTGCGGCCGCGCCGGAGGTCGACCAGCTGGAGCGGCTGGTCCGCACCACGCCGGCGGCCTGGCTGCTCAGCACGCTCGGCGCGGTGATCTGCTACGTCGAGTACGCGCCGCCGACGCGGTCGCCGCTGACCGCCTGGCTGGTCGCCTTCTGCGCGATCAGCACGATGCGGCTGGTGGCTGCGCTCTACGCGACCCACCTGCGCCCCGCGGCACTGACGAGCCACGGCTGGCGGCGCGGCTGGCTCGCCAGCACCTACGTCCACGCCGCGCAGTGGGGACTGCTGCCCGTGGTGCTGGCCACGCCGGGCAGTGCCGAGGCCGAGGCCATCCTGCACATCACGCTGGTGGCGATCGCGATGGGCGGCTCGGTGCGCCTGCCGGGCTTTCGCCGGACCTTGTATGCCCACGTCCTGCTGGTGCTGGGCCCGCTGATCCTGCGCGACCTGATGACCGGCAACCCGCACCACGCGCTGATGGCGATGCTGGTGTTCCTGATCACGGTCTATGCGCTGGTCAGCGGCCGCAACCAGTCGGGCGCGCTGCTCCAGATCCACGAGCAGCGCCGCCGCAACGCCGAGCTGATCGAGGCGCTGCAGCGCGAGAACGCCCGCAGCGATGCCGCCCTGCGTGCGGCCGAGTCGGCCAGCGCGGCGCGCACGCGCTTCTTCGCCGCCGCCAACCACGACCTGCGCCAGCCCCTGCACGCCATGGGCCTGCTGTCGCAGACCCTGCTGGCGCGCGACGGTGCAGCGGCCTCGCCCGAGATCGCCCGCCACCTGAGCGACTGCGTCGATGGCATGACCGAGGTGGTCGACGACCTGCTCGAGATCACGCGCCTCGACGGCGGGCACATGACGCCGCAGTGGTCGGTGTTTCCCGCCGCCGACCTGATCCGCGAGTGCTGCCGGATCTACGAGACCTCGGCCCGCGCGAAGGGGCTGCAGTTCTCGACGGCGATCGAAGCGGCCGCCGTGCGCAGCGACCGCACGCTGCTGATGCGCGTGCTGTCGAACCTGGTCGCCAATGCGATCCGCTACACCGCGCAGGGCTCGGTCCGCGTCGCGGCGACGGTGCGCGACGAGCGCCTGCACGTCGTCGTCGAGGACACCGGCATCGGTATCGCCGAAGAGCATCTGCCGCGCATCTTCGAGGAGTTCTACCAGGTCGGCAATCCGGCGCGCGACCGGCGCCTGGGTCTGGGACTGGGCCTCGCGACGGTGCAGCGGCTCGGCGAACTGCTGTCGCTGGAGGTCGCGGTGCAGTCGGCGCCGGGCCGCGGCAGCGTCTTCTCCTTCGTGCTGCCCATCGTCGCCGGCGCAGCGACCGACGCGCTGCCGCCGGCCGACGGCGCCGAGTCGCTGCTGCCGGTGCGGCGCGTCCTCGTCATCGAGGACGACGCCGACTCGCGCCTGGCCCTGCTCGGCCTGTTGCGGTCCTGGGGTTGCGACGCGCGCGGCGCCGAAGGCCTGGCCGACGGGCTGGCCTGCATCGAGGCGGGCTTTCGGCCCGAGGCCGCCGTCGTGGACCTGCGCCTGGCCGACGGCGCCAGCGGCATCGACGCGGTGCACGCGCTGCGCGCGCGGCTGGGCGGCGACTTGCCGGCCGTCATCGCGACCGGCGATGTCGGCAGTGCGGCCATGCGGCGCGCGCAGGCCGAAGGCCTGTCGGTGATGGTGAAGCCCGTGCGCGCGGTGCAGCTGCGCGCCTTCCTGAGCCAATCGTTCTCGACCGCGGACTGATCGCGACGGCCTGCCCGATGGTGCTATTGGAGCCACGGCTCCGGCTGCCTAGCATGCCGCGCATCTTGGGTCCGGGAGCGATTCGATGCGTGAGCGCAGGGTGTGGGCGGGTCTCGTGGTGCTGGGGTCGATGGCCGTGCTGGCGGCCTGCGGCGGCGGGGGCGGCACGGGCCCGATCGGCGGCACGCCGCAGCGCGTGGAGCTGTTGGTCGGTGTCAGCGGGTCCGGCAGCGTGCGCTCGCAGCCGGCCGGCATCGATTGCGGCAGCGCCTGCCGCGCGTCCTTCGACGCCGGCAGTTCGGTCACGCTGACCACCACGCCGGCGGTCGGCCAGGTCTTCACCGGCTGGGACGGTGCATGCGCCGGCACCGCCTCGACCTGCACGCTGGCGATGAACGCAGCGCGCACCACCACCGCGCGCTTCCAGGCCGCGCCGCCCGCCGGCGGCTGGGGCGATCTGGTGCGGCTCGCGGGCAGCGGCGCCGCCGACCCGGTGGTCGCCATCGATGCCGCGGGTCGTGCCACCGCCGTCTGGCGGCGGCTCGAGCCGGGGACCGCCCAGTACCACCTGTGGGGCAGCCGCTCGCTGGGCGGCAGCGCCTGGAGCACGCCGGAGCGCCTGGAGATCAATCCGGGCAACGTCTCCGAGCTGCGGCTCGCCGTGGACCGCAGCAGCGGTCGCGGCATGCTGGTGTGGATCCAGGCCGGTGCAACGGTGGACCTGCACGCGCGCCCGCTCGACCCGTCCAGCGGCTGGGGCACGGCCGCGCGGGCCGAGACCGGCGCCGGCATGGTCGGCGTCAGCAGCGTCGGCGTCGACGCGAGCGGCAACGCGGTGGCCGTCTGGTCGCAGATCGGCCCGGGGCCGCGCTTCAGCATCTACGCCAACCGCTACAGCGCCGCCGGCGGCTGGGGCAGCGCCGCACTCATCGAGACCAACGAGGTGACCGGCAGCGTCGACGGCGATCCGATCGTCGCGGTGACGCCGGCCGGCGACGCGGTCGCGGTCTGGAAGCGCTCCAACGGCATCAGCGCCGACCTCTGGACCAACCGCTACGCCGGCGGCAACTGGGGCACGGCGACGCAGCTGGTGGCCGACGCCGGCACGGCGCAGTCCATCGGCCGTCACGACCTCGCGGCCGACGCACGCGGCAACGCGCTGCTCGTCTGGGGCCAGCTCGACATCGGCGGCGGCGTGGCGAACGACGCGATCTGGTTCAAGCGCTACGCCGGCGGCGGCTGGTCGTCGAGCGCAGCGCGCGTCGCGCCCGCCGTGCCCAACACGCAGGGCACCATCAGCACGCCGCTGCTGCGCGTCAATGCTGCCGGCGCCGCTGCGGTGGCGTGGGTGGGGTTCGACACCTCGCTCAGCGCAGCGACCGCAGCGGCCGACGGCAGCTTCGGCAGCCCTGCCACGCTGCGCCCGGCCGGCTCCCGCGCATGGACCGCGCCACCGGCGCTCGGCATCGACGACACCGGCGGCGCCATCGCGGCCTGGGGCGACCCGGACAGCCTGGATCTCGTCGCCTCGCGCCTCGTGCCGGGCAGCGGCTGGACGGCGGCCGCCGCCGTCGAGGCCTATGCCGACCTGGCCTTCGGCCCGGCGCTGGCGATGAACGAGAGCGGCAACGCCGTGCTGGCCTGGTCGCAGCTGTTTCCCGCCAGCGGCAGCGAGATCGTCGTGCGGCGCTACGCGTCGGGCCGCTGATGGCGGGCGCCGGCGGCAGCGCGCGCCTGCACGACTGGCGCCGCGGCGGCGCCTGCTTCCTGTGGCGCGGGCATCGCATCTTCGTGGCCGAGGCCGGCAGCGGCCCGCCGCTGCTGCTGATCCACGGCTACCCGACCGGCTCCTACGACTGGTTCGCGGTCTGGGACGCGCTGGCCGCACGTCACCGCCTGCTGGCGCCGGACCTGCTGGGGCTGGGCTGGTCGGACAAGCCGGCGGGCCACCGCTACGGCATCGCCGATCACGCCGACATGATCGAGGCGCTGCTGACGCACCACGGCATCGCGCGCGTCCACGTGCTGGCGCACGACCTGGGCGTGAGCATCGCGCAGGAGCTGCTGGCGCGGCAGCGCGAAGGGCCGGGGCGCTGCCGCGTCGAGTCGCTGGTCATGCTGAACGGCGGTCTCTGTCCGGAGGCCTACCGGCCGCGGCCGATCCAGCGCCTGCTGGCGTCGCCGCTGGGCCGCTGGATCGGGCCGCGCGTGCCGCGTCGCGCCTTCGAGCGCGCGATCCGCTCGCTGTTCGGGCCCGGCCACGCGCCGGCGCCCGGGCTGATCGACGACTTCTGGCAGCTGCTGGAACACCACGACGGCCGCCGCGTCGCGCATGCGGTCGGGCGCTTCTGGGTGGACCGGCTGGCGCAGCGCGATCGCCTGGTCGCCACGCTGCGCGAGGCCGGGCCGCCGCGGCGCCTGATCAACGGCGCGGCGGATCCCAACTCGGGCCGGCACATGGCCGAGCGTTACCGCGAGCTGCTGCCCGATGCCGACATCGTGAGCCTGGCCGCCGTCGGCCACTGGCCGCAGATCGAAGCGCCGGCGCGCGTGGTCGAGGCGGTGCTGCAAATTACCGCGCACCTGCCCGATGGTGCTATGGAGCGCAGCCGCACCGGCTCCTAGCATCCAGCCGATCCCACCACTGCGCATGACGTCCACGACATGAGAAACATCGCCTCCACGTTCCACCGTTCCAGCCTCGTGCTCGCCGCGCTCGCCGGCATCGGCGGCTGCGCTGCGACGATCGACCAGGCCGGCATCGAGCAGAAGACCTCGTCCGCGATCGGCCGACCGACGGGCAGCTTCACGATCTCGAACCAGGTCGAGGGCACCGGCGGCCGCATCGACTACAGCGTGAAGGCCCGGGACGGCGCGAGCTACAAGTGCTACATGTACTCGGCCACCGGCTTCCAGCGCGCGATGTCCTTCGGCCAGACACCGCACTCCGAGGCGATCTGCACCGCGGCCGGCGGCGGCGCCACGACCCCGGCGCCCGCGGCCTGCAATGCGCTGAACAAGGCGGCGGGGCGCTGCTGACGACGGCGGCGCGATGGCGCCGTCGGCCGATCAGGCCTTCAGCGCCCCCCGCACCTGCTCCAGCGCACCCGGATCCTCGATCGTCGTCAGGTCGCCGGGATCGCGCCCTTCGGCCACGGCCTGGATGGCGCGGCGCAGCAGCTTGCCGGAGCGCGTCTTGGGCAGCGCGGTCACGAAGTGCACGCGCGACGGCCGGGCGACGGCGCCGAGCTGGCTGTCGACGAGCTTCATCACCTCGCCTTCGAGCTTCATCCGCGCCGCGGCGTCGCCGAGCGCCGATGCGTCCTTGGCGATCGCGAAGGCCATCGCGACCTGGCCCTTCAGTTGGTCGGCCACGCCGACCACCGCGACCTCGGCCACGTTGGGGTGGCTGGAGATGCTTTCCTCGATCTCGCGCGTGCCCAGGCGGTGGCCGGCGACGTTGATCACGTCGTCGGTGCGGCCCAGGATGAAGTAGTAGCCGTCCTCGTCCTTGATGCCCCAGTCGAAGGTCGAGTACACGAGCTTCCCGGGGATGCTCTTCCAGTACGTATTGACGAAGCGCGCGTCGTCGCGCCACACGGTCTGCATGAAGCCGGGCGGCGTCGGGCCCTCGATGACGACCACGCCCTTCTGGTTGGCGGTGGTCAGTTCCTCGCCGGTGCTCTCGTGCACCAGCTTGACCTTGTAGCCGTACATCGGGATGCCGGGGCTGCCGAACTTGGACTTCTGCGTCTGCACGCCGTTGGCGATGGTCAGCAGCGGCCAGCCGGTCTCGGTCTGCCAGTAGTTGTCGATGATCGGGCGGCCCAGGGCCTCGGCGATCCACTGCGCGGTCGGCTCGTCCAGCGGCTCGCCGGCCAGGAACAGCGCGCGCAGCGAGCTGAGGTCGTGCTTCTTCAGCGCCGCCGGGTCCTGCTTCTTCAGCACGCGCACCGCGGTGGGCGCGCTGAACATCGACGTGACCTTGTACTTCTCGACCAGGCTCCACCAGATGGCGGCGTCGGGGCGGATCGGCAGGCCCTCGTACATGATCGTCGCCATGCCGGCGATCAGCGGGCCGTAGACGATGTAGCTGTGGCCCACCACCCAGCCGATGTCGCTGGTGCTGAAGTAGGTCTCGCCGGCATTGCCCAGGAAGATGTGCTTCATGCTGGCGGCCAGCGCCACGGCGTAGCCGCCGGTGTCGCGCTGCACGCCCTTGGGCCGGCCGGTGGTGCCGCTGGTGTAGATCGTGTAGCTGATGGCGGTGGAGTCGAGCCAGGTGACCGGCACGGGGGTGTCGAGGTGCTTCTCGCGCAGCGGCCCGTAGTCCACGTCGCGATCGGCCGTGCGCTCCATGGCCGCGAGGCCGCGATCGACCAGCAGCACCTTGGGGACCTTGTGCTTGGACAGCTTCAGCGCCTCGTCGAGCAGCGGCTTGTAGGGCACGACCTTGCCGGCGCGGCTGCCGGCATCGGCGCTGACCACCAGCGTGGGCTCGGCGTCCTCGATACGGCTGGCGAGACTGACGCTGGCGAAGCCGCCGAACACCACCGAATGCACGGCGCCGATGCGCGCGCAGGCCAGCATCGCGAACGCGGCCTCGGGAATCATCGGCATGTAGATCAGCACGCGGTCACCGCGCTTCACGCCCTGCTCCAGCAGGATCGCGGCCATGCGCTGCACTTCGGCCTGCAGCTCGCGGAAGCTGTAGATGATTTCCTTGTCGACCTCGGTCGACACCCAGATCAGCGCGTTCTGGTCGCCGCGCGTGGCGACGTGGCGGTCCACCGCGTTGTGGCAGAGGTTGGTGGTGCCGCCGACGAACCAGTTCGCGAACGGCGGATTCGAGTCGTCGCAGACGGTGGTGAAGGGCGTGTGCCAGTCGATCAGCTGCGCCTGCTCGGTCCAGAAGGCGTCGGGCTGCTCGACCGAGCGGCGGTAGAAGGCGGCGTAGTCCATGCGGGTCGTCTCCGTGTCGTTCTTGTTCACTCGATGCGCGCCTTGACCAGGGCCAGCACCGGCTTGAATCGCGGATGGGTGCAGCTGCGCAGCCACTCGAAGACCACCATCTCGGTCGAGACGAGGGTCGCGCCGGCCCGCTGCAGCCGCTGCATCGCGAGGGCGTGGTCCTGGGCCGACCGCGACGCGCAGGCATCGGCCACGACCCACACGCGCCGACCGGCGCGCAGCAGGCCCAGGGCGGTCTGCAGCAGGCAGACATGCGCCTCGCAGCCGGCGACCACTACTTCGGCGGTGCTGTTGACGGGATCACCGCCCAGCAGGTCCAGCAGCCCGTCCTCGCAGGCGTCGAAGTGCATTTTCGACAGCGTGCTTGCGCAGCGCTGACGCACCGCCTCGTCGTTGGGGCCGAGGCCGGCGGGGTTCTGCTCGGTGCCGACGATGTGCACGCCCAGCTCGCGCGCCGCGTCGGCCAGGCGCAGCGCGCGTGCGACGGCCTGAGCGCCGCCGTGGATCTGCGGCATCAGCCGGTGCTGGTAGTCGACGAGCACCAGCACGCTGCGCGCGGCGGACATCGAGGCGGCGGCGTCGGGGGAGTTGTTCATCAGGGAAATGTAGCCTTGGGCCGCCAGCCGGGAACTGCTCAAATGCCCTCAGTCCACCGCACGACCCGAACCATGAACGCCCCCCACACACCCGCCGTCGCCGCCCCACCCGCCACGCTGATGACCGGCACCGACTACCGCGAGTCGCTGCGCCGCTACAAGCCGACGGTCCATGTCGACGGCCAGCGCATCGACTCGGTGGCCGACGCGCCGTCGCTGCAACCCGGCGTCAACGCCCTGGCCTACACCTACGACTTCGCGCACGACGCGAAGCTGGCGCCGGTGGCGCTGGCCTCCCAGGCCAGCCGCGGCCGGCAGGTCAACCGCATGCTGCACATCGACGAGTCGGCCGGCGACCTGCTGAACAAGCTGGAAGCGGTGCGCCTGCTGTGCCAGGAAACCGGCTGCGCGCAGCGCTACCTGGCCCACGACGCGCTGAACGCGCTGGCCCAGGTGACGGCGCGCATCGACGACGCGAAAGGGTCCACCGAGCACCGCGCCCGCTTCGCCGCCTACCTGGCCCATGTGCAGGACGAGGACCTGTCGCTCGGCATCGCGATGACCGACGCCAAGGGCGACCGCAGCCGCAAGCCGCACCAGCAGGCCAACCCCGACACCTATGTGCACGTGGTCGAGCGCAACGCCCAGGGCATCGTCATCAGCGGCACCAAGGCCATCGTCACGGGCGCGCCCTACATGCACGAGATCCTGCTCATGCCCAGCCGCAACATGGGCGAGGCCGATGCCGATTTCGCGGTGTGCTGCGCGGTGCCGATCGACGTGGCCGGCCTGACCATCGTCTCGCGCCCCGCCGGCCGGCCCGGCGAGAAGCTGGAACACGGCAGCGCCCTGTTCTCGCGCAGGTACGGGCAGTCCACCGCGGTGCTGATCTTCGACAAGGTCTTCGTGCCCTGGGAGCGCGTGTTCTACGCGGGGGAATGGGAGCACAGCCACGTGCTCACCTACAGCTACGCCACCCACCACCGCCACAGCTGCATCGCCGCGCGCGCCGGCTTCGGCGACCTGCTGATCGGCGCCGGCGCGCTGATGTGCGAGGCCAACGGCTTCGACCCCGGCGAGAAGAGCAACCTGCGCGAGCCCATGGTCGAGCTGATCAAGATCACCGAGGGCTTCTACGCCTGCGGCGTGGCGGCCAGCGTCTACGGCACGCAAGACGCGCATGCCGGCAACTTCATGCCCGAGCCGGTGTTCGCCAACATCGGCAAGCTGCTGCTGGCCACGCAGATCTACGACATGCACCGCCTGGCACACGAGGTCTCGGGCGGCCTGATCGTGGCACTCCCCGGCCCGGACGAGGACCACAACCCCGCCACCGCCGCGACGCTGGCCGAGGTGCTGCGCGCCAACCCCGCCGTGCCCTACGACAAGCGCATCGAGGTCGCGCGCTTCATCGAGGACCTGACTGCTTCGTATCAAGGCGGCTGGTACTCGGTGATCAGCCTGCACGGCGGCGGCTCACCGGCGGCGATGAAGCAGGAGATCTGGCGCAACTATCCGGTCGGCAGCAAGGTGGAGCTGGTCGAACGCTTGCTGGATCGCGGGGTCCTGCATGACGAGACGCGGGCGATCACGAAGAACCGGCAGCCCGGCAGGTGCTGCGACCAGGGGTGCAGCGCGCCGGGGCAGGCGGTGATGGTGGATCTGCCGAAGACGACGCGGTCGGACTGAGCGCGGCTGGCGGGAGTGCCAGCTCCACCACCGCGTGCGGCGAGGAGCGACGGCGCCGCCCGAGCGCCGAGTCGGGGTACTGCACGGAGCGAAGTAAAGGAGGAGACGCAAGCGTTCAGCAAGCGTCGGGGGACATGAGCGCAGTGCAGTGCCCCGGCTCGGCGCGAGCGCTCCACGGACGAAGAGCAATCAGCCCGAAGTCCGCACGACAATCCGCCCCCTCACCTTGCCTTGCATCAGCTCCTCGGCCTTGACGATGGCTTCGTCGAGTCCGATCTCGGTCGTCATCGACTGCAGCAGCGCCGGGTCCAGGTCGCGCGCGAGGCGAGCCCAGGCTTCCTGGCGTCGCGCGATCGGCGCCATCACGCTGTCCACGCCCAGCAGCGCGACGCCGCGCAGGATGAAGGGCATCACCGTGGCGGGGAAGTCCAGGCCCTGGGCCAGGCCGCAGGCGGCGACGGCGCCGCCGTAGCGCGTCTGCGCGCAGGCATTGACCAGCGTGTGGCTGCCGACCGCGTCCACCACCGCGGCCCAGCGTTCCTTCTGCAGCGGCTTGCCGGGGGCGGCCAGTTCGGCGCGGTCGACGATGCCGGCGGCGCCGAGCTTCGTCAGGTAGTCGGCCTCGCTGGCCTTGCCGGTGGCGGCGATCACCTTGTGGCCCAGCTTGGCCAGCAGCGCGATGGCGACCGAGCCGACGCCACCGGTAGCGCCGGTGACCAGGATCTCGCCGTCGCCCGGCTTGATGCCGTAGCGCTCGAGCGCCAGCACGCAGAGCATCGAGGTGTAGCCCGCGGTGCCGATCGCCATCGCCTGCCTGGGCGTGAAGGCATCGGGCAGGCGCACCAGCCAGTCGCCCTTGAGGCGCGCCTTGCCGGCGAGGCAGCCCTTGTGCGTCTCGCCGACGCCGAAGCCGTTGAGCACCACGCGGTCACCGGGCTTCCAGGCCGGGTGATGGCTGTCGATCACGGTGCCGGCGCCGTCGATGCCGGCCACCATCGGCCAGCTGCGCACGACCGGCGAGCGGTTGGTGATGGCCAGGCCGTCCTTGAAGTTGAGCGTCGAGTAGTCGATCGCGACGGTCACGTCGCCGCCGCCGTCGATGACCGGCAGGAAGCCGTCGTCGACTTCGCGCAGCTCCGCGCGGAAGCCTGCCTCGCCCTTGTCGAGCACCAGTGCCTTGAACATGCCGACCGTCTCCTGTGGGTTCTCTGCGGAGGCCGCAGTGTAGGTCGCGGGCCGTGTCGTGCGCCCCTCACGGTCTTGAGCAAAGCGAGTTAAGTGCTTGTAAGGCAAGGCTTTTCCGCTT
The DNA here is from genome assembly GCF_902826655.1 of uncultured Methylibium sp. Lineage (GTDB taxonomy): Bacteria > Pseudomonadota > Gammaproteobacteria > Burkholderiales > Burkholderiaceae_C > Methylibium. The sequence continues at coordinate 154,833 of NZ_CADEFR010000003.1, read as the reverse complement.
GACGCCCCGGGCGGCAGGCCGCTAAGGTCGCGGCCATGCTCGCCCGCCATTCGACCGCCCGACCGCTGCTGCTGGCCCTGGCCGCGGCGCTGTGCCTGGGGGCCGGCAGTGCGCGGGCCGAGCCGAGCAGCGGCGACGCGATCAAGGGCTTCCTGCTCGAGCGCGGCCTGCTCGACCCGGCCCGGGCCGACCTGCCGCTGACGCAGCAGGTGCGCGAGCGCGCGGTGCAGGCCTCGAACTGGGCCTCGGAACTGGTCGTCGCGGCGATGAACTTCCTCGGTGTCGACTACCGGCGCGGCGGCAACTCGGTCGAGACCGGCTTCGACTGCAGCGGCTTCACGCGCCACGTCTTCGAGTCGAGCATCGGCCTGGTGCTGCCGCGTCGTTCCGCCGAGCAGGCCAAGGCGCCGGGCCTGGCCGCCGTCAAGCGCGACGAGCTGGAGCCGGGCGACCTGGTGTTCTTCAACACGCTGCGGGCTGCGTTCTCGCACGTCGGCATCTACGTCGGCGACGGCAAGTTCATCCACGCGCCGCGCACCGGCGGCCAGGTGCGGGTCGAGGACATGCGCGTGGCCTACTGGAGCAAGCGCTACAACGGCGCGCGCCGCGCCAGCCTGCCGACGGCCGAGACGGCGAGCGTCGCGCCTGCCCCGGTGCCGGCCGCGCCGGCCTTCGTCTCCACCGCCGCGCCGGCCGGCGCCGGCCCCACGACCCTCAACCCACCCCCGGGTTCGGTGCAGCCCCTGCTGGTGCATTGACCCGGCCGGCGGCCGAGGCCGCCACGCGCGGCACAATCGCCGCATGGCCGAGCGCAGCATTCCCCTGATCGACCACCGCCAGGCCGCGGCACGCCCGGCGGTGCCGCGCGACGCGCCGGCGCCCGATGGCCTGATGACCGACCGGCGCGGCCGCCTGCTGCGCGACCTGCGCATCTCGGTCACCGACCGCTGCAACTTCCGCTGCAGCTACTGCATGCCCAAGGAGGTGTTCGACAAGGACCACCGCTTCCTGCCGCATGCCGAGCTGCTGAGCTTCGAGGAGATCACGCGCCTGGCGCGGGTCTTCACGCTGCACGGCGTGCGCAAGCTGCGCCTGACCGGCGGCGAGCCGCTGCTGCGCAAGAACCTCGAGATCCTGATCGGGCAGCTCAGCCAGTTGCGCACGCCCGACGGCGAGCCGCTGGACCTGACGCTGACCACCAATGCCTCGCTGCTGGCGCGCAAGGCGCAGGCGCTGAAGGACGCCGGCCTGCAGCGCATCACCGTCAGCCTGGACGCGCTGGACGACGCGGTGTTCCGCCGCATGAACGACGTCGACTTCCCGGTGGCCGAGGTGCTGGAAGGCATCGAAGCGGCCGCCAAGGTCGGGCTGGCGCCGATCAAGGTCAACATGGTCGTCAAGCGCGGCACCAACGACCAGGAGATCGTGCCGATGGCGCGCTTCTTCCGCGACAACTTCGGCGGCGCGGTGGTGCTGCGATTCATCGAGTACATGGACGTCGGCATCACCAACGGCTGGCGCATGGACGAGGTGCTGCCGTCGGCCCAGGTGGTCGCGCGCATCCACGAGCACTTTGCGCTGCGCGCGCTGGAAGCCAGCGCCCCGGGCGAGACCGCCGAGCGCTGGGGCTACGAGGATGGTCGCGGCGAGGTCGGCGTGATCTCCAGCGTGACCCAGGCCTTCTGCGGCGACTGCAACCGCGCGCGGCTGTCGACCGAGGGCAAGCTCTACCTCTGCCTCTTCGGTCACCGCGGCCACGACCTGCGCACGCTGATCCGCGATCCGGCCGGCTACACCGACCTGCAGATCGCCGCGGCGATCGGCCAGGTCTGGCAGGGCCGCGACGACCGCTACTCCGAGCTGCGCGGCAGTGCCGCCGGCGAGCTGGCGGCTGCGGCAAAAGTCGAGATGTCCTACATCGGCGGATAAGGGATGGACCCCTCGCTGATCACCGGCGTCATCCTCGCCGGCGGCCGCGGCAGCCGCATGGGTGGTGTCGACAAGGGCCTGCAGCCCTACCGCGGCGTGCCGCTGGCGTTGCACACGCTGATGCGGCTCTCGCCGCAGGTCGGCGAGGTGATGATCAACGCCAACCGCAATCTCGCCGCCTACGAGAGCTTCGGCGTGCCGGTCTGGCCCGATGCCGACGCGGACTTCGCCGGGCCGCTGTCGGGCTTCCTGGTCGGGCTGGAGCGGGCCGAGACGCCCTGGGTCGTCACCGTGCCCTGCGACACGCCGGACTTTCCGGACGACCTGGTGGCGCGGCTCGCGCAGGCGCTGGAGGCCGGGAACGCCGAGATCGCGATGGTCCGCGCGCCCGACAGCGAGGACCCGCAAGGCACACCGCGCCCGCAGCCGGTGTTCTGCCTGATGCACGGCACGCTGATGGAGAGCCTGGTGAAGTTCGTCCACGACGGCGGCCGCAAGATCGACCGCTGGACCGCGCAGCACCGCTGCGCGATGGTCGACTTCACGGAGCCGGCTGCGTTCTTCAACGCCAACACGCTGAACGAGTTGCGCCAGCTGGAGCTCGGTCGTGGCTGAGACACCGGCCGTCTTTGTACGCGCCCGCCGGCTGGCCCCTGCGAGGCCCGCGACGATCCGCAAGCTCGGCCCGGCCGACCTGGGCGCCTACAAGTCGCTGCGCGACGAGGCCCTGCGGCTGCATCCCGAAGCCTTCACGTCGGACCACCAGACGCAGCGCACGCGCACGCCCGAGAGCTACCTGGGCCGCCTGGGCCTGAACGAGCCGCTGGGCGGCAGCTTCCTGCTCGGCGCCTTCGTCGACGGGCCGCAGGTGCCGCAGCTGATCGGCTCGGTCGGGCTGGAGCGCGAGACCAAGCTCAAGCGCCACACCGCCACGCTGATCGGCCTGATGGTGCTGCCGGCGCACACCGGGCACGGCATCGGCCGCGCGCTGGTCGCGGCCTGCATCGCCGAGGCGCGCCGGGCGCAGGGGCTGGAGACGATCCTCCTCAGCGTCACCGCGTCGAGCGCGCGCGTGGTGCAGCTGTACGAACAGGCCGGCTTCACGCGCTACGGCCTGCTGCCGCGCGCGCTGCGCATCGCCGACGCGCGCGGCGAGCGCTACGTCGACAAGGCGCAGATGCTGCTGAACCTGTGACCGGCCGATTCGCACCATGAGCACCCCCGCCCTGCCCTCGATCGAAGAGATCGCCTCCTGCGTCGCCGGCTACGACCCGAACGCGCTGACGGTGGCGCAGGCGCAGGACTTCATCCGGCGCTTCGTACCGCGGGTCAATGCGGTCGAGAAGCTGGCGATCCGCAGCGCGCTCGGCCGCGTGCTGGCCGCCGACCTGGTGTCGACCATCGACGTGCCCTCGCACGACAACTCGGCGATGGACGGCTACGCACTGCGCGCCGCCGACCTGAAGACCGATGCGCCGACCGCCCTGCGCGTCGCGGGCACCGGCCTGGCCGGCCAGGCCTATGCGGGCAGCGTGGGCGCCGGCGAGTGCGTGCGCATCATGACCGGCGCGGTGATGCCGGCCGGGCTGGACACGGTCGTCCCGCAGGAGTTCACGAAGCAGCAGGACGGACTCGTCGTCGTGCCGCCGGGGGTCGTGGCCGCAGGCGACAACCGGCGCCTCGCCGGCGAGGACCTGGCGCGCGGCGAGGCGGCGCTGTCGGCGGGCCGCATCCTCAAGCCGGCCGACATCGGCATGGCGGCCTCGCTGGGCCGCGCCGAGCTGCCGGTGTGGCGGCGCCTGCGCGTGGCCTTCTTCTCGACCGGCGACGAACTGCGCTCGATCGGCGAGCCGCTGGACGAAGGCTGCGTCTACGACAGCAACCGCTACACGATCCACGCGATGCTCACGCGCCTGGGCTGCGAGGTGCTCGACCTCGGCGTGGTGCGCGACGACCCGGCGGCGCTGGAAGCGGCCTTCCGCAGCGCCTGCGAGAACGCCGACGCGATCATCACCTCGGGCGGCGTCAGCGTCGGCGAGGCCGACCACACCAAGCGCGTGATGGCGCAGCTCGGCGAGGTCGCGTTCTGGCGCATCGCGATGCGGCCGGGCCGGCCGATGGCCTTCGGGCGCGTCGCCGCCGACGGCCCGGGCTCGAAGTCGGCGGTGCTGTTCGGCCTGCCCGGCAATCCGGTCGCGGTGATGGTGACCTTCTATGCCTTCGTGCGGGAGGCGCTGCTCGCCATGTCCGGCGCCGCGCCGGTCCCGCTGCCGCTGCTGCGCGCGCGCACGCTGGAGCCGATCCGCAAGAAGCCGGGCCGCACCGAGTACCAGCGCGGCATCGTCCAGCGCGCGGCCGACGGCGACTGGGACCTGGCGCTGACCGGCGCCCAGGGCTCGGGCATCCTGCGCAGCATGAGCGTGGCCAACGGCCTGGTGGTGCTGCACCACGAGCAGGGCTCGGTGCCGGTGGGCGGGCATGTGGATGTGCTGCCGTTCGATGGGCTGATCTAGCCGGACCCATCATGCCGACACGCCAGGTCGATGTCGCGATCCTCGGCGCTGGTTCCGCCGGCCTCAGCGCGTGGCGCGCGGCGCGCCAGCACACGCCGCAGGTGCTGATGATCGACCCCGGCCCCTGGGGCACGACCTGCGCGCGCGTGGGCTGCATGCCGAGCAAGCTGCTGATCGCCGCCGCCGAGGCCGCGCACGCGGCGCGGCACGCGCACCGCTTCGGCATCGACGTGCAGGGCATCCAGGTCGACGGCGCCCGCGTCATGGACCGCGTGCGCAGCGAGCGCGACCGCTTCGTCGGCTTCGTGCTCGAGGACATGCAACCGCTCGAGCCCGGCCACCTGCTGCGCGGCCGCGCGCGCTTCACCGGGCCGAACGAGTTGCACGTCGACACACCGGACGGCGCGCTGCGCGTGCGGGCCGGCCGCTTCGTCATCGCCACCGGGTCGCGGCCCGAGGTGCCGGCCGCGTGGCGCACCGCGCTGGGCGAGCGGCTGATCGTCAACGACGACGTGTTCGACTGGACCGAGCTGCCGCGCTCGGTCGCGGTGGTCGGCGCCGGCGTGATCGGACTCGAGCTGGCGAACGCGCTGCACCGGCTGGGCGTGCGCGTGCGCCTGCTGGCCCGCGGCAGCCGCATCGGTCCGCTGACCGACCCGGTGCTCGCGGCGCAGGCCGTGCGCATCTTCGAGACCCAGTTGCCGCTGCAGCGCGAGGCCACGTTCTTCCACCTGCAGCGCGACGGCGACGCGGTCGACCTGCACTGGCGCACGCCGCAGGGCGAGGAGCGCGAGCGCTTCGACTTCCTGCTCGCCGCCATCGGACGCCGGCCCAACATCGACGACATCGGGCTCGAGCACCTGGGCCTGCCGGCCGACGCCCTGGACGACGACGGCGTGCCGCGCCACGACCCGGCCACCGGCCGCATCGGCGACAGCCACGTCTTCATCGCCGGCGACGTGGCCGACGACAAGCCGCTGCTGCACGAGGCCGCCGACGAGGGCCACATCGCCGGCGACAACGCCGGCCGCTGGCCCGACGTGCAGCCGCAGCCGCGCCGCACGCCGCTGGCGGTGGTGTTCAGCGAGCCGCAGATCATGCTGGCCGGCCGCAGCCATCGCGAGCTGAGCGACGCGCGCGTGCTGTTCGCGACCGGCCACGTCAGCTTCGAGAACCAGGGCCGCAGCCGCGTGATCGGCCGCAACGTCGGCGCGCTGCACGTCTATGCCGACTGCGGCACGCGCCGGCTGCTGGGCGCCGAGATGATCGGCCCCGCGGCCGAGCACCTGGGCCACCTGCTGGCCTGGAGCATCGGCCACGGCGCGACCGTCGACGACGCGCTGGCCCAGCCCTTCTATCACCCGGTGATCGAGGAGGGCCTGCGCACCGCGCTGCGCGAACTGCGCAAGGCGCTCGACGCGCGGCCGCCGTGCGAGGGCTGCACGCCCGGCGAGTGAGCCGCCCCGTTTGCAACGCCCTGTCTCGGTGCTTGCCCTCGGCCGGCGATGTGTTCAAGATGCCGGCATGAAGCTGCGCCTGCTCCCTGCCCTGGCTCTGGTCCTGCCGTGCGCCGCCGCGCTGGCCCAGGCCACGCCCGACGACAAGCGCAAGACCGCCGCCGAGGCCTGCGAGGCCGCGGTGGCCGAGACCATCCGCGACATGCGCGGGCGCGCCGCGGCGCAGGACGTGCAGTTCATCGCCTCGCGCCGCGTGGCGCTGCCCAAGTCGGCCGAAGAGACGGCCTTCCGCGGCGAAGGCCGCTACCGCGGCAGCGCCGGTGCCACGCGGCCCTTCACCTACAGCTGTGCCTACGACGGCAGCGCCAACACCACCAGCGGCGTGGTGTTCCGCGAAACCGGCGTCGCGACCGCCGCGGTCGAGAAGCCCTGGGAGCCCGACCTGACGCGCCTGTCGCCCGAGGCCTGCGAGTCCGCCGCGGCGACCTCGGTCACCGGCCGCTATCCGCAGGCCGGCCGCATCAGTTTCCTGTCCGACACGCGCAAGCTCAAGCCGGCGCCCAACCGGCAGACCGCGCTCGAGGGCGATGGCCTGGTCGAGCGCGCGCCCGGCATGAACCCGATCCGCTTCACCTACCGCTGCGAGATCGATGCACGCGGCAAGGTCACCGCGGTTCACACAGGAAGCTGAGCCAGCGCCGCGTCGAACGACTGCCGCAGGGCCGCGGCCGTGGCCTCGTCGGCCGGGAAGAAGGTCTCGAGCGCCAGCTCGGACAAGGTGATGTCCACCGGCGTGCCGAAGACCGTGGTCGTGCTGATCAGGTTCAGTGTCCCGGCCGGCGTCACGTACTGCAGCGGCACGATCACACCGCCGTCGGGCAGCGGATGCTCGTCCGGCGGCGTGCCGGGCGGCAGCGGCATGGCCTGCAGTTCCTCCAGCAGCGCCTGCAGGGTCGCGTCGCCCGAGGCCGTGACCTGCTGGCGCAGCCGCAGCAGCAGGTGGCTGCGCCACTGCGCGAGGTTGCCGATGCGCGGGCCGAAGCCGCGCGGGTGCAGGCTCAGGCGCAGCACGTTGCAGGGGTGCGCGAGGAACTCGGGCTCGATGCCGGCCAGCAGCGGCGGCACGGCGCGGTTGTGCGCGACGAGGTTCCAGTGCCGGTCGACCAGCAGCGCCGGATACGGCTCGTGGCCGCGCAGCACCAGGTCCAGCGCCTGGCGAGCACCGGCCAGGGCCGGGTCGGCCAGCGGGCGCTCGCGGTACAGCGGCGCGAAGCCGGCGGCCGTGAGCAGCACGTTGCGCTCGCGCAGCGGCACCTCCAGCTGATCGGCCAGGCGCAGCAGCATCGCGCGGCTGGGTTCGGCACGGCCGGTCTCGACGCAGCTGAGATGGCGGGTCGAGATCTCGGCCTCGGTCGCGAGGTCGAGCTGGCTCATGCGGCGCCGCTGGCGCCACTGGCGCAGCAGCGCGCCGACCGGCTGCGCGGCGTGCGAAGTGGGCGAGGTGAGGAGCATGGGGCGACGATAGCGCAGCCGACTCGCCGCGCGCATGACCCGCCAGGTCATGGCCGGCGTGCACGCCGATGCGGACCATCACGGCATTCGCAAGCCACCTGGAGTCCGCATGAGCACTCTCCGCCCTTCCCTGCTGCTGCGCCGCGCCCTGCTGCTCGATGCGGTGGTCAGCGGCGCCAACGCCGCCCTCATGGTCGGCGGGGCCGGCCTGCTGGCGCCGCGGCTTGGCCTGCCGTCCGCCCTGCTGCTGCTGGCCGGGCTGGCCCTGCTGCCCTACGCCGCGCTACTGCTGTGGCTGGCGACGCGCGAGGCCGTGCCGCGCGGCGCGGTCGTCTTCGTCATCGCCTGCAACCTGCTGTGGGCGATCGACTGCGTGCTGCTGCTGGCGACGCAGTGGGTCACGCCGACGACGCTGGGCGAGGCCTACGTCGCGCTGCACATCGTCGCGGTGCTGGGCTTCGCAGCGCTGCAGTGGGCCGGCCTGCAGAGATCGGCCCTGCAGGCCCGCTGACCCGGCAACTCACACTCCGACGGAGAACAAGCGCGCGTTGTTGACCGTGTAGACGCGCCCGTCCGGCCCGATCGCGGTGGGCGTGTACGACTGCGCGTAGCCGTTGTTCAGCGGCAGGCTCTCGGTGAATGCGTTGGTCGGCAGGTGCCAGCGGTAGAGGATGCCGTCCTCGCTGTTCATCAGCACGGAGCTCGTGAACGGGTCGACCACCGCGGTGTTGATGCACCACTCCTTGACGCCGCCCGGCCAGTTCGGGTCCGGGGTGATGCCGAGGATGCTGATGATCTCGCGCATCACCGTCGCGCCGGAGAACGGCGCGTCGACCTGGGTCTGGTTGGGGTCGAGGATGGCGACGCGGTGCCGGCCGTCGCCCGCCGGTCCGGTGCCGCCGTAGCTGTTGTACTTGGCGCACAGCAGGTAGCTGGACGGGCCGACGTACTGCGGAACCATCGCCCGCGGCACGATCGACGGCGTGTTGTCCCAGCCGAAGGAGCCCGGCGTGCGCAGCGTCGTCAGCGCCGCGTCGAAGTGCAGCAGCCAGCCGCGAAAGCCATGCGCCGGCGGGTTGGACTCGAGCACGCCGATGTAGACGTCGCCGTCGGGGCCGACCAGCGGCGACGAGGTCGCGTTGTCGCTGACCCAGGACGGCGCGCCGGTCAGCGGGTCCAGCAGCACGCGGCGCGTCAGCACGGCCAGCGTGTCGGCATTCAGCGCCAGCAACCGGCCGACCGCGCGCGCGCCCGGCGCCGGCACGTTGTTCAGCACCACGTAGAGCGTGCGTTCGTCGACCGACAGCGCCGGCGCGCTGTTCATCGCCGCCTTGGTGATGGTCGCGTCGGCCGCGGCGGTGGCGGCACTGACCCAGGTGGCCACGCCGTCGGCGCCGATGCGCGCGATGCCGCCGCCCGTCAGCCCGGCCGGGTTGGCCCCGGTGACCACGAAGCCGAAGAAGACATTGCCCTGGCTGTCGGTGGTCAGCGGCGTGTTGATGAAGACCGTCGCGTCGAAGGTGGCCGGCGCGGCGTCGTAGGCGGCCTCGCCGTAGAAGACGGCGTGGCGCTGCGCGCCGCTGGCGTTGTCGGGGTCCTCGCGCAGCAGCAGGCGACCGCCCGAGTCGGGGATGAGCAGCGGGCCGTCGGGCGCCTGCGCGAGGTTGAAGGCCGGCACCCAGTTGTACGGCGGCAGGCGGTAGTCGCTGTCGAGCGACCACACCATCTGGCCGTTGGCGCCGATGCGCGCCTCGACGCGGAAGCCGGCCGTCGTGCCGCCGCTGATCTTGATCGGCACGAGCACGGTGTTGTAGCGCGTGATGACCGGCGAACCGTAGTGCGCCAGCAGCGCGCCGTTGTTGTACGGCGGTGCCAGGTCGACCGCGGCGCTCCAGATCAGCCGCGTCAGCGGCAGGCTGGCGATGCCGCTCAGCGCGCTGTGCTGGGCATTGCGCGCGAAGCCCAGCCACGGCGGCCCGTCGACCGGCACGACCGGTGGTGGCGGGGCCGGCGGCGGAGGCGGGGGCGGCGCGGGCGACGGGGATCCGCCACCGCCGCCACCGCAGGCGGCGGCGAGCGCGGCCGACATCGCGGCCAGGCCCAGAAGGCGGCGGCGACGCGGGTCGAGTGCGGCAGCGGGCTCGGCAGCGCGGTCGGCAGGAGAAGGGGACTCGGCTTCGGTCGAATGAGGATCGCTCATGGCGGGCAGGGAATCAGGGGCTCGGGACGTGGCGCGGTAACGCCGGGACAACCGACGCTAAGCGCGAACGGCGGCCGCCGCAACCGAATCTGCCCTCTGGCGCGCTGCAGCGCGCCGCCCGATGCGCTACCCTCGCCGCGTCCGCCCGGCGCCTCGTTCGCGCCGGCTTCCCGACCGTCCTCCCCGACCCGCGCATGCCGGCCCAGGAAACCTCCCCCGCCCCGTCCGCCACCGACGAAGCCGCCGCGCTCGTCGCCTCCGTCCAGGAACTGCACCGCTTCGCGATCCTGCTGCTTGCCGATGCCCCCGACGACCCGCTGTGGGTCGATCGGCTTCGAGCGCTGGCGCAACGCCTCGACGCGCTGCGCCTGCAGTCGCCCGACGGCCTGTTCTACCTGCTGATCCACGGCGCGGCGCGTACGCTGGAGCGCTACAGCAGCCATCACGCGCTGGTCTGCACGGCGGTCGTCGCCGAGTGCGCGATGCACCTCGGCTGGCCCGAGCCCGAGCAGCGCAGCCTGGCGCTGGCCGCGCTGTCGATGAACCTGAGCATCACCGCGCTGCAGGACGAACTGGTCTACCGCGAACGCACGCCGACGCTGGACCAGCGCATGGCGATCGACCGCCACAGCGCACGCAGCACCGAGATGCTGTCGGCGCTGGGCGTCGCCGACGCGCTGTGGCTGGCCGTCGTCGGCCAGCACCACGCGCCGCCCGCGCCGCCGGCCGCGGACGGCGACGAGCCGCCGGCATCGCCGGGTTCGCTCGACCCGGCGGCGCGGCTGGCGCGGCTGCTGCAGCGCATCGACGTGTTCACGGCACGCATGAGCCCGCGCAAGGCCCGCAAGGGCCTGCCGCCGATGCAGGCGATGCGCGAGGCCTGCCTGGGCAGCCAGGGCACGGCCGACGACATCGGCGTGGCGCTGACGCGCGCGCTCGGCATCTACCCGCCGGGCAGCTTCGTGCAGCTGGTCAACGGCGAGACCGCGGTGGTGCTGAAGCGCGGCTCGCGCGCCAGCCAGCCGCTGGTGGCCAGCGTGCTGGGCGCCGACCGGCAACCGCTGGCCGCGCCGCTGCTGCGTCGCACCGCCGATCCCGGCGAGCAGGTCAAGGGCCCGTCCCGCAACGACGAGAGTCGCCTGCGGCTGGACCACGTGCAGTTGCTGACGCTGGCCGCGTCGTCCTGAGCGCCCCCAGGGCTAGGCGGTGCTCAGACCGCCGCGTCGGGTGCGGGCTGGTCGGCCAGGGCCGGCGTGTCGTTCGGCCCCGGCGCGTGCTGGCGCGCGAACAGCGTGTAGACGGTCGGCACGACGAAGATCGTCAGCAGCGTGCCGAGCGACATGCCGCCGACGATGACCCAGCCGATCTGCTGGCGGCTCTCGGCGCCGGCGCCGGTGGCCAGCGCCAGCGGCACCGCGCCCAGCACCATCGCGCCGGTGGTCATCAGGATGGGTCGCAGCCGCAGGCTCGCGGACCGCGTGACCGCCTCGAGCGTCGACAGTCCCTGCTGGCGCAGCTGGTTGGAGAACTCGACGATCAGGATGCCGTGCTTGGTGATCAGGCCCACCAGCGTGATCAGGCCGATCTGCGAATAGACGTTGAGCGTGCCCCCGGCCAGCTTGAGCGCCAGCAACGCGCCGACCATCGACAGCGGCACCGCCAGCAGGATCACGAAGGGGTCGACGAAGCTCTCGAACTGCGCCGCCAGCACCAGGAAGATGAACAGCAGCGCCAGTACGAAGACGAGGCCGAGCGCGCCGCCGGACGTGCGGAACTCGCGCGAGATGCCGTTGAGCTCGGTCGAGTAGCCGGGCGGCAGCACCTTCGCGGCGGCCTGGTCCATGAACTGCAGCGCCTCGCCGAGCGCGTAGCCCGGGCCGAGGTTGGCGGTGATCGTCACCGAGCGGCGCTGGTTGAAGTGGTTCAGTTCGCGCGGCGCGACGCTGGTCTGCACCTTGACCAGCGCCGACAGCGGGATCATCGCCGCGTTGCCCGCGGCATCGGCGCGGCCGCGCACGTAGAGCTTCTCGATGTCCTCGGGCGTGCTGCGGCCGCTGGGCTGGGTCTGCACGATCACGTCGTACTGTTCGGCATCGCGCTTGTAGCGCGTGACGTTGCGGCCGCCGAGCATCGTCTCGATGGTGCGCGCGACGGCGTCCACCGAGACGCCGGCATCGGCCGCGCGGTCGCGGTCGACCGAGATGTAGATCTCGGGCTTGTTCAGGCGCAGGTCGATGTCGGGCTGGACGATGCCGGGGTTCCTCGCCATCTCGGCCAGCATCTGCTGGGCCACGCCGAACAGGTTGTCGTAGCTGTCCGAGGTGAGGATCACGAAGTTGACCGGCCGCTCGCGGAATCCCCCGCCCAGCGAGGGCGGCGTCACCGGGAAGGCCTGCACGCCGGGCAGCGCGGCGAACTTGGGCGACAGCTCGCGCGCGATGGTCGGCGTGCTGCGCTCGCGGTCCTTCCAGTCCTTGCCGCGGAACACCGCGATGCCCTGCGCGACCGTCGGCGTGCCGGAGATGATGAAGATGCGGTCCAGGTCGGGGTCGGCGAGCGCGATCTTCTCGATCTCGCCGAGATAGCGCGAGGTGTAGTCCAGCGTCGCACCGTCCGGGGCGCTGACGCTGGTGAAGACCACGCCGCGGTCCTCGATCGGCGCCAGCTCGCTCTTCATGCCCTTGAACAGGAGCGCGGCGCCTGCCGCCGACGCCACCATCACCAGCACCACGACCCAGCGATGCGCCAGCGTCCAGCGCAGCACGCCGGTGTAGCCGTCGGTCAGGCGCTGCAGCCCGCCTTCGACGAGGCGGTCGAAGCGGCTGGGCCTGGGGTTGTGGCGCAGCAGCTGGCTGCACATCATCGGGCTCAGCGTCAGCGCAACGAAGCCGGAGACGACCACCGCGCCGGCCAGCGTCAGCGCGAACTCGGCGAACAGCCGGCCGGTGCGGCCGGGCGTGAAGGCGATGGGGGCGAACACCGCTGCGAGCGTGAGCGTCATCGCCACCACCGCGAAACCGATCTCGCGCACACCCTTGAGCGCCGCCTGGAAGGGCTCCATGCCCTCTTCGATGTGGCGGTAGATGTTCTCGAGCACGACGATCGCGTCGTCGACCACCAAGCCGATCGCCAGCACCAGCGCCAGCAGCGTCAGTGTGTTGACGGTGAAGCCGGCCAGCGCGATCAGCGCGAAGGCGCCGATCAGGCTGACGGGGATGGTGACCAGCGGAATGATCGACGCGCGCAGCGTGCGCAGGAACACGAACACCACCAGCGCGACCAGCACCACCGCCTCGACGATGGTCTGGAAGACCGACCGGATCGAGCGGTCGATGAACACCGTGTTGTCGTTCGCCACCTGCACGCTCACGCCGGGCGGCAGCTCTTCGCGCAGCCGCGGCAGCATGTCGCGAACGCCCTGGGCCAGCTCCAGCGGGTTGGCGGTGGCGTTGCGCACCACGCCGGCCGACACCGCCGGCTTGCCGTTGAATCGCACCGCGCTGCGCTCGCTGGCAGGCGCCTCCTCGACGCGCGCGATGTCGCGCATCCGCACCGTGTAGCCCTGGGCGCTCTGCTTGATCGCGATGTCGGCGAACTGCGCCGGCGTCGCCAGGTCGGTGCGCGCGGTGACGGTGAACTCGCGCTGCTGGCTCTCGATGCGCCCGGCCGGCACCTCGAGGTTCTGGCGCCGGATCGCGTCCTCGACGTCCTGCACCGTCAGGCGCAAGGCGGCCAGCTTGTCGGGGTCGAGCCAGACCCGCATCGCGTAGGTGCGGTCGCCGCGGATCTGCACGTCGGCCACGCCCGGGACGGTCTGCAGCCGCGGCTTGATGATGCGCGTCAGCAGGTCGGTCAGCTGCAATGCGGTCTGCGAATCGCTGCTGAAGGTCAGCCAGATCGTCGGCGAGGCGTCGGCCTCGACCTTGGTGATGATGGGTTCGTCGACGGTGTCCGGCAGCCGGCCGCGCACGCGCGAGGCGCGGTCGCGCACGTCGGCAGCGGCGTTGTCCGGGTCCTTCTCGAGCTTGAAGCGCACCGTGATCTGGCTTTCCTCGGAGCGCGAGATCGAGGTGACGATGTCGACGCCGTCGATGCCGGCGATCGAGTCTTCCAGCGGCTTGGTGACCTGCGACTCGATCACCTCGGACGACGCACCGGTCAGCCGCGTCGTCACGGTGACCACCGGCTCGTCGATGCGCGGGTACTCGCGCAGCTGCAGGCGCGAGAACGACACCAGGCCGATCAGCACCAGCAGCAGCGACAGCACGGTCGCGAAGACCGGGCGGCGGATCGAGGCCTCGGCGAGCTGCATCGCGACCTGCCGCTCAGCCGGCGCGCGCCGCCGACGCCGCCGGCCCGGACGGCGCGACCGGTGCCGCCTGCGCCGGCTTGGCGCCCAGCTCGACCAGCTTCAGCGGCAGCGCGTCGCCGCGCGCCAGCTGCTGCTGACCGGCGGTGACGATGCGGTCGCCGGCGGCGACGCCGTCGAGGATCTCGACCTTGCCGTCGCGGCGCAGGCCGGTGCGGACCTCGAGCCGCTGCGAGGTCGGGCCCCGGGGGCCGTCGACGACCTTGATCAGCAGCTCCTTGCCGGCCTGCGGCAGCAGCGCCTCCTCGGGCACCAGGACCGCGCCCGGCCGCTGCCCCAGCACGACCTTGACGCGCGCGAACATGCCCGGACGCAGTTGCGCGCTGGCGTTGGGCACGCGGGCCCGCACGGCGATGGCGCGGCCGTCGGCGGTGATCTGCGGCTCCAGCGCCTCGACGACGGCGCTGAAGGTCTGCCCCGCCAGCGAGTCGATCGCGACCGCGACCTTCTGCTGCGGCTTGATGCGCGTGGCGAAGCGCTCGGGCAGGTTGAAGTCGACGTAGACGCTGGAGCTGTCCTCCAGCGCGACGATGTCGGCGCCGTCCTTCAGGTAGTCGCCGACGTTGACCTGGCGGATGCCGGCCTGGCCGTCGAAGGGCGCGAGGATGCGCAGCTTGTCGACCGTGGCACGCGCCAGCGCGACCTGGGCCTCGGCCACGGCGACGTTGGCCTGCGCCTGGTCGACCACGCTCTGCGTGACGAAGTTCTGCGCCACCAGCTCGGCATTGCGCTGCAGCGTCGTGCGCGCGATCGCCAGCTGGGCCTGCGCCTGGCGCAGCTGGGCCTGCGGCAGCGAGTCGTCGAACTGCACCAGCAGCTGCCCGCGCTTCACGCGCTGGCCGTCGACGAAGCCGAGCCGCACGATGCGGCCGCTGACCTCGGGGCGGATCACCACGCCCTGGCGCGAGCGCAGGCTGCCGACGGCCGTCGTGTCGTCGGTCAGGTCGCGCGCCTCGGCGCGGGCCACCTCGACCGACACCGGCCCGGCCGGCGTGGCGCCTCGGCCGGGGGCGCTGGGGGCCGCGTTCGCGACGCCGGCGCCCGAGGCCGACGACGGTGCGCGCTGCTGCCACCACCAGGCCAGCAGCGAGGCGGCGATCAGGCCCACGGCGGCCACGCTGAGATGCAGTCGTTTCATCGGGAGCTTGTCAGCAGAATCTCAGGATTCTGAACCGCCGCGGCCCGGCGCGGCGGCAGCGGCTTTGCATACCGCACGGCCGGGCGAGGGGAAACATTGCTTCACACAAGGCGGCCCGGCTCACAGGAAGCGCGCCACGCCCTGGTTGGCCAGTGCGTCGGCGCGCTCGTTGCCCGGGTCGCCGGCGTGGCCCTTGACCCAGTGCCAGTCGACATGGTGCACCGAGGCCAGGGACTCGAGCTTCTGCCACAGGTCGGCGTTCTTGACCGGCTTGCGGTCGGCGGTCTTCCAGCCGCGCTGCTTCCAGCCGTGGATCCATTCGGTGATGCCCTTGCGGACGTACTCGCTGTCGGTGTACAGCGCGACCTTGCAGCTGCGCTTGAGCGAGCCCAGGGCCTCGATCACCGCGGTCAGCTCCATGCGGTTGTTGGTGGTGCTGGCCTCGCCGCCGCTGAGTTCCTTCTCGTGGCCGTCGCTCGACAGCCAGGCGCCCCAGCCGCCAGGCCCCGGGTTGCCCTTGCAGGCGCCGTCGGTGTAGATGGTCACGGCCGGGCGGGCGATCACGTCGCTGACGCTGCGGGCCGCGCTCACTCCAGCTCCTCGCTCAGTTCGCGGTGCCGGTGGCTCACCACGGCCGGCGCGGCGCGCGACTTCGGGGCCTTGCCGCGCGCCAGGCCGATCAGCCGCATGCCGCGCACGCGCTTGACGGCCGTGACGAGGTAGACCGCACCGAACATCGGCCACCAGCGGTCGCCGGCTTTCTCCATCCAGCCCCAGCGGTCCAGCCACGGCTGGGAGCGCAGCGCCGGCCGGTAGCAGCCGAAGGCACCGCCCTCGACCTCGAAGCTGAGCAGGCGCAGCCAGTCGCGCAGCCGGCGGTTGGCGATGAACTCGCCGGCGCGCGGCAGGAACAGGCTGGCGCCGTTGCCGCCGGCGCCCAGCCGGCGCGACCAGCGCCCGCCCCACTGCCGCAAACCCCACAGGCTGGCCGGGTTGAAGCCGACGATGACCACGCGGCCCTCGGGCACCAGCACGCGCTCGACCTCGCGCAGCGTGTGGTGGGCGTCGCGCGCGAACTCCAGCGTGTGCGGCAGCACGACCAGGTCCAGGCTCTGGCTCGGGAACGGCAGCGCCTCGAAGTCGCACAGCAGCGATGTCGCCGGCATCGGCGCCGGCGGGGCGTCGTGGTCGGCCTCGCGGGCCGCGGCGGGCGTGACGCCCGGGCGCGCGAGCCAGCGGTGCGGCATGCGGTTGGCGCGCAGCGCGTCGATCTCGGGCAGGCCGAGCTGCAGCGCGTGGAAGCCGAAGACGTCGGCCACGTGGGCATCGATGCGCGCCTGCTCCCAGTCCAGGACGTAGCGTCCCGGCGGTGTCTGCAGCCAGCGCGGCAAATCTATACTCGAAGCCTCTTGCGTCATGGACCTGCTTGCTGTTCCCGCCTTCACCGACAACTACATCTGGATGCTTCACGATGGCGTGTCGGCCATCGTCGTCGATCCGGGGGACGCAGCACCGGTCGTTCGTGCTCTCGACGAGCGGTCGCTGAAGCTGTCGGCGATTGTAGTGACCCACCACCACGGCGACCACGTCGGCGGCGTCGATGCGCTGCGCGATCGCCTGCAGGGGCCGGTGTGGGCGCCGGCGACCGAGTCCATCCCCGAACCCAACGTGCCGCTGCGCGGCGGTGACGCGGTCGACCTGTTCGGCACGCGCTTCGAGGTCATCGACGTGCCGGGCCACACGGCCGGCCACATCGCCTACTTCGGCCGGCCGGCCGGCCAGGCGCCGATCCTGTTCTGCGGCGACACGCTGTTCAGCGGCGGCTGCGGCCGCCTGTTCGAGGGCACGCCGGCGCAGATGCATGCCTCGCTGTCGCGGCTGGCGGCGCTGCCGGGCGACACGCGGGTCTGCTGCGCCCACGAGTACACGCTGTCCAACCTGAAGTTCGCGCGCGCCGTGGAACCCGGCAACGCCGAACTGGTCGACTACAGCGCGCGCTGCGAATCGCTGCGCCGACGCGACCTGCCGACGCTGCCCAGCAGCGTGTCCACCGAACGGCAGGTCAATCCTTTCCTGCGGGTCGCCGAACCCGAGGTCCGCGCCGCGGCGCGGGCCCACGGCGCGACCGGCGACGATGCGGTGAGCGTGCTCGCCGCATTGCGACAGTGGAAGAACGAATTCCGATGAAGCGCCCCACCGCCCTGCTGCAGCGTCTTGCACCTTCCCTGGCCCTGACGCTGCTGCTGGCGGCCTGCGCCACGGCCCCGACACCGGTGCCGCCCCCGGTCGCATCCGCCGCCTCGGCGGCCAGCGTGCCGGTCGCGGCGGCCTCCGTGCCGGCGCCGGTCGCCGCCTCCGCGCCGGCCGTCGCCGCGTCCGGGTCGGTGCCGGCCGCACCCGGCGAGCCGCCCGCCGTCGCCGCCGGCACGCCGACCGATCCGGTGCGTCCCGAGGAGCCCGTCAACCTGGCCGACGACACGGCCCAGCGCGACCTGTGGGTGCGGGTGCGACGCGGCTTCGCGATGCCCGACCTCGACACCGACCTCGTGCGCAACCGCGAGCAGTGGTACGCGACGCGACCCGACTACGTGCAGCGCATGACCGAGCGCTCCAGCCGCTACCTCTATCACATCGTCGACGAGATCGAGCGCCGCGGCATGCCCACCGAGCTGGCGCTGCTGCCCTTCATCGAGAGCGCATTCAACCCCCAGGCGATGTCCTCGGCCAAGGCCTCGGGCATGTGGCAGTTCATCCCCTCGACCGGCAAGCACTACGACCTGACGCAGAACATCTTCCGCGACGAGCGCCGCGACGTGCTGGCGTCGACGCGCGCCGCGCTCGACTACCTGCAGAAGCTGCATGCCCAGTTCGGCGACTGGCACCTGGCGCTGGCCGCCTACAACTGGGGCGAGGGCAGCGTCGGCCGCGCGATGGCGCGCAACCAGAAGGCCGGGCTGCCGACCGACTACCTCAGCCTGAAGATGCCGCTCGAGACGCGCTACTACGTGCCCAAGCTGCAGGCCGTGAAGAACATCGTCGCGCGGCCGCAGGACTTCGGCCTGGTGCTGCCGACGCTCGAGAACCACCCCTACTTCCTCAGCGTGCCGATCCAGCGCGACGTCGACGTGGCGCTGGTGGCGCGCCTGGCCGGCCTGACGATGAGCGAGTTCCAGGCCCTGAACCCGCAGCTCAACCGGCCGGTGATCCTGGCGGCCGGCACGCCGCAGGTGCTGCTGCCCTACGACAACGCGAACGACTTCCTGATCGCGCTGCGCCAGCACCAGGGGCCGCTGGCCAGCTGGACCGCCTGGACCGTGCCCAGGACCATGAAGCCGGGCGACGCGGCCAAGCAGGCCGGCATGAGCGAGGAAGCGCTGCGCGACGTCAACCGCATCCCGCCGCGCATGCTGATCAAGGCCGGCTCGACGCTGCTGGTCCCGCGCAACCACCAGCGCCACCAGGATGTGTCGGAGCGCGTCGCCGACAACGCGGCCATGCACCTGGTGTCCGACGGCCCCAACCTGCGGCGCACGACGGTGAAGGCGCGCAAGGGCGACAGCGTGGCCTCGATCGCGACGCGCTACCGCGTCAGCGCGGCCAGCCTCGCGACCTGGAACAAGGTCTCGGCCGGGGCGTCCTTCGCCACCGGCCAGGCGGTGGTGCTCTACGTACCGGCCAAGGCGGCGGCCAAGAAGGGCACGCGCACCGCCAAGAAGGCCACCAGCAGCAAGCGCGCCAAGGCCGGCAGGCGCTGACCGGTTCTGCGCCGGCGCTCAGCGCCGGTCGCTGAGCGCGTGCGCGATCGTGCCGAGGTCGACGTACTCGAGCTCGCTGCCGACCGGCACGCCGCGCGCCAGTCGCGTGACGGTCACGCCGCGCCCCTTGAGCGCCTGCGCGATCACGTGCGCCGTGGCCTCGCCCTCGGCGGTGAAGTTGGTCGCGACGATCAGCTCCTGCACCTCGCCGTCGGTCGCGCGCTCCAGCAGCGCGGCCAGGCCGATGTCGCGCACGCCGATGCCGTCGAGCGGCGACAGCCGCCCCATCAGCACGAAGTAGAGGCCGTGGTAGCTGCCGCTGCGCTCGACCGCGGCCTGGTCGGCCGGCGTCTCGACGACGCAGAGCTGGCGTCGCTCGCGCGCCGGATCGAGGCAGGTGCTGCAGACCTCGGCCTCGGTGAAGGTGTGGCAGCGCGCGCAGTGGCGCACCGTCGCCACGGCGCCTTCGAGCGCCCGCGCCAGCTGCTGCGCGCCGCCGCGGTCGTGCTGCAGCAGGTGGTAGGCCATGCGCTGCGCCGACTTGACGCCGACACCCGGCAGGCGCCGCAGCGCCTCGGTCAGCTGGTCGAGCGACGAGGCCACGGGGTCAGAAGGGGAACTTCATCCCCGGAGGCATCGGCATGCCGGCGGTGAGCTTGCCCATCTTCTCCTCGCTGGTCGCGGCGGCGCGGCGCACCGCGTCGTTGACGGCGGCGGCGACCAGGTCCTCGAGCATGTCCTTGTCGTCGGCCAGCAGGCTGGGGTCGATGGTGATGCGCTTCACGTCGTGCTTGCAGGTCATCACGACCTTCACGAGGCCGGCGCCCGACTGGCCCTCGACCTCGATCAGCGCCAGCTCGTCCTGCGCCTTCTTCAGGTTGTCCTGCATCGCCTGCGCCTGCTTCATCAGGCCGGCCAGTTGTCCTTTGAGCATCTCGTTCTCCAGAAAATGATCGTCAGGTCGGCTTGACCGACCCCGGCACGATGCGCGCCGTCTTGTACTGCGACAGCATCTGCACGACGAACGGGTCGGCATCGATCTCGGCCTCGGCCGCGCGCTGGCGTGCCTCGCGCGCTGCGGCGTCGCGGCGCGCCGGCGTGTCGACGACCGCGCCGGCCTCGACCTCGAGCGCGACCGCGTGGCCCAGCACCTGCGCCAGCGCGGCCTGCAGCTTGTCGGCATGCGCGGGGTTGCGCAGGGCCTCGCGCTCGACGCGCAAGGCGAAGCGCGTCTCGCCGCCGTCGATGGCGGTGCACTCGGCCTGCAGTGCCAGCTCGCGCACCAGCGCAGCCACCGCATTGGCGGCCACGAGCGACTGCACCAGCGCGTGCCAGCGATCGCCGAGCGGGCCGGTGACGAGCGGCGCCGCATCGGCCACCGGTGCAAGCGCAGGCGCGCGCGCGGACCGCGGCGCGGCCGGCGCGACCGGCGCCTCGGCCTCGATCGGGATCTCTTCTTCCCACGGCGGCACGCCGGCCGCGGGCGCCGTCGCCTGGACCGGCGCGGGCTTGCTGGCCGGTGCGACCGCGGTGCTGGCCACGGCCGGATTGCGCGCCAGCGGCACCGCCGGTGCGGGTCGCGGCGCCGGCGCCGCCGAGGACGGCGCGGCGGCAGCGCGCGGCGGCACCGACCGCGTCGCCCCGCCCGGCCGGAAGGCCAGCATGCGCAACAGCACCATCACCAGACCGCCGTACTCATCGGGCGCCAGCGCCAGCTCGCCGCGGCCGTGCAGCGCGATGCTGTAGAGCAGCTGGGTCTCGTCGGGCGGCAGCAGGCCGGCGCGCTGCTCGAGCGCGGCGGTGTCGGGATCGTCGGCGTCCAGCGCGCCGGGCACGGCCTGCAGCAGCGCCATCTGCTGCAGCACCACGGTCATCTCCTCGAGCGCGCCCTCGGCCGACAGCCCCTCGGCGCGCAAGGCGTCCGCGGTGGCGACCACGGCCGCACCGTCGCCGGCGGCCAGCGCATCGATCAGCGCATAGACGTGGCTGCGCTCGACGGCGCCGAGCATCTGGCGCACGCCCGCCTCGGTCAGCGCACCGGCGCCGAAGGCGATCGCCTGGTCGGTGAGCGAGAGCGCGTCGCGCATCGAGCCGTGCGCGCCGCGCGCCAGCAGGCGCAGCGCACCGGGCTCGGCCTCGATGGACTCGCTGGCCAGCACCTGCTGCAGGTGCGTGCGCACGACCTCGGGCGGCATCGGCCGCAGGTTGAACTGCAGGCAGCGGCTCAACACGGTGACCGGCACCTTCTGCGGGTCCGTCGTGGCCAGCACGAACTTCAGGTACTCGGGCGGCTCCTCCAGCGTCTTCAGCATCGCGTTGAAGGCCGTCGTCGACAGCATGTGCACTTCGTCGATCATGAAGACCTTGAAGCGCCCGACCACCGGTTTGTAGGCCGACTGCTCCAGCAGCTGCTGGATCTCGTCGACGCCGCGGTTGCTGGCCGCGTCGAGCTCGGTGTAGTCGACGAAGCGGCCGGCATCGATGTCGCGGCAGGCCGGGCAGACGCCGCAGGGCTGGGCGGTGATGCCGCCCTGGCCGTCGAGCCCGGTGCAGTTGAGGCTCTTGGCGAGGATGCGCGAGACCGTGGTCTTGCCGACGCCGCGCGTGCCGGTGAAGAGGTAGGCGTGATGCAGGCGTTGCGAGCCCAGCGCGTTGGCCAGCGCGCGCACCACGTGCTCCTGGCCGACCATCTCGCCGAAGTGGCGCGGACGGTACTTGCGGGCCAGGACCAGGGTGCTCATGCGAATCAGTTTACCGGGGCAGCGCAAGGCCCCGCGGCGGCGCGGTGCCGGATAATCCGGCGCACTCGCGCCCCCTGCCCGCCCATGACCACCGCTGCACCCACCCCGCTGAGCTACGAACAGGCCGGCGTCAACTACGACCTCATCGATCCGCTGAAGGTGGCCGCGCAGCGCGCCGCGAAGGACACCGCGATCAACCTGGCGGCGCACGGCTTCGGCGAGGTCGCGGCCTCGCGTGGCGAGTCGGCCTACGTCGTCGACGTTGGCCCTTTCTACCTGGCCAGCATCGTCGAGTGCCTGGGCAGCAAGGCGCTGGTCGCCGACGAGATGCAGGCGCTCACCGGCAGGAGCTGGTACGACCGCATCGCGCAGGACACCATCGCGATGGCGATCAACGACCTGATCACCGTCGGCGCGACGCCGCTGGTGGTGCAGGCCTACTGGGCCGCCGGCGGCAGCGACTGGTTCGGCGACGCCCAACGAGCGCAGGCGCTGGTGGCCGGTTGGAAACGCGCCTGCGACGTCTGCGGCGTGGCCTGGGGCGGCGGCGAGACACCGGCGCTGGCCGGCATCGTCGAGGCCGGGCGCATCGACCTCGCGGCGTCCTGCACCGGACTGATCAACCCGAAGAGCCGGCTCTCGGTCGGCGACGCGCTGGCACCGGGCGACGCGATCGTGCTGCTGGCCTCGAGCGGTATCCACGCCAACGGCCTGAGCCTGGCGCGCAAGCTGGTGGAACGGCTGCCGCAGGGCTACCTCACCGAAGTGGCGCCGGGCCTGAGCTACGGCGAAGCCCTGCTCGCGCCGACGGCGCTGTATTCGCCGGTGACCGAGGGGCTGTGGCAGGCCGGCATCGTGCCGCACTACAGCGCCAACATCACCGGCCACGGCTGGCGCAAGCTGCTGCGCCACCCCGCGACCCACACCTACCGCATCCACACCGTGCCGCCGGTGCCACCGGTGCTGGAGTTCATCGCCCGGCACGCCGGCCACGACGCGCGCGAGGCCTACTCGACGCTGAACATGGGCGCGGGCTTCGCGCTCTTCGTCAAGGCCGCGGACGCAGCGCGCACCGTCGAGGTCGCGAAGGCCACGGGCGTCGCGGCCTGGGTCGCGGGCGCGGTCGAGGCGGGGCCGAAGCAACTGCTGATCGAGCCGATCGGCGTGCGCTTCTCCGACGACGACCTCAAGCTTCGTTGAAGCGGTGAAGGGCCCGAGGACCCGTCACCTACAATCCACCTCGACGGGCCTCCCCGCATGGGGGCGCGGCCAACCGGGTCAGGTCGGGAACGAAGCAGCCCTAACCGTTAGCTCTCAGTGACGGGATCAGGCTCGTCACCCTTGCTCTGTCGTCATCCGCCGCTCGCCTGGCGGAACGCCATCACGGCCTGATTGCGCAAGGTGCGCAGCAGCGACAGTTCCTTCTCGCTCAGCACGATCGCGCCGGCTTCGGCCTTGTCGGCGTAGATCAGGCCGACCGGCGCCTGCTTGACCGACAGCGGCAGCAGCAGGAAGGCCGGCGCGTCGATCGTGTCGCGGTACCAGGCCGGCAGGCGGCCGCGGAGATTGTTCGCGGTGGCATCGCTGATCAGCGTGTCGGCGCCCTTCAGGCACACGGCCGCAAACAGATCGGCGGTCGTGCCCGGCGCCGGCTTGAGCGCGACGCGGAAGGCCGCCTTCAGCGCCTCGTCGCCCTCGCCCAGCAGGAAGCGGCCGACCAGCGCGCCGCTCTTCGCGTCGCGCAGGCAGAACAGCACGCGCCGGAAGCCGAGCGCGCGGTACATCGTCTCCAGGATCATGCGCAGCACCTCGCCGAGCTTGACCTCGTCGACCATGCTGTTCGTGATGTCCTGGATGCCGGCGGCCAGCACGCTGGCCGGGTCGGCGGCGGCGGCGCGGTCGCGGCCTTGCGGTGCAGCCAGCACCAGGGTGTCCTCGACGCGACCCGGGCCGATGGCGAGGTCGGACAGGGTGTCGGACGCAGCCGCGCCGTGCTTCGCGGGCGCGGCCGATGCGGCAGCCGGCTGCGGCTTGGGCGCCAGCAGCCGCTCGGCGGTGGCGCCGGGCTGCAGGCGGATCTCCAGGCCCGCGGCCAGTTCGGTCAGGCGCCCGCGCGAGCGGCCGACGGCCGCGATCATCTCGCGCGCCGGCACGCCGATGGCACGCGCATGACGCTCGGCCAGCTCGGCGAGCTTGCGCGTCGCTTCCTCGGGTTCGTGATGCAGCAGCGTGTCGGCGATCTCGTTGGCGGCGCTGGCCAGCCAGCGCAGGCGCTCGGGCACGGCGGCGGGGGGCTGCGAGGGCGGCGTGCCGGTCGCCGTGCGCATGCAGCGCTGCAGCGTGTCGGGCAGGCCCCAGTGGCGGGCGACGCCCAGGCCCAGCTCTTCGTAGCTCAGGCCCAGCACCGACACCGAGGCTGCCGCTTCGGGCATCGGCTGCTTCGGCGCGCTGCGTGCAGGCACGACGCCGGGGCGCACGAGCCGGCGCACCTGCTCGGCTTCCTCGGGGAAGTAGAACTCGGCCAGCAGACGGCCGAGGTTCTGGAACATCGCACCGAGGAAGGCCTCCTCCATCACGCCGTGCTGCGCCATCGAGCCCGGGCACAGCTCCTCGGCCAGCGTGCCGGCCATCAGCGCGCGCAGGAACTCCTGGCGGATCTGCTGCGCGTGTAGCTTGTCGTTCATGTGCTCGACCAGCACCAGCGACAGCGCGAGGTTGCGCACGCCGGCAAAGCCCATCAGCTGCACTGCGCGCGAGACCGTGCTGATGCTGCCGCCGCCGGCCTGCGAGTAGTGCGCGGTGTTGACCAGCCGCAGCAGCTTGTGCGTCAGCGCCACGTCCTTGAGGATCTCGCCGGCCAGGGTGCCGAGGTTCTCGTTCTCGGACGCGGCGACACGCTGGATGCTGGCGACCGAGTCCGACAGCGCCGGGAAGTCGGTCTTGTGGCGCATGCGGCGCAGCAGGAAGTCGAGCGTGCCGGCCTTCTGGGAACCGGCTGCGCCGGTATCGTCGGCGGCCGGTGCGAGCCAGGCCTTCAGCGCGTCGCGCAGCTCGCCGGCGTCGCGGAAGCGCTGCGCCGCATCGCGCGCCAGCGCACGCTGGATCACGCCACGCAGCGCGTCGTCGATGGGTTGCGGCGTCTGGGCCGGCAGCGCGAGGTCGGTGTCGGCGATGCGCTTGAGGATCGCCGGCACCTCGGTCTCGGTGATCAGCGCGCGGCCCAGCATCAGCTCGGCCAGCACGAGGCCGAGCGCGAAGACATCGACCGCCGGCGTCGGCGGCTCGCGCTTCAGCGTCTCGGGTGCGGCGTAGCGCGGCGTGCCGACGGCCGCGACGGCGACGCCGCTCTTCACCGCGATGCCGAAGTCGGTGACGCGAGCATGGCCGGCCGCGTCGACGAGAAAGTTCGACGGCTTCAGGTCGCGGTGCACCAGGCCGGCGGCATGCGCCTGGGCCAGCGCATCGACCACGCCGAGCATCCACTCGACCGCCTCGCGCGGCGCATAGGGGCCGCGCTGCAGCAGGTGCCGGTCCAGCGAGGCGCCGGCCACGTACTCGAAGACGAGATAGGGCTGGGCCCGCGCGCCGCTGCCGTGCAGGTCGGCCTCGAAGACCGGGACGATGTGCGGATGGTTCAGGCCGGCGGCGGCGCGCGCCTCGGCCAGCCAGTCGCCGAGATCGGCCCCGGCCTCGACGTTCATCAGCTTCAGCGCGACGTCGCGCGCCAGCCGCGGGTCGTGCGCCAGCCAGACGGTGCTCTGCGCACCACGGCCCAGCACGCGACGGAGCTCGAAGCGGCCGACGCGCTCGACGCCGGCGACGGCAGCCGCACCCACGTTCAGGCCGCCTGGTCCACGGGATGCGCGCTCGCGTCGACGTCGCGCAGCGCCGACTGCAGCGCGTCGGCCAGTTCGTTCTGGCCCAGCACGATGGCGCGCGCGTAGCGCTGCGTCACCTTGCCGATCGCGACGGCGGCAGCGCCGCTGCGCGCCTCGCGCGAGTTCAACGCGTCGACCGCCTCGACGGCGGCACCGGCCAGCAGCCGCATCATGTCGCCGCGCTGGTCGGGCGTGCGCACCGGCGCGTCGGTCGAGACGCGGCGCATCGCGTGCAGCATCGATTCGGGCAGGCCCCAGTGGCGCGCGACGGCCAGCGCCAGCACCTCGGGCTCGACGCCGATCACGGCGCAGGCCGCGGCCGCCTCGGGCATGCCGCGCGGCACCTCGGGACCCGGATGGACCAGGCGGTGGATCTGCTCGGCCTCGTCGGGGAAGTGATAGCGCAGCAGCAGCGCGCCCAGATGCTGCAGCAGGCCGACGAGGAAGGCCTCCTCGCCGTCCATGTCGGCCGGGCACAGCCGGCGCGCCACGTGGGCAGCGAGTCGCGCCTCGCGCAGCGCGGCGGCCAGGGCCGGCGCATGCTGTTGCTGCAGCGCGCCCGGCCAGGGCTTCAGGCCGGTCGTGCTGCGGCGCAAGCCCTGCACGCCGATCAGCTGCACGGCGCGCCGCACGGTGGCGACGCCGCTGCCGGCCTGGGCCGCGAACTGCGCGGCGTTGACCAGCCTCAGCAGCTCGAAGGCCAGCGCCGGATCCTGGATCAGCACCTCGGCCATGTCGCTGATGCGCTGCTGCTCCATCGCCACCACCGCGGACACGCGCGACAGCAATCCCGGCAGCGCCGGCAGGTGGCCGACGCTGTGCATGCGATCCAGCAGCAGCGCCAGCGCGCCCTCGCTGCCGGCCGCCTGCGCATCAAGCCAGCCCTGCAGTGCGCGCTGCAGGCTGCGCGCGCCGAGGTAGCGGCGCTGCGGCTCGCGTTCGGTGGCGCGGTTGACGATGGCGCGCAGGGCATCGGGCACCGGCTGCGGTGTGGTCCAGCCCAGGCGCACGATCTCGCGGTCCAGGCGCTCCAGCGCCGTCGGCGGGTCGGTCTCGTCCAGCGCCGGGGCGCCGGCCAGCAGGCGGTGCAGCAGCAGGCCGCAGGCCTGCAGGTCGCGGGCGCCGGCGTCGCGCTGCAGGCGCAGCGCACCGGTGTCGACGGCGCGCGCGGCGCTGGCACCGGCCGCCCGTGCCGGCGGCGCACTGCCCGCGTCCGCGCCCGGCAGCAGCATCGCGCGACCCTGCGCGTCGATCAGCACGCTGTAGGCACCGATGTCGCCGTGCGCGAGGCCGGCCTCGTGCACGAAGGCCAGGCCCTGCAGCAGGTCGATCATCCATAGTGCCGCGTCGGCCGGCGTCGGCGGCTCGCCGCCGGCCAGCCGTGCGTCGAGCGTCATGCCCTCGATGGCCGGACCGGCGACGTAGGGCCAGCGCTCCTCGACACCGACCTCGGTGACCGGCAGCAGCTGCGGATGATTCAGGCGCGCGACGAGGCGGGCGTCGTGGAGCCAGTGCTCCAGGGCCGCGGCATCGGTCGGCTGGTGGCGCGGCAGCGCCAGGATCAGGTCGTGGGCGGTGGCCGGCTCGCGCGCGCACCACAGCATCGTGCGGCTGCTCTTGCCCAGCAGGCTCAGCAGCTGAAAACGGCCGAGCCGCCGCCCGACGGCGCCGGAGGCGGACGTCGGCGGCGGAGCGCTGGTCGATGAGGACGGGGCAGCGGGCATGAGGCCACGGAATCGTTGCCTCGATTGGACGGCCGGCCGGCTCCCGGCAATGCGGGGAACTGGGGCCGCGGGACCGTCTTATTCCGGTTCAGGCGCGCAGAAGTTCCCAGGCGCGCGCATGCAGCACCCCGTCCGGCTCGGCCAGCGCGTGCAGGACGTCGAGGTGGTTCGTGCCCGGCACCTCCTCGCAGCGCGGCACGACCGCCTTGCCCCAGGCGGCCTGGATCAGGCGGTTCTGGCGCAGGAACTCCTCACTCTCCAGCGCGCCGGCGGCGGCCAGCAGCGTGCGCCCGCGCGGCGCTGGAAAGCGCGCCGGGCTGAGGTGCGCCACCGCGGCCGGCGTCAGCCGCAGATCGGCCTTCAGGAAGGGCGTCAGCCGCACCG
Organism: uncultured Methylibium sp.; assembly: GCF_902826655.1. Taxonomy (GTDB): domain Bacteria; phylum Pseudomonadota; class Gammaproteobacteria; order Burkholderiales; family Burkholderiaceae_C; genus Methylibium. The sequence continues at coordinate 127,233 of NZ_CADEFR010000003.1, read as the reverse complement.
GCTCCAGCTCGTAGAGCCCCGAGATGCTGAGCGCGCACCTCACCAGCCCGGCCGGCAGATCGGGCGCGACGCGCCGCCAGTCGCAGGCCAGCAGCATCGTCGCGAGGTGACCGCCTGCCGAGTGGCCGACCAGCACGATGCGCCGCGGGTCGCCGTGGTGCGCGGCCGCGTGGCGCCAGGTCCAGGCCAGCGCGCGCGTCATCTGCAGCACGATGGTCTCGATGGTGACGCTGGGCGACAGCGCGTAGTTCGGCAGCACCACGGTCGCGCCGCCGCGCACGAAGGCCGGCGCGACGAAGCTGTGGCCGGCCTTGTCGAGCGACCGCCACCAGCCGCCGTGGATGAAGACCAGCACCGGCGCGCCGGGCTGCGCGGCCGGAAAGACGTCGAGCGTCTCGTTCGGCCCGTCGCCGTAGCGCAGGTCGACGCGACACGGCAGCGCGGCGCGGGCCGCCGCCGAGTCGGCGTCCCAGCGCGCGAACAGCTGCGGATGCCCGGGGATGCGGGCGCGGTTGTTGTACTGGACGTCGAGCCAGGCGGGGTCGAGGCTGGCGGGCTGCGGCAGGGTCATGTGGGTGGGGGCGGTGCGTCGTGGACTCGCTTCCTATACTGCCCCAGAACCCCACCGATCCACCACAACGACATGGAGCACCGATGAAGATCGCCTTGCTGGGCACCGGCCTGATGGGCGCGCCGATGGCGCGGCGGCTGTGCGGCGCCGGCTTCGACGTGACGGTGTGGAACCGCACGCGCGCGAAGGCCGAGCCGCTGGCCGCCGATGGCGCGCGCATCGCCGATGCCGCGACCGAGGCGGTGCGCCAGGCCGACGTCGCGATCACGATGCTCGAGCATGGCGACGCCGTGCAGGACCTGCTGTTCGCCCAGGGCGTGGCCGATGCGCTGCCGCGCGGCGCGTTGCTGGTCGACATGAGTTCGATCAAGCCGGCCCAGGCCCGCGAACACGCCGCCGCGCTGGCGACGCGCGGCATCGGCCACGTCGACGCGCCGGTGTCCGGCGGCACACTGGGCGCGCAGGCCGGCACGCTGACGATCATGGCCGGCGGCGAGGCGGCGGACTTCGCCCGCGCGCAGCCGGTCTTCGCGCCGATGGGTCGCTCGACCCACGTGGGCCCGCACGGCGCCGGCCAGCTGGCCAAGCTGGCCAACCAGATGATCGTCGGCATCACCATCGGCGCGGTCGCCGAGGCGCTGCTGCTGGCCGAGCGCGGCGGCGCCGACCCGGCCCGGGTGCGCGAGGCGCTCAAGGGAGGCTTCGCCGACAGCCGCATCCTCGAGGTGCACGGCCAGCGCATGGTCGAGCGCGATTTCGCCAAGCGCGCCGCCGTGACGGTGCAGCTGAAGGACCTGCGCAACGCGCTGGCGACCGGTGCCGAGACCGGCTTCGACGCGCCGATCACGCGGCTCTTCGAGCAGCTCTACGCCAGCACGGCCGAACACGGCTGGCCCGACGTCGACCATGCCGGCCTGTGGCTGGAGCTGGCGCGGCGCAACGGCATGCGCTGAGCGTGCCGTCGGCGTCGGCTACAATGCGCGTTGTCGTGGGGGGGTAGCTCAGCTGGGAGAGCGTCGCGTTCGCAATGCGAAGGTCGGGAGTTCGATCCTCCTCCTCTCCACCAGGACACCGAAGGCCTCGATGCTCATCGAGGCCTTCTTCTTTGCGGCGTCCTTCTTCGCTTCGTTCAGCTCGCGTACTTGACGCTGCAGCCGTAGGGCGCCGCCGTCGTCGTGCTGACCGGCTTGCCGGCCAGCGACTCGGCCAGTGCAGCCTTGACGAAGTTCTTCGCGCCGGGGATGTCGCCGGGGTCGGCCGAGCGCTTGTCGTCGATGCCGCCCGCGTAGACGAGCTTGCCGCCCGGGTCGATGACGTACATGTGCGGCGTGGTCTTGGCACCGTAGGCCTTGCCGATGCTGCCGCTGTCGTCCATCAGCATCGCGGCGGGCGCGGCGCCCCAGGTCTTGTACTTCGCCGTCAGCGCCGCCGGCGCCAGGTAGTCGGTCTGGCCCGGCGCGGTGGAACTGACCGACAGCCACACGACGTTCTTCGCCGCGGCGTCCTTCTGCAGCGCCTGCATGTTCTGCGCGCCGTAGTGCTTGACGACGAAGGGGCAGCCGGGGTTGGTCCACTCCAGCACGACGTGCTTGCCCTTGAAGTCGGCCAGCTTCACGAGCTTGCCGCTGGCGTCCTTGACCTCGAAGGCCGGCGCTGCCTGCCCGATGCTTGCGGTCTGTGCGGCGGCCGTCAGCGGCAGGGCCGCGGCCAGCGCGGCGAGGACGATCAGGCGCTTGTTGAATTCACGTCGCATCTTCGGCTCCTTGATTGACGTTGACGAGGGAACAGGGACTCACAGGGTCGCGAGCGCCTCGGTGACGAGGCGCCCGGTCAGGATCTCCGGCAGCAGCAGCGGCTCCTTGCCGGGGCGGATCAGCAGGTAGACGGGCACGCCGTTGCGGCCCAGCCGGGCCAGCGCCTCGGTGATGCGCGCATCGCGGTTCGTCCAGTCGGCGCGCATCAGCACGACGCCGGCGTCGGCGAAGGCGCGCATCGTCGCGTCGGTGCGCAAGACCAGGCGCTTGTTGACCTGGCAGCTCACGCACCAGGCCGCGGTGAAATCGACGAAGACCGGCTTGCCCTCCGCGACATGGCCTGCGATCGCCGCCTCGTCGTAGACCTGCCAGGCCGCGTCGGTCGACGTGATGGGCGGCGCGTCGGCTTGCGCCGCGAGCGCCGGCGTTGACGCGCCGGGCCAGGTCCAGGCCAGCAATGCGGCGAGCGCCAACGCGCCCAGCACCCTGCCGGCCAGCGCGCGCGCCGGCGGCAGGCCCGCCAGCCACACCAGGAAGGCCAGGCCCACCAGCGCGAGCAGCGCCTTGGCCGCGCCGTCGACGCCGGCCTGCTGGCCCAGCACCCACACCAGCCAGACCACGGTGGCGAACATCGGGAAGGCGAGGAACTGCTTGAGCTGCAGCATCCATACGCCCGGCCGCGGCAGCCGGTCGCGCCAGCCCGGCATCAGCACGAGCAGCGCGTAGGGCAAGGCCATGCCCAGGCCGAGCGCGGCGAACACGCCCAGCGCGAGCAGCGGCGACTGCGTCACCGCATAGCCCAGCGCGGCACCCATGAAGGGCGCGGTGCAGGGACTGGCCGCCGCCACCGCCAGCACGCCGGACCCGAAGGCATCGGCCGCAGGCCGCTCGGCGCGCCAACCGGCCAGGCGTTGCGGCAGCAGGTTGCCGACCTCGAAGGCGCCCATCAGGTTGAGCCCGAGCGCGAAGAACACCAGGGCCAGGACGAAGACGACGCCCGGCTCCTGCAGCTGGAAGCCCCAGCCGATCGCGCTGCCGGCCGCACGCAGCGCCAGCAGCGCGGCGGCCAGCGCGATGAAGCTCAGCAGCACGCCCGCGCCATAGGCCAGCGCGTGCACGCGCAGCGAGGACCGGTCGCGAGACTGCTGCGCCAGGCCCAGCAGCTTGATCGACAGCACCGGAAACACGCAGGGCATCAGGTTCAGCAGAGCCCCGCCGAAGAAAGCCAGCGCGAGCGCCGTCCACAGGCCGAGGTCGGCGCTGCCGCCCAGGCTGGCCGGCGCGGTCGTCGTGGGCATTGCCAGCAGCACGGCCCCGGCCGGCAGCGCGATGGCGGCCACCGGCTGCACGGTCGCCGCGACCTCGACCGCGCGCCGCGTGCCGCCCCAGGGCGGCGGCGCATAGGCGCCGCCCTGCGACACCAGCACGCCGTCGAAGCGCGACGGCAGCGACGCGCCGTCCAGCAGCGCGAGCCGGATCGCGTAGCCGCGCGCGGTGCGAAGGACCTCGTGGCGGGCCGGCTCGAGGGTCTGCTCGGCATGCGGGAAGAAGTGCAAGGGCGGGCGGGCCGCCGAAGCCGCGGCATCGCCGGCCGGCTCCAGCTCGAGCAGCAGCTCGCGGCCGGCCTGCTGCAGCCGGGCGGTCCAGCCCGGCACGGGGAGCGGTCGCTCGACAACGTGGCGCTCGAACAGCGCGCGTGCGGCGCCGGGCGTGGCCGGCGTGCCGGCCGCGGCGACCGGCAGCTGCAGCTCGAGGTCGGCATGCTCGGGAATGCAGACGTCGCTGCAGACCAGCCAGTCGGCGCGCGCCTTCAGCGTCAGCGTCTCGCCCGGTTTCGCATCGGCGGGCGGCGTGTAGCTCAGCGGCAGCAGCACCTCGCCTTCATAACCGTAGTTGACCAGCGGGCCGATGGGCAGGCGCTGCGGCGCGGGCCAGTCGATCGCGGTGGTGCTGCTGCCGGCCGGCAGCGTCCACTTCAGCGTGGTCGGCAGGCCGGAGTCACCCGGGTTGCGCCAGTAGGTGTGCCAGTGCGGGATGTGCTGGAGCTTCAGGCCGATCTGCAGCGGCTGGCCGGGCTTCACGGCGGCGTGCTCGGTCACCAGCTCGGCGGTGACGTGCGCTGTCTTCACCGGCGCGCCAAGGGCCGGCGCGGCGGCGATCGCGAGCAGGAGCGCAGCAAGAAGGACGAAGGCTTGCGACATCGGACGGCGGCCCGGAAGTTCCAGCGGTCGGAGTCTCGACAGGTCGGCGAGTTCCTGCGCCGCCGGCTGCACAAGACCCCGGGCCACTCAAGGCCAAGCGACGGGACGTGCCGAAGACCGGCATCGCATGCATCGGTCGGATGCACGCGCCGTCAAGCGGCTTCGTTGTCGGCGGGTGATTCGTCGACTTGCTGCAGGCAGCGGTCGTGCACCTCGAGCACGCGATTGGCCAGGCGCAGCAGCTGGTCGACATCCGGCGGACGTTCGCCGCGACTCATGCTGCCGACCGCGGCGAGGAAGGAGTAGCGCGCCTCTTCGACGGCTCGAAACCTGGACTGAACCGGATCGATGTTGCTCGTCGCCATGCCGCACCCCGCTACCGCTTGTGAGTCGACTCTACAGGCACGGGCGAGGGCTGAACAAGCGTTACGCGGATCGATTTCGACAGCGTCTGCCGGAGGCTGTCCCCACATTCTGTGGACAAGGCTGTGGACATGCGGTGCAGAGCACACGCCGATGCGCGCCCGGCCTCGTCATCGCTCTCACTGCTGCAAACTTCAGCGCTTCATGCACGCTGTCACATGGGCGACGACGCTCAGCGCGGCGGCGGGCAGGCGAGCACCGCGCCCTGCACCGTGCAGGTGCCGCGCGGGCCGACCAGGTCGGGGCCCAGGCGCTGCAATCGCGAGCCGTCGCTGGCCCAGCAGCCGGTCGCATCGCAGCCGGTCACGACGAGCGGCGACGGCGGCGGCGCGATGGCCGACGGCGCGGGCACCGGTCGCGGCGCGCCGGTGATCCTTGCGGCGGGTGACTCCACGCTGATCGGCGCACGCAGGCGCGGCCGCGGTGGCGGCGACTCCGGCGCGGCTCCGAGACAAGCCCGTGCCGCATCGCGACGTCGCGCCACCATGCGCGCATCAGGGGCCGACGTCGCCGCGGACGCGGCACGGCCCTCTTCGACTCGAAGGGCTTCGAGCGCGCGCTCGCAGTCGGCAGAACGCAGGGGATCTTCGCCGGCCGGCGCACCCGCCATCGCTGTCGACATCAGGAGTCCGATCGCAAGCCGGCCAGGGATTCCTCGTCGCATGCCGGGTTCGACCGCAATGGTCGCCGCAAGTTCGCAGCTCTCAGTAGACCTCGGGCACGACCATCTCGGCCGGCACCGGCTGGCGCGTGTAGTCGGGGTTGCGCACGCGCGGCGGCAGCTCGACCAGGGGCTTGGGCACGGCCTCGTAGGGCATCTGCGACAGCAGGTGCGCGATGCAGTTCAGGCGCGCGCGCTTCTTGTCCACCGCGTGCACCAGCCACCACGGCGCCTCGGGGATGTGGGTGTGCTCGAGCATCGCTTCCTTGGCCTTGGTGTAGGCCTCCCAGCGCACGCGGCTCTCCAGGTCCATCGGGCTCAGCTTCCACTGCTTGAGCGGGTCGTGGATGCGGCCGAGGAAGCGCAGGTGCTGTTCCTCGTCGGTGATCGAGAACCAGTACTTGATCAGCCGGATGCCGGATCGCACCAGCATGCGCTCGAACTCCGGCACCGAGCGGAAGAACTCCTCGACCTCGTCTTCGCTGCAGAAGCCCATCACGCGCTCGACGCCGGCGCGGTTGTACCAGCTGCGGTCGAACAGCACGATCTCGCCGCCGGCCGGCAGGTGCTGCACGTAGCGCTGGAAGTACCACTGCGTGCGTTCGCGGTCGTTGGGCGCCGGCAGCGCGACGACGCGGCAGACGCGCGGGTTGAGCCGCTGCGTGATGCGCTTGATGGCCCCGCCCTTGCCGGCCGAGTCGCGGCCCTCGAACACGATCACGACCTTCTGCCGGGTCGCCGCGACCCAGTCCTGCAGCTTGACCAGTTCGCCCTGCAGGCGGAAGAGCTCACGGAAGTAGCGGCGCCGTTCGACCTGGCGCGTCGCCTCGTCGCCGCCGGCGCCGGGTTCAAGCGCCTCGAGCTGGCGGTCGTCGAACTCCAGCTCGAACTCCTCGTCGTAGCCGTCGATCAGGTCGTTCTCGATGCGTCGGACGAGTTCGTCGTGGTCGACGCTCGGGGCAGGCTGCCGGTCCATGAGGTCCGATGCGGTCGAGTTGGGGAGTTTTCGATGTTCGGGGCGAGCCGATGACGGCTTGATGACGCCGACGCTGCGGTCCGCCGACCCGCGCATCCCCTAGGCACCCCGGCCCCGACCCCCGCCTAAACTGGCAGGGATGCGCGGCCGGGCTCGGCCACGCCCCCCGAAGGAGCCACGCGAGCCACGTGCCGGATGACGCCCCCGATCTCGCCGCCCTGTCGCCGTGGGCGCGCGAGCTGGCGCAGACCTTCGTGTCGCTGGACAGCGACATCGCGCTGGTGATCGATGCCGACGGCGTGGTCCGCAACGTCGCGCAGGGCCACGCCGCGCCGCTGTCGGCCGCGGTGCGGGACTGGGTCGGCCGGCCCTGGGTCGACACGGTGACGGCCGACACCCGCGGCAAGATCGAGCGCCTGCTGGCCGATGTCACGTCGACCGGGCTGGCGCGCCGGCGCGAGGTCAACCACCCGTCATCCAGCGGCGACCACATCCCGGTCGCCTACGCCGCGGTGCGGCTCGGCGAGCACGGCCCGGTGCTGGCGGCCGGCCGCGACCTGCGTGCGATCGCGGCGATCCAGCAGCGCTTCGTCGATGCGCAGCGCGAGATGGAACGCGGCTACTGGTCGGCACGCCAGGCCGAGTCGCGCTACCGGCTGCTGTTCCAGGTGGCGACCGACGCGGTGATGATCGTCGACGCCGGCAGCCTGCGCATCCTCGAGGCCAACGAGGCGGCCTCGCGGATGTTCGACCTGAGCCTCGATCAGCTGGCCGGGCACGACGTGGTGGCCGGCTTCGAGCATCACTCGCGCGGCGCGGTCGAGGAGTTGCTGACGACCGCGCGTACCGGCGGCCGCGCCGCCGAGATCCGCGTGCGGCTGGCCGGCAAGGTGGGCAGTGCCAGCGTCGCGGCCACGCCCTTCCGCGGCGCCGGCGCGATGCACCTGCTGGTGCGCGTGCGCCAGGCCGAAGGGGCGGCCGCCAGCCCGCTCGATCTCGGTCGATCGCTGGCGCGGCTGGTCGACGGCGCGCACGAGGGCGTGGTGGTCACCGACTCGAGCGGTCGCATCCTCGCCGCCAATCCGGCCTTCGTCGACTTGCTGCGCGCCGGCGACGAGGGCGCGCTCAAGGGCCGGCAGCTCGGCGAGCGTGCCGGCCTGGCGCCCGCCGAGATCGAATCGCTGCTGACCGCGGTCCGCCGCCACGGCCTGGCGCATCGCGCCGGCCTGGTGCTGCGGGCGGCCGGCGCGCCGGCCGCCCGCGTCGATGTGTCGGCGGCCCTGCTGACCGAAGGCGACCAGGAGTGCGTGGGCCTGATGCTCAAGCTCGTCGACCGGGCCACGGACGAGCCGCAGCCCGAGAGCGTCGTGCTGACGCCGCTCGCGGCGCGCCTGGGCACGGCCGACCTGGGCACGCTGCTGCGCGACGCCAACGCACGGGCGCAACGGCAGCTGATCGACGCGGCGCTGCAGCGCGTCGGCGGCGACGTCGCGGCCGCGGCCGCCTTGCTGGGCATCACCGCGCGCACGCTGAAGCGCCGGCGCGGACCCGGGACGGGCGATGCAACCTGAGCCGGCCGTGAGCGCGCTGACCAGCCCGCCCTTCGGCCAGGCCGACCTGAGCAACTGCGAGCGCGAGCTCATCCACCTGGCCGGGTCGGTGCAGCCGCACGGCCTGCTGCTGGCCTTGCGCGAGCCCGAGCTGCGCATCGTGCAGCTGAGCGCCAACCTCGAGGCGCTGGCGGGCGTGCCGGCCGAGGTGCTGCTGGGCCAGAAGCTGGCCGAGCTCGGCGGCGACATCGAGTCGCAGGTACGCCGCCAGCTCGCGTCGGCCGACCTGTCGGAGCCGGCGCCGCTGCGCTGTCGCATCGCCGTCCACGGCCGCGCGACGGACCGGGAGGGCTGCCTGCACCGCGAGCCGCGCGGCCTGCTGCTCGTCGAGATCGAGCCGACGGCATCGAGCCTGCCGACGGTCGACCTGCCCCACGACCGGCTGGTCGAGCAGCTCGGCGCCGCCGTCGAACGCTTCAGCAATGCATCGACCATCGGCACGCTGGCCGACTCGGTGGTGCGCTGCTTCCGCGACCTGGTCGGCTACGACCGCGTGATGGTCTACAAGTTCGACCCCGACGGCCACGGCAAGATCATCGCCGAGGCGCGCGATCCGCGCCTGGAGTCGCTGCTGGATCATCACTACCCGGCCTCCGACATCCCGCAGCGCGCCCGCGAGCTCTACCTGCGCAACCGCGTGCGCGTGCTGGCCGACGTGCACTACGAGGCCGCCCCCCTGCTGCCGCAGCGCCTGCGCGGCAGCGACGAAGACCTCGACATGTCGCTGTGCCAGCTGCGCAGCATGTCGCCGCTGCATCTGCAGTACCTGAAGAACATGGGCGTGACGGCGACGCTGGTGGTGTCGCTGGTGCGTGAAGGCAAGCTCTGGGGTCTGATCGCCTGCCACCACTACAGCCCGCGCAATCTGCGCTTTGCGGTGCGCGCGGCGGCCGACATGCTGGCCGAGGTGATCTCGACGCGCATCACGGCGATCGAGAACTACGCCCATGCGCAGGTCGCCATCCAGGTGCGGCGCCTCGAGCAGCGCCTGGTCGAGGCCACCTCGACCGAGGGCGACTGGCGGCTGGCGCTGTTCCGCAATCCGCGCACGCTGCTGCAGCCGCTCGATGCGACCGGCGCCGCGCTGTATCACGAGGGCGAGCTGCTGACCTCGGGCGAGGTGCCGTCGACACCCGAGCTGCGTGCGCTGCTGCAGTGGATCGACACGCGGTCCTTCGACGGGCTGTTCAGCTGCTCTTCGGTGGCGCGAGAGAACCCGGCGCTCGATTCGCTGACGCCGACCGCCAGCGGCGTGCTGGCCGTCAAGCTGTCGGCGGCACGGCCCGATTACCTGGTCTGGTTCCGCAAGGCGCAGTTGCTGACCGTCACCTGGGCGGGCGATCCGTCCAAGCCGGTGGTCGGCAACGACCCGCTGGAGCTGTCGCCGCGGCGGTCCTTCGCCGCCTGGTCCGAGATCGTGCGCGGCACCGCCCTGCCCTGGTCGACGGGCGAACAGGCGCTCGCGCGGGCCTTCGGCGAGGCGCTGATCGACATCGTGGTGCAGGTCAACGCGGTGCGCCTGCTGATCGCCGAGCACCAGCTCGCCGGCATCCGCGCCACCGTCGCGCACTCCAAGGAGCCGATCGCGATCGCCGACGCGACGCAGCACCTGCTGTTCGTCAACGACGCCTTCCGCGACCTGACCGGCGTGAGCAGCGGCAGCGCGTCGCTCGACGACCTGGCCGCCCTGTGCACGCAGCCCGCGCTGCTGCGCAAGGCCGTGGACCAGCTGAGCCAGGAGCGGCAGCCCTGGCGCGGCGAGCTGAGCCTGGCGCGCGGCAGCGACACGCTGCCGGTCGGCCTGCGCGCCGAGGTCGTTCCGGCGCGCGACGGCTCGGTGCTGGGCTACTTCCTGATCCTCGACGATCTGCGTGAAAGCCGCCGCACGGCTGCCGCGCGCCAGCATCTCGAGCAGTCGCTGTCGCGCACCGGCCTGCGCCAGCCGGCCGGCCGCGGCGAGACGCAGGCCGATGGACTGATGAACGCGATCCTCGCCAACGCGAGCCTGGCGGCGATGGACATCGCCGACGGCAATGCCTTGCCGGGCGTGGCGCCGCTGCTCGAGGAACTGGAGGCCTCGACCGAGCGCGCCGCGGCGCTCTACGCGCGACTGCGCGGGCTGGCGTCGGAAGGCTGAGGCCGCGCCAGATCGGCGGCGAGCGCGAGCTCGTCGAACAGGCGCAGATGCAGGCCGAAGGCGAGCCGTGCCTCGGCCACCAGCATGTCGGCCAGGCGACCGCGATCGTCGATCGCCGCGAGGCCGTCGCGGAAGTCCCGGCCACGCTGCGCGGCCAGCGAGACACCTCCGAAGTCGTAGAAGCGCGTCGCGTCGCCAGCCGGCAGCTGCAGGCTGCGCTCGACGATGGGCGCGAGCAGCTGGCCGCCGCTCAGGTCCCCGAGGTAGCGCACGTAGGCGTGGCCCAGCAACGCGGCCGGCGTCTCGCGGGCCAGCTGCCGCAGGTGGCGGGCATGCTGCTGCGCCGCCGGCTGCGCGTCGAGCTCGGTCGCCCACGCCTTGCCGGCCAGGCCGCACAGGTCGCGCTCCAGCGCCGCGCGTCGTGCCAGCGCCGGGCACCAGACGCGCGCGAGCTGCGGATGGCCCGGGTGCGCGTCCAGCCCGGCCTCGAGGGCCGCGTAGATCTCGTGCAGGCTGCGCAGCATCAGCGCATACGCGCCGCGCTCCAGGCGGCCGCTCAGCAGCGCGCTCATGAAGGCGCTGCGCTCGGCGGCGCGGTGCAGCTCGTGGGTCTCGGACTTCAGGCGCTCGGCCAGGGGCTCGCTCACACGGCGCTCCGTCGCGTTGGGGAGCCCCCATCATAGGCAGCGGCCCCGCCGCTGCGGGGCCGGCCGCCACTCGGACGCTACTTCAGCGCCACCTCGACGCGCCGCGCCTTCGGATCCTCGCCCGACAGGTTGGCTTCGGCCGACTGCGGCTTCTCCAGCACGACGCGGTCGGCGCCGATGCCGGCCGCCTTCAGCGCATCGCGCACGGCGAAGGCGCGCTGCTTCGCGAGCTCCTGGTTCTGGCTCAGGCTGCCCGAGGCCGAGTGGTAGCCGGAGATCACCGCCTTGGCCGACGCGTTGGCCTTCAGGGACTCGGCCAGCGCCGCGAGGCTCTTGCTGCCGTCGTCCGTCAGCGCCGACGAGCCGACCGCGAAGAATACCGTCGCGCTGTCGACCGACGCGGGGGCGGCAGCCGGTTCTGCGGCAGCGGCCGGTGCCGTCACCGCCACCTTGACGCCGCTCAGCTCGGGGTGCGCCTTCAGCAGGCTGGTGCCGTAGAGCGGCTTGTAGGCCCCCTGGTGGCAGGTCGCGCAGTTGACCTTGGCGACATCGCCGGTCGGCCCGTTGCGAGACGCCGGAAAGACCGAGGTCAGCGGCTGCATGTAGGCCTTGTTCAGATCGCGCGCCATGCGGATGCCGTACCAGGCCGTGGTGCGCTGCGGCGTGCTGGCGTCCCACTGCGCGAACGAACGGCTGTTGTGGCAGTAGGTGCAGTTCACGCCCAGCGACTGCGACATGTGCATCATCAGTCCGTAGGTCCACTCGGCCTGCTTGGTCGATTGGCGGTTGCCGGACGGCAGCGCCGTGGTTCCGATGACGCGGATCTCGTTGCCGCTGGCCAGGAAGGGCGTGAACGGGTCCTCGGGCAGCGAGGCCCAGGCCACCGAGCCCGCCGCGACGTTCTGGCCGGCGCGATCGCCGACCAGGGCCGTCGCCTGCTTCTGCGGCGCACTCGTGAACCACACCTCGGCCGGCACCGGTTGACCACGGTGGCAGGTGTAGCAGGTGACGCCGGTCTCGGCGACGTGTGGTTCTTCCAGTCGGCGTTGATGTGCTGCGTCATCTGCAGCACCTTGCGGGCGACGACCTTGGTGTAGAGCTTGTCCGACGACAGGTCCTCGCCGGCGGCGTGGCAGTAGACGCAGCCCTGCTTCGGTGCGACCCAGGCCGTGATCGCCGTCATGGTGCGGGTGAACTCGGCCACGCTCTGGTCGCCGAGGACCTGCACGTTCTTGAAGGTGTCCTTGGCCTTGGGGCCGTCCGCGGGTGCTGCCGGCAGCGCGGCCGGCGACGTGTTCAGCGCCGCCTGGGTCGCGACGATGCGCGGGTTGTAGACCTGCTCCATGCCGGTGCCGCGGTAGCCGCGCTGCACCGTGTCCACCGGGGGCCGCTCGCACCCGGACAGCAGCAGCGCGGCGGCTGCCAGGAAGAGCCACGGTGTCGTCCGCACGATGACGTGGCCCTTGTCGAGGCGCTTGCTCATGGCTTGACTCCCAGCAGGGCGGGGTCGGTGACCGCCGGAAACACCGCCGGATAGCCCGGCGCCACGCCGTGCTTGACGGCCCAGAGGAACCAGTTGTCGACCACCGTGCCGGTCAGCAGGATGCCGATGCCGCCGGTGAGCGGGCACAGCACCGCGAACCACCAGGCCCAGCGGTGGACCGATTCCATCGTCGCGTTGAAGCCCATGGTCCAGCGCCAGAACAGCGCGGCGCGTTCGCTGGCGGTGCCGCGGTCGGTGATCTGCTCGATCTCGCGCTCGCCGCCGAAGCGGCTGACCGCGAGGATGGTCGCCCCGTGCATCGCGAACAGCAGCGCCGACCCGTACAGGAAGGCGATGCTGAGCATGTGGAAGGGGTTGTAGAACAGGTTGCCGTAGCGGATCGAGAAGGCCGCGGTCCAGTCGAGGTGGGGGAAGATGCCGAACGGCACCGCCTCGCCCCAGCTGCCCATCAGGATCGGGCGGAAGAAGCCCAGCACCAGGTACAGCCAGATCGCCGCGGCGAAGGCCCACGCCACGTGCGTGCCCATGCCCAGCGCGCGGGCCCGGCGGTACATGCGCGCCCACCAGAGCAGGATCGACGCGGTGAGGAAGAAGCCCGCCATCAGCCACCAGCCGCCCTGGTTGAGCGGTGGCATCTTCAGGCCGTACTCGGGTGGCGGCGGCTCGAGCGCCAGCCAGGGCAGCTGCCGCACGAACTGCACGATGTCCCAGTTGACCGAGGCCAGCATGTTCAGGCCGATGATCTCGAAGGCCGCGAAGAAGCAGATGATCGAGATCAGCCCCAGCCAGCCCAGGTAGATCGGCCCGATCTGCGCGTCGCCGAGGCGGCCGAACAGGTGGATGTGCGCGGGCACGCCGTCGCGCTTCTTGGACCCTGCTGCCAGCGGCACGCCGGCATAGGAGGGTGCGGCAACCTGCACCCGTGTGAAGAGGTTCTGGTATTCGGCCACGTTGGTCTCCTCGTCGTTCGGTGCGGGTCAGCGCCAGATCGGCAGGTTCAGCCACCAGCCCCACCACTCGGGCCAGCCGCGCGTCCAGAACGGCCCGCTGATGACGATGCACACCGCGCTCCAGAACACCGCCGACAGCGCCAGGAACAGGCCGAGCCGGTGGATGCCCAGGGTGCCGATCGAGTAGCCGATCGCGTCGCGGAAGAAGGTGTTCTCGTGCTCGGCCGTCTTGACCGGCTCACCCGGGGCCGGGTTGGTCGACGACAGGATCAGCGAGCCGTGCAGCGACAGCGCGAAGCAGGTCGCGAAGAAGAAGCTCACCCCCAGCATGTGCGCCGGGTTGTAGTGGAAGTGCAGGTACTGGTAGCCGGTGTTCGACACCCAGTCCAGGTGACTCATGATCCCGTAGGGGAAGCCGTGGCCCCAGGCGCCCATCAGCACCGGGCGGATCACGACCAGCGTCACGTAGGCCAGGATCGCGAAGCTGAACGCGAAGGGCACGTGGTAGCCGATGCCGAGCTTTCGACAGATCTCGACCTCGCGCAGCGCCCAGGATCCGAAGGCGCCGATCGCGCAGACCGTGATGAGCTGCCAGGAGCCCCGGGCGCTCGTGCCTTGATCCAGATCAGCCCTGTCGCGAGGGTCGCTTCCTAGCATCGGACGTCTCTTGCCCCCTGCCTGGAGCCCCCCGTCGCATGGAAACCGCCTCGGAGATCGCCGATCGACTGTCGCGCGCGTCATGCCGGAAGTTCTACGACGTCTACCGCGCCATCGACTGGCCCGAGCGCCTGGATGACGCGGCATGGGCGATGTCGCCGGAGCTGGTGTCGCTCCACGGCACGCCGGCCTGGGACGCGCTCGACGAGGCCGGCCGCCACCGGCTCGCCCTGCACGAGATGGCCAACGTCTTCAGCCTGATCCTGCACGGCGAGCGGCTGCTGGTGCAGGGTCTGGCGCATCGCCTCTACGCGCGCAGCAACAACCGCCCGATCACCGGCTACCTGCATCACTTCCTGGACGAGGAGAACAAGCACATGGTGATGTTCGGGGAGTACTGCCACCGCTACGTCGGCAAGGTCTACCCGGACAAGAAGCTGGCGCTCGCGCCGCGGCCGCTCGCGCCCGGCGAGGAGGAGGTCGTGTTCTTCTGCATGGCGATGGTGGTCGAGGAGCTGGGCGACTTCTACAACGTCGTCATCGAGCAGGACGAGCGCGTCGACGCGCTGACGCGCCGCATCAACCAGGTCCACCACATCGACGAGGCCCGTCACCTCGCCTTCGGGCGGCTGCACCTGGCCGAGCTCTTCGAGCGCCACGCGCCGGGCTGGGACGCCGACGCGCTGGCGGCGTTCCGGCGCTGGCTCGGCGACTACCTGCGCGCCTGCTGGGGCGAGTACTACAACCCCGCGGCCTACCGCGACGCCGGCATCGCGGACGCCTACGAGGTGCGCCAGGCCGCCATCGGCCACCCGGCCGCCGTCGCGCACCGCGTCCGCGCCTCGGAGAAGCTGGTCGGCTACCTGCTGCGCACCGGCGTGCTGGCCGAGCGCCCGGCCTTGTGAGCGGACGGAAGGGAAGGATTCGCCCATGGAACATGCTGCCCTGCGGGTGATCCGCGACGAGCACGCCTCGCTCGCGGCGATGCTGCGCACCGTGTCGCTGCTGCTGGCGCAGCACCGGCGCGACGGCACGGCGCCCGACTTCCGGGCCCTGCGCGCGATGCTCTTCTACATCACCGAGTTTCCCGAGCGCCTGCACCACGCCAAGGAGTCGACGCTGCTGTTCCCGCTGCTGCGGGCGCGCAGCGCGCAAGGCCACCGGGTCCTGGATCGCCTGGACCGCGAGCACGGCGAGGGCGAGCGCGCGACGCGCGAACTGGAGCATGCGCTGATCGCCTTCGAGATGATGGGCACCCCGCGGCGCGACGCGTTCGAGCAGGCAGCGCAGGCCTACGTCGACTTCTATCTCGCCCACATGCGGCTGGAGGAGCAGGAGGTGCTGCCGCTGGCGCAGCAGGTGCTGACGGCCGGCGACTGGGCCCTGCTCGACGCGGCGTTCTCGAGCAACGACGATCCGCTGCTGGGGCATGCGCCGGCAGCCGAGTACGCGGCGCTGTTCAGCCACATCGTGCGCCTGGTGCCGGCGCCGCTGGGCCTGGGCTGAGCGCGTCGGCGCCGCTCAGGCCGGCTGCGGCCCCTGGCGGCGGGTCAACCGCCGCCGCAGCGCCGCGCCGCCGCGCACCAGCAGCCGCCAGACAGCGCGCAGCATCAGCAGCGTCAGCACCGCCTCGACCAGCGTGACGACGAAGGCCGGGAAGGCCGACCAGCGCGCCGCACGGCCGCGGAACTTGGCCGCGGCACGCTCGCGCGAGATCTCGATGCTGTCGTAGAAGCTCGGGATCACCAGCAGCGTCAGCAGCGTCGAGGTCAGCGTGCCGCCAATGATGGCGACCGCCATCGGCCGGTAGAACTCGCCGCCCTCGCCCACGCCGATGGCCACCGGCAGCATGCCGGCGATCAGCGCGAAGGTCGTCATCAGGATGGGCCGCAGGCGCTGGCGGCCGGCGGCCATCAGCGCCTCCTCGCGCTCGACGCCGCGCGCCTCGGCGCTGCGTGTCGCGTCGATCAGCAGGATGCCGTTCTTCGCCACCAGGCCCACCAGCATGATGATGCCGATGAAGCTCATCAGGTTCAGCGTCCCCTTGGTCACCAGCAGCGCAAGCACCACGCCGATCAGGCTGAGCGGCAGCGACAGCATCACCGGCAGCGGCGCGGTGAACGACCCGAACTGCACCACCAGCACCAGGTACATCAGCGCCACGCCCATCACGAGTGCGATCCCCATCTCCGAGAACACCTCCTGCTGGTCGCGCGAGGCGCCGGCCAGCTCGAGGCCGTAGCCGGGCGGGAAGTCCATCGCGCGCGCGAGCTTCAGCGCGTCGGCCGTCACCTCGCCCGGCGAGCGGCCCTGCGCATTGGCCGACACGGCGATCATCCGCTTGCCGTCGGCATGCTCGATCTTCGACGGCGCCTTGCCCATGCTGACGCTGGCGATCTGCTCGAGCGGCACGACCATGCGGCCGCTGCCGGCCACGGCGATCGGCAGCCGCTCGATGTTGGCCGCGTCCACCCGGTCGTCGGGATGCAGGCGCACCGCCACGTCGCGCGTCTCGCCGGAGGGGTCGACCCAGTCGCCCACCTCGACGCCGGCGAAGGCGACGCGCAGCGCCTGCGCGGCGTCGCCGGCCGAGATGCCCAGTGCGTTGGCCAGGCCGCGGTCCAGCTCGATCTTCAGCTCGTCCTGCGGGTCCTGCTCGGACAGGCCGACGTCGGTCGCGCCAGGCACCTTGCGCAGCTTCTCCATGAACTCGCTGGTCAGCGCCAGCAGCTGCCGCGAGTCGCTGCCGTGGAAGCGGATCTGCACCGGCTTCTGCACGCCGTTGTTCAGGTCGTCGATGACCGTGTACTCGGCGCCCACCAGCCGCTGCATCCGCGCCCGCAGGTCGACGGCGATCTGCTCGGCCGAGCGCTTGCGCTCGGTGCTCTTGCCGATGTCGACGTAGATGCGCCCGCCGCCCGGGTTGACGTAGCTGTTGGTCGCGACGGTCTCCGGCACGCTGCGCGCCTGCACGGCGGCGCTCTCCATCTTGAGCCGCGCGTACTCGAGACTGCTGCTGGACGGCGTGCGCACCTCGATCGCCAGCACGCCGGCATCCGAGGCCGGCAGGAAGCTGGAGCCGCCGACCGTCGCCTGCAGCACCAGGGCCAGCACGAAGCTGCCGAAGCCGAACACGAACATCCAGGTGCGGTGATGCAGCGCCCAGGCGATGACGCGGCCGTAGCGGTCGGCCTGCCGGTCGAACCAGTCGTTGAAGGTCGCCAGCCAGCGGCTGATGCCGCGCCGGGGCGCCTCGTGGTGGCCCGGCGGATCGCCCCAGTAGGCCGACAGCATCGGGTCGAGCGTGAACGAGATGAACAGGCTCACCATCACCGAGGCCACGACGGTCAGCGCGAAGGGCCGGAACCACTCGCCCGACACGCCCGGCATGAAGGCCACCGGCACGAACACCGCGACGATGGAGAAGGTGGTGGCCATCACCGCCAGGCCGATCTCGGCCGTGCCGTTGAGCGCCGCGGTGCGGCGGTCCTCGCCGCGCTCCATGTGGCGCACGATGTTCTCGCGCACGACGATGGCGTCGTCGATCAGCACGCCGATCGCCAGCGACAGGCCCAGCAGGCTCATGAAGTTGAGCGTGAAGCCGCACAGCCACACCGCGATGAAGGCCGCGATCACCGAGGTCGGCAGGCTCAGCGCCGTGATCAGCGTCGAGCGCCAGGAGTTGAGGAACAGGTAGACCACGAAGACCGTCAGCCCGGCGCCGAACACCAGCGCATGGATCACGTTGTTGAGGCTGCTCTGGGCGTCCTCGCCGCCGTCCTCGGTGATGACGAGGCGCGTGCCTTCGGGCAGGCCCCGGGCGATGTCGGCCACCAGCGTGCGCACCTCCTTGGCCACCGACACGGTGCTGGCGTCGCGCGAGCGCGTCAGCGAGATGCCGACGTTCGGCTGGCCGTTGCGCACGCTGAAGGTCGTCAGCTCGGCGAAGCCGTCGCGCACCACCGCCAGCTGGCCGAGGCGCACGGTCTCCTCGCCGCGCCGCGCCACCACGACCTGCTCGAAGTCGGCCGGCACCTCGATGCGCCCGACCAGCCGGATGCTCTGGTCCTGCAGGCTGCCGCGCACCTTGCCGACCGGCGCGGTGGCGTTCTGCGCGCGCAAGGCGTTGACGACCTCGGTGACCGAGACGTTGTACTCGCGCAGCTTCTCGGCGCGCAGCAGCACGCTCAGCTCGCGCTTCAGCGCACCGCTGACGTCGACGATCGCGACACCCGGGATCGCCCGGAAGCGATCGGCCAGCTCGTCCTCGGCCAGCCGCGAGATCTCGGCATGGCTCTGCGAGGTCGAGGACAGCGCGATCTGCACGATCGGCCGGGCCCCGGGGTCGACGCGCCGCAGCACCGGCTCGCGCATCTCGACCGGCAGCTTGTAGCGCACCGTGCCGATGGCATTGCGCACCTCCTCGGCGGCCTCGATCATGTTCTTGCTGAACACGAAGAACAGCAGGAAGCGCGCGTTGCCCTCGTTGGCCGTCGCGTTGATCTTGTCGACGCCGGGGATGCTGTTGAGCGTCTTCTCGATGCGGTTGATGACCTCGCGCTCGACGGTGTCGGGCGAGGCGCCGGGGTAGTCGATGCTGACCGCGAGCATCGGCTGCTCGACATCGGGGATCTGGTTGACGCGCAGCTTCTTCAGGGCCAGCAGGCCCAGCGCCATCAGCGCGATGATGATCGCGATGGTCGCGATCGGCCGCTTGATGCTGAAGTCCGACAGGAACATGGCCGCTCCTCCTTGCCGCCGTCAGCCGCCGCCGGCGGCCGACGCGGCGCTGCCCGCGGTGGCGCTGGCGAACTCGACCGCCTGGCCGTCGACCAGGTTGCTGCCCGGGTTGCGCAGGATCTGGTCGCCATCGGCCAGGCCGCCCAGCAACGGGTATTCGCCGCGGCGCGCATCGCGCTCGCCCAGCTGCACCGCCACCCTGGCCAGCTTGCGGTCCTTGACGCGCCAGACATGCGCCGCGTCGGCGCTGCGCTGCACGGCCGCGTCGGGCAGCATCAGCGCACCGCCGCCGCCGGTCTGGATGCGCCCTTCCGCGTACAGGCCGGCGGTCTGCGGACCGTCCTTGGCGGGGAAACCAACCAGCACCTCGACCTGCCGCGTCGTCGCGTTGGCTGCGGCGTCGACGCGCTTCACCTGGCCGGTGAAGCGGGCCTGCGGGTAGCCGCTGACCCGGAAGCTCACCGCCTGGCCGAGCTTCACCTCGTGCATGCGGTCGGCGGACACCAGGCCCTCGAAGCGCATGCTCGACGGGTCGATCACCTTGACCAGCTCCTTGCCGATCTGGGCGGTGTCGCCGGCCGAGACCTTGCGCTCGCTGACCATGCCGGCGAAGGGCGCCCGCACCTCGGTGCGGCGCAGCTGCTGGCGCGCCGACACGCCGCGGGCGCGGGCCGCGACCAGCTCGCTCTGCGCGTTGTTGCGGCGGATCTCGGCGTCTTCCAGCGCCTGCATCGACAGCATGCCCTGGGCCTGCAGCGTCTTGAGCCGCTGCACCTGGCGCTCGGCCTGGTCGTGGGCCTGGCCGGCGGCGCGCGTCGCTTCCTCGGCCGACGCCAGGCTGTCGCGGATCGAGGTGTCGTCCAGACGCACCAGCAGGTCGCCCTGCTTCACGGTATCGCCGTTTTCCTTGAGCACCTGCAGCACGACGGCCGACACCTCGGCACGCAGGTCGGCGCGCTTCTCGGGCTGGATGGAGCCGGTGATCACCGGGCCCAGCGCCTGCGGGCTCATGCTCACGGTGCGCAGGTCCTCGGGCGCCAGCAGCAGGGCCGGCGCGGTCGGCTTGGCGGCCGTCGCGGCCGGCTGGGCGGCGGGGTCCTTGCCGCAGGCAACGAGTGCCAGGCTCAGCAGGCACAGCACGGGCCAGGGCCCGCAGGGACGACGGATCGGCATCGTTCGAACTCCCATGCGCTTGTGGCGCTTTCACCGGACAGCCGCGCCGACGGCCCGGGCAGGGGCCGGCGCGAGGCCGAGAGTGTCCCACGCGCCGGCTGCCCCAGAATGGCGGCCCGACAAGGAAGCTCCCATGCCCGTCATCACCTGCATCGAGGACCTGCGCGTCCTGGCCGAGAGGCGCGTCCCGCGCATGTTCTACGACTACGCCGACTCGGGCTCCTGGACCGAGAGCACCTACCGCGCCAACGAGGCCGACTTCCGTGCCTTCAAGCTGCGCCAGCGCGTCGCCGTCAACATGGAGGGCCGCACGCTGCGCACCACGATGGCCGGCCAGGAGGTCGCCATGCCGGTGGCGATCGCGCCGACCGGCCTGACCGGCATGCAGCACGCCGACGGCGAGATCCTCGGCGCCCGCGCGGCCGAGAAGTTCGGCATTCCCTTCACGCTGTCGACGATGAGCATCTGCTCGATCGAGGACATCGCGGCCCACACCCAGGCGCCGTTCTGGTTCCAGCTCTACTGGATGCGCGACCGCGACTTCATGGAGCGCCTGATGGACCGCGCCAAGGCGGCCCGCTGCTCGGCCCTGGTGCTGACGCTGGACCTGCAGGTGCTGGGTCAGCGCCACAAGGACATCAAGAACGGCATGACCGCGCCGCCCAAGCCGACGCTGGCCAACATCCTCAACCTGATGACCAAGCCGCGCTGGTGCCTGGGCATGCTGGGCACGCGGCGCCACAGCTTCGGCAACCTGGTCGGGCATGCCAAGGGGGTCAGCGACATGAGCTCGCTGTCGGCGTGGACCAAGGAGCAGTTCGATCCGCGGCTGGACTGGTCCGACGTGGAGTGGATCAAGAAGCAATGGGGCGGCCGGCTGATCCTCAAGGGCGTGATGGACGTCGAGGACGCACGCCTCGCAGCCGACAGCGGCGCCGACGCGCTGGTGGTGTCCAACCACGGCGGACGCCAGCTCGACGGCGCGCCCTCGTCGATCGCGGCACTGCCCGAGATCGCCGACGCGGTCGGCTCGCGCATCGAGGTCTGGATGGACGGCGGCATCCGCTCGGGCCAGGACGTGCTGAAGGCCGTGGCGCTGGGCGCAAAGGGCACGATGATCGGCCGCGCCTTCCTCTACGGCCTGGGCGCGATGGGCGAGGCCGGCGTGAGCAAGGCGCTGGAGCTGATCCGCCACGAGCTGGACATCACGATGGCCTTCACCGGCCACACCGACATCCGCACGGTGGACCGCCGGATCCTGCTGCCGGCCCGCGCCTGAGTCAGGCGTCGAACGAGGCGATCAGGCCTTCGGCGATCCAGCCCTGCAGCAGGCCGACGACCACGGCGGCCGCGTGCTCGTCGCCCTGCCGGGCGGCGGCGATCAGGCACAGCGACTCGAAGCGTTCGCCGGCGAACAGTGCCTCCAGCAGCGCAGCCTCCAGCGGTTCGAGCGAGCGCCAGCGCGTGTCGAGCCGGGGGCGCCAGATCAGCAGGTGGTGGGCCGCCGGCTCGGGCTCGGGCGGTTCGGCCTCGCTATCGTCGGCCCGCAGGGCCTGCACCAGCGGACCGATGCGCCAGCCGAGCGGCAGCAGCGCGGCGCTCGGCAGCGGTGCGAAGCGCAGGCTCGCCCAGGCATCGGCCGGCCGGCCGGCCAGCGCCGCAGCCTCGATCGGCTGTGCGTCCGGCGCGTCGAACGCGGCGCGCAAGGCCCACTCGAGGCGCGCCAGGTCGGCCAGCGCCGGATGCGGCGAGAGATCGGTGCGCGCGGCCATGAAGTCGGCCAGCCCGGCCCCGTACCAGCGGATCGACGGATGGCGCGAGGGATGCGCCTCGACATAGGCGGCGGCCAGCGCGTCGAAGGCCTCGTCGCCCATCACGCGCGGCAGCAGCTCGTGGTTGTCGCGCAGCGCCTCGGCCAGGCGGGCGCGGTAGGCATGGCGGTAGATGCCCAGCAGCGGCGGGCCCCCGCCGTCGCGGGTGCGCAGCAGCGCATCGGCTTCGTCGGCCTGGGCTGCGGCCGGCGCGGCGCCGACGATGGCGCGCTGCAGGCGCCGCTGCTGGTCGGCCAGGCGCGTCATGCGGGCACTCCGGGGCGCGCCGCGGCCAGCGCCTCGGCCTGCACGCGCCGCGCCACGTCCAGCTCGGCCAGCAGATCGTCCAGCGGCGGGATGCGGTCGTCGCGCTCGATCATCGCCGGCACGGCGCCGAGGCGCCGCGTCGTGTAGGCGTACAGCGACCAGACCTCATCGCGCACCGGGTGGTCGTGGGTGTCGATCAGGTGGTCGCCGTGCTCCTCATGGCCGGCCAGGTGGATCTGGCGCACGCGCGCGGCCGGTATCGCGTCGATGTAGCGGCGCGGATCGAAGCCATGGTTGACGCTGCTGACGTAGACGTTGTTCACGTCCAGCAGCAGCTCGCAGTCGGCGCGGCGGGCGAGCTCGGCGACGAAGTCCCACTCGCTCATCTCGTCGCCGGCGAAGGCGACGTAGCTGGACACGTTCTCGAGCAGCAGCCGGCGGCCCAGCAGGTCCTGGACGCGGCCGACGCGGTCGACCAGGTGGCGCAGCGCCGCCTCGGTGTACGGCATCGGCAGCAGGTCGTGCAGGTTGCGGTGATCGACGCCGGTCCAGCACAGGTGGTCCGACACCCAGGCCGGCTGCACCCGATCGGCCAGCGCCTTCAGCCCGCGCAGGTAGTCCAGGTCGAGCGGATCGGTGCTGCCGATCGACATCGACACGCCGTGCATCACGACCGGGAAGTCGCGGCGGATCCGCTCCAGCCAGTCCAGCGGACGGCCACCGGGAACCATGTAGTTCTCGGAGACGATCTCCAGCCAGTCGACGCGCGGCCGCCGCGCCCCGGCGAAGTCGGCGTAGTGTTCGGCGCGCAGGCCGAGTCCGAAACCCTGGAGAGATGACATGCGTCGCAGGCCGGGCGGTCCGGTCCGACACCAGCGGGCGTCGGACCGGACGACTTCCGACGCTTACTTGGCGACCTTGCCGCCGGCCTTGGTGCACTCCTCGGCCGACTTCTTGCTGACCCAGCCCGTGCCCTTGCAGGCGTTCTGGCCCTTGCAGGCGCTGCTGGCCGTCTTGCACTCGGACGTGCCCTTGCAGCCGTTGATGCCGGTGCATTTGACGTCGCCGTCGGCGGCATGCGCGACGGTGACGACCGAGCCGGCGGCGAACAGAGCGGCGGCCGAGGCAGCGATGGCGAGGCCGGACTTGAGGTTCATCATGGTGGTTTCCTTCCAGTAGGGGTGGAGCAGAGAGGGACACGTCAGGCCGGCATCGGTCTCCTCCACCGGCCTGCGTGCGTGGACATACGCCCAGTCCGGGCCGGCGGATGCAGGACGACCGCCCACCGACGGACTGACGCGCCGTTGACGCAGCGCCTCACCGGCCCGGGCAAACACGCGCCCCGCGCCGTTCGCGCAGCGCCTAAACTGCGGCGCGCCTCGCGATGCGGGGCGGCCCGGTTCCGCTTCCGTCCCGCCCATGAACGCTCTCCTGCAACTGTCCCGGCTGATCGACGCACTGAACGAGCGTGTCGGCCGGCTGGCCATGTGGCTGGTGCTGCTGTCGGTGCTGATCAGCGCCGGCAACGCCTCGGTCCGCAAGGCCTTCAACACCAGCTCGAACGCCTGGCTCGAGATCCAGTGGTACCTGTTCGCCGGCGTGTTCCTGCTGTGCGCCGGCTACACCCTGCTGCACAACGAGCACGTGCGCATCGACGTGATCACCTCGCGCTTTTCCAAGCGGACCCAGATCTGGGTCGACATCATCGGCCTGCTGGCCTTCCTGCTGCCCTTCGTCGGCCTGACCATCTGGCTGGCCGTGCCCTTCTTCTACCAGGGCTACGTCAGCGGCGAGATGTCGTCCAACGCCGGCGGCCTGATCCGCTGGCCGGTCTACATCCTGATGCCGGTCGGCTTCATCCTGCTGGGCCTGCAGGGCCTGTCCGAGCTGATCAAGCGCATCGCCTTCCTGCAGGGCCGCATCGCCGACCCGACGCTGAAGAAGGTCGAGAAGACCCCCGAGGAAGAGCTGGCCGAGGCCATCCGCGCCCAGGCCGAAGCGGCCGCGCGCAACGGCGGCAAGGCGGCCTGACCATGGAGTTCGTCACCGCCAACATCGCGCCGATCATGTTCTCGGCGCTGATCGTCTTCCTGCTGTTCGGCTTTCCGGTGGCCTTCGGGCTGGCCGCCTGCGGCATGTTCTTCGGCTTCGTCGGCATCGAGCTGGGGCTGCTGCCGGCCACGCTGTTCCAGGCGCTGCCGCTGCGCATCTTCGGGATCATGGGCAACGACACGCTGCTCGCGATCCCCTTCTTCACCTTCATGGGCCTGATCCTCGAGCGTTCCGGCATGGCCGAGGACCTGCTCGACACCATCGGCCAGGTGTTCGGCCCGCTGCGCGGCGGCCTGGCCTTCGCGGTGATCTTCGTCGGTGCGCTGCTGGCCGCGACCACCGGCGTGGTGGCCGCGAGCGTGATCTCGATGGGCCTGATCTCGCTGCCCATCATGCTGCGCTACGGCTACGACCGGCGCGTCGCCTCCGGCGTGATCGCCGCGTCCGGCACGCTGGCACAGATCATCCCGCCCTCGCTGGTGCTGATCATCATGGCCGACCAGCTCGGCAAGAGCGTCGGCGACATGTACAAGGGCGCCTTCATCCCGGGCTTCGTGCTGACCGGGCTGTACGTGGCCTACATCATCGGTCTGACGCTGTTCAAGCCCAAGTGGGTGCCGGCGCTGCCGCCCGAGGCGCGCACCATCCGCGAGCCCGACGGCTCGAGCGGCCTGCCCTCCCTGGGCGTGCTGCTGATGCTGGCGATCGCGCTGGCGGTCGGCTTCGGCTGGTACTACGAGGACATCGTGGCCGCCGTGACCGGGCATGCCAAGGCCGTGGCACCGCTGGACGAGCAGATCGTCGTGTCGATGTCGATGTCGGTGATCTTCGCGCTGGCGCTGGCGCTGGTGAACCGCGTGACCAAGCTGGGCCTGCTGTCGCGCATGGCCGAGCAGGTCACCTTCGTGCTGATCCCGCCGCTGCTGCTGATCTTCCTCGTGCTGGGCACGATCTTCCTCGGCATCGCCACGCCGACCGAAGGCGGCGCGATGGGTGCGGTCGGAGCGCTGGTGATGGCGGTGCTGCGGCGCCGGCTCGACCTCAAGCTGCTGAAGCAGGCGATGAACACGACCGCCAAGCTGTCCTGCTTCGTGGTCTTCATCCTGATCGGCTCGACGGTCTTCAGCCTCACCTTCCAGGGCGTCGACGGCCCCAAGTGGGTCGAGCACCTGCTGACCAGCCTGCCCGGCGGCCAGGTCGGCTTCCTGATCGTCGTCAACATCCTGGTGTTCCTGCTGGCGTTCTTCCTCGACTTCTTCGAGCTGAGCTTCATCGTGATCCCGCTGCTCGGGCCGGTGGCCGACAAGCTGGGCATCGATCTCATCTGGTTCGGCGTGCTGCTGGGCGTGAACATGCAGACCTCGTTCATGCACCCGCCGTTCGGCTTCGCGCTGTTCTACCTGCGCAGCGTCGCGCCGATGAAGGAGTACGTGGACAAGGTCACCGGCGCGCGCATCGCGCCGGTCACGACCGGCCAGATCTACTGGGGTGCGGTGCCCTTCGTCGTGATCCAGATCATCATGGTCGGCCTGCTGATCGCCTTCCCGGTGCTGGTCACCATCGGCCTGGGCGAGCAGATCAAGGTCGACACCGACAAGGTCATCATCGACGCCCCGATACAGCAGGACTTCGGCGCGCCGCCGAACATGGACGATCCCTACGCAGTGCCGGCCGATCCGGCCTCGGCGCCGGCCAGCGCGGCCTCCAACTGAGCGGCCGGCGCGGCGGCACGGGCGCACGGCGGTGCGTCCGTTATCCTCGGTCAACGTCCGGCATCCCGTCGCGCGTGCCCGCCGCATGCCCCACAACGTCTCGCTGATCACGACCATCGCCGCCGGCCTGGGGCTGGCGCTCGTGCTCGGCTTCCTGGCCGCGCGGCTCAGGCTCCCGGCGCTGGTGGGCTACCTGCTCGCCGGCATCGCCATCGGGCCGGCAACGCCGGGCTTCGTCGCCGACATCGAGATCGCCGGGCAGCTGGCCGAGATCGGCGTGATGCTGCTGATGTTCGGCGTGGGCCTGCACTTCTCGATCGACGACCTGATGGCCGTGCGCAAGATCGCGCTGCCGGGCGCCGTCGCGCAGATGGCGGTGGCCACGCTGCTGGGCATGGGCGTCGCCACCTGGTGGGGCTGGGATCTCGGCGCGAGCCTGGTGTTCGGCCTGTCGCTGTCGGTCGCCAGCACCGTGGTGCTGCTGAAGGCGCTCGAGGCGCGCGGCGTCCTCGACTCGATGAACGGCCGCATCGCCGTCGGCTGGCTGATCGTCGAGGACCTCGCGATGGTGCTGGTGCTGGTGCTGCTGCCCGCCCTGGCCGGCGTGCTGGCGCCGCAGGCCGGGGGCGAGGCGACGCGCTCGATCAGCGTCACGCTGGGCCTGACGCTGCTGCAGGTCGCCGTCTTCGTCGCGCTGATGCTGGTGGTCGGGCGGCGCTTCTTTCCCTGGCTGCTGTGGCAGGTCACCAAGACCGGCTCGCGCGAGCTGTTCACGCTGTGCGTGGTGGCCGCGGCGCTGGCGGTGGCCTACGGCTCGGCGGCGCTGTTCGGCGTGTCGTTCGCGCTCGGCGCCTTCTTCGCCGGCATGGTGCTGCGCGAGTCCGAGTTCAGCCACCGCGCCGCCGAGGACTCGCTGCCGCTGCGCGACGCCTTCGCGGTGCTGTTCTTCGTCTCGGTCGGCATGCTGTTCGACCCGCTCGTGCTGGTCGACCGCCCGCTGCAGGTGCTGGCCGTCGTCGGCATCATCGTCGTCGGCAAGTCGCTGGCGGCGATGGCGGTGGTGCTGCTGTTCCGCTACCCGCTGAACACGGCGCTCACCGTGTCGGCCAGCCTGGCGCAGATCGGCGAGTTCTCGTTCATCCTGGCGGCGCTGGGCGTGTCGCTCAAGCTGTTGCCGCCCGAGGGCCAGAGCCTGATCATGGCCGGCGCGCTGATCTCGATCGCGATCAATCCCTTCGTGTTCTCGCTGATCGAGCCGGCGCGTCGCTGGATCGTCGGCCACTCCGAGGCCGCGCGCCGGCTCGAGGCCCGCGACGACCCGCTGGCCGAGCTGCCGATGTCGACCGACCGCAAGTACCTGTCGCGCCAGGTGGTGCTGGTGGGCTACGGGCGCGTCGGCCGGCGCATCGGCGAGGCCCTGACCGCCGCCGGTCTGCCCTTCGTCGTCGCCGACGACAACCGCGAGCTGATCGAGGCCTTGCGCGCCGACGGCGTGCCGGCGGTGTCGGGCAATGCCGTCGACCCGGCGGTGCTGATCCAGGCCCACATCGCCGAGGCGCGCATGCTCGTGATCGCGACCCCCCAGACGCTGGAAGTGCGCCAGATGGTCGAGACGGCGCGGGCCCTCAACCCGGCGATCGAGATCGTCGTGCGCAGCCACAACGCCGACGAGGCCGCGATGCTGGAGAAGGAGAACGCCGGCAAGGTCTTCGTCGGCGAATCCGAGCTGGCTTCGGCCATGGCGCGGCATGTGCTGCAGCAGGTCGGCGCGGCGGCGCCGGCCGGCCACTAGTTGGAAACCGCCGACGCGACCCCGGCGGTCGAAGGCCCGGCCTTCGGCCGCAGTGCCCGGGCGCTGGCGACGGCGGTGATGCTGGTGCTGCTGGCGGCCGCCTGGCGTGCCTTCGACGGGCCGGCCCTGGCCCAGGCCGGCAGCGGCGTGAAGCTGCTGCTCGGCGGCACGCTGGCGATGATGGGCTGGCTCTACGCCTGGATCCTGCGCAGCCGCACGCGGGTCGCCGGCGGCCTGATCACGCAGAGCTGGCTGTGGGACAAGCGGGCCGAGGCGCAGGCCATCGTCAACGCCAAGTTCGTCTACGTGCCCGGTCTGGCCTGGTTGATCGCGCCGCGGCTGATCGTGCGCACACGCGACGGCGTGGTCACGCAGTTCCACGCCGCCGACCCGGCCGTGCTGCGGGCCTTCGCCGAGCTGACACTGGCCCTGCGCGAGCGCAAGGCCGGCCGTATCCCGACTTCCCCCTAACACCTAAGAGGGGACGAGAACCGGGCCGGGGCTCCGCTACCATCGACCGCGGCATCCACAGCAACGAGGTCCGCGATGAAAGTGCTGCTGATCGACGATCACCCGCTGATCCTGTCGGCCCTCAAGGCGGTGATCCAGGGACTGGGCGACGACGTCACCGTGGCCGGCGCGAGCAGCGCCGCCGCAGCCCGCGCGACGCTCAAGGAGGACAGCGTCTTCGACCTGGTGCTGCTGGACCTGCAACTCGGCGATGCCAACGGCTTCGACCTGCTGGGCGAACTGCGCAGCACCTACCCGGCGCTGCCGGTCGTCGTGGTGTCGGCCAGCGACCGCACCAGCGACGTGATCCGCTCGATCGACATGGGCGCCATGGGCTTCGTGCCCAAGCGCGCCACCAACGAGACCCTGTTCGACGCCCTGCGGCTGGTGATGTCCGGCGGCATCTACGTGCCGCCGATGACGATGGGCGCCGATGCCGGGTCCGCCGCCAGCGCGCCCGAGGCCGACACCGTGCCGGGCTACATGAAGGTGATCGGCAGCCATGCGGCCCAGGGCGACTACCAGACCACCCCCAGCCTCGCCTCGCTGGGCCTGACGCCGCGCCAGACCGACGTGCTGGCCTTGCTGCTGCAGGGCAAGCCCAACAAGCTGATCGCGCGCGACCTGAACCTGTCGGTCGAGACCATCAAGGACCACGTCGCGGCCGTGCTGCGCGCCCTCGGCGTCAACTCGCGCACCCAGGCGGTCCTGGCGGTCAGCCAGATGACGCAGCAGGCCGGCGGCAACAACAGGGCCTCGTGGCGGCTCGGCAGCCGCTGACACCGGACGGTTCCCGCGCGATGCGCGTCGCGATCATCTCCGTCTTCACCGACTACCACCGCCGGGGCCAGCCGCACCGCGGCACGCTGCAACCGCAGATCGGCCCGCTGATCGCCGCCCTGCTGCCCGACGACGCCGACGTCGACATCGTCAACGACACCTGGGAGGACCCCCACTGGCAGCGGTCCTACGACCTGGTGCTGCTGTCGTGCATGCACTCCGACTTCGACCGCGCCCGGCAGATCGGCCACTACTACCGCCAGCGCGGCGCGCGCACCGTGCTGGGCGGCATCTTCGCCAGCACCCACCCGGCGCTGGCCGAGCCCTGGTTCGACGCGGTCGTCGTCGGTGACCCCGAGGACACGGTCCCGCAGCTCTACGCCGACGCGCAGGCCGGGCGCCTGAAGCGCCGCTACTGCTCGAACGGTCACGACGCGCGCCGCGTCCCGACGCCGCGCGTCGCGCCGGTGGCCCGCAAGCAGGCCTTCCCCGTGGCCCTCGAGGCCACCCGCGGCTGCCCCTACACCTGCGACTTCTGTGCCCTCACGGCCCTGGGCACGCGCCACGAGCTGCGCCCGGTGGCCGACGTCGTGCGCGACGTCGTCGCGCTGCAGGCGGCGCTGCGCGGCCGGGTCAGCGACTGGCGCCGGCGCATCGTCATGTTCTACGACAACAACCTCGCCGGCAACCTGCGCTGGTTCCGCGAGCTGTGCCACGCGCTGCGGCCGCTGGGCGTGGTCTGGGGCACCTGCCTGACCTTCAACGTGATCGCCAACCGCGAGCTGCTGAAGCTGATGTACGACAGCGGCTGCCGCGCGGTGTTCGTCGGCATCGAGAGCTTCAACCAGAGCGCACTGGACGACATGGCCAAGCCGCAGAACAAGCTCGCGCGGGCCCGCGAGGCCATCGCGCAGGCGCGCGACGAAGGCATCGTCGTCACGGCCGGGCTGATGCTGAACCCGCAGCACGACGACCTCGACTACCTGCGCGCGCTGCCGCGCCACCTGCGCCAGAGCGGCCTGCACGTGCCCAGCTTCGTCTGCTTCGAGACGCCGTTCCCGGGCACGCCCTTCTTCGACCGCATGGCGCGCACGCCGGGTGCCTTCCTGCCGAACGCGCTGCTGCGCGACTTCAACGCCTACACGCTGGTGCTGCAGCCGCAGCGCGCGCCGCTGCCCGACTTCATCGCCGCCTACGTCGACGTCCTCGGCGAGATCCACGGCTGGCCCAACCGCCTGGCGAAGCTGGCCGACGACCTGCCGCGCCTGCTGAGGCGCGGCTCGCTGGCCGGCGCGGCGCTCGACATCGTCGACATGCTCGACGCGGGCTTCGACCCGGCGCCGGGCCGCAGCTTCTGCGCAGGCACCGAGCTCGCGCCGCCGGAGTCCGTGCCCTTCGTCGACGCCGACTTCCGCTCCGGCGCCGAGCGCGCCGCCGTCTGCGGCGCGACGCGCGTGACCGACGCCACCGGGCGCCTGCTGCCGGCGTGGCATCCGGCCGGCGAGCCGCCGCTGCGCCCCCTGCCCTGGCCGTCGGAGGGACGCGCCCCGGCGCCTGCGCCCGAGGTCGCCACGGCCGAGCTTCCCTCGTGGGCCGAACCGGCCCTGCCCTGACCGCCGCCGCCATGAACGCCCTGCCGCCCCTGCCCCCACCGCCCGAACCCGCCGCCTCGGACCGCAGCGCGCTGCTGCCGGACACGGTGCGATCGCTCTACAGCCAGACCGGCGTCTCGCTCGCCGGCAACCTGCTCGGTGCGGTGGTCCTGGCGATGATCTACTGGGACGTCGCGCCGCGCGGCGAGGTCTACGCGTGGGTCCTGCTCTTCTTCTGGATCTGGGCGCTGCGCCTGGTCTCGCTGCGCCGCTACGCGCACGCCGGCTGGGCCGATGCGTCGGCGCGCGCGGCGCACTGGCAGCGCGTGTGGAACATCGGCGCGATGGCGTCGGGGGCGGCCTGGGGGCTGTCGGCCTGGCTGTTCTACAACGACGGCCGGCCCTTCCACCAGACCACGCTGCTGCTGATCATCTACAGCTTCTGCGTCGGCGCGATCCCGCTGATGGCCTCGCAGATGCTCAGCTTCCTGATCTTCATCTCGCTGTGCTTCGTGCCGACCATCGTGCGCATCGCGACCCACGGCACGCCCGACTCGCTGGCGCTGGCCGGCGTGCTGGCGCTGGTGTTCGCGATGACCGCGCTGCTCGGCCGCATCTTCCGCCGCACCTTCGACCGCGCGATCGAGCTGAAGGTCCGCACCGAGAAGCTGGCCCAGCAGCTGCAGGTCGAGAAGACCGCGGCCGACGAGGCCAAGCGCGCCGCCGAGATCGCCAACCGCGCGAAGACCCAGTTCTTCGCCGCGGCGAGCCACGACCTGCGCCAGCCGCTGCACGCGATGGGCCTGTTCGCCGAGGCGCTGCGCGCACGCACCAAGGGCGACGACGAGGTGCTGCACCTGGTCAACAGCATCAACAGCTCCGTCGATGCGCTCGAAGGCCTGTTCGGCGAGCTGCTCGACATCACCAAGATCGACACCGGCGGCGTCGAGCCGCGGCCCGAGCACTTCACGCTGCGCGAGCTGTTCCAGCGACTCAAGCTGCAGTACGAGCCGACCGCCTTCGAGAAGGGCCTGGCGCTGCGCTTCGCCGGCATGCGGCAGGTGGTGCACGGCGACCCGGTGCTGGTCGACCGCATCGTGCGCAACCTGCTGTCCAACGCGATCCGCTACACCGACGACGGCGGCGTGCTGGTCAGCGCCCGCCGGCGCGGCGACAGCGTGCAGCTGCAGGTCTGGGACACCGGCGTCGGCATCGCGCTGTCCGAGCAGCCGCACATCTTCGACGAGTTCTACCAGGTGCAGGCGCACTCGGCGCTCGAGCCGCACCACCCCAAGGGCCTGGGCCTGGGCCTGGCGATCGTGCAGCGGCTGGCGCGGCTGATGGGCGCGCCGCTGTCGCTGTCCTCGATCCCCGGCCGCGGCACCGTGTTCACGCTGACGCTGCCGGTCGGCAAGGCGCCGCGCAGCGTCTCGCCGCTGCCGGGCGGTGCCAAGCCCGGCCTCGGCCTCACGCTCGAGCAGCGCTTCATCGTCGTCGTCGAAGACGAGCCCGCGGTGCGCGAGGGCCTGGTCGTGCTGCTGCGCGGCTGGGGCGCGACGGTCGAGGCCTTCGACACGCTGGCCGCCGTCGAGGCCTGGGTCCGCGGCGGCAACGCGGCCGCGCCCGATCTCGCGATCGTCGACTACCGACTGCCCGAAGGCCACAACGGCGTCGAGGCGCTGCGCGCGCTGCGCGGCGCCTTCTCCGGCACGCTCCCCGGCATCGTGGTCACCGGCAGCACGATGAGCGGCCACGAGGAGGAGTCGAGCCGCCACGACTTCCACCTGCTGGTCAAGCCGGTCGCGCCGAACAAGCTGCGGGCCATGATCGCCTTCAAGCTGGGACTGCGGTGAGCGCGTCCGACCCCGCCGGCGTCGAGATCGGCTTCGAGGACGACGGGCCGGGCTCCGGCCGCAGCGCCCCGCTCGATCCGGCCCTGGCCGCGGTGGGCCACCCGGTCGACACCGTGCACGAGCCGCTCAGCGCGGCCGGCCTGCTGCAGCGCTTCCGGTTGCACCGGCCGGAGTGGTTCGCCGGGCTGCAGGCGGAGTCCGACGGCATCGAGACCCTGCTGGCGCGCGACGCGGACCTCAGCGCCCGCTGGCAGGGCCTGCCCGGCCTGGACCACCGCAGCCACTGGGACCGCGGCACCGAAACCTCGCAGCCGCGTCGCTGCGAGTGCCATGCCGAGTGGCAGCCGCCGCTGTGGGCGATGGCGCCGGTCGTGCGCCGCCAGGGCGGCACGATGAAGCTGCGGCTGCCGCCGGCGCTGACCGCAGCCGCACTGCAGCAGGCCGTGCTCGAGCATTGCCCGAAGGCCTGGCTGCGCCACGACGACGTGCGCGTGCGCGTCGAGATCGAGACGCGCCTGTACTGGGGCGCGCGCTCGCCCGCCGACGGCCTGCCCTGGATGCCGGCCGCCGAGCACCGCGACAGCGTCGGCCTGACCGCCGAGATCATCGAGATCGAGCGCGGCACGCCGCGCTGGCTGATCGACGAGCGCGACGCCGTCTCGCCGACCATCACGCGCAGCCTGCGCGCCGGCGTCGGCCTGATGGTGGCCATGCCGGTGCTGCTGTACAGCCGCCGGCCGCGTCCGCTGGGACGCTGGCGCAAGCTGGTGCAGCGCGCGCTCGACTGGTTCGACCGCCTGCGTGGCGTGCGCCAGGACTGCGACCCGACCTTCATCGACCGCCTGAAGTCCGACGAACCCTACTGGGCCGCAGGCCTGGGGCAGAAGGCGCCGGGCTGGCTGGCGATGCGGCAGGTGAGCCTGGCCGGTGCGCGCCTGGCGCCGGCCTCGACGGCTGCGCTGGGCAACACGGAGTCGGCGCCCGTGCACGTGCTGCTGCTGCATGGCGGGCTCACCTCGGCCCTCGCCGGCTTCGAGGCCTGGCTCGCCCCCGACCCGAAGCAGCGCCCGCTGTGGACCGGCATGCCGCTGTTCGAGCAGCTGCCCGTGTGGCGCTTCGAGCACGACACCTTCCTCGAGGTCGGCCGCAACATCGACGACCTGATCGAGGCGCTGCAGGCGCAGGTCATCGGCCGCCGCCGCGAGGGACGCCTCGTGCTGCTGGCGCATTCGCGGGGCGGCGTGGTCGCGCGCTTCGCGTTGCCCGAGCTGAAGGACCGCTGGCCCGGCTGGGACTTCCAGGCCCTCACGGCCGGCAGCCCGCACCTCGGCACCGACGTCTTCGAGCGCCTCGGCCAGCGCTGGGTGGGCCTGGCCGGCGCCGTCGGTCTGCTGTCCGGCGCACTGCGCGAAGTCGGCAGCCGCAGCGCCCTGGCCAAGCTGAAGAACCTCGAGCGCGGCATGGCCGGCGACATCCCGCCGGGCTTTCGCGACCTGCTGCCGGCCAACGTGCTGGAGCGCGCCGAGCGCTACCCCTGGCCCGAAGGACAGATCGTCACCTGGGGCTCGCAGTGGCGTGCCGAGGTCGCCGCCGACTGGCGCCCCGAGATGTGGCACCGGCTGATCGAGGGCTTCGCCGGCTTCGAGGCCGACGGCGACGGCATGATCCCGCTCGACTCGGCCAAGCACGGCGGCCAGGCGCACGACGCCTCGCCGGTGTTCCATACCGAGTACTTCGCGCACCCGGACACGGCCGCGCAGATCCGCGCCCAGCTCGAACGGCTGGCCCGCCGCTGAGCGCCTGCCCCGAGGAGACTTCGCATGAGCCTCACCGTCTGCCTCGCCGGCGCCACCGGCTGGGCCGGATCCGAACTGGCGCGTGGCATCGCCGCGGCCCCCGACCTGCGACTGGTGGCCGGCATCTCGCGGGCGAATGCCGGCCGTTCGCTTGGCGACGTGC
Source organism: uncultured Methylibium sp. (assembly GCF_902826655.1). Lineage (GTDB taxonomy): Bacteria > Pseudomonadota > Gammaproteobacteria > Burkholderiales > Burkholderiaceae_C > Methylibium. The sequence goes on along the minus strand of NZ_CADEFR010000003.1, from coordinate 92,901 downwards.
TCGGCGAGCCGCGCCTGAAGACGCCGCTGTTCGCCAGCGCGGCCGAGGCGCTGGCCGTGGGCTGCGAGGTGTTCGTCGAGTACACGAAGCCCGGCAGCGCCAAGGCCAACATCCTGGCGGCACTGGCGCAGGGCGCTCACGTCGTGGTCGGCACCTCGGGCCTCACCGATGCCGAGTACGCGGAGATCGACGCCGCCGCGCGGGCCCGCCAGCGCGGCGTGCTGGCGTGCGGCAACTTCGCGCTGACCGCCGTGCTGCTGCAGCGCTTTGCCGAGCAGGCCGCGAAGCTGCTGCCGCAATGGGAGATCATCGACTACGCCGACGACGCCAAGCGCGACGCACCCAGCGGCACCGTGCGCGAGCTCACCCAGCGCCTGTCGCAGGTGCGCGCCCCCGAGACCACGGTGCCGATCGACCAGACCCTGGGCCTGCGCGAGGCGCGCGGCGCCACCGTCAACGGCATGCAGGTGCACGCACTGCGGCTGCCGGGCCACGTGCTCGGGGTCGACGTGGTGTTCGGCCTGCCCGACCAGACCCTGGTCCTGCGCCACAACGCCGGCAGCTCGGCGCGCCCCTATGTCGACGGCGCGCTGATCGCGATCCGCCGCGTGCACCGGCTGGTCGGCGTGCACCGCGGGCTGGACAAGGTGCTGGACTGAGGCTCGCGCCTCCTACGCCGCCCACGTCGCTGTCACCACGCCGTCACGCGCGCTGCGCAGCATCGCGCACCGATGACGGTCGCACGCAGACTCGACGACACCCCGCCACCGCCGGCCGCGACGCCGACCCGCAGCGTCGACCTCGTCTACTTCAACGCCGGCGGCGGCCATCGCGCGTCGGCCACCGCGCTGCAGGCCGCGATCCGCGAACAGGGCCGGCCCTGGGACGTGCGCCTCGTCAACCTGCTCGAGGTGCTGGACCCGCAGGACCTGTTCCGCAGGTTCACCGGCTTCGCGCCGGAGGCGATCTACAACCAGCGCCTCGCGCGCGGCTGGACGCTCGGCCTGGGCCAGGAGCTGAAGCTGCTGCAGGGACTGATCCGCCTCGCGCACCCGACGCTGGTCAGGCAGTTGCAGCAGCACTGGCTGAAGACCGAGCCCGACCTCGTGGTCTCGCTGATCCCCAACTTCAACCGTGCGCTGTACCAGAGCCTCGCGTCCGCTTTGCCCGGCGTGCCCTATGTGACGGTGCTGACCGACCTGGCCGACCATCCGCCGCATTTCTGGATCGAGCCCGACCAGGCCCAGCACTTCGTCTGCGGCACGCCGCGGGCCATGGAACAGGCGCGCACGACAGCGCATCCGGCCGCGAGGCTGCATGCCAGCTCCGGCATGATCATCCGGCCCGACTTCTACCGCGCGCCGATGGTCGATCGCGCCGCCGAACGGGCCGCGCTCGGCCTCGATCCGTCGCGACCGACCGCGCTGGTGTCCTTCGGCGGCCAGGGCTCGAAGGCCATGCTCGGCATCGCCAGACAGCTCGCCGACACGCAGCTGATCCTGGTCTGCGGCCACAACGAGGCGCTCGCCGCCAGGCTGCGTGCGCTGCCCGCCGCGGCGCCGCGCCTGGTGCTGGGCTTCACCTCCGACATGCCGCGCGTGATGCAGCTGGCCGACTTCTTCATCGGCAAGCCCGGCCCGGGCAGCCTGAGCGAAGCGGTGCAGCTCGGGCTGCCCGTGATCGTGGTCCGCAACGCCTGGACCATGCCGCAGGAGCGCTACAACGCGCAGTGGGTGCGCGAGAACGGTCTGGGCCTGGTGCTGCCCGGCTTCACGCGCATCGCGCCGGCCGTGGCGGAGGTGATCACGCGGCTCGATGAACTGCGCGCCAACACGCGGCGCCTCGAGAACCTGGCGGTGTTCGAGCTGCCGCGCGTGCTGGACGGCATCCTGCGCGAGAGCGAGGCGCTGCGGCCCGGCCTGCCGCTGCGCTGAGCCGGCTCAGGCGGCCGCGCCGCCTCCGCTGATCGGCACGACGTTGTCGTGCCCGGCGCCGCCGAAGGCCTGCTCGCGCAGCAGCGCCAGCTGGTCGCGCACGCGCGCGGCCTTCTCGAACTCCAGGCTCCTGGCGTGCTCGAGCATCTGGCGCTCGAGCTGCTTGATGCGCTTGCCCAGGTCCTTCTCGCTCATCGCCTCGAGCTCGGCCGCCGCCTGCGCGGCCTTCAGGTCGTCGCCGCGGCTCTTCTCGGAGTAGACGCCGTCGATCAGGTCGCGCACTTCCTTCTTCACGCTGCGCGGCACGATGCCGTTGGCCTCGTTGAAGGTGATCTGGCGCTCGCGGCGGCGCTCGGTCTCGTCGATCGCGCGCTTCATGGAGTCGGTCACCACGTCGGCATAGAGGATGGCCTTGCCGTTGAGGTTGCGCGCCGCGCGGCCGATGGTCTGGATCAGGCTGCGCTCGGAGCGCAGGAAGCCCTCCTTGTCGGCATCCAGGATCGCGACCAGGGAGACCTCGGGAATGTCCAGGCCCTCGCGCAGCAGGTTGATGCCCACCAGCACGTCGAAGGCGCCGAGCCGCAGGTCGCGCAGGATCTCGACGCGCTCGACCGTGTCGACGTCGCTGTGCAGGTAGCGCACCTTGACGCCGTTGTCGGCCAGGTAGTCGGTCAGCTGCTCGGCCATGCGCTTGGTCAGCGTGGTCACGAGCACGCGCTCGTGGAGGTCGACGCGCTCGCGGATCTCCTGCAGCAGGTCGTCGACCTGGTGAGTCGCCGGCCGCACCTCGACCAGCGGGTCGACCAGGCCGGTCGGGCGCACCAGCTGCTCGACGACGTGGCCGGCGTGCTGCTTCTCGTAGTCGGCCGGCGTGGCCGACACGAAGACCACCTGGCGGATCTTGCGTTCGAACTCCTCGAACTTCAGCGGCCGGTTGTCCAGCGCGCTCGGCAGCCGGAAGCCGTAGTCGACCAGCGTCTGCTTGCGCGCGCGGTCGCCGTTGTACATGCCGCCCAGCTGACCGATCAGCACGTGGCTCTCGTCGAGGAACATCAGCGCATCGGCCGGCAGGTAGTCGACCAGCGTCGGCGGCGGGTCGCCGGGCGCAGCGCCGCTGAGGTGCCGCGTGTAGTTCTCGATCCCCTTGCAGTGGCCGATCTCCTGCAGCATCTCGAGGTCGAAGCGGGTGCGCTGCTCGATGCGCTGCGCCTCGACCAGCTTGCCGGCGGCGACGAACTCGGCGAGCCGCAGGCGCAGTTCTTCCTTGATGCCGTCGATCGCCTTCAGCACCTGCTCGCGCGGCGTCACGTAGTGGCTGGACGGATAGACCACGAAGCGCGGCACCTTCTGGCGGACGCGGCCGGTCAGCGGGTCGAACAGCGACAGCGTCTCGATCTCGTCGTCGAAGAGCTCGACGCGGATCGCCAGCTCGGAGTGTTCGGCCGGGAAGATGTCGATGGTGTCGCCGCGCACGCGGAAGCTCCCGCGCGAGAAGTCGGTCTCGTTGCGCGTGTACTGCATGCGGATCAGCTGCGCGATCAGGTCGCGCTGGCCGAGCTTGTTGCCGCTGCGCAGGATCAGCCGCATCTCCAGGTAGTCCTCGGGCTTGCCGATGCCGTAGATCGCGGACACGCTGGCGACGATGATCACGTCGCGCCGCTCCAGCAGGCTCTTGGTGGCGCTCAAGCGCATCTGCTCGATGTGCTCGTTGATCGCGCTGTCCTTCTCGATGAACAGGTCGCGCTGCGGCACGTAGGCCTCGGGCTGGTAGTAGTCGTAGTAGCTGACGAAGTACTCGACCGCGTTCTTCGGAAAGAACTCGCGGAACTCGCTGTACAGCTGCGCGGCCAGCGTCTTGTTGGGCGCGAACACGATGGCCGGCCGGCCCATGCGCGCGATCACGTTGGCCATCGTGAAGGTCTTGCCCGATCCGGTGACGCCGAGCAGGGTCTGGAACACCTCGCCGTCCTCGATGCCCTCGACCAGGCCCGCGATCGCCGTCGGCTGGTCGCCCGCCGGCGGATACGGCATGAAGAGCTGGAAGGGCGAGTCGGGGAAGCTCGCGAATTCGCCCTCGGGCAAGCCGGCATCGGCAGCCACGGGAGCATCGGTCTCGGTCAGAACGGCCATGGGCGGGCTCGCTAGAATGCGGGTTATCCCTTGGGGCAGGGCAATCCGCCAGCGTAGCCGAATCGCTTCGCCCCTGCCACTGACATCCACTGCCCAGCGAAGCCGCCACCATGTCCGCCCTGTTTGCCTCCGTCGAGATGGCTCCCCGCGACCCGATCCTGGGTCTGAACGAGCAGTTCAACGCCGACCCGAACCCGGCCAAGGTCAACCTCGGCGTCGGCGTCTACACCGACGAGAACGGCAAGCTGCCGCTGCTGAAGTGCGTCGCTGCCGCCGAGGCGCAGATCGCCGCAGCGCCCAAGGCACGCGGCTACCTGCCGATCGACGGCATCGCCGCCTACGACAAGGCGGTGCAGGGCCTGGTGTTCGGCGAGGCCGCCGCGGCCAGCGGCCGCATCGCCACCGTGCAGGGCCTGGGCGGGACCGGCGGCCTGAAGATCGGCGCCGACTTCCTGAAGCGCCTGTCGCCCGCGGCCAAGGTGCTGATCAGCGACCCGAGCTGGGAGAACCACCGCGCGCTGTTCACCAACGCCGGCTTCCAGGTCGAGAGCTACCCGTACTACGACGCCGGCAAGCGCGGCATCGACATCGACGGCCTGCTGACCGCGCTGAACGGCGCACCGGCCGGCACGATCGTCGTGCTGCACGCCTGCTGCCACAACCCGACCGGCTACGACCTCGACGCCGCCCAGTGGCAGCAGATCATCGCCACGGTGCAGGCGAAGAAGCTGGTGCCCTTCCTCGACATGGCCTACCAGGGCTTCGGGCAGGGCATCGCCGAGGACGGCGCGGTGGTGCAGCAGTTCCTGGGTTCGGGCCTGGACTTCTTCGTCTCGACCAGCTTCTCCAAGAGCTTCTCGCTGTACGGCGAGCGCGTCGGCGCGCTCAGCGTCGTCTGCGCCAGCAAGGACGAGGCGGCGCGCGTGCTGAGCCAGCTCAAGATCGTGATCCGCACCAACTACTCCAACCCGCCGACGCACGGCGCGACCGTCGTCGCCACGGTGCTGACGACGCCGGCGCTGCGCACCCAGTGGGAAGAAGAACTCGCCGGCATGCGTCAGCGCATCAAGGCCATGCGCGTCGCGCTGGTCGCGCGGCTGCAGGCCGCCGGCGTCCCGGGCGACCTGAGCTACATCACCTCCCAGCAGGGCATGTTCAGCTACTCGGGTCTCAACGCCGCGCAGATGCAGCGCCTGCGCAGCGAGTTCGGCATCTACGGCGTCGATTCGGGCCGCATCTGCGTGGCCGCGCTGAACGAGCACAACCTCGACGCCGTCGCGAAGGCGATCGCCGCGGTCGCCTGAGGCCCCATGGCGCCCCCGGGTTTGCAATTCTTTGCAAGCTCGTGGCTGCTGCCGATGCACCGATACGCCGGCTGCTGCGTTGAACCGTCACCGGTCGCGCCGCGACCCGAGGTGACGCCATGAACGCCATTCGCTTCTTCCCGCCCCGCAGCGGCAGCCTGTTCACCCTGCTCTGCGCCGGTCTGCTGGTGTCAGGCTGCGCCAGCCCGGCCCACGCCGAGAACGAGCCCGACCAGGACATCGTCGACCCCCCGGCCCGCGTCGGCAGCATCAGCGCACTGCGCGGCCCGGTCGACGCCTCGACCGAGGCCGGCGGCGCCTGGGAGCCGGCCCAGATCAACCAGCCCGTGACCACGCAGACCGCGCTGTGGGCGCCGCCCGGCAGCCAGGCCGAGGTGCGCATCGGCAGCAGTTCGGTGCGCCTGGACGGCAACACCCAGGCCGTCTTCTCGCAGCTCGACGACCACGGCGTCTCCATCGACGTCGCCCAGGGCACGGTGCGCGCCCGTGTGCGCAACCTGCCGACCGGCGACCGCTTCAGCCTCAGCGCCGACGGCGTGCGCGCCGAGGCCGACGGCCCCGGCGACTACCGCGTCGAGTACGACCCCGACCGCCGCGCCTACACGCTGCGCGCGATCGCCGGTCGGCTGCGGCTGGTGACGCCGAACAACAGCTTCACGCTGGGCACCGGCCAGGAAGCCCTGGTCGAGCGCGGCGGCGAAACCCTGCAACTGCGCGCCATGGGCCAGCGCGACGACTTCGACCAGTGGGCCGAGGCCCGCGACCGCGACCAGGACCGTCTGGCCGCCGCGCGCTACGTCTCGCCCGAGACCACCGGCATCGAGGCACTCGACGAACACGGCCGCTGGGACACCGTGGCCGAGTACGGCGCCGTCTGGTATCCGCGCGCCCTGCCCTACGGCTGGGCGCCCTACCGCTACGGCCACTGGGCCTACGTGCGTCCCTGGGGCTGGACCTGGGTCGACGACGCCCCCTGGGGCTTCGCGCCCTTCCACTACGGCCGCTGGGCGCTGATCGGCAGCGCCTGGGGCTGGGTGCCCGGCCCGATCGTCACGCGCCCGGTGTGGGCACCGGCGCTGGTGGGCTACGTCGGCGGCAGCGGGGTGAGCGTCAGCATCAGCATCGGCATCGGCGGCGGGCGGCCGGTCGGCTGGTTCCCGCTCGGCCCGCGCGAGGTCTACCACCCGCCGTACCGCTACTCGCCGCGCTACGTGCGGCAGGTGAACATCATCAACGTGACCAACGTCGTCAACGTCACGACGGGCGATCGCACCGTGGCCCGCCCGCAGCCGCCCGCGCCGGCCTACCGCTACGCCCAGCGACCGGACGCGGTGACGATCGTGCGCGAGGACCAGTTCCGCAACGCCCGCCGCATCGGCCGCGACCGCATCGAGCTCACGACGCAGCAGGCCGCGCAGCTGCAGCCGGTGGTCGGCACCGTCGGCGGCCGCCCGTCAGGGGCCGGCCCGCGGCCGGGTGGCCTGCCCACCGCCGCGCTGCCATCCGCGCCGGCGCAGCGCGACGTGCGTGCCGACGAGCCGCGCCGCGGCTTCCGCGACCCGCGCGTCGAGCGTCCGCGCGTCGAGACCGGCCTGCCGCCCCGGGCCATCGGCCCCTACGGCAACAACGCGCCGGCACCGGCCGCGACCGCGCCGCAGCAGCCCGGCCCGGCGAACCCGCCGCGCGGCGAGCGGCCGATGCTCGCGCCGACGCTGGTCGAGGCGCCGCGCCCGCAGGGCGAGCCCGACCGCATGATGCGCCGCCACGGCAACGACGACCGTGCCGACGAGCGCGGCGACTGGCGCCAGAACGGCCGCGGCTACGACGGCAACCAGCGCGGCGAGCGCCCGCAGCCGCGCCAGGCGCCGGAGCCGGCGCGCATGCCGCAAGCGCAGCCGCAGATCGCGCTGCCCAACAACGCGCCGTCGCCGCAGGTGATGCCGCGTCCGGTGCCCGTGCCCCAGGTCATGCCGTCGCCGCAGGTCATGCCGCGGCCGGTGCCGGTGCCGAGTCCGCAGCAGCAGGGCCCGGCGGTGCAGCAGCCGCGGGCGCCCGAGCGATCCGACCGCCAGGAGCGCGGCAACGTCGACCCGCGGCGCGGCTTCGTCGATGCCGTCCAGGGACAGGGCCAGGGCAACAAGCGCGAACGCGAGCGCTGAGACCGCTGACGCCAAGGTGACATCCCGGGCCGGACCGCGCGCGAAAGCGCCGGTCCGGCCCCGCATTTGCGCCCTTTGCCGCGGCCGCGGGCCTGCGACGATGCCAAGGTCGGGGACTCTCCCCTACACTGGTTGCGGCGCAGCATGAGGGTGCGCCGACCCCCACAAGACGACCGGCGGCGCGTCGCGACCCCGGCCGATCGACGCTACGAGGCAACGGCATGCTCTATCAGCTCTACGAAACGCAGCGTGCGCTGCTCAGCCCCTTTGCGGAGTTCGCCACCGCCTCGGCCAAGCTCTACAGCCACCCGCTGTCGCCCTTTGCGCAGGCGCCCGGCGCCCAGCGCGTGTCGGCCGGCTTCGAGCTGATGCACCGCCTGACCAAGGAATACGAGAAGCCCGAGTTCGGCATCACCAACATCGAGGTCGGCGGCGTCGACGTCGTCGTGCAGCAGCAGACCGCGATCGAGAAGCCCTTCTGCAAGCTGCTGCGCTTCAAGCGCTTCACCGACGACGCCAGGCTGCTGGGCAAGATGCGCAACCAGCCCAGCGTGCTGGTCGTGGCGCCGCTGTCCGGCCACCACTCCACGCTGCTGCGCGACACCGTGCGCCTGCTGCTGAAGGACCACAAGGTCTACATCACCGACTGGGTCGACGCGCGCATGGTGCCCACCGAGGCCGGCGCCTTCCACCTCGACGACTACGTGCACTACGTGCAGGAGTTCATCCGCCACGTGGGCCCTGACGTCAACGTGATCTCGGTGTGCCAGCCGACGGTGCCGGTGCTGGCGGCCGTGTCGCTGCTGGCCAGCGGCGGCGAGAAGACGCCGCGCACCATGGTCATGATGGGCGGCCCGATCGACGCCCGCAAGTCGCCGACGGCGGTCAACAACCTGGCGATGAACAAGAGCCATGAATGGTTCGAGAACAACGTCATCTACCGCGTGCCGCCCAACTACCCGGGCGCCGGCCGCGCGGTCTACCCCGGCTTCCTGCAGCACACCGGTTTCGTGGCGATGAACCCGGACCGCCACATGTCGTCGCACTACGACTACTTCCTCGACCTGGTGCGCGGCGACGACGACAGCGCCGAAGGCCACCGCCAGTTCTACGACGAGTACAACGCCGTGCTCGACATGCCGGCCGAGTACTACCTCGACACCATCAAGGTCGTGTTCCAGGACTTCGCGCTGGTCAACGGCAGCTGGCTCGTGAGCGGCGAGCCGGTGCGGCCGCAGGACATCAAGACCACCGCGCTGCTCACGGTCGAGGGCGAGCTCGACGACATCTCCGGCAGCGGCCAGACCGCCGCCGCGCTGGAGCTGTGCAAGGGCATCCCCAGGACCCGCAAGCGCCACTACGAGGTCAAGGGCGCGGGGCACTACGGCATCTTCTCGGGCCGCCGCTGGCGCGAGTTCGCCTACCCCGAGATCCGCGACTTCATCCTGAAACACCAGAAGTGAAGGCGGACGCGCAGCAGCGGCTGGTCGACGCGATCGACGCCGCGCTGCCGCAGACGCAGTGCACGCGCTGCGGCGAGCCGGACTGCCGCCGCTACGCCGAAGCCATCGCCGCCGGCCGCGCCGGCATCGACCAGTGCCCGCCCGGTGGTGCCGAAGGCATCGCGCGTCTGGCCGCGATCACCGGCCGCGCCGTCGTGCCGCTCAACCCGGTCCACGGCATCGAAGGTCCGCTGAAGCTGGCCGTCATCGACGAGGCCTGGTGCATCGGCTGCACGCTGTGCATCAAGGCCTGCCCGGTCGACTGCATCGTCGGCGCGGCGAAGCAGATGCACACGGTGATCGAGTCGCAGTGCACCGGCTGCGAGCTGTGCATCCCGGTCTGCCCGGTCGACTGCATCTCGCTCGAGCCCGCCGGCCCCGCGACCGGCTGGGCCGCCTGGTCGCCGGCGCAGGCCGAGGCTTCTCGCGCGCGCTACCGGGCGCGCGACGCGCGCCGCGCCCGCGCCAAGCGCGAGAACGACGAGCGCCTCGCCGCCAAGGCCGCGCACAAGCTGGCGCACCTGGAAGAGGAAACCCGCCTCACCGATCCGGCCGAGGTCGACGCCAAGCGCCGCGTCATCGAAGCCGCACTGGCGCGAGCCCGCGCCAAGCGACCGCCGGCCTGAGCGCGCGGCGCCGGGCGCGTCCACAATCGCGGCCCATGACGACGATGAATGCCGCGCAGGTCGAGAGCTTCTTCGCCACGCTGAAGGCGGCCAATCCGCATCCGTCCAGCGAGCTGCAGTACGCGTCGGTCTTCGAGCTGCTGGCCGCGGTGCTCCTGTCGGCGCAGGCCACCGACGTCGGCGTCAACAAGGCGACGCGCCGCCTCTTCGTCGTGGCGCCGTCGCCGCAGAAGATGCTGGCGCTCGGCGAGGCCGGGCTGATCGAGCACATCAAGACCATCGGCCTGTTCCGCAGCAAGGCGCGGCACCTGATGGAGACCTGCCGCCTGCTGATCGAGCGCCACGGCGGCCGGGTGCCGCGCGATCGCGCCGCGCTGGAAGCCCTGCCCGGCGTCGGCCGCAAGACCGCCAACGTCGTGCTCAACGTCGCCTTCGGCGAACCCACGCTCGCGGTCGACACCCACATCTTCCGCATCGGCAACCGCACCGGCCTCGCGCCCGGCAAGACACCGCTCGACGTCGAACTCAAGCTGCTGAAGCGCGTACCGCCGCACTACCTGCACGACGCGCACCACTGGCTGATCCTGCACGGGCGCTACGTCTGCCAGGCGCGCAAGCCGCGCTGCGGCGAGTGCGCCGTGGCCGCGGCCTGCGGTTACGCGGACAAGGCCGCCGCCTAGCGGCCAGAAGCATTCGCCGGAGGCCTCGTGTCACGACCGCTGCGCCGGCTGCTGACGAGCCTGGGGGTCGTCGCCCTGCTGCTGGCGCTGCTGGCCGGTGCCTTCCTCGTGAGCCCCTGGCCGGGGGCGCTGGTGATCCGCCAGGTCTTCGACCGCGGCGCGCAGCAGGCGTCCGACGCGCTGCGCAAGCACGTGCCGCCCGGCATCGTCCAGCACCTGGGCGAGGTCTACGACCCTGCCGACCCCGACGCGCGCTTCGACGTCTACCTGCCGCCGCCGCCCGCCGACGGCGCCGCGCGCGGGCCGCTGCCGGTCGTCGTGTGGGTGCATGGCGGCGGCTGGGTGTCGGGCAGCCGCGGCGACATCGGCAACTACGCGCGCGTGCTGGCCGGCCGCGGCCTGGCCGTCGTTGCGGTGGACTACAGCATCGCGCCCGGCGCGCACTACCCGACGCCGGTGCGCCAGGTGAACACCGCGCTGCGCCACCTGTCGATGCAGGCCGCGCGCTGGGGCATCGATCCGGACCGCATCGTGCTGGCCGGCGACTCGGCCGGCGCGCACATCGCGGCGCAGGTCGCCAACACGATCGCGCTGCCGGCCTATGCGGTGGAGGTCGGCGTCGTGCCGGGCCTGGCCAGCCGGCAGCTGCGCGGCGTCGTGCTCTTCTGCGGCCCCTACGACCTGCGCAAGGGCCGGCTGAACGGGCCCTTCGGCCTGTTCCTGCGCAGCGTGCTGTGGTCGTACAGCGGCCAGCGCGACTTCCCGAGCGATCGCGCCTTCGCGACCGCCTCGGTCATCGACCACCTCACGCCCGACTTCCCGCCCGCCTTCATCTCCGCCGGCAACGCCGACCCGCTGCTGCTGCAGTCGCACGACCTGGCGGTGCGCCTGTCGACGCTGCGGGTGCGGGTGGAGACGCTGTTCTTCCCCGATGACCACGTGCCGGCGCTCGGGCACGAGTACCAGTTCGACCTGGATCAGGAGGCTGGACAGCGGGCACTGAAGGAGATGGTGAGGTTCGTGGAGGCGAGAGTGGGTCAGTAGCGGGCGTCAAGAGATCGTTGTGGCCGCTTTCGGCCAGGAGCCGTCCTTCCGGGTCGGCTCGAAAATCTCGCGTCGGCGTTCCGACAAAGGACAGCTTCCCGGTGACGCGTTCGGAATTCTCGTCCGCCCGATCTGGGCGGGTCCCGGTCTAGGTCGACATCCTCGTGACTGGACGTCGGGCGGGATGCTCGAGCTCGCTAACCGCAATCTGGCTTGGCTTCGCGCACGCGGCTCAGGGCTCCCTGCCAAAGCCGGCGTCGCGCGCCCGCACGATCAAGTGTCCACGCGACTCGATGCCCAACACGTCAAGGATCGCGGAAACCTGATTGCGAACGGTCTTGTCCGCCACCTCCAGATGCGCGGCGATCTGGGCGTTGTCGAACCCTCGGGCCAACAGGTCGAGGATCTGAGTTTGTCGTTCGGTGAGCTTGTCGAATCCCTGCGCGGCGCGCGCCGATGGGACGCGGGGAAGAAAGGCCTCAATCGCATCAAGGCACTGCTGCCAGCCGGGTTCATCGGCCGTCATGACGTGATTGACCCCATCGATCGGCACGAACCGGGCGTCGCGGATGCCAGCGGCGATCGCCGCGCCCTCGGCGAACGGCACCCGTACGTCGCCCTTGGCGTGCAAGACCAGCGTCGGGCATCGGACCTCGGCCAGCAGAGGGGTCACGTCCATGGCGTTGAACGCCCGCATGCAGCGAACGGCGTTCGCCGACGAGGCCGACACGCGCTGCAGCTCGTTGAACCATTGGTGCTGCTCCATGGTGCCCGTCGGAAGGAACTGGGTTGTGAAGAACTGGCGGTACGCGTTGTCCTCCTTGGCCCATCCCAGCTCGGCCAGCCGGCACATGGTCTCGGCCTCGTCGCGCTCCTGCTGCGTTCTGGCGCGTGCGAGGCGCCCGCGAGTGAAACCGCCATAGACGATGAGCTGCGCGACCCGCTCGGGGTGGCGCGCCGCGTAAGCGATCGCCACGCCGGCGCCCTGCGAATAGCCGAACAGCGTGTACGGCGGTTCTCCGATCGCGTCCGCGACCGTCGCCAGGTCGTCTACCCAGGCATCGAAGTCGATCGCGGGCGGCTCCCAATCCGACAGGCCGCAGCCGCGGGCGTCGTAGCGAACGTAGCGCCCCCGCGCCTCCATTGCGTCACGCCAGTGGCGGTTCAGCGGATTCGTCGAATCGAACTCGATGTGAGAGAGCCACATGCCCGCCTTGATCACGACGCGCGCCCCCGCGCCCGAGACCGAGTACGCCAGTCGAGCGCCATCGGGCGCGTGGACGAAGCGGATGTCGGGTGGCGCCATGCGTCAAGCTCGTTCGCAGCGTGGCGTTCGCTGGGTCGCCGCGCGGCCCGCCCCACCCCATCGACGGGACAAAGTCCCGGCCGACGCGGCGGAAGGGGGGCGGAATCGGGGCCACGGCGGGACAAGCGCCCGTCGACGAAACACACGTCGGGTTTGAAACTGGACTTCCGTCGTTCCAGTCGACGGATCCCCGTTCAACCAGCAAGGAGTCGCAGCCATGAGCAACATCCAGCGAGTATTGACCATCTACGAGGCTTTTGGTCGAGGCGACGTTCCAACGATTCTCAGCCACTTGGCCGACGACGTCGAATGGGAGCACGGCGCAGCTGACGTGGGCATTCCCTGGCTGAAACCACGACAAGGGCGCGCCGAAGTGCCAGCATTCTTCGAAGCGATGGGCGCACTCGAGATCCGAAGTTTTCAGCCCAAAACCCTGCTCGAAAGAGACAACGTGGTCGTCGCCATCATCGGGCTGGAGTTCGTCGTCAAGGCCACCGCCCACACGGTCAAGGAGGACGACGAGGTGCACATCTGGCGCTTCGGCGACGATGGCAAGGTCGCCAGCTTCTGCCACAAGGTCGACACACACCAGCATTGGCTCGCACTTCAGCCCACGTAGACGTTCGAGGCTCGAGTCTCGGGCCGGATCGGGCCGCGTTGTCGCCCACCTTGTGGCACCGGCGCTCAGATGCCTGCAGGCCACGAGGTCGTGCCGTCGTTCCGTGGGCCGGAAGCTCCCGAGAATGCCCAGTGGCGCCGCTAGGACGGCCACCTTCGGAGCGTCACCGCTGGCCGCTATGGGTCGGAAGCGACCAACTACCACGCACAACTCACTTCAGCCTCACCGCAACGCCCCAGCGCGGCGCCGCAGGCCAGTCGCTTGCCGTGGCGCGTACCGCTCCCGCGTCCCGCAACCAGATCCACCCCGACACCCACCCCCCATGCGTCACCAGCAACCCCGCCGGCGCATCCCTCAGCACCGCCCTCACCCGCTCCAGCAGCATCGCCACGCTCTCGCCCCCGCCCGGCCGGTAGTCGTGCAGGTCGGCCGCCCAGGCGTCGATCTCCTCGCGCGCGATGTCGTCCCAGCGCCGTCCGTCCCAGCGGCCGAAGTCGCACTCGATCAGTCGCGCGTCGACCACGCACTTGAAGCCCCAGCGCCGCAGCCAGCGGCCCACGTCGCGGCAGCGCCGCAGCGGCGACACCGCCACCTCGCGCGGCAGGCCCTCGCGGCGCGCGGTGCGGCGGATGCGGTGCGCCAGGCGCTTGGCCTTGCGCGGGTCCACCGGCAGGTCGGTGCGTGCGCCGATGCAGCGGCCTTCGGCGCCGCGCGGCCGGGGGTGGCGCCAGGCGATCAGCACGGTGGGTGGCGCCGCTTCTTCGCTCACTGCCCCAGCATCGCCAGCACGGCCAGATAGACGGCCAGCTCGCTCAGCTGCTGCGCGGCGCCCAGGGTGTCGCCGGTGACGCCGCCCAGGCGGCGGTGGAACCAGCGCGCGCAGAAGGCACCCGCCGTCACCGCCGCGGCCAGCGCTACCAGCCACGCGGCGGCACCGGGCAGCGCGTAAGCCACGTCGCCGCGCCGCGCGCCGATCAGCAGCGCGACCAGTGCCAGCGGCCACGCGCAGGCCACGCACCAGCTGGCCGCCGACACGCGCGTCGCCAGCGGCTTGGCCTTGGCGTGCTCCACGTCGCCGGCATAGGGCAGCACGCGGATCAGCGTGACGGCCACCGCACGCGACAGCGTGTGCGCCACCAGCAGCGTGGCCGCGGCCCAGCCCAGCGGCAAGGACGCGAGCGCGGTCGCCTTGAGGCCCAGCACCACGATCAGCGCCAGCGTGCCGTAGCTGCCGATGCGCGAGTCCTTCATGATCGCCAGCGCACGCTCGCGGTCGGCGCTGCCGCCCAGGCCGTCCAGGGTGTCGGCCAGACCGTCCTCGTGGAAGGCGCCGGTCAGCCACAGCGTGGCCGCGATCGACAGGCCCACGGCCACCGGCATCGGCCACCACTGCGCGGCCGTCATCAGCACCACGGCACCCACCGCGCCGACGAAGGCGCCCACCAGCGGCAGGTAGCGCGCGCTCTGGTTCAGCCACTCGGGCTGCCAGCCCACCCACGCCGCCAGCCGGCCGCGCACCGGCACGCGGGTCAGGAACTGCAGCGCCAGCAGCAGCAGGCGCAGTTCGTGGGCCAGGAACTTCATGCCGCGATGATGCCGCCCGCGGCGCTAGCCCTCGCTGCGCGCGCTGACGCCGGCCTCGTCGAACGAGGCCATGCCGTTGAGCAGCGCGACGGCGGCGGCCACCAGCGGCCAGGCCAGCGCGGCGCCCGAGCCTTCGCCCAGGCGCAGGCCCAGGCTCAGCAGCGGCTGGGCATGCAGGTGGGTCAGCGCCAGCTGGTGGCCGGACTCGTGGGAGCGGTGCGCAAACACGCAGGCGTCCAGCACCGCGGGCCGCAGCGCATGCGCCACCAGCAGCGCGGCGGTGACGATGTAGCCGTCGATCACGATCAGGCGGCGCTCGTGCGCGGCCTGCAGCATGGCGCCGGCCAGCGCCGCGATCTCGAAACCGCCGAAGGCCGCCAGCGCGTCCAGCGGCGCGCGCGCGTCGGCGTGGCGCGCGGCCACCTTCTGCAGCAGCACCAGCTTGCGCGCGTAGCCGGCATCGTCCAGCCCGGTGCCGCGGCCGGTGCAGGCCGCCACCGGCTGGCCGGTGAGGCGCGCCACCAGCAGCGCCGCGGCCGAGGTGTTGGCGATGCCCATCTCGCCCAGCACCAGCGCGTTGCCGGGCAGGCCGCGCACGACCTCGCAGCCCAGCGCCAGCGCCTGCGCGCATTGCGCCGCGCTCATCGCCGGGCCGTCCAGGGCGTCGGCGGTGCCCGGCGCGACCGGCCGCACCACCAGGCCCGGCCGCGCGCTGCGCGTGCCGGCACGCACGCCCGCGTCGACGACGGTCAGCCCCAGGCCCTGCGTGCGCGCCAGCACGCTGATGGCCGCACCGCCGGCCAGAAAGTTGTCGACCATCTGCGCCGTCACCTCGGCCGGATAGGCCGAGACGCCGCGCGCCGCCAGGCCGTGGTCGGCGGCGAACACCACCGCCTGCGGCTCGTGCAGTTGCGGGTCGACGCGGCCCTGCAGCAGGCCCACCTGCAGCATCAGCGACTCGATGCGACCCAGCGCGCCCAGCGGCTTGGTCAGGTGGTCGATGCGATGGCGCAGGCGCGCGGCCAGCGCGGCGTCGGCCACGGGCTCGACGGTGGGCGGGGTCCAGGGAGTCGTCATGAGGTCGTCGCGTTCAGGGGCGCGCGGCGCGTTCGCGGCGCACCTCGTCCAGCGCCTGGCACAGCGCGCGCGCGCCGTCGGCGATGCGCGGGCCGGCGCGGCTGATCTCGTCGCCGGGCAGCGTGTACAGCCAGCCGCGCCGCGCGGGCGTGAAGCCCTGGCCCAGGCGGCGCCAGATCGCATAGCCGGCGTCGTCGGGCGCGCGCTTGAGCAGCGGGCCGCCGCCGTCCTCGCGCGCGCTCAGCACCACCTCGGGCCGCGCCTGCAGCACCGACTCGATCGACACCTGCGGCGCCAGCGGCTGCAGCTCGGCGAAGACGTTGCGGCCGCCGCAGAGCTCGATCACGTCCGACACGATGTGGCGGCCGCTCAGCGTCATCAGCGGCTCGGACCACACCTGATAGAACACGTCGACCTTGGGCGCGTCGGCCGGGCGCGCGGCGCGCAGCGCGGCCAGCGTGCGGTTCAGCGCCTCGGCGCGCCGGCGGCCCGCGTCGGCCAGGCCCAGCAGGCGCCCGACGCGCTCGATGGCCGGGGCCAGCTCGGCCAGGCGCAGCGGCTCGACACGAAAGGCCTGCAGGCCGGCGGCCTTGAGCATCGCGAGCTCGCGTTCGGTACCGCTGTGGGTCCACACCAGCACCAGGTCGGGCTTGAGGCCGATGATCTTCTCCAGATCCAGCCGCTGGTGGTCGCCGATGCGCGGGATGCGCGCGGCCTCGGGCGGATGGTTGCTGGTGTTCACCGTGCCGACGATGCGGTCGAGCGCGCCCAGGTCGGCCACGATCTCGGTGAGGTTGGGCGCGATGGTGACGACGCGGCGCGCCGGCGCGGGCAGCGTGACGAGCTGGCCACCGTCGTCGCGCAGCGTCAGCGGAAAGCCGGGCTCGGCGGCATGCGCGGCGCCCGCGCAGGCCAGCAGCAGCGCGAGCCACCAGCGCTTCATGCGGCGGGCCCCTTCACCGCGACGGGCAGGCCGGCGACCATCAGGCTCACGCGGTCGGCCTGTGCGGCCAGTTGCTGGTGCAGGCGGCCCTGCACGTCGACGACGCGGCGCGACACGGCGTCCATCGGCACGACGCCCAGGCCGATCTCGTTGCCGACGGCGATGACGGGGCCGGCGCAGCGCGGCAGTGCGGCCAGCAGCGCCTGCACTTCGGCCTGCGCATCCAGCGGCGCGTGGCCCGGCGGCGGCGCGAGGACCTGCGTGATCCACAGCGTGAGGCAGTCGATCAGCAGGCAGCGACCGGCGCGCGACTCGGCCTCGACCGCGCTCGCCAGCGCCAGCGGCGCGTGCGGCAGGTCGACGCTGCGCCAGTGCGCGGGCCGGTCGGCGCGATGGCGCGCGATGCGGGCGCGCATCTCGTCGTCGGCGGCGAGCGCCGTCGCAATGACGACGACTTCGCAGCCGCTCGCCGCGGCCAGGCGCTGCGCCTGCGCGCTCTTGCCCGATCGCATGCCGCCCACGATGAGGTGCAGCGTCATGCGGCCTCCTTGGCGCTGCCGATCCAGAAGCGCCGCTCGCCGCAGACCTCGACCTCGGCGATGGGCACGTCGAAGGCCAGGCCCAGGTGCGTGGGCGTCATCACCTGCTCGCGCGGGCCGGCCCAGAGCTCGCCCTGGCCGTCGAACAGCAGCGCGTGCGTGGCCAGCGACCACGCGAGGTTGAGGTCGTGCAGGCTGGCGACGACCAGGCCGCCGCGCGCGGCGTGCGCCACCAGCGCGGCCACCAGCAACTGCTGGTGCGCGAGGTCGAGGTGGGCCGAGGGTTCGTCCAGCAGCAGCAGCGGCGCGTCCTGCATCAGCGCGGCGCACAGCGCGACGCGCTGGCGCTCGCCGCTGGAGAGGCGGCCCACGTCGTGCGCGGCCAGCGCCTGCAGGTCGAAGCGGCGCAACAAGTCCGTGAGGCGTGCCTCGGCGGTCGCCGCGTCGTCGCCGCGCGCCTGGGCCACGGCGAACAGCGCCTCGTCGACGCGCAGCGGGAAGGGGTCGCTCCAGCCCGGCGGGCACCAGGCGCGCCAGGGCGCCAGCGCGGGCAGCGGCCAGTCGTGCAGCGCCCGGCCCTGCAGACTCAGCCGGCCGCCGGCGGGTCGCAGCAGGCCGGCCAGCGTGGCGATCAGCGTGGACTTGCCGGCGCCGTTGGGGCCGAGGACGACCCAGCGCTCGCCGGCGGCGAGCTCGAGCTTCAGGCCCTGCAGCAGCGTGCGCTCGCCGGCCGCGAGCGACAGGCCGTCGAGCGACAGGCGCAGCGGGTCCTGCCACGGGGTCATCGCCGACCCCGCCTCAGCAGCAATGCGACGAACACCGGCACGCCGACCGCCGCCGACAGCACGCCGACCGGCAACTGCAGCGGCGCGAACGCGCTGCGCGCCACCGCGTCGGCGACGACGACGAAAGCGCCGCCCAGGCCGACGAAGCCGACCGCGCCGGCCGTGGCGACCGCGGCACCGGTGGCCACGGCGGCGGCCAGCAGCACCTGGCGGCGCCGGCGCGCGACCGGCACGCCCAGCGTCGCGGCCCAGGCCTCGCCGCGCGCCATCAGGTCGAGCTCGCGCGACCACGGCCAGGCCAGCGCCAGCGTCGCGACCAACGCCAGGAAAGCGGGCTGCCAGGCGACGACGCCGTTCAGGTCGCCGAGCAGCCAGAACACCATGCCGCGCAGGCGGCCCTCGGGCGCCAGCGTCAGCAGCACCGAGACGACGGCCGCCGCGGCCGCGCCGATCATCACGCCGAGCAGCAGCACCGTCGCACTCGACTCGCCGCCCGGCGCGCTGGCAGCAGCCAGCGGCTGCGAGCGGCCGGTGACGCGCCACGACAGCAGCAGCAGCAGGCCGGCCGCGAGCGCGGCACCCAGCATCGCGCCGACCGCCGCGCCGCCTTCGGAGCCGAGCATCAGCCACAGCATCGCGCCGACCGAGGCGCCGCCCGACACGCCGATCACGTGCGGATCGGACAGCGGGTTGCGCGTCAGCCCCTGCAGCAGCGCGCCGGCCACGGCCAGCAGCGCACCGGTCGCGAACCCGGCCGCGACGCGCGGCGCGCGCACCTGCCACAGGATGGTCGCGTCGCCGATGCCGCCCCAGCCCGCCGACCCGGCCAGCAGCCCGCCGCCGAGCACCAGCACGGCGGCCGCCGCCAGCACGACGAGTGCAGCGACGGGGCGGGCGGGCGCGAGGCGGGTCATGGCCGCGAGTGGATCACCACTTGGGCTGGTACTGCAGGCCGACGAAGACGCTGCGACCCGACTGCGGATAGCCGTAGACGGTCTCCCAGTCGCGGTCGGTCAGGTTCTCGCCGCGCGCGAACAGCTGCCACTCGGGCGTGAGGCGCCAGCGCGCGCGCAGGTCCAGCAGCGCGTAGCCGGGCAGGCGTTGCGCGCCGGTGTCGGGCCGCGCGGCACTGGCGCGCACGTCGGCGCCGATCTCCCAGGCGCCCAGCGGCCAGGTGATGCCGACGTTGCCGAAGCGCTTGGCGCGGCGCAGGCGCTGCTCGCCGGTGGCCTCGTCCTCGGGCTTCTGCAGCGTGAGGCTGGCGCGCCAGGCGATGCCCATCGCGTCGCCGTTGGCGGCGAGTTCCAGGCCGCGGTTGCGCGTGCGGGCGACGTTCTCGAAGCGGCTCGTGCCGAAGTCGTACTCGAACTCGTTGCGCACGCGCGAGCGGAAGGCCGTGGCGCGGACCAGGGTGCTGCCCTCGCTGTACTGCAGGCCGGCCTCGGCCGAGCGCGCGCGCTCGGGTTGCAGCTCGGGGTTGCCGAAGAAGGGCGCGTACAGATAGCCCAGCGGCGCGGCGTTGAAGGCGCTGGAGACGCTGGCGGTCGCCTTCCACGCGTCGGTGAAGGCGTAGCCGTAGCCCAGCAGACCGGTGGTGGCCGAGCCGGCGTCCTCGACGCGGTCGCGGCGCACGTTGAGCTGCAGGCTGTGTGCGCCGAGCTTGCCCTGCAGGCCGCCGTAGACCGCGTCGGCGTTGCGCTCGCGGTCGTAGCCGCCGCCGAAGCCGTCGACGACGTCGACCGACTGCTGCTGCCGCTCGAGCCCCGCGCTGACCGACCAGTCGCTGCCGAGCGCGACCTGGTTGGACCAGCCGAAGAGCCGCGTGCGCGACACGTAGCGGTCGTCGTAGCCGAAGGTGCCGGTCAGGTGGTTGCGGTTCTCGTCGCGCGTCTGCGACAGCGTGACGATGCCGCGCCAGTCCTGCGTGTAGCGGTTGTCGCTGGCGAGCGATACGGTGTCGAGCTTCGTGCGGCCGGTCTGCAGGTCGGCCGGCGTGTCGAAGGCGCTGTCGAAGTCGAAGCGGCCGTCGGCGTGATGCAGGCGCAGCGCCAGCGATTGCCCCGGAGCGAACTCGTGCGCCAGCGAGGCCCAGGCCGTCTGGTTGCGGTAGCCGTCGCGGTCGGGGTTGGCGGCGGGCAGGCGCGTCGGGTCGATGGCGGTGTGGCCGTCGGTGTCGTGGTAGCTCACGCCCCCGGCGATGGAGGTGCTGCCCAGCTTCGCGTCGGCCGAGACGCTGGCATGGCGCGTCTTCTCCGAGCCGCCTTCCAGCACGACGGTGGCCTTGGGCGCACCGCTGGCGCGCCGCGTGAAGATCTGGATCACGCCGCCGATGGCGTTGGACCCGTAGAGCGCCGAGACGTTGCCGCGCACGACCTCGATGCGCTCGATCGAGTCGAGTACCAGGTGCTCGAGGCTGACGGCGCCGCTCGCGTCCTGCTTGTTCATCGGCACGCCGTCCAGCAGCACCAGCACCTGGCGCGAGCTGGCGCCGCGCAGGTAGACGCTGCTGGCCTTGCCGCGCCCGCCGTTGTCGGCGAAGGCGAGGCCGGCCTCGCGCGACAGCAGCGCCGGCAGGTCCAGCGCCTGCGAGCGCTCGATGTCCTCGCGCGTCAGCACGGTGGTGAAGGGCAGCGCGTCGGACAGGCGCTGGTCGAAGCGGGTCGCGGTGACGACGACCGGCGAGAGCGTGGAGGAAGGTGGCGACGTCTGGGCCGAGGCCGAGAGCGAAGCGAACAGGGAAAGGCTGGCGCCGGCGATCTGGGTGAACGCGTGCGCCCGGCGTGCGCGAGGCACGAAGGCTGAGGAAGTCATGAGGAAGGACCACGGATAAGACAGCCGGCGCAAGCTTCCCCGCGAGCGCTGGCGACATGGCATGGACCCTTCGGACCACGCCCCCTGTTGGCCGGTATCCGGGCTGGCGGAGGCGACCCGTGCGACCTTCCCAGCCGCTTCTGGCGACCAGTGGTGTGTGCACACGAGCGGAGGCCTGGAACAGCACCTCGTCCGCTTACCGTTGCGGGGGCAGCGCAGGTTGGGTTCGACCCGGAAGGATCTCACCGCCCTGCTTCCCGTTTGACTGTGTCGGCGTGAACACCGACACGAGCACCAACGCGGCGGAGTGTAAATGCAGCCGGGGGCGGCCCCTACAATCGGCCACGATCGCGGGGAGAGGCATGGCCACCATCGAGGAACTGGCGGAACGCGTGGAGCGGCTGCTGCTGCGCCACGAAGAACTCCAGCGCACGCATGCGCTGACCGTGCAGCAGCTCGGCACGGTGACGGCCGAGCGCGACTCGCTGAAGTCGCGGCTGGCGGCCGCACGCCAGCGCGTCGACGCCCTGCTCGACCGGCTGCCGCTGACCGATCCTGCGGTCGCCGATGGCGCCGCCGAGGAAAAGACCACGCCATGAAGCAGCTCGAAGTCACCATCATGGGCCAGAGCTACATCCTCGGCTGCCCCGACGGCGGCGAGCGCGCGCTGCTGGAAGCGGTGGGCAACGTCGACCAGGAGATGTGCGCGATCCGCGACGCCGGCAAGGTCAAGGCGCGCGAGCGCATCGCGGTGCTGGCGGCGCTGAACCTGGCCTACGCGCTGGCTGAGCGTCCCGCGCCCGCACCCGCCGCCGACGGCGGCCGCCCCGTCGACGTGAAGGCGCTTGTCGCGCGCATCGACGAGGCGCTGGGGCACGACGGGCAGCTGCTCTGACGGTCGACGCGCATTCAAGCGCGTAGGGATACACGCCACATCGATCGGAATCCGCTCGCCCTGAGCTTGTCGAAGGGCCGATTCGGAGCGCGCCCCGCCCTTGGTTCTTGAGCAAGTGACACCTGGGACACGATCGGCCGGCCGACATCGCGCAGTTCGGGCGGCGTGACCGAGAGCTTCACCTACGACGAAGGCAGCTACGGTCGCGGACGGTTGACGCGGATGAACGACGCCACCGGCCAGACGACCTACGTCTACGGCGCCGCCGGCGAACTGGTGAGCCAGACCAGCACGATCTACGGCGTGGGCTACACCACGTCGTGGACCTACGACGCAGCCGGCCGCCTGTACGACATGAACTATCCCGGCGGGATGATCGTGCGGCACTCCTACGACGGCTACGGCCGACTGTCGGCCCAGGCGGCTCTCGTCTCGGGGGTCTGGCGAGGCACGGCCGACGCCTTCCTGTATCAGCCGGCCACCGAGCGGGTCTACGCCTGGCGCTACGGCAACGGCGTCGGCCGCCTGGCCACGCTGGACACTGACGGCAGGCTCACGCAGCTCAGCAGCCCAGGCATCCAGAACCTGACCTACGGCTACCACAACACCGACACGATGGCCTCGCTGACGGATGGCGTGGTCCCGGCGCTGAACGCGAGCTTCGGCTACGACGCGAACGACCGCTTGAGTTCGGTCTCGCGCAGCGGCGACGCACAGGGCTTCGGCTGGGACACGACGTTCAACCGCACCGCCCATACGCGCCAGGGGCAGACGTACAGCTACGCGCTGCACCCCTCGGCCAACCGCCTGGCCGCCTGGAGCGGCGCCGGCCAGTGGCGCAACCTGGGCTACGACGCGGTCGGCAACCTGTACAACGAGTCGCGCCACGACGGCACGCGCGGCTACGGCTACGACGCCTTCAACCGCCTGGCCGCGGTCAACGTCAACGGCAGCCTCGTCGGCGACTACCGCAGCAATGCCCTGAACCAGCGGGCCTACAAGGCTGCCGGCGGTACGACCCGGCGCTTCGTGTACGGGCCTTCGGGTGAGTTGCTGTACGAGGACGGGCCGCAACCCACGGCCTACCTGTGGCTGGCCGGCCAGCTGCTCGGTGTCGTACGCTCGGGCACCGTGTACGCCAGCCACAACGATCACCTGGGGCGCCCCGAGGTGCTGAGCAACGGCAGCGCCCAGGTGGCCTGGCGCGCCGCCAACGCAGCCTTCGACCGCAGCGTGTCGGTCGATGCGATCGGCGGGCTGAACGTGGGGTTTCCGGGGCAGTACTTCGACGCCGAGAGCGGGCTGTACTACAACTGGAACCGCTACTACGACGCCTCCACCGGGCAGTACACCCAATCCGATCCCATCGGGCTCGCGGGCGGGATCAATACGTATGCGTATGTGGGTGGGAATCCAGTTTCGAACACAGACCGGAATGGTCTCGGACCAGTTAGCTTCGTCGCTTGCTCGGTCATCAACGCAACTAAGCAAGTCGTTGACTTTCGCAGCAACGTTCAATCGCTAACCGAAGGAACAAGGGCTACGCGAGATCTACTCGACAAGGTCAACAAGGAGATCGCGGCTTGTCCAAGCAGCGATACAAGCCGGCTACAGGAGCTTGACGGCATACGGAAGAACCTCGCGAGCCAACTGGCTCGATCGACAACTGCTGCAACTGACGCTGGCAACTTCGGACTCCAACAGCTCGCGGAAGGACTTGTATGGGAAGGTGCGTGCGCATTGCTGCTGGTCCTGCCAGTGCCATAAGAGACCTACCGCGATGAAGATGCTCCCCGACTCAGTTTTCAGGCTTGCAGTTGTGCTGCTGGTCGTCATTTCGACAGTTGGTGCGATCTCCGCGACACAACGCTACTTCACGCTCGTAGCCTTGAGCGAATCACTCCAGTCGAAGCGAAGTCTTGAGGACTCATTCGTGCTGATGGTCAAGTCTGGATTGGCGACGACGAAAGTGGACGGCGTGCTCCTTAGGTCTGTTGAGGACGAGTCTGAGCAGCTCAGGGTGGTTCACGATTCGATTGCCAAGCTCGCATCGCAGACCCTGCGCTGGGAGCTTGTTGATGCATCACTTTGGACCTTGATGTTCGCGATTTCCTCAACTCTACTCATCGTGGGTCGACGCAGGAGTCGAACTTAGTGAGATGCGATCAATTTCGACTTCTGGGCACCATAGGGCTGGTTGCCGTGGCGTTCGGTATCGCCAAGGCAGGACGACTTGGTCTTGACTGGCTAGCCAGCACTTATCCCGAGTGGGCGGTTGTCATCGAGCACCTTGGCGGATGGCTCGTCGGACTTGTAGTAGTCATCGTGGTGCTGTTGCCCATTTTTCGTCTGTACGGCGTGTTCAATAGATCAGATTCCGAGACGGATGCGTAATGCAGTCTGATCTACGGCTGGCGGCTGGGCAGCGACCCAGTGAGCCCCGAGCAGATGGAGATCGCGCGGCTGCGCGCCGACGCAGCTCAGCAGCCCAGGCATCCAGAACCTGACCTACGGCTACCACAACACCGACACGATGGCCTCGCTGACGGATGGCGTGGTCCCGGCGCTGAACGCGAGCTTCGGCTACGACGCGAACGACCGCTTGAGTTCGGTCTCGCGCAGCGGCGACGCACAGGGCTTCGGCTGGGACACGACGTTCAACCGCACCGCCCATACGCGCCAGGGGCAGACGTACAGCTACGCGCTGCACCCCTCGGCCAACCGCCTGGCCGCCTGGAGCGGCGCCGGCCAGTGGCGCAACCTGGGCTACGACGCGGTCGGCAACCTGTACAACGAGTCGCGCCACGACGGCACGCGCGGCTACGGCTACGACGCCTTCAACCGCCTGGCCGCGGTCAACGTCAACGGCAGCCTCGTCGGCGACTACCGCAGCAATGCCCTGAACCAGCGGGCCTACAAGGCTGCCGGCGGTACGACCCGGCGCTTCGTGTACGGGCCTTCGGGTGAGTTGCTGTACGAGGACGGGCCGCAACCCACGGCCTACCTGTGGCTGGCCGGCCAGCTGCTCGGTGTCGTACGCTCGGGCACCGTGTACGCCAGCCACAACGATCACCTGGGGCGCCCCGAGGTGCTGAGCAACGGCAGCGCCCAGGTGGCCTGGCGCGCCGCCAACGCAGCCTTCGACCGCAGCGTGTCGGTCGATGCGATCGGCGGGCTGAACGTGGGGTTTCCGGGGCAGTACTTCGACGCCGAGAGCGGGCTGTACTACAACTGGAACCGCTACTACGACGCCTCCACCGGGCAGTACACGCAGTCGGATCCCATCGGGCTTCAAGGCGGGATCAATACGTACAGCTACGTTGTAGGAAATCCAGTGAGCTTCATCGACCACACGGGGCTAATGGGCTCGGGTGGTGGGGGTTCGGCTGGCGGCGGAAGGTGCGGCTGCTCGGCGGCCGGAGGCTCCTCACCAAAGGTGCCGACGCAGGCGCAGGCCGGTGACATCATCAGCAAGAGCATGGCCATCGGAGGCGGCGTGGGCGCTGTGAACGGGGCGCTCTTCGGAGCTGCGGCCGGTGCTTTGGAAGGCGCACATCTGGGAGCGATTGGTGGACTTGCGGTTGCTGATGCGACGTTCAGCGGAGCGGTTGTCGGCACCACGGTCGGAGCTGCCACGGGAGGCATCGTCAGCGGAGTTGCCCTCGGCAGCATCTACGTCGCCAATCGGTTCGGCACAGGCCCAGTAACGCGATCACGGGCGGGCAATCCAGTGCCTAGATCCGGCGCCAGCTGTCCATAAGGATTGCAACTCATGGGCGCGCTGACACGACTTGGTGACTACATATCGACTGAACAGGGGTTCCGAAGGGCCTCGCTCGTAGGATTCGGCATCCCTGCTGCAGCGATCGGTGCTTGGGTCTTTAGCGACTACGACGCTGCTTGGCTGCTGGTGATTCCTGGTGCAGCGATTGCCGCCTACGTTTGGGCGACCGTCATGTGGAAGCTCGTCTTCCGCGAGATCTTTGCTCAGAAGCAGGCAGCAGCTGGGAGAACTGGATCCCGGG
The DNA here is from genome assembly GCF_902826655.1 of uncultured Methylibium sp. Lineage (GTDB taxonomy): Bacteria > Pseudomonadota > Gammaproteobacteria > Burkholderiales > Burkholderiaceae_C > Methylibium. Next base: position 66,917 of record NZ_CADEFR010000003.1, on the reverse strand, counting down.
TCCGCGACAAGCCAAGCGGGCATTGACAACGCCAGTAGGTCATGACCGTGCTGTCAAACGATAGTTGAGAACCCGGGCGTACACTCGTTTCGTCCGTCGTGTTCGCGGGAGTCTTATATTTCCTTGAACCGATGCTCTTACGAGCAAGGGCTTGGAACATCGCGATGCGGGCGTGATCGTCTCGCGTCAGATGAACCCGAAGCTTCGCTGACCTCGCCCACCTGAACTCCGGTTCAGGAATGCGGCTCTCGGCTCGCGGCGGACACCTTGTCCCGCTGCGCTCGCCTCCCGCGACCCACGCCCCCTGCCGATGGCCTACTGGTTGATGAAGTCCGAGCCCGCCGAGGAGTCGATCGACGACCTCGCCGCCGCTCCCAAGCAGACCCTGTCGTGGACCGGCGTGCGCAACTACCAGGCGCGCAACTTCATGCGCGACCAGTTCGCGGTCGGCGACGGCGTGCTGTTCTATCACTCGTCGTGCCCGCAGCCCGGCATCGCCGGCCTGGCCGAGGTGGTGTCGGCGGCGCATCCCGACGAGACGCAGTTCGACAAGAAGAGCAAGTACCACGACGCCGCCGCGACGCGCGCCGAGCCGCGCTGGTACGGCGTCGACGTGAAGCTGGTGCGCAAGACCCGGCTGCTGTCGCTGGCCGAACTGCGCGCCGAACCCCGACTCGCGACGATGCGCATCCTGCAGCGCGGCAACCGGCTGTCCATCACGCCGGTCACGCCGGCCGAGTGGAAGACCGTGCTGGCGTTGCTGGGCACGGCGTGAGCCGCGCGGGCCGAGCGCTGGGCCGCTCCCGAGCCGGCCCGCACCCCCGCGGGGGGTCGTGCGACGTAGTCGGCGCACGGGGGGCTCCATGATGCTGGACGTTGCGCTGGTCGCCGAGCTGCTGCTGCTCGGCGGCATCGGCGGCTTCCTGGCCGGCATGCTGGGCGTCGGCGGCGGCATGATCCTGGTGCCCTTCACCGCGCTGCTGCTCGAGGCACGCGGCTTCCCGGCCTCGCAGGTGCTGCAGGTCGCCATCGCGACCTCGCTGGCGATGATCTGCTTCACCTCGATCTCCTCGCTGCGGGCGCATCACCAGCGCGGCGCGGTGCGCTGGCCGCTGGTCGTCGCGCTGTCGCCGGGCATCGTGGTCGGCTCCATCCTCGGCGCCCAGGTCGCGAGCCGCCTGCCGGGCGCGCTGCTGAGCCTGGTGTTCGGCGGCTTCATCCTGGTGATGGCGACCAACATGCTGCGCGGCGGCGGTCGCGAGGGCACACGCGAGCTGCCCGGTCGGTGGGCCGTGGGTGCTTTCGGCGGCGTCATCGGCTTCGTGGCCTCGATGGTCGGCGCCGGTGGGGCCTTCCTCACCGTGCCCTTCCTCAGCGCGCATCGCGTCCCCATGCACCACGCGGTCGGCACCTCGGCCGCGGTCGGCCTGCCGGTGGCCCTGGCCGGCACCCTGGGCTATGTGCAGGCCGGCTGGTCGGCGAGCGGACTGCCGCCCGGCACGCTGGGCTACATCTACCTGCCGGCGCTGGCGGTGCTGTCGGTGGCCAGCGTGCTGGCGGCGCCCTGGGGCGCCCGCGCGGCGCATCGCCTGGACACCCGGCAGCTCAAGCGGGCCTTCGCCGTGCTGTTGTACGGCATCGCGGCCTTCATGCTCGTGCGCGCGCTGCGCTGAACGACGAGTCAGGCCTTCGGCTGCGCCGCGCCGAAGGCGATGCTCGCCAGCGCCACGTGGTTGCCGCCGCGCTGCTGCGCCTGCTGCAGCGCGCCCTCGGCGGCCTGCAGCAGGCCGGCCTGGGTCTGCGCCGTGTGCGGGAAGCTGGCCACGCCCATCGACACGGTGAAGCGCAGCGCATCGCCGCCGCGCGCGACGAGCTGGGTCGCGCACTGGCGCCGCAGGCCTTCCATGCGGGCGTGCGCCGTGGCGAGCCCGACGCCCGACAGCAGCACCGCGAAGCGTTCGCCCTCGAGCCGGCTCGGCGCGTCCATCGCGCGGGTGTTGCCGCGCAGCAGGCCGCCCAAGGCCTCGAGCACGCGCGCCCGGCCGTCGGCGTCGTGCGGCGGGCTGCCCTCGGGCGCGGCATCGACGGTCACGTAGACGATCGCGAACTCGCGGTGCTCGCGCATCGACAGGTCGATCTCGCGGCCGAGCTGGTCCCAGAACTGATCGCGCTGCACCAGGCGCGTGGCGCTCTCGCGCGGCGCGCGGCCCTCGACCTCGCCGCGCAGGGATTCGACGGCGCGCTGCTGGGTCTCGAGCTGCTGGAGCGCGTCGCGCAGTTCGGCCTCGCGCCGGCGCAGCACGCTGGTGTCGAGCCACACGCCCAGCAAGGGACGGCTGCCGTCGGCCTGCGCGGCGAGCGGCACGCGCACCGCGGACAGCTCGCGGCGCTGCCCGCCCAGGTCGACCTGGTGCTCGGCCAGGCTGGCGGCAGGCTGTTGCATCGCGCCCTGATCGGCGGCGCGCAGCGCGCTGGCCACCGCGTGCGGCAGCAGCTCGGCGTCGGTCTTGCCGCTGGCCCCGCCGGCCGTCGCGCCGAGCAGCACATGCCCGACCGGGCTGAGGTGGAGGTAGCGGCCGTCGGCGTCCTTGACCCACCAGGCCAGGCCCAGGCTGTCGAGCGCCTCGGCCAGACCCTGCGACAGGCCGGCCGGCAGCGGCGGATGCGGAACGCGGGGGTCGGACATGGTGGGACCCCGAGGCCGAACTGCGCCGAAGGGGGCCCGGGAATCATAGCCCTGCCATCGATGCGCGCATCCCCAGCTTGAAGGCCCGGCGCGCGGCCGGCAGCCTCAGCCGATCAGCAGCTGCATGCTGCGCTCGTAGCGCTCGGTCAGGTCCTCGAAGCGCTCGAGCAGCGCCTCGCTGCTGGCGGCCAGCAGGCGTCGGCCCTCGGCCTGCCGGAGGCGGCGACGCCCTTCGAGCAGTGCGGCCCAGTCGCGCGACGCGTGGTCCAGGGTCGCGACGATCTCCGGCGTGCCCAGCGGCAGGGCGCGCAGGCCGTCCAGCGCGCGCTCGAACTCCAGCGCCGTCTGCTCGGCCGCCGCACGGGCCTGCGCGGCCGGCTCGCCTTCGAGCAGCTCGCCCAGCAGCACCTGCTTGGCGAGGCGCTGGCCGCGCATGCGCTGGCGTCCGCAGAGGTTGATGACGTGCAGCGTGCCGCCGAGGCCGGCGGCCTCGAGCGCGGCCACCAGCTGGTCGGCGCGCTCGAGGCCGCGCTCGGCCAGCGCGTCCAGCGTCGGCAGGTCGGCGCGCGTCGAGGCCGGCGCGACGGCAGCGGCCAGCGCCTGCCAGGCGTCCTTCAGCGCGCCCAGCAGGTCGCCGAAGGTCGCGCGCGACAGCAGCCGGTCCAGCGCCGCCAGGTTGGCCTCGGCGCGCGCGGCCGCGACGGCCAGCAGCGAATGCGCCGCTGCTGCATCGACGTCGGCGACGACCAGCGCGCGCAGCATCACCACGCGCTGCGACAGCATGCGCAGCTGGCCGGCACGGTTGACCGCCTCGCCGTACAGCGCGCTGTCGATGACCTGCCGCGAGACCTGGCCGACGCGCTGGTTGGCATGCATCGACGCCGTGCGCAGCACGCGGAAGGCCTCGTCCTCGCTGATCTGCCCGGCCCGCATCAGGATGCCCTTGGCGCGGTCGACGAGCTTGCGTTCCTCGAGCCGCTGGCTCAGGACGTCGAGCGCCGCCTGGCGCTCGCGATCGCGCGCGAAGCGCAGCTGCGCGAGCTGCACGACCGCGCGCAGCCGCTCGCGCGCATAGCCCTGCGCCACCCACTCGTGCACGCCGGCACGCAGCGCACGCTCGGCCGCCTCGACCGAGCTGTCCTGCGTGAAGACGACGACCGGCAGCGGCTGGGTCGCGGCCAGCGCCTCCAGTGCCGCGGTCAGCGCCGGGCCGGGCCGGGGTTCCCAGCAGACCACCACGTCGGGGCTCAGCCGCAGTGCATCGCGCACCATCATGCTGCACTGCGACACGGGCAGCGCTTGCAGCCCCGCAGCCCGCAGGTCGTCGGCCAGCGGCGGTGCCGAGGCGTCCGAAACGACGGGGAGCACGGTGATGGACATGGGCAGGCGCTTTGGCAACCAATAGCACGGACCAAGCCATTGTCCCCTCGCTGGCACGCATGTTGCGACCGCTCGCGCATCGGGTGTGACGATGCACCCGGGCCGGGCGAACCGCACCGCCGGCCGGGCGCACGCCGACGTGCGCCGGATGTGCCTCCCTGCCGCGCCTTCGGGCCGCGGCGCAGCGCCCACGGGATGCCATGTCCAAGTTCAGCAGCTTCGCACGCGCCGGCCACTGGCCGACGCTGTTCGCCGCCTTCCTCTATTTCGACTTCTGCTTCGCGATCTGGGTGCTGAACGGCGCGATGGCGCCCTTCATCAGCGAGACCTACGGCCTCGACGCCGCGCAGAAGGGCTTCATGATCTCGGTGCCGATCCTGGCCGGCGCGCTGATGCGCTTTCCGCTGGGCGTGCTGTCGCAGTACATCGGCCGCAAGAACGCCGCCATGGTCGAGATGGCGCTGATCATCGCGGCGCTGGCCTTCGGCTTCACGTTCGTCGACAGCTACGACAGCGTGCTGGCGATGGGCGTGCTGCTGGGCATCGCCGGCGCGAGCTTCGGCGTCGCGCTGAGCCTGGGCAGCGGCTGGTATCCGCCCCGGTACAAGGGCCTGGCGATGGGCATCGCGGGCGCCGGCAACTCGGGCACCGTGCTGGCGGTGCTGTTCGCGCCGCCGCTGGCGCAGGCCTTCGGCTGGCAGACGGTCTACGGCCTGGCCGCCGGCACCATGCTGCTGCCGATGGCGGTGATGTGGTTCTGCGCCAAGGAGCCGCCGGACCGCGAGCACCAGACGCTGCGCGAGCACGTCGCCTGCCTGTTCGAGAAGGACGGCTGGGCCTTCAGCCTGATCTACATCGTCACCTTCGGCGGCTTCATCGGCCTGGCGAGCTTCCTGCCGACCTACTTCCACGACCAGTTCGGCGTCACCAAGGTGCAGGCCGGCCAGCTGACGATGCTGGCGACGCTGATGGGCTCGGCGGTGCGCGTGCTCGGCGGCTGGATCTCCGACCGCGTCGGCGGCATCGCGACGCTGTCGGGCGTGCTGGTCGCCGTCGCGGTCACGCTCACGGCCTGCGGCTTCGCCGGCGGCTCGCTGGCGGTGACGACGCTGCTCTTCATGCTGTGCTTCGCCGCGCTGGGCGCCGGCAACGGCGCGCTGTTCCAGCTGGTGCCGCTGCGCTGGCCGCTGACCACCGCGGTGGCCGGCTCGATGATCGGCGAGATCGGCGCGCTGGGCGGCGGCTTCCTGCCCAACGCGATGGGGCTGTCCAGGCAGTACGGCGGCAGCTACCTGTGGGGCTTCCTGTCGTTCACGCTGCTGGCGCTGGCCATGCTGGTGATGTTGCGCATCCTGCAGATCCGCTGGACCCGAACCTGGGCTGAAAGGGGGGGCAGAGCCCCCGCGCTCCGCCCGGGGGGCGGTCACTCATCGCTCCCGCGGGCCCCCTCCGCGAGGGGATTCCAGCATGAGTGACGAGTTCTCGCTACCGCGGCAGCCACAGCAGCCAGACGAGCAGCAGGGCGTTGAAGAGCAGCGAGAGGACGAGTCCTGCCTTCCACAAGGCCATCGGGTCGCGCTGGATCAGCGGCGTGGCGGGCGGCGCAGCGAGCGTGCGCGAGGCGCCGCGCTCCAGCGCGAGCAGCAGTTCCTCGGCGGTCTCGAAGCGCTGCCTGGGGTCGCGCGCGACGGCCTTGGCCAGCAGGTGGTCCAGCCAGATCGGCACGTCGGGCCGCAGGCGCGACGCGGGCGGCGGATCGTGCCGGTAGCGACCCGACTGGTAGGGCTCGATCTCGCCGTAGGGCAGCCGGCCGGTGAGCCAGCGGTACAGCGTGACGCCGAGCGCGAACAGGTCGCTGGCCGCATCGGCCGGCGCGCCGTCCCACTGCTCGGGGTTGATGTAGCTCGGCGTGCCGGCGTGCAGATCGCGCTGCGCGGCCGGCTCGCGGCCGGACAGCGCGACGCCGAGGTCGAGGATGCGCCAGCGGCCGTCGTCGCCGCGGTGCAGGTTGCCGGGCTTGATGTCGCGGTGGATCACGCCGTGGCGGTGCAGCCGGCCCAGCGCCTTGGCCACCTGGGTCGCGCCGCCGACCAGGTCGGTCACGGCCACCGGGGCCGGCACGGCCAGCATCTGCTCGAGCGTGCGGCCGCCGTGCCAGTCGAACACCGTGTACAGCGCGCTCGGCTCGGCCAGCTCGTGCACCCGCACGAAGCCCGGGTCGTCGCCGGCCGCCGGCTTGCGGCTGCCGACGTAGCGCTCGGTCAGGCGCAGCCCCAGCCAGGCCTCGTGGGCCAGCATGGCGCGCTCCTCGGGGTCGCTGGCGCGCGACTCGTGCAGGGTCTTGATCGCCACCAGCTCGCGCTGCGCCGACGCGGTGGCCCGCGCCTGGTAGAGCCGGTGCACGCCGGTGTCGGCGACCAGCGCGGTGACGGTGTAGCCGTCCAGCACGTCGCCGACCTTCAGACGCGGCGGCACCGGCAGGCGGCGGCCGCGCAGCAGTTCGTCCTCGAGCCGGGCCGCGTCGAGCTCGCGCACCACGATGACGAGCGCGGTCGCGTTGTCGGCGCCGCCCGCGCCACGGGCCGCCAGCGCCGCGTCGACCAGCGCCTCGCTGGCCTGCTGCGCCCCGCCCTCGCCGGCCAGCGCAGCCAGGCGGCCGGCCGCCAGGGCGCCGTGCACGCCGTCGCTGGTGAGCAGGTAGCGGTCGCCGACCTGGACCTCGCCCTGGGCGTAGTCGATGCGCACCGCGTCGTCCAGGCCGATGGCGCGCGTCAGCCGCGATTGCAGGTCGGGGTGGTCGAAGCGGTGGTCGTGGGTCAGCTGCATCAGCTCGTGGCCGCGCAGGCGCCAGGCGCGGCTGTCGCCGACGTGGGCGATGGTGACGCCGTGACCCTCGAGCGCCAGCGCGGTCAGCGTCGTCATGGCCGTCGCGCCGCCGCCCTTGGCGTTGTGGGCCGCGAGCCAGGCGTTCTGGGCGCCGACCAGGCGGTCGAAGACCACCGTCGTCTCCCAGGTCGCGGGCGCGGCGAAGAAGTCGGCCAGCAGGCCCATCACCGTGGTCTGCGCCGCCTCGCGGCCGCGGCCGCCGGCCGACACACCGTCGGCGATGGCCGCGATCAGCCCGCGGCCCGGCTCGCGCAGCGCGCCGGCGAAGTCCTCGTTGTGCTCGCGCCCCCCGCGCCGGCTGGTGTGACCGATGTCGACGTCGAAACTCATTGCGACATTGTCACTGTCGCCATCGTCGGCCGAGGTGCTGGCACCCGCTTTGCTATGAACCGCTCGATCAGGAGCCTCGCATGAAGAAGATGAAACTGGTGATGGTGGGCAACGGCATGGCCGGCGTGCGCACGCTCGAAGAGCTGCTGAAGATCGCGCCCGACCTGTACGACATCACGGTGTTCGGCGCCGAGCCCCACCCCAACTACAACCGCATCCTGCTGAGCCCGGTGCTGGCCGGCGAGCAGACGGTCGACGAGATCATCCTCAATCCGCTGTCGTGGTACGCCGAGAACGGCATCACGCTGCATGCCGGCCGGAAGGTGGTGGACATCGATCGCGTCAAGCGCATCGTGCGCGCCGACGACGGGACCGAGGCCGAGTACGACCGCCTGCTGATCGCCACCGGCTCCAACCCCTTCATCCTGCCGGTGCCGGGCAAGGACCTGACCGGCGTGATCGCCTACCGCGACATCGCCGACACCGAAACGATGATCGAGGCGGCCACCAAGTACCAGCACGCGGTCGTCATCGGCGGCGGCCTGCTGGGCCTGGAGGCGGCCAACGGCCTGATGCTGCGCGGCATGCAGGTGTCGGTGGTGCACATCATGCCGTGGCTGATGGAGCGCCAGCTCGACGACGTGGCCGGCAAGCTGCTGCAGAAATCGCTGGAGGACCGCGGCCTGAAGTTCCTGATCGGCGCGCAGACGCAAGAGCTGATCGGCGACAAGGACGGACGGGTGATGGCGGTGCGTTTCAAGGACGGCAAGGAGATCCCCGCCGACCTGGTGGTGATGGCCGCGGGCATCCGCCCCAGCACCGAGCTGGCCGAGAAGATCGGCATCCATTGCAACCGTGGCATCGTCGTGACGGACACGATGCAGACCGTGACCGACCCGCGCGTCTACTCGGTCGGCGAGTGCGCGGCGCACCGCGGCATCGCCTACGGCCTGGTGGCGCCGCTGTTCGAGCAGGGCAAGGTCTGCGCGACGCATCTGGCGCAGTTCGGCATCGGCCGCTACACGGGCAGCCAGACCTCGACCAAGCTCAAGGTCACCGGCATCGACCTGTTCAGCGCCGGCAACTTCATGGGCGGCAAGGACCACGAGGAGATCGTCATGAGCGATCCCTACGGCGGCGTCTACAAGAAGCTGGTCATCAAGGACGACAAGCTGGTCGGCGCCTGCCTCTACGGCGACACCGTCGACGGCAGCTGGTACTTCAAGCTGCTGCGCGAGGGCCGCCCCATCGGCGAGCTGCGCGACAAGCTGATGTTCGGCGAGGCCGGCGCCGGCATCGGCGACGTTGGCCACGAGGGCCACACCAAGGCCGCCGCGATGCCCGACGACGCCGAGGTCTGCGGCTGCAACGGCGTCAACAAGGGCACGATCTGCAAGGCCATCAAGGAGAAGGGCCTGTTCACGCTGGAGGAGGTGAAGAAGCACACCAAGGCCAGCGCGTCCTGCGGCTCCTGCACCGGCCTGGTCGAGCAGATCCTGATGTTCACCGCCGGCGGCGACTACTCCAGGGCGCCGACCAAGAAGGCGATGTGCGGCTGCACCGACGCCAGCCACCAGGAGGCGCGCGAGCTCATCAAGTCCGAGCACCTGCTGACCATCGACAGCGTCTACAAGCGCCTGGGCTGGCGCACGCCGAACGGCTGTTCGTCGTGCCGGCCGGCGATCAACTACTACCTGATCAGCAGCTGGCCGAAGGAAGCCAGGGACGACCCGCAGTCGCGCTTCATCAACGAGCGCAGCCACGCCAACATCCAGAAGGACGGCAGCTACAGCGTGATCCCGCGCATGTGGGGCGGCGAAACCACGGCCGACGAACTGCGCCGCATCGCCGACGCGGTCGACAAGTACAAGATCCCGACCGTCAAGGTCACCGGCGGCCAGCGCATCGACCTGCTGGGGGTGAGGAAGGAAGACCTGGCCGGCGTCTGGAAGGACATCGGCATGCCCTCGGGCCACGCCTATGCGAAGGCGCTGCGCACCGTGAAGACCTGCGTCGGCAGCGAGTGGTGCCGCTTCGGCACCCAGGACAGCACGCAGATGGGCAAGGACCTGGAGCGCGCGATGTGGCGCATGTACGCGCCGCACAAGGTCAAGTTCGCGGTGAGTGGGTGTCCGAGAAATTGCGCCGAGGCCGGCATCAAGGACGTCGGCATCATCGGCGTCGACTCGGGCTGGGAGATGTACGTGGCCGGCAACGGCGGCATCAAGACCGAGGTCGCGCACTTCCTCGTCAAGCTCAAGACCGCGGAAGAGGTGCTCGAGTACACCGGCGCCTTCTGCCAGCTCTACCGCGAGGAAGGCTGGTACCTGGAGCGGACCGTGCACTACGTCGGCCGCGTCGGACTCGACTACGTCAAGAAGAAGATCCTCGACGACGCCGCGGGCCGCAAGGCGCTGTGGGAGCGGCTGCAGTTCAGCCTGGACGGCGAGCCGGACCCGTGGTTCGAGTTCGACAAGGCCGCCGTCGATACGCGCCAGTTCACGCCGGTGGGAGCGCAGTGATGAGCGAGTGGAAGAAGATCTGCCGGGTCGACGAGATCCCGAGCCTGGGTGCGCGCCGCGTGGCACGCGACGGTGCCGTCGCGGTCGCGGTGTTCCGCAACGCCGACGACCAGGTGTTCGCGCTGCTCGACCGCTGCCCGCACAAGGGCGGGCCGCTGTCGCAGGGCATCGTCTTCGGCACCTCGGTCGCCTGCCCGCTGCACAACTGGACCATCGGCCTGGACGACGGCTGCGCCAAGGCGCCCGACGAAGGCTGCACGCCGAAGTTCGCCTGCAAGGTCGAGAGCGGCGAGGTCTTCCTCGATGCGGCCGAGCTGGCCGGCAAGGCGCTGGATCTAGCCGCCCCCGTGGCCGGGCCGAAGCTCAAGACCACGGCCTGAGAACTCGATGCGCGAGACACGCTCCACCTGCCCGTACTGCGGCGTCGGCTGCGGCGTGGTCATCGAGTCGCAGGGCACGCAGATCACCGGCGTGCGCGGCGATCCGGAGCATCCGGCCAACTTCGGGCGGCTGTGCACCAAGGGCAGCACGCTGCACCTGACGGCGTCGAAGGCGATCACGCTGCAGACGCGGCTGCTGCGCCCGATGCGGCGCGCGGCCCGCGGCGCGGAACCGCAGCCGGTGAGCTGGGACGCGGCGCTCGACGAGGCCGCGGCGCGCTTCGCGCAGGTGATCGACGCGCACGGCCCCGACGCGGTCGGCTTCTACCTGTCGGGCCAGCTGCTGACCGAGGACTACTACGTCTTCAACAAGCTCGCCAAGGGCCTGATCGGCACGAACAACGTCGACACCAACTCGCGGCTGTGCATGTCCAGCGCGGTGGCCGGCTACAAGGCCACGCTCGGCGCCGACGCGCCGCCCGCCTGCTACGACGACCTCGCGCATGCGAACACGATCTTCATCGCCGGCAGCAACGCGGCCTGGGCCCACCCCATCCTGTTCCGCCGGCTGGAGGACGCGCGTGCCGCCAACCCGGCCCTGAAGCTGATCGTCGCCGACCCGCGACGCACCGAGACCGCCGAGGTCGCGGACCTGCACCTGCCCCTGCTGCCCGGCACCGACGTCGCGCTGTTCCACGGCCTGCTGCACCTGCTGCTGTGGGAAGGGCTGACCGATGCGGCCTGGATCGCCGCGCACACGACCGGCTTCGAGGCGCTGCGCGACCGCGTGCGCGACTACACGCCCAGGCACGTCGCCCAGGTCTGCGGCCTGAAGGAAGACGACATCGTGCAGGCGGCGCGCTGGTTCGGCCAGAACACCCCCACGCTGTCGCTCTACTGCCAGGGCCTGAACCAGAGTTCGAGCGGCACCGACAAGAACGCCGCGCTGATCAATCTGCACCTCGCCACCGGCCAGATCGGCAAGCCGGGCGCGGGTCCGTTCTCGCTGACCGGCCAGCCCAATGCGATGGGCGGGCGCGAGGTCGGCGGGCTGGCCAACCTGCTGAGCGCGCATCGCGATCTGGCGAACCCGCGGCACCGCGCCGAGGTTGCCGCGCTGTGGGGCATCGCGGACGTGCCGGCCGTGCCGGGCAAGAGCGCGGTCGAGATGTTCCAGGCCGCGGCCGACGGCGAGATCAAGGCGCTGTGGATCAGCTGCACCAACCCCGCCCAGTCGATGCCCGACCAGGCCACCGTGCGCCGCGCGCTGGAACGCTGCGAGTACGTCGTGCTGCAGGAGGCCTACGCGACCACCGCGACCGCCGCCTACGCCGACCTGCTGCTGCCGGCCACCACCTGGGGCGAGAAGGAAGGCACGGTCACCAACAGCGAGCGCCGCATCAGCCGCGTGCGCGCCGCGGTGCACGCGCCCGGCGAGGCGCGCCACGACTGGTCGGCCGGCGTCGACTTCGCGCGCCGCCTCGAGGCGGCGCTGCCGCGTCGGCGCGCCGACGGCAGCAGCCTGTTCCCCTACGCCACGCCCGAGTCGGTGTGGAACGAGCACCGCGAGAGCACGCGCGGCCGCGACCTCGACATCACGGGGCTGTCCTACGCCGCGCTCGAACGCGCGCCGCAGCAGTGGCCCTGTCCCGAGGGCGAGTCCGCGGGCCGCACCCGGCTCTACGAGGACGGTCGCTTCCCCACCGCCGACGGCCGTGCCCGCTTCGCCGACGCGCCCTACCGCGCGCTGGCCGAGCCGCGCGACGCGCGCTACCCGGTGTCGATGACGACCGGCCGGCTGCGCGACCACTGGCACGGCATGAGCCGCACCGGCACGCTGGGCCGCCTGTTCGGCCACGTGGCCGAGCCGGGCATCGAGCTTCATCCGCAGGAACTCGCGCGCCGCGGCTGGGCCGACGGCCAGCTGCTGCACGTCACCTCGCGCCGCGGCTCCATCGTGCTGCCGGTGCGCGGCAGCGAAGCCGTGCAGCCCGCCCAGGCCTTCGTCGCGATGCACTGGGGCGAGGAGTTCGTGTCCGGCCGCAGCGCGATGGGCGTGCCGCTGGCCGGCATCAACGCGCTGATGCCGAGCAGCTACTGCCCGCAGTCGAAGCAGCCCGAGCTGAAGCACGCCGCCGTCAAGCTGCTGAAGGCCGAGCTGCCGTGGCAGCTGGTGGCCGCCGCGTGGCTGCCCGAGGACGAAGCGCTGCAGGCACTGCAGGCCTTGCGCGCGCTGATGCCGGCCTTCGACTACGCGCACTGCGTGCCCTTCGGCCGCGAGCCGCATGCACGCGGCGTGGTGGGCGTGCTGCTGCGTGCGGCGGCGCAGGAGGCGGCCGCGCCCGAGATGCTGGCGCAGGTGGAGGCGCTGCTCGGCATCGCCGGGCCGCAGGCGCTGCGCTACGTCGACCGCAAGCATGGCCAGCACCGTGCGATGCGCGTGCTGGCCGGGGAGCACGGCAACGCCCGCCTCGAGGCCTTCGTGCTGGCCGGCGACGTGCGCGCCGAGGCCTGGATCAAGGCCCTGCTGACCGACGAGCTGCCGGCGCAGGCCTACGGCCGCGCGCTGCTGCAGCCGGGCGCGAAGGCCCCGATCGCGGTGGCGCCGCGCGGCCGGCAGGTGTGCTCGTGCTTCGACGTCGGCGAGCCGCAGATCCTGGAGACGCTGTCGCGCGCCGAAGGCCCGCCCGACGCGCGGCTGGCGCAGCTGCAGGCCGCGCTGAAGTGCGGCACGAACTGCGGCTCCTGCCTGCCTGCGCTGCGCGGCCTGGTGCGCGCCTCGATGCAGGCCGCCTAGGGCCTTCTGCCTCACGTGGCCCGGGACTTGCGAAACTCGACCATGGGCATCGCTCACTACCTCAAGGAAATCGGCCGCGGCAAGGAAGGCGCCCGCTCGCTGTCCGAGGAGCAGGCACGCGACCTGATGGACCAGGTGCTGGACCGCCAGGTCAGCGAGGCCGAACGCGGCGCCTTCGCCATCGCGATGCGCATCAAGGGCGAGAGCACCGAGGAGCTCGCCGGCTTCACCGCGTCGGCGGCGGCCCGAAGCCTCGAGATCGGCAGCGATGCCGCGGACCGCGATGCGATGCCCATCGTGCTGCCCTCCTACAACGGCGCGCGCAAGCTGCCCAACCTGACCGCCCTGCTGGCGCTGCTGCTGGCGCAGGAGGGTCTGCCGGTGCTGGTGCACGGGCCGCTCGGCGACCCCGCGCGGGTCACGACCTACGAGCTGTTCAAGGCGCTGGGCCTGCCGATCGCCCACGACGCGGCCGATGTGCGAGCCGCCTGGGCGCGCCACGAGCCGGTCTTCATGCCGACCGCGTCGCTGTGCCCGCCGCTGGCCGCGCTGCTGGACCTGCGCTGGCAGCTGGGCCTGCGCAACCCCGGCCACACGGTGGCCAAGCTGCTGACGCCGCGCGGCACGCCCTGCCTGCGCGTCGTCAACTACACGCACCCGGAGTACGCGCTGTCGCATGCGCGCTTCCTGCAGCACTGCGGAGCGCATGCGTTGCTGATGCGCGGCACCGAGGGCGAACCGGTGGCCGACGCACGCCGGCTGCCGCGGCTCGACGTCCATATCGGCGGCAGCCTGCGGCCCGAGCTCGGCTGCGCCGGCACCGAGGGCGCGCTGCTGCAGCTGCCGCTGCTGCCACGCGTCAACGACGCGGCGTCGACGGCGGTCTACATCCAGTCGGTGGTGAGCGGCGAGACCCCGCTGCCCGGCCCCCTGGAGGAACAGGTGGATGTCCTGCTGCGTGCCCACCGCGCGATGAAGCTCCACGAAGCCCATGTCCATGAACGCTCTGCCTGAAACTCATCCGGTCTGGCTCGTCGGCGCCGGCCCCGGCGACCCGGAGCTGCTGACGCTGAAGGCGCTGCGCGCGATCCGCCGCGCCACGGTGCTGCTGGTCGACGACCTGGTCGACGACGCGGTGCTGAAGTGCGCGCGCCGATCGGCGCGCATCGTCCACGTCGGCAAGCGCGGCGGCTGTCGCAGCACGCCGCAGACCTTCATCGAGCAGCTGATGCTGCGCGAGGCGCTGGCCGGCGAGCGCGTGGTGCGGCTCAAGGGCGGCGACCCCTTCGTCTTCGGACGCGGCGGCGAGGAGGCCGAGTTCCTGCGCGCGCACGGCGTGCAGGTCGAGGTGGCCAGCGGCATCACCGCCGGCCTGGCGGCGGCCACCGCACTGGGCGTGCCGCTGACGCACCGCGACCACGCCCACGGCGTGATCCTCGTCACCGGCCACCCGCGCGACGCGGACGCGGCGCTGCACTGGCGCACGCTGGCGGCCGCCGCGGCCCAGGGCCTGACCCTGGTGATCTACATGGGCGTGGCCGAGGCGGCGCGCCTGCAGCACGAACTGCAGGCGGCACTGCCCGGCAGCACGCCGGTCGCGATCGTGCAGCACGCCAGCCGGCCGGCGCAGCGCAGCGCCGTCACGACGCTAGGCGGGCTGGTCGCCACGCTGGAAGCCGAGTCGCTCGGCAGCCCGTCGGTGATCATCGTGGGCGACGTGCTGCGCGGCCTGGCCAGCCTGCCGGCGGCCGCGCAGCTCGCGGCGTGAACGGCTGCACGGCCAGCGCCTCGCGTCGGCCTCTGCGCGCGCCCGGCCGACCCGGGCGCCCCCGCAGAATCGCGGCATCGTCCCCCGGGGTCGCCGCGCCATGCCCGTGCCCATGCTCGACAAGCTCCAGCGGCTCGCCGCGTCGCACGGTGCCCTGCGGCGCGGCCGCGGACTGGTGTCGGGCGTCGTCGCGCTGTCGCTCGCGATCCTGTGCTTCCTGGGCGTGCTGGCCTTCCACTTTCCCGAGTACCTGACGACGCCGCAGCTGCGCAAGGCCTACGACGTCGATGTGCTGCGCCAGCTGATGTACTGGTCGATGGTCGTCGCCGGCGGCATCGCGCTGTTCAACATGGCCTTCGGCCGCGTGCGCTGGCTGTCGGCCGGCAGCTTCGTGCTGGTCGGCCTGTCGCTCGCGCTCGGCGGCCACAAGGTGCCGGTCGGCGACTTCGCCGAGGGCACGCCCTACATCGGCCTGGACTGGTTCATCCTCGACCTGCTGGGCTCGGCGCTGATCTTCGTCTTCGTCGAGAAGCTGTTCGCGCTGCGCAAGGACCAGCCGGTGTTCCGCCCCGAGTGGCAGACCGACTTCCATCACTTCATCGTCAACCACATGCTGGTCGGCTTCATGCTGCTGGCGACCAACCTGCTGGTGCACCAGTTCTTCGGCTGGGCCGCGCACGACGGCCTCCGCGGCTGGGTGCAGGGCCTGAACTTCTGGGTCGCGCTGTTCCTGATCGTGCTGGTGGCCGACCTGGTGCAGTACGGCGCCCATCGCGCCTACCACGAGCTGCCGCTGCTGTGGCGACTGCACGCCGTGCACCACAGCGTGAAGACCATGGACTGGATGGCCGGCTCGCGCCAGCACCTGGTCGAGGTCATCATCACGCGCACGCTGGTGCTGGCGCCGATCGTCGCGCTGGGCTTCAGCAAGGAAGTGATCGACGCCTACATCGTGATCGTCGGCTTCCAGGCCGTGTTCAACCACGCCAACGTCAGCGTCACGCTCGGCCCGCTGCGCTACGTGATCGTGACGCCCAACTTCCACCACTGGCACCACGCGCAGGACGACGAGGCGATCGACCGCAACTACGCGGCCCACTTCGCCTTCATCGACCACCTGTTCGGCACCGCGGTGCAAACCGACCGCCCGTGGCCCGAGCGCTACGGGGTGCAGGGCGACGGCGTGCCGGACGGGTTCTGGAAGCAGTTCCTCTTCCCGTTCACCCGGAAGGCCTGACCCGCCCCCGTCGCGGCACCGCCATCCGAAGTCGCCTACTGCTGCTTGGCGCCCTCGGTCAGGCGACGGCCCAGCGACACCGCATAGGGCGCGGCGCGGGCGGCGATCATCGGATCGGCCGACGGCAGCACGCCCTTGGGCATGACGTTCGGGTCGAAGTTGATGGTCAGGCACTCGCCGCCGGCGTCTTCCGACACGCCGGTGATCCTGAGGGCCCCCAGGGTGACCTTCCTGCGCCCTTCGGGCAGCGGCGTGGTGGCGCTGTCGATCCTGTCGCCGGGCTGGGCAAGCTCGAGGTTGAAGTTGAACGCCACCTTGCCGTCCTTGACGCGGGCGCGCAGGTCATCGAACAGGAACGTGCCGCCCTTGGCCTTGGCCTCGTCGTCGGTCAGGCCCTGCACGCCACCGACCGGTTCGAAGATCCACTTGCCGAACTGCTTGTCGCCCTTGGCGTTGACGAAGCCGAAGGCGTGCACGCCCCAGTAGTTGACCGTGCCGAAGCTGGCCGGCACCGGCTGCGACGCGAAGTACCTGCCTTGCAGCAGCACCTCGGGGTTGGCGTCGGCGAAGGCCTTGACCTTGGCCGGATCGGGCGCCTTGGTGGCCGGATCGGGTTGCAGCGACGCGACGCGCCCCAGCATCTGCTCGGGCGACGATGCGCCGAACACCGGCGAGTTGATGTTGCCCATCAGCCAGGTCTCGCCGCCGGGCAGGCGGAACTGCAGTGCCATGTTGCGCTGGCTCTTGCCGTTGTCGGCCGCCTTGGGGTTGGCGCCGCCGACCGAGAAGCGGGCCACGACCGGGATCTTGGCGCCGCTGAAGACCGTCGCGGTGGACAGGCCGCGCGCGTCGGCGCTGCCGATGAACTCTCCCGTGGCGCAGATGCCCTTGGCGCCCGACCGGCGGTAGCCCGCGAACTTGCCGTTGGTGGCCTCGAACTGGTCGACCATGGTGACGGGGTTGACCTGCGGCACCGCCGGAGGCGGCGCTTCGGGGGTCGCGCAGGCCGCCAGGACGAGGACGGCGGCGGCAACGGCGGAAAGAGTCGGCTTGTTCATGAAGGCTCCCGTGGAGAAAGGTTCGAGTGCGCGAGAAGCGCGCTTCGGCGCACTTCGTGATGCTGGTCGAAGGAGGCTCCCGAAAACTTACACGGCGACGGCCCGGATAATCCCGCCCCCATGAATCGCTTCGACCTCGTCGTCATCGGTGCCGGAGCGGCCGGCCTGTTCTGCGCCGGCATCGCCGGGCAGCGCGGCCTGAAGGTGCTGCTGGTCGACCACGCCGGGAAGCTGGCCGAGAAGATCCGCATCTCGGGCGGCGGGCGCTGCAACTTCACCAACCGCGACGCCGGGCCGGCGAACTTCCTGTCGGCGAATCCGGACTTCTGCCGCTCGGCGCTGGCGCGCTACACGCCGCAGGACTTCATCGCGCTGGTGCAGCGCCACCGCATCGCCTGGCACGAGAAGCACAAGGGCCAGCTGTTCTGCGACGAGAGCAGCGAGGACATCATCGGCCTGCTGCTGCGCGAGTGCGAGGCGGGCAGCGTGACGCGCTGGCAGCCCTGCGCCGTCACCGCCGTGCGCCAGGCCGCGGCCGGCTTCGAGCTCGACACCGCGCGCGGCGTCGTCGGCGCCGCACGGGTCGTCGTCGCGACAGGCGGCCTCTCCATCCCCAAGATCGGCGCCAGCGACTTCGGCTACCGGCTGGCCCGGCAATTCGGCCACCCGCTGGTCGAGCCGCGGCCGGCGCTGGTGCCGCTGACCTTCGACGCCGCGGCCTGGGCACCGTTCGCGGCGCTGTCGGGCCTGTCGCTCGAGGTGGGCGTCGCCACCGGCAGCGGCAAGGCGCGCGGTGGGTTCGTCGAGGACCTGCTGTTCACGCACCGCGGCCTCAGCGGGCCGGCGATCCTGCAGATCTCGAGCTACTGGCGCCCGGGAACACCGATCGAGCTCGACCTGGCACCGGGCCACGAGCTGGCGGCGGCACTGCGGGAAGCCAAGGCGGTGTCGAAGCGGCAGCTCGCCAACGAACTGGCGACCCGGCTGCCGGCGCGGCTGGCCGAGGCCTGGTGCACGCGGCTCGGCGAGCTGGCGGCACGCCCGCTGCCGGAGGTGAAGGACAAGGACCTGGCGACCCTGGCGGCCTCGCTGCAGGCCTGGCGCCTGACGCCGACCGGCAGCGAGGGCTGGCGCAAGGCCGAGGTCACCGCCGGCGGCGTCGACACCCGCGAACTGGACTCGCGGACGATGGAGAGCCGGCGCGTCCCGGGCCTGCACTTCATCGGCGAGGTGGTCGACGTGACGGGCTGGCTGGGCGGCTACAACTTCCAGTGGGCCTGGGCCAGCGCCCACGCCTGCGCGCTGGCCAGCATCGCGGGCCGCCCGGCCGCGGCCTGAGGCCCGTTTGCCCGGGCCAGCGGGCATGGCTATAATCCCGCTCCTTTGCTGGCAACCGCGCAGCGATTCCCGTGTCAGGCATCCGGAAAGCCGCCGGGGACATCGAGCGCAACATCCTGGGATCCACCGCTACATGACCACCATCCGCGTCAAAGAGAACGAGCCTTTCGACGTCGCGCTGCGTCGCTTCAAGCGCACGATCGAGAAGATCGGCCTGCTGACGGACCTGCGCGCCCGCGAGTTCTACGAAAAGCCCACCGCCGAGCGCAAGCGCAAGAAGGCCGCCGCCGTCAAGCGCCACTTCAAGCGCGTTCGCAGCATGCAGCTGCCCAAGAAGCTCTACTGAGTTTTCTTCCGCAGCCCGCCGAGCCCGCCTGGGGACGCCCGCGCGGGCTCTGTCGTTTCTGGCGCCTGATTTCTGGAGATCGCGATGACGCTCAAGGACCGCATCACCGAGGACATGAAGAGCGCGATGCGCGCCAAGGAAGCCGATCGCCTGCTGACGATCCGCGGGCTGCTGGCCGCGATCAAGCAGAAGGAAGTCGACGAGCGCGTCGCGGTCGACGATGCGATGGTGATCGCGATCGTCGACAAGCTGGTCAAGCAGCGCAAGGACTCGATCACGCAGTTCGCGGCCGGCGGCCGCAGCGACCTGGTCGACAAGGAAACGGCCGAGCTGAAGGTGCTCGAGGGCTACCTGCCCGCCCGGCTGAGCGCCGAGCAGGTGGCGGCCGAGGTCGCGAAGCTCGTGACCGAGCTGGGCGCCAGCGGCCCCGGCGACATGGGCAAGGTGATGGGCGCCGCCAAGGCCCGCCTGGCCGGCAACGCCGACATGGGACTGGTGTCGGCCGCCGTCAAGCAGGCGCTGGCGAAGTAAGCTTGCCATCCTGCATCGGCCCGCTCTGCCGTCGAGGACCCTCATGGACCTGCCCGCCACCCGCCTGAACGCCGAGATCGCCACCGCCCCGCAACTGGGCCCGCAAGCGATGGCCGCCGCCGCCGCGGCCGGCTTTCGCAGCGTCATCAACAACCGGCCCGACTTCGAGGGCGGTGTCGAGCAGCCGACCAGCGCCGTCATGGAAGCCGCCGCCCGCGCGGCCGGACTCGAGTACGTGCACCTGCCGGTGTCCGGCGCCTTCCAGACGCCCGAGCAGGCGCAGGCCATGGCCGACCTGATGGAGCGCCTGCCCAAGCCGGTGCTGGCCTTCTGCCGCAGCGGCGCGCGCAGCGGGCGCCTCTATCAGATGGCGCTGCAGCTGCGCGGCTGAACCAGCGGGCCGAGCGCCGGGCCGCTCCCAAGCCGGCCCGCTTCCCCAGGGGCCACGAGGAGGCCCCTTCGTGGCCCCTGGGGACCGGCCGATGTACTCATCGGACGAGGGGCTGTCATCACACGCCGCCTGATTGCCCACCTCGACATGGACGCGTTCTACGCGTCGGTCGAGTTGCTGCGCTACCCCGACCTGAAAGGCCAGCCGGTCGTGATCGGCGGCGGTCGCCGGCACCAGCCGGAGCTGCTGCCCGACGGCACGCGCCGCTACGCGATCCTGCGCCACTACGCCGGCCGCGGCGTCATCACGACCGCGACCTACGCGGCGCGCGCCTTCGGCGTCAACTCCGGCATGGGCCTGATGAAGGCGGCCGCGCTGGCGCCCGACGCGGTGCTGCTGCCGATCGACTTCGACGAGTACCGGCGCTACTCGCGGCTGTTCAAGGCCGCGGTGGCCGAGGTCGTGGGCACCGACCCGCCGGTCATCGAGGACCGCGGCGTCGACGAGATCTACATCGACCTCTCCGCCCAGCCCGGCGTCGAGGTCGATCGCGGCGAGGCGGTCGCGCGCGCCATCAAGGCACGGGTGCTGGAGCGCACCGGCCTCAGCTGCTCGATCGGCGTGACGCCGAACAAGCTGCTCAGCAAGCTCGCCTCCGAACTCGACAAGCCCGATGGCCTGACGCTGCTGGGCCATGACGACATCCCGGCGCGCATCTGGCCGCTGCCGGCGCGGCGCATCAACGGCATCGGACCCAAGTCGGCGGCCCGGCTCGAGGCGCTGGGCATCCGCAGCATCGGCGAGCTGGCAGCCGCCGATCCGGCCTGGCTCGTGACCCAGTTCGGCGCGCACTACGGTCGCTGGCTGCATGAGGCGGCGCACGGCCGCGACGAACGCGCCGTCGTGACGCACAGCGAGCCGGTGAGCCTGAGCCGCGAGACGACCTTCGACCGCGACCTGCATCCGCGCACCGACCGCGCCGTGCTGTCCGGCATCTTCACGCGGCTGTGCGAACAGGTGGCCGACGACCTGCAGCGCAAGGGCTACGTCGGCCGCACCATCGGCCTGAAGCTGCGCTACGAGGACTTCCGCACGGTCACCCGCGACCTCACCCTGCCGCAGGCCACCGCCGACGCCGCCGAGATCCGCCGCGCCGCGGGCTTGTGCCTGAAGCGCACGCCGCTGGACCGGCGGCTGCGGCTGCTCGGCGTGCGCGTCGGCAAGCTGGAGCGCCTGGCGGACGCGCCCCCGCGGATCCACGAGCCGCTGGCGCCGTACACCGCCAGCCTGTTCGAGCACTGAAACGCCGGTTTTCCGGGCGTCCCGTGTTTCGCTGGCGTTCGGCGTGAACTCGCTCACGCCGATACGACGCATCCGTGCATCGCTTGCGGCCTGCCGCCCGTAACCACCGGACACACCGCGCGACAGAATCCCTGACGCACCCACTTCTCACGAGGAAACCGCATGCCCCGACGCTCATCGCGCATCCAGACAGGCACCCTGGCCCTGGCTGCACTGGTCCTGGCCACCGGCGCCCAGAGCGCGCTCGCCCAGGGCGCCAACCGTTCGGGCAAGCTGCTGCTGACCAGCGGCGTCAGCAGCATCGACGGCGCGGCCGGCGGCGGTCTCACGCCCTGGGCCGTGACCGGCGGCTATGCGACCGAAGGCCAGTTCGGCGCCAGCGCCTACGCGACCCGCGTCAAGACCTCCGACTACGCGCTCACCGGCTACGGCGTCGCGGCCAGCTACGGCGACCGCATCGAGCTGTCGATCGCGCGCCAGGACTTCGACACCGGCCCGACCGGCCCGGCCCTCGGCCTGCCCGGCCTGCACCTCAGGCAGAACATCTTCGGCGCCAAGCTGCGCGTGGCCGGCGACGCCGTGCTCGACAGCGACACGCTGATGCCGCAGATCGCCATCGGCGCGCTCTACAAGGACCTCGACGCCGCCGGCCTGGCGCCGACGCTCACCGCGCTGGGCGCCAAGGACAGCGGCACCGACGTCTACGTCAGCGCGACCAAGCTCTTCCTCGCGCAGGGCGTGCTGGTCAACCTGACGCTGCGCGCGACCAAGGCCAACCAGAACGGCCTGCTCGGCTTCGGCGGCACGGCCAGCGACAGCGTCAAGCTGCAGCCCGAGATCTCGCTCGCCTGGCTGCTGCGCAAGGACCTCGCGATCGGCGCCGAGTACCGCGCCAAGCCCGACAACCTCAACCCCTCGATCCTGGGCGACGGCCTGAAGGAAGACGACTGGAAGGACGTGTTCGTCGCCTGGGCGCCGAGCAAGCACCTGTCGCTGACCCTGGCCTACGTCGACCTCGGCAAGATCGTGCCGGCCGTCGTGTCCAAGCGCCAGAAGGGCGCCTACCTGTCCGCCCAGCTCGCGTTCTGAGCACCGCATCGATTCCGGAGAACCGAAGATGAAGACGCTGATTTCCACGCTCGCGCTGTGCCTCGCCGCCCTCGGCGCCCAGGCGCAGACCGCCGTCACCGGCAGCTCGGTGCGCCCGCTGCCCGACGACTCGCTGTACCAGGCCTTCGGCGGCAAGCCCGGCCTCGACAGGCTGATGGCCGACTTCGTGCCGCGCTTGAAGGCCGACCCGCGCATCGGCGAGTTCTTCAAGGAGACCAAGGCGGCGGAGCTGCAGAAGCAGCTGGCGTCCCAGCTGTGCGTCGTCTCCGGCGGTCCCTGCAAGTACGAGGGCGCGAACATGAAGGACGCGCACGCCGACATGGAGGTCCGCAAGGCGGACTTCAACGCGCTG
Organism: uncultured Methylibium sp.; assembly: GCF_902826655.1. Lineage (GTDB taxonomy): Bacteria > Pseudomonadota > Gammaproteobacteria > Burkholderiales > Burkholderiaceae_C > Methylibium. The sequence goes on along the minus strand of NZ_CADEFR010000003.1, from coordinate 44,503 downwards.
GTCGAGCTGCTGCAGCAGTCGATGGACGCGCAGGGCATCCCGTTCACGGCGCAGAACCGCATGCTGGCGCAGCTCGCGCCGATGCACCGCGACGTCGTCAACAAGCGCTGAGGCCGGCATGAACGCGGTGCGCACTCTGCTCGCGGCGCTGGCCTGCATCGCCGGCACGGCCCAGGCCGCGAGCCTGTCGGTCACGGTCACCGACAAGGACGGGACGCCGGTGCCCGACACCGCGGTGATGCTGCGCTATCCGGCGCCGCCGTTGAACCGCCCGGTGCCGCCGCCGGTGGTGGTGGTCGACCAGGAGAAGATGCGCTTCAACCCCTACCTGAGCATCGTGGCGCCCGGCACGACCATCCTCTTCACCAACCGCGACGCCTTCGACCACCACGTGGTCGCCACCGCGCCGCAGATCGGCACGGCCCCGGCCAAGAGCTTCGAGACGCGGCTGCCGCCCGACCCGACCAAGCCCTTCGGCGTGAAGCTCACCGACCTGGGCCGCCACGCGCTGTCGTGCCACCTGCACTCGCGCATGCGCGGCTACATCTACGTGACCGACACGCCCTGGTTCGGCAAGACCGACGCCCAGGGACAGCTGACGCTGGACAACCTGCCCGCGGGTCTGGTCGACGTGCAGCTCTGGCACCCGGAGCAGTTCCTCGACCAGGCGCCGTTGCGCGCCCAGCTGGGCACGGCGCCGGCCGCACTGAGCGGCCAGCTGAACTTCAATCCGCGCGTGCGACGCGCGCTCTGAGCACCCGCGCTAGAGCGCGCGGGCCTCGAAGGTGTTGCAGTCGGCCATCCGGCCGCTCTGCAGGCCACGCTTGAACCAGCTCACGCGCTGCGCGCTGCTGCCGTGCGTGAAGCTCTCGGGCACGATGCGGCCCTGGCTCTGGCGCTGCAGGTTGTCGTCGCCGATCTTCGAGGCGGCGTTCAGCCCTTCCTCGATGTCGCCCTGCTCCAGCCACTGACGGGCCTGCTGCGAGCGGTTCGCCCAGATCCCCGCGAAGCAGTCCGCCTGCAGCTCCAGGCGCACGCTCAGGGCGTTGGCCTCGACCTCGCTGGCTCGCCGGCGCGCCTGCTCGACCTTCTCGCTGATGCCGAGCAGCTGCTGAACGTGGTGGCCGACCTCGTGCGCGACCACGTAGGCCTGCGCGAAATCGCCGGGCGCACCGAGCCGCGCCTTCAGCGTGTCGAAGAACTCGAGATCGATGTAGACCTGCTGGTCGCCGGGGCAGTAGAACGGCCCCATCGCGCTCTGCCCGGTGCCGCAGGCCGTCGGCGTGGCGCCGCGGAACAGCACGAGTTTGGGCCGCTGGTAGCTGGCCTGGCCGCTGCGGAAGACCTCGTCCCAGGCCTGCTCGGTACTGCGCAGCACGACCGAGACGAACTGCGCCTGCGCGTCGTTGGCGGGTGGCGCGGGCGCCGGTCCGGGCGCCACCTGCGCGGTCGGCGCGCCGCCTCCGCCCAGCAGGCCCAGCACGGTGAGCGGGTTGATGCCGAAGATCCAGCCCGCCACCAGCGCGATCGCGATGGTCCCGAGCCCGATGCCGCGGCCGCCGATCGGCAGGCCGCCCCGTCCGCCCATGCCGCGACGGTCTTCGACGTTGTCGCTGCGTTCCTCGCCTTCCCACTTCATGCCGCGCTCCCGCAAGGCCTGGATGCGGCGGATGGTAGCCCGGCGCGGCCGGGCCCGGTTCGCGCGGCGACGCAGCGCCGCAGACCGATCAGTGCGCGGACAGGCCGTCTTCGGCGTGCATGCGGCGGAACAGGTCGAGCGCCAGGCGGCGCAGCGGCTCGTTGGCGCTGCTGTGCGCGAAGGCCAGGCGCTCGTGGGCGTAGACGCGGTCGAAGATCATCCGCGCCGCGTGCACCGGCCAGCCTTCGCCGGCCATCAGGTCCTTGAAGCGCGCCAGCGTCCACAGGTCGACGTTCAACGGCGACTGGCCGGCGCCGAGTTCGGTCTCCTCGGGCAGCAGCGAGTCGCCGTCGCCGAAGTCGGCGTCGCAGAACTCGGTCAGCAGCTCGACCGGCATGGTCGGACGCTCGTCGATCAGATGGGGGTGGCGCTTCATGGTCGGCTCCTGCGGGCTGCTGGAGCCCGCATTTCGATGCCGCCAGTCTGCCGGCCGGGCGCTGCCCTCATGGCCCGAATACGCCGGCCAAGCACCGGCAGTTGCGCGCTTGCTGCGCGGATGCCGACGCGGCGTGTCAGTCGCCTTCCTACACGCGCTGCCGGGCGCTCAGGTCTTGGGCAAGGTGACCCCGCGTTGCCCCTGGTACTTGCCGCCGCGGTCCTTGTAGCTGGTCTCGCAGACCTCGTCGCTCTCGAAGAACAGCACCTGGGCGCAGCCCTCGCCGGCGTAGATCTTGGCCGGCAGCGGCGTGGTGTTGCTGAACTCGAGCGTCACGTAGCCCTCCCACTCGGGCTCGAAGGGCGTGACGTTGACGATGATCCCGCAGCGCGCGTAGGTGCTCTTGCCCAGGCAGATGGTCAGCACGTTGCGCGGGATGCGGAAGTACTCCATCGTGCGCGCCAGCGCAAAGCTGTTGGGCGGGATGATGCAGACGTCGGCCTCGATGTCGACGAAGCTGCGCTCGTCGAAGTTCTTCGGGTCCACCACGGTGCTGTAGATGTTGGTGAAGACCTTGAATTCCGGCGCGCAGCGGATGTCGTAGCCGTAGCTGCTGGTGCCGTAGCTCACGATCTTGTGGCCGTCGGCCGCATGGCGCACCTGGCCGGGCTCGAAGGGCTCGATCATGCCGTGCTGCTCGGCCATGCGGCGGATCCACTTGTCGCTCTTGATGCTCATCTCGGTTCCCTGGGAGTGCCTGGATTGTAGGCAGCGCCCCGGGCCCGCCCGGTTGGCGAGCGGCGGCCGGCTGGCTAGGATCGAAGCCTTCCCCGACCGGAGACGCCCATGCGCCAGGCCACCGAACTGATGGTGCAGTACGCCGCCTACCACCGCGATCGCCGCAACATCGCCACGCACTTCATCGGCGTGCCGATGATCGTGCTCGGGGTCGGCGCGCTGCTGGCGCGGCCGGCGTTCAACCTCGGCGGCATCGCCTTCACGCCGGGCGGTCTGCTCTTCCTCGCCGCCGCCGCCTGGTACCTGACGCGCGGCAACCTCGGCCTGGGCCTCGCGACGACCGTCGTCGTCGGCCTGCTGGTGGCCGTCGGCCACCGCGCAGCGGCCGAGAGCACCGGCGTCTGGCTGGCGATCGCGATCGGCAGCTTCGCCGTCGGCTGGGTGATCCAGTTCATCGGCCACTACTACGAGGGCCGCAAGCCGGCCTTCGTCGACGACCTGATCGGCCTGCTGGTCGGGCCGATGTTCGTGGTCGGCGAATGGCTGTTCGCGCTGGGCTGGGGCAAGCCGCTGCTGGCCGAGATCGAACGGCGCGTCGGCCCGACCCACCTGCGCGACCTGGCCCGACCGGCCACCTGATGCCTTACCCGCTGCTGCGGAGCGCCGGCCTGGCGCTGCTGGCGCTGGCGATGGCCGGCACGGGCTTCGTGCTGCTGCAGACCCTCCGGCGTCCGCCGCTGGAGCCTTATCGCAACCTGGTGCTGCCCGCTGCCGCCAAGGACGCCCCGCTGCGCGTGCGCTTCGCCGGCGTCTCGACGCTGCTGTTCGACGACGGCGAGACGGCGTGGATCACCGACGGCTTCTTCTCGCGCCCCGGCAAGGCGGCGACGCTGCTGACGCGCATCGCCCCGGACCCGGCCGCGGTCGAACGCGGCCTGCAGCGACTGGGCGTCACCAGGCTGGCCGCCGTCGTGCCGCTGCATTCGCATTACGACCACGCGATGGATGCGCCACTGGTCGCGCAGCGCAGCGGCGCCCTGCTGGTCGGCGGCGCCTCGACGCTCAACGTCGGCCGCGGGCTGGGGCTGGCCGAGGCGCAGATGCGCGAGGTCCGGGCCGGCGACACGATCGAGCTCGGCCGCTTCAAGCTGCGCTTCCTGGCATCGCGCCACAGCCCGACGCCCTGGAGCGACGGCGTGACGCCCGAGACGCTCGACGCACCGCTGACGCCGCCCGCTCGCGCCAGTGCCTGGCGCGAGGGCGATGTGTGGAGCCTGCTCGTCGAGCACGCCTGGGGCCGGCGCTTCCTGGTGCAGGGCAGCGCGGGGTTCGTGCCGGGCGCGCTGGCGGGCCGCCGTGTCGACACGGTCTTCCTGGGCGTCGGCACGCTGGGCCGCAAGACCGAGGACTACCGCGACGCCTACTGGACCGAGACCGTCCGCGCCGTCGGTGCCCGGCGCGTGATCGCCGTGCACTGGGACGACTTCTGGCTGCCGCTGGATGCGCCGCTGCAGGCGATGCCGCTGCTGCTGGATGACTTCGCGACGACGATGGCCGACCTGCAGGAGCGCGGCGCGCGCGACGGCATCGAGGTCCGGCTGCCGCCGCTCTTCACGCCCTTCGTGCCCTAGGGGCCACGGGGAGCCGCGCGCGGCGGCTCCGGCTCGGCATCGAAGCGATCGAAGCCGCTGTAGCAGAGGAAGTGCCGGTTCGTCGCGCGGCCGAACAGGGCCAGACCGAGCCGGGTCGCCAGCTCGTGCCCCATCTGCGTGATGCCGGAGCGCGAGACGACGATGGGCACGCCCATCTGCGCCGACTTGATGACCATCTCGCTGGTCAGCCGGCCGGTCGTGTAGAAGGCCTTGTCGGCCCCGTCCATGCCCCGCAGCCACATCCAGCCGGCCAGGGTGTCGATGGCGTTGTGGCGGCCGACGTCCTCGACAAAGAGCTCGAGCCGCGCATCGTCGCCGGCCAGCGTGAAGATCGCGCAGCCGTGCACCGAGCCGGCCGACTTGTAGGTGCTCTCCTGGCGGCGCACCGCATCGAGCAATGCGTAGAGGCCGCGCTGGCTGATGCGGGCCCGGGCCGGCGGCGGCAGGTCGACCGAGTCCAGTTCGTCCATCAGGCCGCCGAACACCGTGCCCTGGCCGCAGCCGGTCGTCACCACGCGCTTCGCGGTCTTGCGGTCGAAGTCCTCGATGCCGCGGCGCGTCTTGACCGCAGCGGCGCCGACCTCCCAGTCGACGGTGATCGACTCGATGTCGTGCACCGACCCGACCAGGCGCTGGTTGCGCAGGTAACCCAGCACCAGCAGTTCGGGCTCGGCGCCCAGGGTCATCAGCGTCACCAGCTCGCGCCGGTCGACAAAGACGGTGAGCGGGCGCTCGGCGGGGATGCGGATCGCGCTGCGCGCGCCGTGCTCGTCCTGCACCTCGACCTCGCGCGTCAGCGGCGCGCGGGCGGCGGTCAGGTGGGGCAGCGGGCGGGACATGGAAGACGGCAACGAAGAAGAACAACGGGCCGCACGCGGCGGCCCGTCGGACGGTGGCGATGCCCCGATTATTTCTTGGCCGCGCCCTGCTGCTCGGCGGCGGTGGCTTTGCCGCTCGGCGGCGCGGCGGCGGTCTTGGGCGGCGAATGCGCGCCGGCCGCCTCGAGCGGGGGCGTGGGCGCAGCGGCCACCGGAACGAAGGCACCGGGGTCGGCGCAGGGCGGCGTCGCGGTCGCCGACTTGGCGTCCTTGCCCGAGCTCTTGAAGTAGTGCGCGGCGGTCTTGTCCATCGACAGGCACAGCTTGTAGCCCGCAACCTTGTCGCCGTGCGCCGTCTTGGCCCGGGCCTCGTCGGCCTTGGCCTTGGCCTCGGGGCTGGGCGCCGGCAGCTTGGCCTGCACCGCCAGCGGTGCGGCCAGGCAGGCAGCCAACAGGAGTCCGGTCAGCTGGAACGGCTTGCTCATCTCGATTCCCTTCGACATCAGGCCTGCGCAGGCCGGTTGGACGTGCCCGACGCCGACCGCTGTGCCGGGATCTTGCCGGCGCGGATGTCGTCGTGCCACAGCTCGTGGTGTTCCCGGGCCCAGGCCTCGTCGACGTAGCCGGTGGTCATCGCGCCGTAGGCGCCCTTCATGCCCAGCGTGCCCAGGTAGATGTGGCCGAGGAACATCGCCATCATCAGGATCGTCGAGACGCCGTGGATCATGTTGGCGATCTGCATGTCGCCGCGCGTGTAGGCCATGCCCGGAATCAGCTTGTCGAGCACCAGCCCGGAGCCGACCACGATGGCGCCGAGGAAGAACACGCCCGCCCAGAAGATCAGCTTCTCGCCGGCGTTGAAGCGGTGCGAGGGCACGTGCGCGCCGTTGAAGAGCCCGCCGCCCTTCTGCAGCCAGACCATGTCGACCTTGCTCGGGAAGTTGTCGCGCACGAAGGTGATGAACACCACCACCAGCGACACCGCGAACACCGGGCCGGCGAAGTTGTGCAGGTTCTTCAGCGCATAGGTGATCCAGCCGAACAGCGTGCCGCCGAGCACCGGCAGCAGGAAGAACTTGCCGAAGGCCATCACGACGCCGGACACCGCCAGCGCCACGAAGGTCACCGCGTTGGTCCAGTGCGCCGCACGCTCGAAGTAGGTGAAGCGCTCGATCTTGCGGCCGGTCTCCGGGCTGTGCAGCCCGATCGAGCCCTTGGCCTTGTAGAACAGCGCGATCGCCAGCAAGACGATCAGCAGCAGCGCCCCGCCGTAGGGAAGGATCCAGCGGTTGCGCACCTCGCGCCAGGCCTCGCCGGCGGTCGTGAACTTGGAACCCGGGTACTGCACGAACTCCTGGATCAGCACGCCCTTCTCGATGCCGGGCAGGCTGGTATAGCCGGCGTCCTTGCCGGACTCGCGCACCGCGCGCCAGAACGGCGCGTTGTTGTAGGGCTGGGACTTGGCGCGCTCGGCGTTGGTCTCGTCGGCCGCGGCGGCGGGCCCTTCGGTGGCCGCCGTGACGGCCGGCGCGCTGGCGGCCGGCGCGGCCTGCGCGGCCGCCAGGCCGGTCAGCGTCGCCAGCACGAGCGCGGCCAGGCCGCGGAGGATCGAGGGATGGGTCATGGGCTTTCCCGCTGGACGTTGCGATCCGGTGCCGGCGATGTTCAGCGCGAGCGCGTGTACTCGTTCTGCTGCTGGTTGCGTGCCTTGAGCTGCTGCTCCCAGCTGGCCCGGTCGCCCGGCTTCCAGCCCGGGGTCGTGTAGGCCGCGGTCGCGCCGCCGTCCCAGGCCTTGGCGTCGGCCTTCTTCGGCGCGGCGGCGCCTTCCTGCGGCTTGTCGCCGCAGGCCGCCAGCAGCGCCCCGGCGGCGATCAGGAGTGCGTAGCTTGCGCGCTTCATGACTTGGTCACCTCGGGCTTGGCCGGCTGCGCGCCGGGCTTGCCGTAGGCCGTGCCCCAGCCCCAGACCTCGGAGCCCTTGCCGCGCTGCAGGACGCGCGTGCGGAAGATGTCGGCCACCACATCGCCGTCGCCGCCCAGCAGCGCCTTGGTCGAGCACATCTCGGCGCAGGCCGGGAGCTTGCCTTCCGCGAGGCGGTTGCTGCCGTACTTGTGGAACTCGGCCTCCGAGCCGTTGGCCTCGGGGCCGCCGGCGCAGAAGGTGCACTTGTCCATCTTGCCGCGCAGGCCGAAGCTGCCGTTGGTCGGGAACTGCGGCGCGCCGAAGGGGCAGGCGTAGCTGCAGTAGCCGCAGCCGATGCAGATGTCCTTGTCGTGCAGCACCACGCCCTCGTCGGTGCGGTAGAAGCAGTCGACCGGGCAGACCGCCATGCAGGGGGCGTCGCTGCAGTGCATGCAGGCGACCGAGATGCTGCGCTCGCCGGGCACGCCGTCGGCCAGCGTGACGACCCGGCGGCGGTTCACGCCCCAGGGCACCTCGTGCTCGGCCTTGCAGGCGGTGACGCAGCCGTTGCATTCGATGCAGCGCTCGGCATCGCAGATGAACTTCATTCGGGCCATGGTTGCGTCTCCTTAGGCGGCTCGTTCGACCTGGCAGACCGTGGTCTTGGTCTCTTGCATCATCGTCACGCTGTCGTAGCCGTAGGTGGTGGCGGTGTTCACGGCTTCGCCACGGATCACCGGCTTGGCACCGTCCGGGTAGTAGGGCGCGAGATCCACGCCCTGCCAGCGGCCCGAGAAGTGGAAGGGCATCCACACCGTCTCGCGGTCGACCCGCTCGGTGACCAGCGCCTTGACCTTGATGCGCGCACCGGTCGGCGTCGTCACCCACACGTCCTCGCCGTTGCGCACGCCGCGGTCGTTGGCGGTCGCCGGGTTGATCTCGACGAACATCTCCTGCTGCAGTTCGGCGAGGTAGGGGTTGGAGCGCGTTTCCTCGCCGCCGCCCTCGTACTCGACCAGGCGGCCCGAGCTCATGATCAGCGGGAACTTCTTGCCGACGTCCTTGTTGGCGTCCTGCACCGTCTTGAACAGCGTCGGCAGACGCCAGAAGGCCTTCTTGTCGTCGTGCGTCGGGTACTTGGCGACCAGGTCCGCGCGCGTCGAGTACAGCGGCTCGCGGTGCTTGGGGATCGGATCCGGGAAGTTCCAGACCACCGCGCGCGCCTTGGCATTGCCGAAGGGATGGCAGCCGTGGACCTTCATGGCCACGCGGATGATGCCGCCCGAGGGATCGGTCTTCCAGTTCTTGCCTTCGGCCTTCTTCTTCTCGTCGTCGGTCAGGTCGTCCCACCAGCCCAGCTTCTTCAGCAGCACGTGGTCGAACTCGGGGTAGCCGGTCGTGATGTCGGCGCCCTTGGAGTAGGACCCGTCCTCGGCCAGCAGGTTGACGCCGTCCTTGTCGACGCCGAAGTTCGCGCGGAAGTTACCGCCGCCGTCCATCACGTGCTTGGACGTGTCGTACAGGTTCGGCGAGCCCGGGTGCTTCATCTCGGGCGTGCCGTAGCACGGCCACGGCAGGCCGAAGTAGTCGCCGTCGAGGCTGTAGCCGGTTTCCTTGTCGATGCCGCCCTTGGCCTTGAGCGTCTTCACGTCGAAGACGTTCATGTTGCGCATGTGGGCCTTCAGGCGCTCGGGGCTCTGGCCCGTGTAGCCGATGGTCCAGACGCTCTTGTTGATCTCGCGCAGGATGTCCTCGGGCACCGGCTCGTCCATGCCGGCGACCTTCTGCATCTTGTAGTTCTTGGTCAGTTCCTTCTCGAAGCCCAGCTTGGCGGCCAGCTGGTACATGATCATGTGGTCGGTGCGGCTCTCCCAGAGCGGCTCGATGACCTTCTCGCGCCACTGGATCGAGCGGTTGGACGCGGTGCACGAGCCGCTGGTCTCGAACTGCGTCGTCGCCGGCAGCAGGTAGACCGCGCGGTTGGGGTTCTGGTCCTCGGGCTTGCCCGGCATCGCGGCCATCGCCGCGGTGGCCGACGGGAAGGGATCGACGACGACCAGCAGGTCGAGCTTGTCCATCGCCTTCTTCATCTCCAGACCGCGGGTCTGCGAGTTGGGCGCATGGCCCCAGAAGAACAGGCCGCGCAGGTTGCTGTCCTGGTCGATCAGCTCGTTCTTCTCGAGCACGCCGTCGACCCAGCGCGAGACCGTCATGCCGGGCTTGGTCATCATGCCCGGCGCGTACTGCTTCTTCATCCACTCGAAGTCGACGCCCCAGACATTGGCGAAGTGCTTGAACGAGCCTTCGGCCACACCGTAGTAGCCGGGCAGCGAGTCGGGGTTGGGGCCGACGTCGGTGGCGCCCTGCACGTTGTCGTGGCCGCGGAAGATGTTGGCACCGCCGCCCGACACGCCGATGTTGCCCAGCGCCAGCTGCAGGATGCAGGACGCCCGCACCATCGCGTTGCCGATCGTGTGCTGGGTCTGGCCCATGCACCAGACGATGGTGCTCGGGCGGTTCTTGGCCATGGTCTCGGCGACACGCGCGACGGTCGCCTCGTCGACGCCGCAGGCCTCCTGCACCTTGTCGGGCGTCCAGTTGGCCATCACGTCGTCGCGGACCTTGTCCATGCCGTAGACGCGATCGTTGACGTACTTCTTGTCTTCCCAGCCGTTCTTGAAGATGTGGTGCAGCACACCGAACAGGAAGGGAATGTCCGAGCCCGAGCGGATGCGGATGTGCTCGTCGGCCTTGGCGGCCGTGCGCGTGAAGCGCGGGTCGACCACGATCATCTTGCAGCCGGTTTCCTTGGCATGCAGCATGTGCAGCATCGACACCGGGTGGGCCTCGGCCGCGTTCGAGCCGATGTACAACGCAGCCTTCGAGTTCTGCATGTCGTTGTACGAGTTCGTCATCGCGCCGTAGCCCCAGGTGTTCGCGACGCCCGCGACCGTGGTGCTGTGGCAGATGCGCGCCTGGTGGTCGCAGTTGTTGCTGCCCCAGAGCGTGAGCCACTTGCGCATCAGGTACGCCTGCTCGTTGTTGTGCTTGGACGAGCCGACGATGAAGACCGAGTCCGGGCCGCTTTGCTTGCGCAGCTCGAGCATCCGGGCGCTGATCTCGTTCAGGGCCGTGTCCCAGCTGATGCGCTCGTACTTGCCGTTCACCAGCTTCATCGGGTACTTGAGGCGGTATTCGCCGCGGCCGTGCTCGCGCAGCGCCGCACCCTTGGCGCAGTGCGCGCCCAGGTTGATCGGCGAGTCGAACACCGGCTCCTGGCGCACCCACACGCCGTTGTGCACGACCGCGTCGACCGCGCAGCCGACCGAGCAGTGGCCGCAGACCGTGCGCTTGACCTCGACCTTGCCGCCTTCGGCCGCCTTGGCGGGATTGGCGGCCTCGGCCTTGCGGACCAGGGTCAGCTGGCCGGCCGCGAGACCGGCGCCGACGCCGAGGCCCGAGCGGCGCAGGAAGGCGCGACGGTCCATCGTCGGGATCGCCCGGGCGACACCGCGCGACAGGCTGGACACGAGGGAAGAGACAGGCGAGCCGAGGCCCGCTTCAGGCGACTTGCGCGTGAGCAACATAGAGCCTCCGGGCACTCAGATCTTGGTGGTTTGGTAGTAGCGCTGAACGTGAGCCGTCAGGCGGTAGCCGGCGGGCTGGTCGGCCTCGGCCTTCCCGGCGCCGGCGGGCGCGGCCTGCTCCTTCGCGACGGGCAGCACGGCAGCGGCAGCTGCCAGCGCCCCGAGCGTGCCGGCGCCGGCGAACACACGGCGGCGGGAGAGCTTGGATTGCGGATCGTTCATCGCGGACTCCTGGGTTGCGGCGAGGACTCGCCGCTGGCCTTGGCATATCGATTGACGCGACCAGCCACTGTGTTCGGCATGGTCATTCATATCTTAGCGTGCAGAGTGCGCTTTCGTGTGCCGTCTCGACGCTGCGGACGGCACGCCGAGTCGCGCGGCCGCGACGCTGCGCCGGCCTGCGCCAGCTTGTCGCCGCGGCCCTCTGCGACCGACAGCCTGACGAGGCCGCCGCGACAAGCTGTCGCGCGACGCTGCCGCAGCGATCCGGGAAAGTCCGGGGGTCGCGGCCGCGAGCGAGCGATGTGCCACAGTAGCGGCCGCCTTCCGGAACCCGCTCCATGCCTGCCAGCGCCGCCCTGCCTTCGGACCGATCCGCCCTCGACGACTGGCCCCGTGCGTCGGTGCTGCTGGTCGACGACGAGCTGGGCATGCGCAACTTCCTGGAGAAGACCCTCGCGCCGCGCTGCGGCGACGTGCAGAGCGCCGCCAGCGCCGAGGAAGCCGACGCGCTGGTGCGCCGCCACCGCTTCGACCTGGTGATCCTGGACATCACGCTGCCCGGCAAGAGCGGCCTGGCCTGGTTGCGCGAGCTGCGTGCGCAGGGCTACAGCGGCGAGGTCGTGCTGATCACCGCCTATGCCGACCTCGACACCGCGATCGAGGCGCTGCGTGCCGGCGCTTCCGATCTCATATTGAAGCCGTTCCGCGTGACGCAGATCCTCAACGCGGTGAAGCACGGCCTGGACCGCACGCTGCTCAAGCGCGAGAACTGGGTCCTCAAGCACATGATCTCGCAGCGCGGCGAGGGCTTCTACGGCCTGGTCGGCGGCTCGGCGACGATGCGCGACCTGCAGCGCGCGCTGCAGCTGGCCGCCCCGGTGGCCAGCACCGTGCTGCTGTCGGGCGAGTCGGGCACCGGCAAGGAGCTGGCCGCCGTCGCGCTGCACCGCCACAGCCCGCGCGCGGCGGCGCCCTTCGTGCCGGTCAACTGCGCGAGCCTCGCGCCCGAGCGCATCGAGAGCGAGCTGTTCGGCCACGCCCAGGGGGCCTTCCCGGGTGCCGCGCACGGCCGCGACGGCCTCTTCTACTACGCCCAGGGCGGCACGCTGTTCCTCGACGAGATCGCCGAGCTGCCGCTGGCCCAGCAGGCCGCGCTGCTGCGCGTGCTCGAGGACCATCGCATCCGCCCGGTCGGCAGCGAGCAGCAGATCCCGGTCGACGTGCGCATCGTCGCCGCGACCAACCGGCGCCTCGCCGAGGAGGTGGCCGCGGGCCGCTTCCGCAAGGACCTCTACTACCGGCTGCAGGTCGTCGAGATCGGCCTGCCGCCGCTGCGCGAGCACAAGGACGACATCCCCGAGCTGGTCGCGCACTTCATCGCCACGCTCGCACCGCAGCTCGGCGTCGAGCCGATCGCCGTCAGCGCACCCGAGATGGCCTACCTGCAGCAGTACGACTGGCCGGGCAACGTGCGCGAGCTGCGCAACCTGGTCGAGCGCTCGATGATCCTGGGCGCGCTCAACGTGTCGGCGCTCTACCCTGGCGCCGCGGCACCCCGCGCCGCGGGCGGCCCGACCGACCTGCACACGCTGGAGAAGCAGCACATCCTGGCGGTGCTGGAGTCGGTGCAGGGCGACAAGACCCGCGCGGCCGAGCTGCTGGGCATCTCGCGCCGCACGCTGGAGCGGCGTTGCGCCGAGTGGCTCGTCGCCTGACATGACGTTTTACGAGCGCTTCCAGCGGCTGCCGATCCGCAGCAAGCTGCTGGTGCTGGCGCTGCTGCCGCTGGGCATCGTGTTCCCCCTGCTCGGGCTGATCCTGCTGGCCTGGGGCAACCTGGCCTTCGACCAGTTGCTGATCACCAAGGTGCGCAGCGACCTGGCGGTGGCGCAGGGCTACTTCGAGCGCGTGCTCGGCGAGGTCGGCAGCAGCGCGACCGCGGTGGCCGACTCGCACGCGCTGCATCTCGCGCTCGACGGCGCCGTCGCGCGCGAACCGCAGGGCCGGTCCGCACCGCCCGGCCAGGGCGAGCTGGTCGAACTGCTGCGCACGCTGAAGGAGCGCGAGGGCCTGGACTTCCTCAACCTGCGCGCGCCCGACGGCCGCCTGCTGCTGACCGACTCCGGCCCGGCCAGCGGCACCGACCGGCGCTCGCCGGCCTTCCGCGCGCTGGAGTCGGGCCGCCGCCGCACCAGCCTCGAGGTGCTGTCGCCCGACGAGCTGGCGCGTGTCGCGCCGGCCCTGCAGAGCCGTGTCGCGGTGCCGCTGGTGCCGACGCGCAACGCCGCACCGACCGAACGCACCCAGGAGGATCGCGCGATGGTGGTGCTGGCGGTGGCACCGGTGCGCGACGCGACCGGCGCACTGCTGGGTCACGTGCAGGCCGGCATGCTGCTCAACCGCAACCTGCCCTTCATCGACCACATCAACGAGATCGTCTACCCCGAGGGCGCGCTGCCCTTCGGCAGCCAGGGCACGGCGACGCTGTTCCTCGACGACGTGCGCATCAGCACCAACGTGCGGCTGTTCGGCAGCGACCCCAAGGACCGCGCGATCGGCACGCGCGTGTCGCAGACGGTGCGCGACACCGTGCTCGGCGCCGGCAAGCTGTGGCTGGACCGCGCCTTCGTCGTGAACGACTGGTACGTCTCGGGCTACCAGCCGCTGGCCGACGGCGGCGGTCAGCGCATCGGCATGCTCTACGTGGGCTACCTCGAGCGTCCCTTCACCTGGCTCAAGTTCGGCACGCTCGCAGGCATCGGTGTCGTCTTCTTCGTCGTGATGATCGCGACGGCCGTGCTGTCGCTGCGCTGGGCCCGCAGCATCTTCAAGCCGCTGGAGCAGATGACGCGCACGATGCAGCGCGTCGAGGACGGCGCGCTCGACGCGCGCGTCGGCACCGTCGGCAACCCCGACGAGATCGGCCGACTGGCCGGCCACCTGGACCACCTGCTCGACGTCATCGACGACAAGACGCGCGCGCTGCAGCGCTGGAACGCCGAGCTCGACGCCAAGGTCGCCGAGCGCACGCGCGCGCTCGAGCAGGCCCAGAGCCAGCTGCTGCGCTCGGAGAAGCTGGCGACGGTGGGCCAGCTGACGGCCAGCATCGCGCACGAGGTCAACAACCCGATCGCGGTGATCCAGGGCAACCTCGACCTGGTGCGCGAGCTGCTGGGCCCCGACACCGCGAAGACCGTGCACGCCGAACTGAAGCTGGTCGACGAGCAGATCGAGCGCATGCGGCTCATCGTCACCCAGCTGCTGCAGTTCGCGCGGCCGAGCGAGTACGCCGGCTACGTCGACAGCGTCGACGTCTCGCGCGCGCTCGACGACAGCCTGCTGCTGGTCGGCCCGCAGCTGGCGCGCACGCACATCGAGATGAAGCGCGAGTTCGCCGCGCGCGCGCCGGCGGGCATCAACCGCCAGGAACTGCAGCAGGTGCTGCTGAACCTGCTGATCAACGCGGTGCACGTGATGCCGGCCAGCGGCACGCTGACGCTGCGCAGCTTCGACTGGCTGGACGGCGCCGGCCACCCGGTCGGCGCCGTGATCGAGGTCCAGGACACCGGCCCGGGCCTCGGCCCCGACGTCGAGGAGCGCCTGTTCCAGCCCTTCGTCACCACCAAGACCGACGGCACCGGCCTGGGCCTGTGGATCAGCCGCAGCCTGGTCGAGCGCTACGGCGGCGAACTGACCGCACGCAACCGCAACGACGGCACGAGCGGCGCCGTGTTCACGATCAGGCTGCGGAGCGAGCCAAAGACCGAGGCCGTCGTGGGCTGAACTTGCCATCCGAGGCGCAAACAGCGGAACGGACTGGGGCGCTGCCGGTGACGCCATGGCAACTCGTAGCCCGAACACCTCTCAGGGTGAACAGCCGAGGGCGATGGGTGACCGGCGCAGTGAAGTAAAGGAGGAGACGCGAGCGTTCAGCAAGCGTCGGGGGACATGAACGGAGCCGGTCGCCCGTCGCCCTCGGCACCCTCGGAACCGGAAACCGACAAAGGCCTACTCGATCAAATCGAATCCCTGCGCCTCGACCTCGGCGAAGGCGCGCAGGAAACCTGCTGCGGCGCGGTAGAAGTCGGCGCGCGGATGGGCCTCGATCTCGCCGGCCAGCGTGTCGACCCAGGTCTGCAGGTGGATGCGGAAGAAGCGGCGCTGCTGCTCCAGGTTGCAGATCTCGACGTCGTCGCCGGCGATCAGGAAGCGCATCACCTCGCACAGGCTGGCGAGGTGGTCCTCGGTCTCCAGCACGCCGTCGGCGCGCTCCAGGCCCAGGCGCTTCAGGTCGTCGCGCAGCTCGACCAGCGGCTTGTCGTTGATCGCACCGGCGAGGTGGTAGGAGCCGTAGAGAAAGACCTCGGGCTTGCCGATGGCCTGGAACAGGCTGTCGTACTCGGCCGCCACCTCGTCGCGCGACAGTCGCTGCGCCGCCGCGACCACCTCGCCCCACGGGCCTTCCAGAAAGCCGCCGGCGGCCGGCGCCTCGGTCGGCGCGAGCTTCAGCTGCTCGTACAGCTCGGCGGCGGGCGGCCCGACGAAGAGGTGGGCCAGCACGCCGTAGACCTCGGCGCGCGCCAGCTCCTCGCGGTCGTCGGTGCTGCTGAAGGCGATGGGCTGCGGCTTCATAGATCCGTGATCCTGACTTCGTTCGGGTTCGTGTGCAGATCGATGACGCGGCAGTCGCCGCACATCTTCAGGCGCTCCAGCGCCGCGCCCTGGAACATCGAATGCCCGGCCAGCTTGGTCAGCATGCCCTCGATCGCCTTCTGCGTGCCGAAGGGCTTGCCGCACTTCACGCAGGCCCAGGGCGGCACCTCGTGCAGCACGCGCGCCTGCTTGCGCGCCTTGCCGCCGTCGGCCAGCCACAGGCGCGGCTCCAGCGCCAGCGCGCCCTCGGGGCAGGTGACGACGCACAGGCCGCACTGCACGCAGTTCTTCTCGGTGAACTTCAGCTGCGGGCGCTCGGGGTTGTCGCCCAGCGCGCTCTCGGGGCAGGCGCCGACGCAGCTCAGGCACATCGTGCACTTGTCGGTGTCGACGCCCAAGCTGCCGAAGGGCGAGGCCGAGCCGCGCTTCGGATTGGCCAGCGCCGGCAGCGCGATCGACTCCGTCTGGCGCGGTGCCTGTGCCAGCAGGTGATCGATCGCCAGCTCCAGCGTCGCGCGCTTGTCGGCCTGCACCGCGAAGCCTGCCGGCCGCTCGACCGTCTGTGCGGGCGCGGCCTGCAGCGCCGCGTCGAGCGCCAGCGCGTCGTGCGCCTCGACCAGCCGCAAGTGCTGGCCGCGGTAGCCCAGGCCGTTGAGGATGGCCTGCCCCACCGCCATCTGCGCGCTGACCGCGGCGCGGTAGTCGGGCGCCTCCTCGTCGGTCATCAGCACCCAGACCTGCGAGGCACCATGGGCGATTGCCGCGAGCCACAGGTCCAGGCCGACCGAGGCCGTGTGCCACAGGTCGACCGGGATCACGCGCGCCGGCAGGCCGCGCAGCGCGCTGCCCGAGGGCCGGGCCAGGCCGGGCACCGGCTTGTCGCCGACGCGCGCGGCGCGTCCCAGCGCGTCGACCAGCTGCGCCCCCGCCTGCTGGCTGTGCAGCAGCAGCACCGCGTCCTGGCCGCCGGCCTTGCGGTAGGTCGTGACCAGGCTGCGCAGCCGCTGGCCCTGGTAGGCCGGCGTCGGCGTGGCGTAACCCAGCGCGCCGCTCGGGCAGACGGTCGTGCAGGCGCCGCAGCCGACGCAGAGGTTGGGGTTGACGGCGATGCCGCCCTTCTCGGGTCCGTCCTCGGTGCGGCGGCTGGTGATGGCCTGCGCCGAGCAGACGTCGATGCAGGCGGTGCAACCCTCGCGCTCGTTGCGGCTGTGGGCGCAGAGCTTGTGCTTGTAGTGGAAGAACTTCGGCTTCTCGAACTCGCCGACCAGCTCGCGCAGCTTCAGGGCGGCGTCGACCAGCGCCGCCTCGTCGGGCGCGTGGAAGTAGCCCTGGGGCGGCTGGTGCAGCGCGATCAGCGGCTGCGGGCTCAGGTCCAGCACCAGGTCGTAGCGCTCGCTGGCCGCCAGCGGCGCGCGCTGGAAGTCGATGGCGCCGGCGGCCTCGCAGACGCGCACGCAGTCGCGGTGGCTCTTGCAGCGCGACAGGTCGACCTGGTAGCTGAGGTCGATCGCGCCTTCCGGGCAGGCCTCGACGCAGGCGTTGCAGCGCGTGCACAGGTCCAGGTCGATCGGGTTGGCCGACTCCCAGCTCACGTCGAAGGCGCCGAGCCAGCCCGTCAGCGCCGTCACGCGGCCGGCGGCGACCGGCAGCTCGCGCTGCTGCGGCAGGCTGCCGCCCGGGCCGGTCAGCAGCAGCGACACGTCGAGCTTGTCCTGCAGCAGCCGCGCGGCGCGCCCGGCCGCATCGGCGCTGCCGATCACCAGACAACGGCCGGCCGAGCGGTAGGTCACGGTGGCGACCGGCTCCGGATCCGCGCGCTGCGCGGCCGCGATCAGCGCCGCGATCTTCGGCTGCACCGACGCAGCCTGCGACTTCGCCTCGCGCGACCAGCCGGCGGTCTCGCGGATGTTGACGAAGCGGATCGGCCGCTCCTGCACGCCCGGCGCGCCTTCGGTCTCGGCGTTCAGCTCGAGGAAGAGGCGCTGCTCCTGCGTGCAGGCGATCAGCAGGTCCTCGCCGGACTTGGCGGCGCGCTGGAACGCCGCCGCCTCGCGCCGGCACAGCAGCGTGTGGACGGTCTCGAGGCCGTCAGACGCCGTCGGGCCGAGCGCGCTCTTCAGCGCTGCCGGGTCCAGCGGGATCGTCTGGTTGCAGTTGCAGATCAGGGTCTTCATCGGAGGCCTGGTTGGCGTCGTTCTGCACGGCGGCGGCGGGTTCACCGGCGGCGCCTGCGTCCTCGGCAGGGGGTGGGCTTGCAATGGCGGGATCGGCCGCGTCGGTGCGGGCCGCGGCGGCGGCCGCTTCTTCGGCGGCCTCCTCGGCAGCGAACAGCCCGAGGGCCTTGGACTGGTTCATCTGCCGCAGCATGGCCATCGGGATCGGATCGGGCTTGCCGTAGTCGTCGATGTAGATGTCCAGCCCGTCCATGATGTTGAAGTGCGGATCGGTGAAGAGCTTCTTCACCGCGGCGCGCTTGACGGTCTCGTCGACCCCGCGCGCCACGAAGCGCGAGACCTCGTCGCCGGGGGCGAGCGCGGCGACGTCGTCGAGGGTGGGCGTCGGCTCGGCCGCTGGCTGCCCCGGCACCGCAAGTTCCCGTTCGGGCTGAGCCTGTCGAAGCCCTGCGACTTCGGAAGCTGGCCCTTCGACGAGCTCAGGGCGAACGGACGGCGGCACGACAACAGGGGCCGGCTCCAGTCCACGCTTGCGCCGCGACCAGCGCGACAGGAAGCCGCTGTCCTCGTCGCTCACTTGCGCTGCTCCGGCGGCAGGAAGGACGCGGGCCGCTTGCGCTGCTTGGGCTCGGGCTTGTAGTGCTCGTCGGTCCAGGCCTGCAGCCACTCGGCGACGTCCGCCGGCAGCGGCAGGTTGTCGACGCGCTCCTGCGCATCGAGCCAGCGGCCGGCCTCGTTGTAGGAGACGCTGACGATCTCGGGCCAGGCGCGCGAGGGGTCGTCGTCGGCGATGCGCCACATGACGAACCACACCGGCTGGCCGGAACTCAGGTTGAGGTAGTAGCCCTCGGCCTCGTCGCGGAACAGCTCGAGCCTCAGGCCCGGATGCAGCCACTGCGAGCGCCTGCCGTCGTCGCGCAGCAGGCGCGGCTCGCTGCCGAAGGCCGGCTCCTGCGGCAGCACCTCGGCGATGCGGAAGCGCCAGTCCTCCCAGCGGTTGGGCCGGGCCTCGCGCTCGATGACCACCGCGACATCGAGCGCCGGGCGATCGATCTTGTCCATCTCAGGTGGTTTTGGAAATCGAGATCGTCGGGAACTTGGACGAGTAGTCCTTGGCCTTCTCGGCGATCTTGACGGCGATCTGGCGCGCGACGGCCTTGTAGATCGAGGCGATCTCGCCGTCCGGGTCGCTGACGACGGTCGGCCGGCCGGCGTCGGCCTGCTCGCGGATGCTCAGGTTCAGCGGCAGGCCGCCGAGGTAGGCGACGCCGTACTCCTCGCTCATCTTCCGGCCGCCGTCGGCGCCGAAGATGTGCTCGGTGTGGCCGCACTGGCTGCACACGTGCACCGCCATGTTCTCGACCACGCCGAGGATGGGCACGCCGACCTTCTCGAACATCTTCAGGCCCTTGCGCGCGTCGAGCAGCGCGATGTCCTGCGGCGTCGTGACGATCACCGCGCCGGTCAGCGGCACCTTCTGCGACAGCGTCAGCTGGATGTCGCCGGTGCCGGGCGGCATGTCGACGATCAGGTAGTCGAGGTCGCGCCAGTTGGTCTGCTTGAGCATCTGCTCGAGCGCCTGCGTGACCATCGGGCCGCGCCAGATCATCGGGTTGTCGGGTTCGATCAGGAAGCCGATCGACATCACCTGCACGCCGTAGTTCTCGAGCGGCTCCATGCTCTGGCCGTCGGCGCTTTCGGGCCGGCCCGAGATGCCCAGCATCATCGGCTGGCTGGGGCCGTAGATGTCGGCGTCCAGGATGCCGACGGACGCGCCCTCGGCGGCCAGCGCCAGCGCCAGGTTGACCGCGGTCGTGCTCTTGCCGACGCCGCCCTTGCCCGAGGCCACCGCGACGATGTTCTTGATGCGCGGCATCAGCTGCACACCGCGCTGCACGGCGTGCGGGATCACCTTGGTGGCGAGGTTGGCGCTGACGTTCTCGACCCCGGGCACGCTGCGCGCTGCGGCGATCAGCGCCTTGCGCAGCGCCGGGATCTGGCTCTTGGCCGGGTAGCCGAGCTCGACGTCGAAGGCCACGTCGCCGCCCTCGACCTTGAGGTTCTTCAGCTGCCGCGTCGACACGAAGTCGCGGCCGGTGTTGGGGTCGACGACCTTCGTCAGTGCGGCAAGCAGACCGGCATCGGTCAGGGACTGGGACATGAAAGCCTATGCAAGGGGGTTCACAACAGGCGGCGAGTCTAGCCGAGCGCCCCCCGCGAGCCGGCCCCCGCGCGCTACCGCCCCCCGGGCCGCAGGGGCAGGGAAATCCACAGCGCCGCGCCGCGCCCGTCCTGCGGGTCGCCGATGCCGATGCGCCCGCCGGTCCGCTCGACCAGCAGCTTGCAGATCGGCAGGCCCAGGCTGTTGCCGCGCCGCGTTCCGCCTTCGGCGTCGCCCGGCGCAAAAGGCTCGAACAGCCGCTCGGCGGCCGTCTCGGGCAGGCCGGGGCCGCTGTCGATGACCCAGACCACCGCCTCGTCCTCGCGCCGGCCGGTCACGATCTCGACCTCGCCGCCCAGCGGCGAGGCGTCGATCGCCCGCGTGACGAGCCGGTCCAGGGCCTGCGCCAGGTGCTCGGGGTCGGCCTGCACCGGCAGCGGCTCGCCGTCGCCCAGCAGCCGCAGCTCGATCTGGTGCCGCAGCGCGGCCGCGCGGCCGGCCTCGAGCGCGAGCCGTGCCGCCTGCCCCAGGTCCAGCGCCGCGATCGCCATCGGCTCCTCGCCGCTGCGCAGGCGCTCCATCTCGAGCAGGTCGTCGGTCAGCTGCAGCAGCCGTTCGCTGTCGCGGCGGGCCAGGCGCAGGCGCGCGTCGGCCGGAGTGTCCGACGGCCCGTCGATCGCGGCCAGCGCGTCGCGGATGCTGCGCAGCGGCTCGTTCAGCTCGCCGCGCACCGAGTCGATGAAGCCGCTCTTCAGGCGCTCGACGCGGTCGGTCTCGCTCAGGTCGCGGCACAGGCAGATGCCGATGCGGTCGCCCTCGACCTGCGTCTGCACCAGCGCGATCTCGAGCGGGAACTCGCCGTCGGGCTGGGGGCGCAGCCCGGTCACGGTGTCGCGCCGCGCGGTCCACGGCGCCGGCGACAGACCGTCGAGCTCGGCCTGCGGCTGGGTCACCGGCCAGTCCAGGTCCTCGGCCAGCGCCGGGATCAGCGCGGTGATCGGCTCGGTGCTGACGCTCTGCCGCGAGCGGCGGAACAGCAGCTCGCCGGCCGGATTGAGCCACTGGATCTTGCCCTGGGCGTCGAAGGCGATCACCGCGTCGTTGATGTGCTCGAGCAGCATGCGCAGCCGGCGCTGCGAATCCACCAGCTGCTCCTTGGCCACGCCGCGCTCGGTGGCCTCGCGTCGCAGCGCGCGGCTCGACTCGGTCAGCTGCGCGGTGAAGCCGCGCATCGCCAGCAGCGACACGATGCCCAGCAGCAGCGCCGCCGCGCCCGTCAGGATGAACAGCCGGCGGTTCGCGTCGATGCTCATCTGCAGCTGCGTCGCCAGCATGGACTGCTGGCCCGCGGCCACGTTCTGCAGGCCGGCGATCGTCGAGATCGCGCGCGCCCGCGTGTCCTCGGCCACGCGGTACAGCGACTGCACGTAGGCCGAGCCCAGGCGCTGGCCCTCGCCGCAGGCGCGCTGCAGCGGCTGGACGTAGAGCTGCTGCCACTCCTTCAGCAGGCCGTCGAGCGTGCCGATGCGCTGCAGCTGCGCCGCGTCGCCCGCCACCAGGCGCCGCAGCACGACCAGCGTGCCGGCCCAGTCGCCGGCGGCCGACGCGGCGGGCGCGCCCGGCATCGCGCCGCTGGCCGCGCACAGCGCCAGCGCCGCATCGGGCGTGACCTGGCGCTCCAGCGCCGCGAGCTGCGCCAGCAGCTTCTCGGCCTGCAGCTGGGCGCGCTGCGCGGTCTGCCACTCGCCGTAGCTGCGCCAGCTGAGGAACAGCAGCACGAACAGGCACAGCACCAGCGCGCCGAAGGCGAGCGGGAAGCGCCACGCGAGATGCGAACGTTCGGCCATCGACGGATTATGGGAGGGCGGGACCTACAATCTTTTCGCCATCTTCGACCTCGAGCCGCACCGGCTGCGGCGCCCACTCGCCCCTCGCTCCTCGTCCTTCGTCCATGCCGCGTCAGCTGTTCGTCACCACCGCCCTGCCCTACGCCAATGCGCCCTTCCACGTGGGGCACATGATGGAGTACATCCAGGCCGACATCTGGGTGCGCTTCCAGCGGATGCAGGGCCACGAGGTCCACTTCGTCTGCGCCGACGACGCGCACGGCGCGCCGATCATGATCGCGGCCGAGAAGGCCGGCAAGACGCCGCAACAGTTCGTTGCCGATATCGCCGCGGGCCGCAAGGCCTACCTCGACGGCTTCCACATCGGCTTCGACAACTGGCACTCGACCGACGGCCCCGAGAACCACCAGCTCGCGCAGGACACCTACCGCGCGCTGCGCAAGACCGGCCTGATCTTCACGCGCCCGGTCGAGCAGTTCTTCGACCCGGTCAAGCAGATGTTCCTGCCCGACCGCTACGTGAAGGGCGAGTGCCCGAAGTGCGGCGCGAAGGACCAGTACGGCGACAACTGCGAGGTCTGCGGCGCCGTCTACGCGCCCACCGAGCTGAAGAACCCGTACTCGACGCTGACCGGCGCCACGCCGGTGATGAAGACCAGCGAGCACCACTTCTTCCAGCTCAGCTCGCAGCGCTGCATCGACTTCCTGCAGGAATGGACGCAGACCCCGGGCCGACTCCAGCCAGAAGTGCTGAACAAGATCAAGGAGTGGTTCGTCACCGACGAGCAGGGCCACGGCGGCCTGGCCGACTGGGACATCAGCCGCGACGCGCCCTACTTCGGCATCGAGATCCCCGACGCGCCGGGCAAGTACTTCTACGTCTGGCTCGACGCACCGATCGGCTACCTCGCGTCGCTGAAGAACTACTTCGGCAAGATCGGAAAGGACTTCGACGCCTTCATGGCCGACCCGAAGACCGAGCAGGCGCACTTCATCGGCAAGGACATCGTCTACTTCCACACCCTGTTCTGGCCGGCGATGCTGCACTTCAGCGGCCGCAAGGTCCCCGACCACGTCTTCGTGCACGGCTTCATCACCGTCAGCGGCGAGAAGATGAGCAAGAGCCGCGGCACCGGCATCTCGCCGCTCAAGTACCTGGAGCTCGGCATGAACGCCGAGTGGCTGCGCTACTACATCGCGGCCAAGCTGAACGGCAAGGTCGAGGACGTCGACTTCAATCCGGACGACTTCGTGGCGCGGGTGAACAGCGACTTGGTGGGCAAGTACGTCAACATCGCGAGTCGGGCGGCAGGTTTCATCGCCAAGCGCTTCGGCGGCCGGCTGGCCACCAGCCGCTCGGCGGAAGCGGCGTCGCTGCTGCAGGCCTTGCAGGCGGCGCGCGACGGCATCGCGCAGCTCTACGACGATCGCGAGTACGGCAAGGCCTTGCGCGAGATCATGGCGCTGGCCGACCGCGTCAATGGCTACGTCGACACGCACAAGCCCTGGGACCTCGCCAAGCAGGCCGGCCAGGACACGCCCTTGCAGGAAGTCTGCAGCACCTGCATCGAGGCCTTCCGCCTGCTGACCATCTACCTCAAGCCCGTGCTGCCGGCGCTGGCTGCGCAGGTCGAAGGCTTCCTGCGCATCGAGCCGCTGCGCTTCGCGGATGCCGATCGGCTGCTCGGTGCGCACGACATCGGCAGCTATCAGCACCTCATGCAACGCGTCGACCCCAAGCAACTCGACGCCCTGTTCGAGCCCCCTGCCGTCGAGACCCCCAAGCCCGGCGGCGAGGATCTCGCGCCGACGATCACGATCGACGACTTCGCCAAGGTCGACCTGCGCCTCGCCAGGATCGTCGACGCGAAGCGCGTCGAGGGCAGCACCAAGCTGCTGCAGCTGACGCTCGATGTCGGCGAAGGCAGGACCCGCAACGTCTTCAGCGGCATCCAGTCGGCCTTCGCGCCCGAGGACCTGGTCGGCAAGTTCACGGTGATGGTCGCCAACCTCGCGCCGCGCAAGATGAAGTTCGGCCTCAGCGAAGGCATGGTGCTGGCCGCGTCGCACGCCGACGAGAAGTCGCAGCCCGGGCTCTACCTGCTGGAGCCCACGCCCGGCGCGGTGCCGGGCCTGCGCGTGCGCTGAGGCGCGCGGGACCCGCCGGTGAAGCTCCCGGACCGGGCCCTCGGCATCGAGCTGGCGCGCTTTCGGCCGCGTCTGCTCGACGACCTGGCCGGCTACGACCGTCGGCGCTTCGGCGCCGACGCGGGCGCCGGCATCACCGTCGCGATCGTCGCGCTGCCGCTGGCGATGGCCTTCGCCATCGCCAGCGGGCTCAAGCCCGAGCAGGGGCTCTTCACGGCGATCATCGCCGGGCTGCTGATCTCGCTGCTCGGTGGCTCCAGCGTGCAGATCGGCGGGCCGGCCGGCGCCTTCATCGTCATCGTCTACGGCATCGTCGAGCGCTACGGCCTGGCCAACCTGCTGATCGCGACCATGCTGGCCGGCGTGCTGCTGTTCGTGCTGGGCTGGCTCAAGCTGGGCGGCCTGGTGCGCTACATCCCGGTCGCCATCGTCATCGGCTTCACCAACGGCATCGCCGTGCTGATCGCGCTGTCGCAGCTGAAGGACCTGCTGGGCCTGACGACGCCCAAGCTGCCGGCCGACTTCTTCAGCCAGATCGGCGTGATGGCGCGCCACCTGGACAGCTTCAACCCCTGGGCCTTCGCGATCGGTGTGCTGTGCTTCGGCGGCCTGATGCTGTGGCCGCGGCTGTGGCGGCGCGACACCGGCTCCGCGCTGCCCGGTGCGCTGGTCGACAGCGGGGCGGGCCGCGTCGCCGCGCGCCTGCCGGGACCGATCGTCGCGCTGGTCACGCTGACGCTGGGTGCGCTGCTGCTGCACCTGCCGGTCGAGACGATCGGCTCGCGCTTCGGCGCGATCCCGCAGGCGCTGCCGCGCTTCGACTTCCCCGAGTTCAACTGGGCCACCGCCAAGCTGCTGTTCGTGCCGACGCTCACCATCGCGCTGCTCGGCGCGATCGAGTCGCTGCTGTGCGCGCGCATCGCCGACAACCTGGGTCCGCAGCGCCGCCACGACCCGAACCAGGAGCTGATGGCCCAGGGCATCGCCAACTTCGTGACGCCGTGGTTCGGCGGCATGCCGGCCACCGGCACCATCGCGCGCACCGCGACCAACGTGCGCGCCGGCGCCACCAGCCCGGTGGCCGGCATCGTGCACGCGCTGGTGCTGCTGGCCATCGTGCTGGTCGCCGCGCCGCTGGCGGTGCACGTGCCGCTGGCGGCGCTGGCCGGCATCCTGCTGTACGCGGCCTGGAACATGGGCGAGTGGCACGAGTTCGCGCGGCTGCGCCACTTCAGCCTGTCCTACCGCGTGATCCTGCTCGGCAGCTTTGCGTTGACGGTGATCTTCGACCTGACGGTGGCGGTGGAGGTCGGGCTGGTGCTGGCCTGCGCCTTCTTCATCGTCCGCATGAGCGCGCTGTTCCGCGTCGATCCGCTGCCCGAGTCGCCGCCGGGCATCGCGGTGCGCCGGCTCTACGGCGCGCTGTTCTTCGGCGCGGTGACCAAGATCGAGGCGCTGGCCGACGAGTTGCCGGCCGGCACGCGGGTGCTGGTGCTCGAGATGCACCGCCTGATCTCGCTCGACGCGAGCGGCCTGGAAGCGCTGTCGCAGCTGCACCGCACGCTGCAGCGACGCGGCATCGCGCTGCTGCTGTGCGAGGTCAACGAGCAGCCGCTCGAGAAGCTGCGCCGCAGCGGCTTCGCCACGGGCCTGGGCGACGCCCACATCGCCGCGAGCCTGGCCGATGCGCTGGCGCGCGCGGCGCCGCTGGCCGACGCGGCCGGCCGCTGAGCCGGCGCGAGGCTCAACGCCAGAACGGCTCGGCCTTGCGCAGGCCCTGCAGCGCTGCGGCGCCCTCGGCCAGCGTCATGTCGCGCCGCGCGGCCAGCCAGCCCAGTGCGAACCAGGCCTGCGGCACACCGTCGGTGAGCGACTTGCACGCCGCCTGGGCCACGCAGACGTCGTTGAACTCGCCCAGCCGCTCCTGCGCGGCGCGCAGCGGCGCCATGTAGCGCTCGACCGCACGCCTCGGGAACAGCGCCGCGCTGAACTCGGCCGCGTAGCGCAGCCGCTTGACGCGCTTGCGCAGTCGATGCCGGGCCTCGTCGTCCAGTGTGTCGAAGCGCTTCGCGTCGCGGCGCACCCGGGCATGCCAGTCGTCCAGCCGCTCGGCGGCGAGGTCCGTCAAGGCGGCGTCGCTGTTCACCGCGCCGACGAACTGCTGCATCTCGGCGGCGTAGGCCAGCAGCTCGACCAGCACGATGCCGGGGTCATGCAGGGCCTGACCGGTCCAGTCGGGCGCGTGCGCCATCGGCCAGACCATGGACGGCAGCCCCTGGGCCGCGAGCGCCGCGTCGATCGCGGGCTGCAGGCCCCCGGCCAGCGCGTCGCGGTCGCGCGTCGCGCCGAGCGCGCGGAACAAGGCCGCGACCGCCTCGCTCCACGGCGCCTCGGGCACGCCGGGCCAGCCGGCGAAGAAACGCTCGGCCGAGCGCAGCCGCCGCAAGGCCACGCGCAGCTGGTGCAGGTGCTCGGCACGGCCGCTGCCGCCGGCGACCTCGCTCCAGTTGGGCAGGGCCTGCGCCAGCCCCTGGCGCAGCACGGTCGCCCAGGCTTGGACGGGCGCCATGTCCTTGCGCAGGCGCACCGCCTCGGCCTTGACCGCCGGCACCTGATCGCCGGCCGCGATGCCGCGTGCCAGGCGGTCGCCGCGCTCGGCCTTGGTCCGCGTGTCGAGCCACAGCCCGTGGGCACGCGCGAAGCGGCGCGCGACCTCGGCCACGGCGACCGGGCTGCCGCCCAGCAGCTCGACCTCGAGCTCGCAGGCCGGCCAGCGGCGCAGCCTGCCGTCGGGACCGTCGGCGACGATCTCGCCGCGGTCGAGCGCCAGTTCCACCGTGCCGCGCCGGCTGCGCAGCGGCCGCGCCAGGCGCGTCACGTCGGTCCGGTACAGCGGCAGCAGCGCGGGCGCCACCTCGCCGTCGCGCGGCTCCAGCGCGGCGGCCAGCGCCCGGCCGATCGGCGCGACGGCGTGCAGCGCGGGATCGAGCGCGGGCGGCACGCCGGCCGGCACGCGCAGCTCGACGTTGTGCTCGCCGCGCGCCATGCCGTGCGCCGGACCGACCTTGAGCGTCTGCACCCAGCGCCGGCCTTCCTTGCGCAGCCGCAGCGCAATG
Organism: uncultured Methylibium sp.; assembly: GCF_902826655.1. Lineage (GTDB taxonomy): Bacteria > Pseudomonadota > Gammaproteobacteria > Burkholderiales > Burkholderiaceae_C > Methylibium. Next base: position 17,411 of record NZ_CADEFR010000003.1, on the reverse strand, counting down.
CCGGCGGCCGCCAGGCGGCGGTCGGCGGTGTCGAAGTAGATCGCCTGCAGGCGCTGCCGCCGCGCGCCGGCCGTACCGACCGCGCGCGCCACGGCAGCAACCGCGGACGGGGGAATGGCCAGCTTGAGTTCGATCTCGGTCACCGACTCACTATGGCACGCGCATGTGACAGTGACGGTTCGGTGACGGCGGCCGCCTCAATAGCCCCCTTGCTGGATCTCGCGCGGGTCGATGGCGCTGGCGGCGTGCAACACGCGCCCCTGCGCATCGAAGGTGGCGCTGAACATCATCCCCTGCTGGCCGTCGCGCCAGCGCCAGTCCCAGACGCTCTCCTGCTTGAGCGGGAACTCCCACTCCTTGGCCGGCTTGCCCAGCAGGCGGCGCACTTCCTCGCGCGTCATGCCGGGCCGGACCCTGGCGAAGTACGGCGGCGCCAGCACCTGGCGCAGCGCGCTCATCACGCCGTCCGGGCCGATCGTGATCATGTAGTTGGCCGTGCCCTCGGGCTGGCGGGTGTATTCCAGCGTGCGCGCGCCGCCGGGCTCGGCATGCACGGCCAGCGGCTCGCCGAAGGCGGCGCGCACCTGCGCCTCGGTCGAGACGCCCTCCTCGAGCTTCGCGATCCGGTTCTGGTCGCAAGCCGCCAGCGCCAGCAGTCCCAGGCCCAGGACGATCCCCCATAGCCGCATGGCCACCCCCGGTAAAATGCCGGCTCGACTCTAAGCCCACCCGCCATGCCGCTGTTCTGGAAGCCCTACCGGTCGGACGTGACCGACTTCATCGCGACGCTGAAGCAGCGCGACCCGAAGCTCGAGGAAAAGCAGCGCCAGGGCCGCGCCCTGCTGTGGGACCGGCCGCAGGACCTGCAGACGACGGCCGAGCAGCGCGAGTCGCGCGTGCCGCAGCAGCCCTACGTCTACCAGACCAAGGGCTGAGCTTGTCGGCGTCGATGCCCTCTGCGGCCGGCGAGGCCGTGCTGCCCCCGCCCGTGGCCCCGGTCCCCGAGACCGTGGACCAGATCGCGCTGGCGCGCCTGTACGGCGAGCCGCTGTTCGCGCTGCCGACCGACCTGTACATCCCGCCCGACGCGCTGGAGGTCTTCCTCGAGACCTTCGAGGGCCCGCTGGACCTGCTGCTCTACCTGATCCGCAAGCAGAACTTCAACATCCTCGACATCCCGATGGCGGATGTCACGCGCCAGTACCTGACCTACGTCGACCAGATCCGCAGCCGCAACCTCGAGCTGGCGGCCGAGTACCTGCTGATGGCGGCGATGCTGATCGAGATCAAGTCGCGCATGCTGCTGCCGCCCAAGCGCAGCGAGGAAGGCAAGGAGCCCGAGGACCCGCGGGCCGAACTGGTGCGCCGCCTGCTCGAGTACGAGCAGATGAAGGGGGCCGCCGCGAAGATCGACGCGCTGCCGCTGCTGGGCCGCGACTTCCTGCGCGCGCAGGTGCACGTCGAGGCCTCGCTGCAGCCGCGCTGGCCCGAGGTGGCGGTCGACGAGCTGCGCGAAGCCTGGCTCGACATCCTCAAGCGCGCCCGGCTGGTGCAGCACCATCACATCACGCGCGAGGAGCTGTCGGTGCGCGAGCACATGAGCATCGTCCTCAAGCGCCTGCAGGGCCGCCGCTTCGCACTGTTCGAGGACCTGTTCGACGCCCGCCGCGGCCCGCAGGTCGTCGTCGTGACCTTCATCGCGATGCTCGAGCTGGCGCGCGAGCACCTGATCGAGGTCACGCAGGCCGAGGCCTTTGCGCCGCTGTACGTGCGGCTCGCCTACACCCCCAGCTGATTGCGACGCGACTTGCGATTGACGCCCGCTCCGCGTCACGGCCGCCTGCTAGCCGCCGCCCAAACGAAGCGCCACAACCTGTAAGGTCTTACACGTTTGAGTCGAAAGACTTGAGACAGCTTACGTGATCAATCACGATCGCAATCACGTGGTCGGGCGCGACGTTACAGCGCCTCATGACGAACGGGAGATGCAAATGGATTGCAATGAAGAGACGGGGACCAAAGCCCGTGATCTCACACCGGAGGAGTGCAAAGCTGTTGGCGGAGGGATGGCACTTGCCCCTGTTCCCGCCATCTACAAGGCGGCGAAGGAGTCCACAGGTGGCAACGGAGACATGAGTAGTTGGGGATGCCCGTAGCTTGAACTTGAAGCAGTGTGATGCTGCGGCATCACCCTGCCACGACGAGGAATCTTTTGGAACTGACGCTGGTTGTGCTCTTGCTCTGGCTGTTCCAGCAGGCTATGCACACCCAGTTCGATGCGCTCGGCTCGGCGGCTCTCTACGGATCCCTTTTCGCGGGGCTGCTGCAGTTGATGGCGTTGCGCCACTTCCGTGCCGATCTGCCTGTCGTTGCACGCGATTCACTGACTCACATCCCGCCGCTTCGGTTGAGCTTGGGCTGGATCGTCTTCTGCGTTCTGGCTTTGGCCTTGCTCCAAGTCATGGCGTTCCTGCACCTTCCCACGTCAGTCGAGGTAGCCCGCGAGTACCGGCCCTACGCAGCGCACTGGGTCGGCTGGTTGACGATCTGTCTGGTCCTGCCGCTCGTCGAGGAGATCGTGTTTCGCGCGTGTGCGATGGGGCTCCTGTTGCGTCGGATGAGCAAGACTCCCGCCGTCGCGCTCGCCGCGGCGGCGTTCGCATGTGTTCACTTGAGCGATCCAGTTCACGCCTGCGTCGCGTTCGTTGGAGGCCTCGTTCTCGGGTTTGCCTACCTGCAAACCCGGTCGGTCCTTCCCGGCTACATCGCCCACGCAATCAACAACGCAGTCGCGTTAGGCGTCCTCGGCCTGCACGCGCAAGAGCAGAAGCTGCCTGCGATGCTCGTCGGTGCGTAGCCGTTGGCTCCATGCGGGCGGCCGGTGATGGCTAGAATCCGCCGCCCCAGCGTCGAAAGCCCCTCGATGAGCAGCCACGCCTCGCCCGCACAAGCCAACGCCGCCGCTCCGGCGCGCAAGCCGGTCACGCTGCACACGCTGCGCGAGATGCACACGCGCGGCGAGAAGATCGCGATGCTGACCGCCTACGACGCCAGCTTCGCGGCGCTGGTCGACGCCGCCGGCATCGACTGCATCCTGATCGGCGACTCGCTCGGCATGGTGCTCAAGGGCCAGCCCAGCACGCTGTCGGTGACCATGGAGCAGATCGGCTACCACACGCGCAGCACCGTGCGCGGCAACCGATCGGCCTTCGTCATCGCCGACATGCCCTTCGGCAGCTACCAGGAGAACCCGGTCCAGGCGCTGCGCAACGCCGGCACGCTGATGGCCGCCGGCGCGCAGATGGTCAAGCTCGAGGGCGGCGGCTGGACGCCCGAGACCGTGCACTTCCTGGTCGAGCGCGGCGTGCCGGTGTGTGCGCACCTCGGCCTCACGCCGCAGAGCGTGCACGCGCTCGGCGGCTACCGCATCCAGGGCAAGGACCCGGCGGGCGCCGAGACGCTGCGCCGCCACGCCAAGGCCCTGGCCGATGCCGGTGCCGCGATGATGGTGCTGGAGCTGATGCCCTCGGCCGTCGCGAAGCAGGTGCAGGCCGACAACCCCGGCCTGATGACCATCGGCATCGGCGCCGGCGCCGCCACCGCCGGCCAGGTGCTGGTGCTGCACGACATGCTGGGCGTGTCGCGCGGCAAGCTGCCGCGCTTCGTCCGCAACTTCATGGAAGGCGCCACCTCGATCGAGGACGCGGTGCGCCGCTATGTGGCGGCCGTCAAGGACGGCAGCTTCCCGGATGAAGCGACCAATGCTTACTGAACTCATGCCTTACCTGCGAGCCGTTCACCCTAAGCCTGTCGAAGGGCCGCGCCAGGCTTCGACAAGCTCAGCCCGAACGGTGCGGAGCTGACATGCGCGTCGTCCACACCATCGCTGAACTGCGCCAGGCCCTCGCCGGGGCCAAGGCGCCGGCCTTCGTGCCGACCATGGGCAACCTGCACGAGGGCCACCTCGCGCTGGTCAAGCTGGCGCGCGAGCAGGGCGGCCCGGTGGTCGCCAGCATCTTCGTCAACCGCCTGCAGTTCGCGCCGCACGAGGACTTCGACCGCTACCCGCGCACGCTGGAGCGCGACTGCGAGCTGCTCAAGGGCGTGGGCTGCAACGTCGTGTTCGCGCCCGACGAGGCCGAGCTCTACCCCGAGCCGCAGACCTACAAGGTGCTGCCGCCGCCCGAGCTGGCCGACATCCTGGAAGGCCAGTTCCGGCCCGGCTTCTTCACCGGCGTGTCGACGGTGGTGATGAAGCTCTTCCAGTGCGTGCAGCCGCGCGTGGCGGTGTTCGGCAAGAAGGACTACCAGCAGCTGATGGTGCTGCGCGGCCTGGTGCGGCAGTTCGCGCTGCCGATCGAGATCGTCGCCGGCGAGACGGCCCGCGCCGACGACGGCCTGGCGCTCAGCTCGCGCAACGGCTACCTCGGCGAGGCCGAGCGTGCCGAGGCGCCGCAGCTCGCGGCCGCGCTGCGCAAGATCCCGGCCGGGCTCGAGTACGGCGAGCGCGATCTCGCCGCGATCGAGCAGCGCGCGATGGACGGCCTGCGCACGCGCGGCTGGGCGCCCGACTACGTGGCCCTGCGCCGCCGCAGCGACCTGCAGCCGCCGACGGCCGAGCAGATCGACGCGAAGGAGCCGCTCGTCGTGCTGGCGGCGGCCCGGCTCGGCAAGACGCGCCTGATCGACAACCTGGAGATCTGACCCACCGGGTCTGATCTCCAGCTTGCGGCGCCCACCACGAGCGCCGGCATCACCGCCCGCCGGCCAGCGAAACAACCCGTTACACCTGCACCGGTCGACCCTGTCGATCCGCCGTGCTCTCCTTCGTCGTGTCGGTACACGCCACTCACGACGAAGGAGCCGCCATGCTGATCCAGGCCTACCTCACCTTCAACGGCAAGACCGAGGAAGCGGTGGAGTTCTACCGCCGCGCGCTCGGCGCCGAGCTCGAGATGCTGATGCGCTTCAAGGAGGCGCCGGACCCGCCGCCGCCCGGCATGATCCCCGCCGACTGGGGCGACAAGGTCATGCACGCCTCGATCACCGTCGGCGACCAGCGGATCATGATGTCCGACGGCTGCAGCAACGAGGCCGGCGCGCCCTTCCAGGGCTTCTCGCTGGCCGTCAGCGTGACCGACATCCCCAGTGCCGACCGCGTCTTCGCTGCGCTGTCCCAAGGCGGCAGCGTGACGATGCCGCAGGGCGAGACCTTCTGGTCACCGCGCTTCGGCATGCTGACCGACCGCTACGGCGTCGCCTGGATGGTCATGGTCTCGCCGCCGATGTGAGCCCGCCCCGACCCGACACCCGCACCCCACCCCGAGGAGACCCCCATGAGCTACGTCGATGGATTCATCGTGCCCGTCCCCACCAAGAACCTGGAGGCCTATCGCCGGCTGTCGCGCAAGGCCGGCAAGATCTGGCGCGAGTTCGGCGCCCTCGAGTACATCGAGTGCGTGGCCGACGACGTGAAACCCGGCAAGTGGACCTCGTTCCCGCAGGCCGTGAAGCTGAAGAAGGGCGAGACGGTCGTCTTCTCGTGGATCGTCTACAAGTCGCGCAAGCAGCGCGACAAGATCAACGCGAAGGTCATGGCCGATCCGCGCCTGGAGTCGATGATGAACCCCAAGGCCATCCCCTTCGACGGCAAGCGGATGATCATGGGCGGCTTCAAGACCTTCGTCGACGTCTGAGCGGGCCGGCATGTCGCAGACTCCCGCCCCGGCGCGCGCCGGCCGCCGCGAATGGACCGGCCTGGCCGTGATCGCACTGCCCTGCATGCTCTATTCGATGGACCTCACGGTCTTGAACCTGGCGGTGCCGGCGCTCAGCCGCGAGCTGGCGCCGAGCGCGTCGCAGCTGCTGTGGATCATCGACATCTACGGCTTCATGGTCGCCGGCATGCTGATCACGATGGGCACGCTGGGCGACCGCATCGGCCGGCGGCGCCTGCTGCTGATCGGCGCGGCCGCCTTCGGCGTGGCCTCGGTGCTGGCGGCCTTCGCGACCAGCGCCGAGGCGCTGATCGCGATGCGCGCCCTGCTGGGCATCGCCGGCGCGACGGTGGCGCCGTCGACGCTCTCGCTGATCCGCAACATGTTCCACGACCCGGCCCAGCGCACCACCGCGATCGGCATCTGGGTGTCGAGCTATTCGCTCGGCGCGGCCGTCGGCCCGCTGATCGGCGGCCTGCTGCTCGAGTGGTTCTGGTGGGGCTCGGTGTTCCTCATCAACGTGCCGGTGATGTTGCTGCTGCTGGCGGTCGGCCCCTGGCTGCTGCCCGAGTTCCGCGACCCGTCGGCGCGCCGGCTCGACGTGGCCAGCGCCGCGCTCTCGCTCGCCGCGGTGCTGGCGCTGATCCACGGCCTCAAGCGCCTGGCCGAGCACGGCCTCGCGATCGAGCCGCTGCTGGCGATCGGCGCCGGGCTGGCGCTCGGTGCCGTCTTCGTGCGGCGCCAGCGCCGCCTGGACGACCCGCTGATCGACCTGCGGCTGTTCCGCGTGCCGGCCTTCAGTGCGTCGCTCGCGATCTACCTGCTGGCCTGCCTGGCGATGTTCGGCGTCTACATCTTCATCGCGCAGTACCTGCAACTGGTGCTGGGGCTGACGCCGCTGCAGGCCGGCATGGCCACCGTGCCGTGGGCGCTGGCCTTCGTCGCCGGCTCGATGGCGACGCCCTGGCTGCGGAAGCGCGGGTCGTCGGCCGGTGTCGTCGCCGGCGGTCTGCTGCTCGCCGCGGCGGCCTTCGCGATGCTGTCGCAGGCCCCGGTGCGCGAGGGCCTGCCGCTGATGATCGTCGCCAACGTGCTGATGTCGCTGGGCCTCGCGCCGGTCTTCACGCTCGCGACCGACCTGGTCGTGGGCTCGGTCCCGCCCGAGCGCGCCGGGGCCGCGTCGGCGATCTCGGAGACCAGCTCCGAGTTCGGCGGCGCGCTCGGCGTCGCCGTCTTCGGCAGCCTGGGCACCGCCATCTACCGCGGCGCGATGGCCGGGTCGCCGGCGCCGCTGTCGCCGCAGGCACTGGAGGCGGCGCGCGCCACGCTCGGTGGCGCCGCGTCGGCGGCCGGCCAGCTGTCGGCCAGCGACGGTGCGGCGCTGCTCGACGCCTCGCGCGCCGCCTTCATGCAGGGCCTGGAGCTCAGCGCCCTGGGAGGCGCCGCGCTGCTGCTGGCCTCGGCCCTGCTGGCCTGGTCCACCCTGCGCGCGCCACCGCGCACCGAACCCGCAACACTGTCAGGAGAACTGCCATGCGATTCATGATGCTGATGATCCCCGAGGGCTACGCGGCCGCGGCCCCCGATGCCGTGCAGACGCTCGACCCCGAGCGCGTCAAGGCGATGATGAAGTTCAACGAGGACCTGCAGAAGGCCGGCGTGCTGCTCGCGCTCGACGGCCTGCACCCGCCCGCGACCGGCGCGCGCGTGTCGTTCAAGGGCGGCAAGGCCAGCGTCAAGGACGGCCCCTTCGCCGAGGCCAAGGAGGTGCTGGGCGGCTACTGGATGATCCAGGTCAAGTCGCGCGACGAGGCCATCGCCTGGGCCAGCCGCTGCCCCGGCGCCGACAACGAGATCATCGAGGTGCGCCAGGTGCAGGAGTTCGCCGACTACACCCCCGAGGTGCAGCAGGCCGCGGCCGGCTTCGACGAGATGCTCGCGCAGTCGGCCCACCGGCCTAAGCAGTAAGACCCCTTCCCCGGAGACCCCCATGCTCAAGTTCATCGCCTACGCCGCCGTCGTCGTCGTGGCCCTGCTGGCCGCGCTGCTGATCGTCGCGGCGACGCGGCCCGACAGCTTCCGCGTGCAGCGCAGCCTCACCATCCAGGCGCCGCCCGAGAAGATCTTCCCGCTGATCGACGATCTGAAGGGCTTCGCGAGCTGGTCGCCCTACGAGAAGAAGGACCCCGCGATGAAGCGCAGCTTCGCCGGCCCGGCGGCCGGCCCGGGCGCGACCTACGCCTGGGACGGCAACAAGGACATCGGCCAGGGCAGCCTGGCGATCACCGAGTCGCAGTCACCGTCGCGCGTGCTGATGCGGCTCGACTTCCTGCGCCCCTTCGAGGCCCACAACTTCGCCGAGTTCACGCTCGTGCCGCGCGGCAGCGCGACCGAGGTCACCTGGGCGATGTACGGGCCCAGCCCCTACATTTCGAAGGTGATGGGACTGGTGTTCGACTTCGACACGATGGTCGGCAAGGACTTCGAGGCCGGGCTCGCCGACCTGAAGGCCGCGGCCGAGAAGTGAAACGATGAAGGGACGCTCCGCGTGACGCAGGCCGACGCCACCCACCGCGCGATCGAGGCGGTCTGGCGCATCGAATCGGCCAAGCTGATCGCTGCGGTCGCCCGGATGCTGCGCGATGTCGGACAAGCCGAGGAACTGGCCCAGGACGCGCTGGTCGCCGCGCTCGAGCAGTGGCCGCTCAAGGGCCTGCCCGACAACCCGGCGGCCTGGCTCATGACCACCGCCAAGCGCCGCGCCATCGACGTGCTGCGCCAGCGCCGCATGGCCGACGACAAGCACGAGGCGATCGGCCTCGATCTCGAGGCCCTGGGCGAGGCCTTCGTGCCCGACTTCAGCGACAGCCTCGACGACGACATCGGCGACGACCTGCTGCGGCTGATCTTCACCGCCTGCCACCCGGTGCTGTCGACCGAGGCGCGCGTCGCGCTGACGCTGCGGCTGCTGGGTGGCCTGTCCACCGGCGAGATCGCGCGCGCCTTCCTCGTGCCCGAGCCGACCATCGCGCAGCGCATCGTGCGCGCCAAGCGCACGCTGTCCGAGGCGCGCGTGCCCTTCGAGATGCCGCAGGCGGCCGAGCGTGCCGAACGCCTGGGTTCGGTGCTCGAGGTCATCTACCTCGTCTTCAACGAAGGCTACTCGGCCACCGCCGGCGACGACTGGATGCGCCCCGGCCTGTGCGAGGACGCCATGCGCCTGGGCCGCGTGCTGGCCGAGCTGACGCCCGACGAACCCGAGGTCCAGGGCCTGCTGGCGCTGATGGAGATCCAGGCCTCGCGCACCGCGGCGCGCACCGACGCCAAGGGCAACCCCATCCTGCTGCCCGACCAGAACCGCGCGCGCTGGGACCCGCTGCTGATCCGCCGCGGCCTGGCCGCGCTGGCGCGCGCCGAGGCGCTGACCGCCCACGAGGGCTACGGCCCCTACGCGCTGCAGGCCGCGATCGCCGCCTGCCACGCGCGCGCGCTGACGGCCGACGACACCGACTGGCCGCGCATCGCCGCGCTCTACGACGCACTGTCGCAGCTGGCGCCGTCGCCGGTGGTCGAACTCAACCGCGCGGTGGCGCTGGCGATGGCCTTCGGCCCCAGCGCCGGGCTGGAGCTGGTGGATGCGCTGCGCGAGGAACCCGCGCTCGCCCACTACCACCTGCTGCCCAGCGTGCGCGGCGACCTGCTGGTGCGCCTGGGCCGCCATGCCGAGGCACGCGCCGAGTTCGAGCGCGCCGCCGCGCTGACGCGCAACGAGCGCGAGCGCGTCTTCCTGCTGTCGCGCGCGGCCGACTGCCGGCGTGTCGTCGAGCCGCCGGCCTCGCTCCAGTGACAGCCCCTGCCATGACATCCCAGGTCATCGCGGGGACAAGGCGACGCCCCTAAGATCGCCGCTCCACGGGAGAACACGATGGCCTACATGCTGATGGTGATGGAGCCGCGCGACCAGCGGCCCAGCCGCTCGCCTCAAGAGGGCGAGGCGCTCTACGACCGGATGGTGAAGTGGGGGCAGCAGCTTGCCGCCCGCGACTTGCTGGTGGCGAGCGAGTCGCTGCGTTCCGACCAGCACGGCGTGCGCGTCGCGATCCGCGGCGGCAAGCGCCTGATGACCGACGGCCCCTTCACCGAATCGAAGGAGATGGTCGGCGGCTTCTACCTGCTGACCTGCCAGACGCGCGACGAAGCCATCGCCCTGGCCGCCGAATGCCCGGCCGCCGAGTGGGCGACGATCGAGGTGCGCGAGGTGGCGCCCTGCTTCGCGGGCTGAGCGCTGCCGTGCCGGCCGGCTAGAGCCGCAGCCCGCTCGCCGACGCCTCGATGAGCCGGGCCAGGCGGGCCTGCCGCGTCTCGGGCCGCTTGGCGCTCACCACGTGCCAGGCGGCCAGGTGGCGGTAGCCCGGCGGCTGAGCCTCGAAGAACTTCCAGGCCTTGCGGTGCTTCCTGAATTCGGCCTCCTGGGCCGGGTCCAGCTCGGCGCGACGGGCCTGCTCGTAGGCGTAGATGCGCGACTTGTCCTCGCTGCGCCGCGCAAGGCCTCCAGCCCGGCCGGCGTCATGCGGCCGGCCGCCTGCAGCGCGTGCACCTTGTCGATGTTGATGGCGCTCCAGGTCGAGGTCGGCTTGCGCGGCGTGAAGCGGATCTTGTAGGCGTCGTCGTCGATGCGCGTGCGCACGCCGTCGATCCAGCCGAAGCACAGCGCCTCGTCCACCGACTCCGACCAGGTCATGCTGGGGCGCCCGCTGCCGCGCTTGTAGAAGCCGACAACGAGCTCCGGCTCGGTGCGGCCGTGTTGCTCAAGCCAGGTGCGAAACCGCGCGGGCGTTTCGAAGAAGGTGGGCATCGCTCTGATCGCACGCCGGGCCGTCCGCTCAGCGCGCCTGCGCGGCCAGCCGTGGGCACAGCATGATCGGCACCGAACCGGTGATCTGCTCCGTCAACCGTTGCGCACCCGGTCGCACCGAAAGGTGTCCCTTTGCCCGGTGGCCCGGCACGATCCGCATCAGCGCGACGGACGTCACGACAGATGTGGGGCAGGACGAGGCATCGACCATGAGAGACCTCCGCTTCAGGAAGCATCGGCAGAAGGGCACGCGCGCCGATGCGCCGACAGGATGGCATCCCCCGCAGCACCACGTATCGAAATCGCGGTCCAGTGATTGCGCACGCGGACGACCACAAAGCGCCAGAAGAGGAAGCGTCTCAGCTCGACAGACTCCACCTCGCGCCAAGGCACGAACAGCGGTGGACTCATCAGTCTGAATAGGAAGAAGATGGCGAGCCCGAACCCCGCGTCGTTCACCGTGACGAACAGACAACCTCCGTAGCTGACCGGGAACCAGCGCATTCCCATCGACCCGGAGACGAAACGAAAGCGCTGGCCATCGACGCGCCCATCAGCGCGTACGTGGCCGGCCAGGCTCGACCACCCACTCATCATCGCGAGCAGACTGGTGATGCCGACCCACATCGTCGCGAACAGCAGAAGTAGCCACTGCGGTTCCATCAGCTCGGCGGGTAGGAACTGCTGCATGTCATGCTTGGGGTAGTCAGGGGGTTTGGGCTTCAGTACGCGCCGGAGCCCGGCGCGATGTCGAAATGCAGCACGTCCTCGCGCACGCCGAGCTTGGTGTACAGCGCGATCGCCGCATCGTCGCCCGGGTCGGCCTGGACGAAGCCGACGTCGACGCCGTGCTCGGCGGCGTGGCGCTTCAACCGCTCGATCAGCGCCGTCGCGACGCCCCGGCGTCGATGCGCTTCGGCGACCGTCAGGTCGTAGATGTAGAACTCCGAGCGCGCCTGCTCGAACTTGGGCAGCACGTAGCCGGCCAGCCCGCCGGCCACATTCGTGCCCGCGAGCGCCGCAATGGCCACGAATCCGGGGCTTGCAAGCAGCCGGCCCAGGTAGGCATCGTCGGGCTGGCGCGACTCGCAGGTCGGCCGGTCATCGAAGGCGCCGCCGAACATCGACGGCATGGCGCGCAGCGTGGTCGTGTCGGTCGCTCCAAGGATGCGGACGTCGAACGGCGCGCTCATCGGGGGCGTCGGTAGCGGCTCACCTTCTGCGGCGTGCCCTGGAACGTCCGCGCCTCGTCGCACTCGTGCACGAAGCCGGCACGCTCCAGCGTGCGGCGAGAGGCCCGGTTGGACGCCGCGGTGACGGCCAGGAGCGAGGGCAGGCCGTAGGCCCGGCCGATGGCGTCGCAGGCGGTGACCAGCGCCTCGACGCCGTAGCCCTGCCCCCGCGCCGCCTCGGCGATGGCGAACGAGACCTCCACCTCGTCGTCCAGCGGACTGAAGCCCACATGCCCCAGCAGTTGCCCCGATGCGCGGTGATCGACGGCCAGCACGTAGGGCCCCTGGCCCGGATCGCCGGGCCGGGCATAGCAGGCGATCAGGAAGTCCAGCGCGGCCCGGGCCTCGTCGAGATCCGCGTACACGTGCGACGGCAGCCACTGGCGCGTCGACGGCTCGGCGTTCAGGGCAAGGATCTGCGGCGCGTCGTCGGGGACGAAGGGGCGCAGCAGCAGGGAGGGGGTGGTGATCGGGCTCATGGATCGCCAGAGACACCTACTTCAGGCGATGCCAGCGCAAGGGCTTGGCCGTCCGATCCCGCTCGATGACGCCCTTCGCCTCAAGGTCGAGCTGAACGCACTTGATCCACCACCCCGCCTTGGCGCCGCCTGGGAACTCTTCTTCCGGCAGGTGGGCCGGCACGGCCTGCAGCATCTCGGCCTGCGTGAGACCCGGCTTCCTGGCGGGCAGCGCCTTCAGGAGGGCGCGCCGCGCGGCCTCGTACTTGATGCCGTCGACCTGGCTGGTCGAGCCGGGCACGTTGATGTTCTCGACCGTCACGCGCGGCCGCTTGGGTGGTGCTGGTGCTGCCATGGGAACCTCCTGTCGTCGCTGCGCATCCGCGATGCACCGGACGGCACGGGCCTCACCCCAGCGCGCGCGCCAGTGCCACGCATCCCAGCCAGCCGATTGCAAAGAGGGTGAGGATCATTCCATACCCTCGGCCGTCGCCCCAACCCTTGCGTGCAACCACGTAGGCATGCAGCAGCCTCCCCGCGACGAGTGCGCAGCCCCCGACCAGAAGGACCCACCTGGGCGCGCCGGTTGCCTCGGCCGCAGCCAGGGCGAGCAAGGCGATGGGTACGTTCTCGGTGAAGTTGCCGTGCGCGCGCATCTTTCGCAGGAGGGCGGCGTCTCCGCCATCGAAGAAATGGATGCCGGTCCTTGCCCTGTGGTAGCCGACCATGACCGTCAGCGGAATGTGCAACAGGGCCATGATCCCGACGAACGCGGCGGTGGTGTTGAGCATGGGGGCTCCAGGAGTCGGTTGGTGTGGGGCCAAGTGAGGCTTGCTCACGTCGATGCCGGCGTCGGGCTTCACGCCGTCACAGTGTCGTGGTGTACCGGCATCGTCAGAAGGCGCCGCGCTCGGGCTCGCCGTGCCAAACCTCAGGCCGTGGCGCCCATGCCGAGTCTGGCTCTCGCTCGAGGACAGCGCAAACGGCAATGCCCAGATCGACGTCCAGGTTTTCCCTCGCGGACCAGGCTGCGGCATCTGCCAGGTCGGCGGCCAGGGCGAACCGGCGGAACCGGTCCCAGTCGGCCGAAAACTGGGACACAAGGAGCCGCGCCAGGTCGTAGGACAGCTCGTTGCCTTCGTCGTTGCGGAGGAAGGACTTGCCCGACCAGAACTCCTGGATCTCTTCCGGCCCCCAGAACTTGCGATGACGAGCATGCAGCTGCCGTGGATTCGCGGGCGCTTGCGGCGGAGGGCAGAGCCTCGACTCGGTGTTGACCGCCAGGCCCTCGTTGAGCCACGCCGGGATCGGCAAGTGAATCAGGCAAGCATGCGTCAGTTCATGCGCGATGACCGGCTCCACAGAGCGCAGATCCGCCTGGACAGTGACGAAGTGGCCGCAGCCCTTGTTGATGTACATGCCGCTGCTGCCGGCGAACTCCCCACTCTCCGGGTAGTAGTGCGACACGTACCGGTAGTAGGACTCGTCTTCCTCGAAGACGATCAGGATGTCGTGCCCCCACGCGGGCGTGGTAGCGACTCCATCCAGCAGCCGCATGACTCGCTGCGCCGTCTTGTTGACGAAAGCCAGCGTTGCTTCGGCCACGTTGGCAGGCTGCGCCGAGACCAGGATGGCGGAACCTTGCGACCGCAAACGGTAAGCGTCGCCCAAGGCCAGGCACAGATGCCCCAGCCATGCACGTTCGCACGAAGACCAGGCTTCGGCCTTGGCCGATTCGCCCGGCACGCTCTCGATCCAGCGTTGCACCGCGTCCCAATCCAGCACAGGAAACCCGTCGGCTTCAGCGAGTGACGCCGCCAGATCGAAGGGTGCCGCGCCTGGCGCGTCGATCTCGGCCGGCGCCGCCGCAGCCGCGTCGGTCCCGTCGGCCGATCGATCCTTCAGGGAAGGCATCCAGGACTTCAGAAGCTCAAGCACGATATAGAGGCCGGGTGTACCGGACAAGGTCGACGTTCGAGAACCGTGGTGACGCAGGGGTGCGCCCGCGCCGCAAGCGCGTGACCAGTGACTGCTGTGGCTGCCTTGGGCAAGAATGAAGAGTGACCATTCTGGGCCCGACACCCGGTCGAAGGAGCGATGCGATGCCCCGGTACCTGATCTCGTTCGACGACGGCTCCATGAACCACATTGCCGAAGCGGACTTGCCGGCGGTTGGCGAAGCTTCCCACGCGGTGGTTCGCGAGGCAAAGGCGGCGGGGGTCTGGATCTTCGGCGGCGGGGTCCTCCGCCAGCAGGCGGCCATCGTTGCAACGGACGGGACCGTTTCGGACGGCCCGGTGCCGGAGAGGAAGGCGGTTGTGGGCGGGTTCTCGATCATCGAGGTGCCTTCCCGAGAGGACGCGCTCGCCTGGGCGGCCCGAATCGCGAAAAGCTGTCGGTGCGCGCAGGAGGTTCGCGAGATCATGTTCGACCCGGAGTCCTGATCGAACCTGACGAAGCCTGGACTGGGGCCTGGCGGTGCCGGCCCGCACGAACCACGACAAGGCCACTGGCTGCCGCACCGGCTTGATGAAGCCGAAGTCGAAGTTCGGAAACGGCCGGACGAGACCGGCGAGCAGCCGGAGGTAGGGAGGGGTTGGTTCCCGGCAGCATGCATGCAGCGTGCCGGGGTGGTCAATTGATCAGCGTTGCCTGAGGTCGCACTACCAAGTGCGAACGAAGCGAAAGCCATCCTTGTCAGACCCTTCCCGATATCCCATGCACTCCAGGGTCTGGTCCTCTGGCTTGCGCTCGACGAAGGCCGACAACGCGCGCGAACCGGGACCAGCGACCTTGCCGGCTGCTGACCTGAACAGGTGCTGCTGGTGTACCCCAAGTAGGGCCGCAGCGTGCCAGACGACTGGCATGACAAGCATCCCCTCTCGGTCGTTGTCTCGAGCCGCTGCAGCGAGCCCCACGGCAACAGCGGCCTCTGCAAGCGCCGAGGGCCGCTTCGTGCGCACGGCGAGCGCAGCCTGTCGTTCCGCGAACCCCAGAAGGATGGAAGCTCCTTGATCGGGAAGGCAAGCGATCAGCGCCTGTTCGTCAGCTTCGGACTCCTGGTAGGAGCGCACGATGGTCTGAACGAAAGCGTCCAGGTCGTGCGGGATAGGACGAGGCAGGTAGGCATCGAAGGTACCGCTGGTGAGCCGCCGGCAAAACTCTTCCAGGAGATCGGGTAGGGTCTGCAACATGTTGATGTGCGGCCTAACAGGCTGTTGAAACTCTCCTCGCGTCACTGCTGATGCGCGAGCGCCGCGCGGGCCTCGTCGAGATCGGCGTACGCGTGCAACGGCAGCCAGCGGCGCGTCGGCGATGCATGGGCACGGAGGGCGTCCGCAGGCCGCACCGCGAACGACTTCAGGGACCGAAGACCTTGTTGCAGCGCCGGCAGATCCACTGGCGCTCCCACTCGCTGTGCTTGCGAAAGTACTTCGGCAGGGCCACGAGTCGCCAGACGAACAGCAAACCGAAGGCGACCGTTATCCATCCGAGGACCGCCAGCGCCGTGGAGCCCCGCATCGCCGAGATCCCGTCGATCACGAGGTAGGCGACACCGACCGCTGCTGCCGTGCCGCCCGTCTCCTTCAGCCAGGGCGAAGGAGGCGCTGCACGCTGCGCGAAGCTCGACACCGTCGTGACGGTGCCCGTGGTCCCGTCGTTGGCACGTACGGTGGCGGTGCTCTTCCCTTGCTCATAGGCCGCCTCGCACTTCAGCGTATCGCTCGACTGGCAGCTGGGGCATTGCATGGGACGTTCCTCCTACCAAGACCCATAGACAGGAGGCGGCGCCTCGACCGTGTGGCCCGTCGGGCCGCTTCGGCACCGATGCTACGGCCTCGATGGCGCCCCAGGAACCCCCTCCTTCTCGCCTTGCCGCGAGAGCCTGGTCGGCAAGGACCGGCGCTCAGCCCGGTCGCGTCTCCATCGGCGGCGGGGGCGTCGTCTGCGACGCTGCATCTGCCCTGCGTCGGCGCAGGCGGACGGCGATCTGCGCGGCCGCGAGCAACAGGAAGCCGATCGCCGGCAGGCCCCAGACGAACGCCGAGTCGGTGACCACGACCTGGGCCTCGGCGTCGTAGTGCCGCCCGAGCTCGTTGAAGTCGACGCGGAGGTAGAGGTCGACCCAGAGCCAGAAGAAGAACGCGGACGCGGCGAGCGACAGCACGACGCCTGTCGAGAACACGCGCGTCGGCGGATTGGCGGTCTTGCTCATCGGCTTACCGCATCAGAACGAGTCGCAAACCTGCTCGATCCGCAGGCCGCGGTCCAGCGACCCGCGGCGTGATCGAGCACGGCCGGCGTGGCCTGGGCGGGTCTGCTGGAAGGAAGGGTCGCACGTCACCGCCTTGCCCTGCTAGAACATCGTGTTCGAGTGCCTGGATTCGCTGGGGACGACCTGCAGCACGTCCCAGTGCTCGACGATCTTGCCGTCGTCGTCGAAGCGAAAGATGTCGATGCCCGCCCAGTCCTTGTTTGGGTCGGTGGGCCACAGCTGCTGGCAGTGCAGGACGACCAGAGGCCCTTCTGCCACCGACCGCTTGAAGAACACCTGCTTGCCCGGGTAGTCCTTCGCCATGCGCTCGAAGTACTCGATGAAGGCCGCCTTGCCGTCGGCGACGTGAGGGTTGTGCTGCGTGTAGCTTGCGCCGACATAGCGTTCGACCGCCTCGCGCGGCCTGCACTGATTGAACATGAGGTCATAGAACGCCATCGCGTTCTTGCGGTTCTCATCAGGGGTGTGGGGCATGACGCGACCTCCGGTTCAACGAGCGCGCCGGTAGTGCATGGCGACCGCGCCGCTGCGGAGCGACTTCGCCGAGATCAACTCGAGCCGTCGCGTGCGGCGCAACTCGCTCTCGTACAGGCTTGCCAGCGATGTGGTGGCTGTTGGTCCACGGGAAGTCCTTGCGCGTCGAGGACACCACGTACTTCGGCTTGGCCTCCAGCTTGACCGTCCACTCGCGCAGCGCCGGCGGTGCCTTAGCGTCGCCGCGGGCGACCGCCGGCCAGTGGCTCTCCATCATCTCGTAGGTGACGCGACCCCACAGCATCGCCCCACCCTCGTCCATGAGGCGGGTGAAGAAGGCGTGAGTCTCGTCGTCGGCGATTCCTTCCTGGTGGTCGACGCAGCCGTCCAGGGTGACGT
>NZ_CADEFR010000002.1 GCF_902826655.1 uncultured Methylibium sp. | reverse complement strand
TGATCGTCGACCTCATCTACGAGGGCGGCATCGCGAACATGAACTACTCGATCTCGAACAACGCCGAGTACGGCGAGTACGTGACGGGGCCGAAGATCGTGACCGACGAGACCAAGGCCGCGATGAAGCAGACGCTCAAGGACATCCAGACCGGCGAGTACGCCAAGAGCTTCATCCTCGAGAACCGCGCCGGCGCGCCGACGCTGCTGTCGCGTCGCCGCCTCACGGCCGAACACGACATCGAGGTCGTCGGCGAGAAGCTGCGCGCGATGATGCCCTGGATCAAGGCGAACAAGCTGGTGGACAAGAGCCGCAACTGAGCCGCGAGCACGCCGGATCGAGGCCGCGACGCCGTGAGGCGCGCGGCCTTTTTCGTCGAGTCGCTGCGGTATCCTTCGCGCCCATGGACTATCCGCATCCCATCCTTGCCAAGGAAGGCTGGCCTTTCATTGCCATTGCCTTCTTCGTCGCCGTCTTCGCCTCGTTCTTCCTGCCTGCCGTGCTGGCCCTGCTGTGCTGGCTGGCGCTGGCTTTCGTCGTGCAGTTCTTCCGCGACCCGCCGCGTGCGGTGCCGAGCGAGGCGGGCGCCGTCTTGTCACCCGCCGACGGCCGGATCGTGAAGATCGAGAAAGTGCGGGATCCCTATGCGGATCGCGACGCGCTGCTGATCAGCGTGTTCATGAACGTCTTCAACGTGCACAGCAACCGTTCCAGCGTCGACGGCACGGTGCAGAAAGTCCAGTACTTTCCAGGCAAGTTCGTCAACGCCGATCTGGACAAGGCGTCGACGGAGAACGAACGCAACGCGATCGTGATCTCTGCGGGCGGGCACACGATCACGCTGGTGCAGGTGGCCGGGCTGGTCGCCCGGCGCATCCTGTGTTACGTCAAGACCGGCGACGTGCTGACGCGCGGTCAGCGCTACGGCTTCATCCGCTTCGGCTCGCGCGTCGACGTCTACCTGCCTCCCGAAGCGACGCCGCGTGTCGCGGCGGGCGATACGGTGTCCGCGACTTCAACGGTGCTGGCAATCCTGCCGGGCTGACGTGACCATGCACGACGGAACGCACGACGACCGCGGCGGCGATGCCGCGCACGATGACGTCGACGAGCCGCCCGTGCCGCGTCCGCGACGCAAGGGCATCTACATCCTGCCGAACCTGTTCACGCTGGCAGCACTGTTCGGCGGCTTCTACGCCATCGTGATGGCGATGAACGACCGCTTCGAGCAGGCGGCGATCGGTGTGTTCTGCGCGATGGTGCTCGACAGCCTGGATGGGCGCGTGGCGCGGATGACCAACACGCAGAGCGCCTTCGGGGAGCAGATGGACAGCCTCTCGGACATGGTGTCATTCGGCGCGGCGCCGGCGCTGATCGTCTACGAGTGGGCGCTCAAGGGACTCGGGCGCTGGGGCTGGATCGCGGCCTTCGTCTATTGCTCGTGCGCGGCCTTGCGGCTCGCCCGGTTCAATACCAACATCGGCGTGGTCGACAAGCGCTTCTTCCAGGGCTTGCCCAGCCCGGCCGCGGCGGCGCTGGTGGTGGGGTTCATCTGGCTGATGGACGATGCCGGCTTCAAGGGGAGCGGCGGCACCGACTGGCTGGCTTGGCTGGCGTTCGCGTTCACCCTGTATGCCGGCCTGACGATGGTGACGAACGTTCCTTTCTACAGTTTCAAGGACGTGAGTTTCAAGCGGACCGTGCCTTTCATCGTGATCGTGGCGATCGCGCTGTTCATCGCGGTCATCAACCTGCATCCACCGCTGGTGTTGTTCAGCCTGTTCATCTGCTACGGCGTGTCGGGGTATGCGGTCTATGCGTGGCGGAAGACCCAGGGCAAGCCGGTCAGCGTGATCGCGACGTCGACCACGGAGCCCGACGAAGAAGGCTTGCATCGCTGACGCGCCGCCGCCCGGCCGTGCTATATTGAAACCATGTTGTTTCGTGCCCAGTCCTCGCTGCTGCTACTTCTAGGAGTGCCCTGCGCGCGCTGACTGCACACGTCCCACGTCCTGCATCCACGGCCCGCGCGCATCCCGCCCGGGCCGTTTGTTTTTGTTCCTGCCAATCGCTGGAGAGTCCCATGTCCGACAAGCTGATCATCTTCGACACGACCTTGCGTGACGGCGAGCAGTCGCCCGGTGCCTCGATGACCAAGGACGAGAAGCTGCGCATCGCGCGTCAGCTGGAGCGCCTGCGGGTCGACGTGATCGAGGCCGGATTCGCGGCGTCGAGCAATGGCGACTTCGAGGCCGTGAAGGCGATCGCCGATGTCATCAAGGAGTCGACGGTGTGCTCGCTGGCACGCGCCAACGACCGAGACATCTCGCGAGCCGCCGAAGCCCTGCGGGGCGCCAGTCGCGCGCGCATCCACACCTTCATCGCGACCAGTGAACTCCACATGGAGAAGAAGCTGCGCATGACACGCGAGCAGGTGCTGGAGCAGGCCCGGTTGTCGATCCGCTTCGCGCGCAATCTGCGCGACGACATCGAGTTTTCGCCCGAGGACGGCTATCGCAGCGACCCGGACTTCCTGTGCCGCGTGCTCGAGGCCGTGATCACGGAAGGTGCGACGACCATCAATATCCCCGACACCGTCGGCTACGCGGTGCCCGAGCTCTATGGGCAGTTCATCCGCCACCTGCGCGAGCGTGTGCCCAACTCGGACAAGGCGGTCTGGTCGGTGCATTGCCACAACGATCTGGGCATGGCGGTTGCCAACTCGCTGGCCGGCGTCAAGCTGGGTGGTGCGCGCCAGGTCGAGTGCACCATCAACGGCCTGGGCGAGCGCGCGGGCAACTGCTCGCTGGAGGAGGTCGTCATGGCGGTGCGCACGCGCCGCGACCACTTCGGCCTCGACGTGAACATCGACGCCACACAGATCGTGCCGGCCTCGCGGCTGGTGTCACAGACCACCGGCTTCATCGTGCAGCCCAACAAGGCCGTGGTCGGCGCGAACGCCTTTGCGCATGCCAGCGGGATCCACCAGGACGGCGTGCTGAAGGCCCGCGACACCTACGAGATCATGCGCGCCGAGGACGTGGGCTGGAGCGCCAACAAGATCGTCCTGGGCAAGCTCAGCGGTCGCAACGCCTTCAAGCAGCGCCTGCAGGAGCTCGGCATCGAGCTCGAGAGCGAGAGCGACATCAACGCGGCCTTCGCGCGCTTCAAGGACCTGGCCGACCGCAAGAGCGACATCTTCGACGAGGACATCATCGCCCTCGTCGGTGACGAGAGCGTCACGCACGAGCAGGAGACCTACCGCCTGCTGTCGCTCGAGCAGCAGTCGGCGACCGGAGAGCGACCGCACGCACGCGTGGCCTTTACCGTCGGCGACAGCGAGTTCCACGCCGAGAGCGACGGCAACGGCCCGGTCGACGCCAGCCTGAAGGCCATCGAGTCGAAGCTGCAAACCGGCGCGGAAATGCTGCTCTATTCGGTCAATGCCATCACCAGCGGCTCGACAGAATCCCAGGGCGAGGTCACGGTCAGGCTTCAGCACGGTGGACGGGTCGTGAACGGCGTGGGAGCCGATCCCGACATCGTGGTGGCGTCGGCCAAGGCCTATCTGTCGGCCCTGAACAAGCTGCACAGCAAGAACGAGCGCGTCGCCGCCCAGGGCTGACACCTGAGGCATTCTTCACGTGGAATTGAGGAAGAGCGCGTAAGTTTTTGATCTTGCGCGCTTTTTTCCTTTACCCTAGACTCCGGCCCGATCGGGTGGGGGACCACGTGTTGAATCTGTTTCCAGTGTTCAGATGGCGTTTGGCGATGGCCGGCTTGATGGCCGTGCTGGCGCTCGGGCTGGCGACCCCCAGTGCCGACGCAGCCACCAAGCGCAAGAGCGCGTCCATCTCCAGCGGCAAGCCCAAGGCGAAAGCCAAATCCAAGACCAGGCGGATCGTGATCGCCCGGCCTTCGGTCGGTGAACTGGTCGGCTTGCGCCGGACCGAGGATCCGCTGGACCTGCGCTCCAGCGTCGCGCTGGTGGTGGACCAGGACACGCAGGAAGTCCTGCTGAACAAGAACTCGCAGGCCGTGCTGCCGATCGCCTCGCTGACCAAGCTGATGACCTCGGTCGTCGTCCTCGAGTCGGGCGCTCCGCTCGACGAGATGCTGTCGATCACGCAGGACGACGTGGACATGGAGAAGGGCAGCGGCTCGCGCCTGGCCGTCGGCACGCGCCTGACCCGCGAAGAGATGCTGCACCTGGCGCTGATGGCCTCGGAGAACCGTGCTGCCCATGCGCTGGGCCGCCATCATCCGGGTGGCATGGCAGCCTTCGTGTCGGCGATGAACGCCAAGGCGGCGCTGCTCGGCATGGGCGACACCCGCTACGTCGAACCGACCGGCCTGTCGAGCCGCAATCAATCGAGCGCGCGCGACCTCGCCGCGCTGGTCGGGGTCGCCTACGAGCATCCGCTGATCCGAGAACTCTCGACCTCGCACGAGTACAGCGTCGCCGTCGGGCGCCGCACACTGCAGTACCGCAACACCAATCGCCTCGTGCAGAACCCGTCCTGGGATATCGGCCTTCAGAAGACCGGCTACATCGTCGAGGCCGGCCGTTGCCTCGTGATGCAGGCACAGCTCGCAGGCCGCAAGCTGATCATGGTGTTCCTCGATTCCACCGGCAAGTACTCGCGGCTGGGCGACGCCGAGCGCGTTCGCCACTGGATCGAAGCCGCCCCGGCCCCGGAGATCGCACCGCCGGCCGTGCGCGGCGCGGCCGCGCTGCAACTCGCTTCCTGAGTTGGTCGATCGCCGCGGCTTCAGCCGCGGTGCCCCAGCGCCGATGAAATCTGGGCGGCCGTCGCGCGCAGTCGCTCGAGCCAGGCCTCCTCGAGGCGGTCGGCGGGCGCCGAGATCGACAAACCCGCGATGAGCTTGCTCTGGTCGTCGAAGATGCCGGCGGCCATGCAGCGCACGCCCAGTTCCAGTTCCTCGTTGTCCCGGGCGCTGCCGTACTGCAGCACCTTTGCCAGTTCGCGCTCCAGCACCGCCAGGTCGGTGATGCTGTTGCGGGTGTGGCCGGCCAGGCCCGTGCGCGTGGCGTAGGCGCGGACGCGCGGCGCATCGTCGTGAGCGAGAAAGAGCTTGCCGACCGAGGTGAGGTGCAGCGGAGCGCGTCCGCCGACCGCGCGCACGACCTGCATGCCGGAGCGCTCGCTGTAGGTGCGCTCGATGTAGACGATCTCGTCGCCCTGGCGCATCGACAGGTTGACCGGCTGATGAGTCAGCTTGTGGAGCTCCCGCATCGGTCCCAGCGCCGCGTCGCGCACGTCCAGGCGAGCCTTCACCAGGTTGCCCAGTTCGAGCAGTCGCATGCCCAGCCGGTAGCTGCCGGCCTCGGGTCGGTCGACGAAGCGGCCGATCGCCAGGTCGTTGAGGATGCGATGCGCGGTCGACGGATGCAGGCCGGTCTGTTCGCTCACATGCTTGAGCGACACCGGGTCGGGATGGGCAGCCAGCACGTTCAGCAGCGAGAACATGCGCTCCATCACCTGGATCGTCGGGGTCTGGCCCTCAGTGCGTTTCATAGCGTGGATTCTCGCTCGGTTCGGGTGCTTCCTGCATCGTGAACCTGAGGCCCGGCGGCGGCGGCCTGCTTGTATCGACTTGAATCCGCCGGCCGGTGGGCCTCGGTCTTGCCTGGGCGCGCTGGTACGCTTGGCGCCCGTTCGTCCCACCGACTCCGTCATGAGCGCTACCTCCACCCAGCATGTCACGCCGGCGCTGCGCGACTGGATCATCGAGCAGGCGCGTGCCGGGCATCGGCCCGAGGCGCTGCTCGAGTCGATGAAGTCCAGCGGCTGGAAGGAGGACGTGGCGCTCGACGTCCTGGAGTCCGTCCTGTCCAGTCTGCTGAAGGAGCACGCGCAGAGCCCCAGCCTGCCGCCGCCGAACGTCGTGCCGGAGCCGGCGCTCGCCGCTTCGCCGGTCGCGCTCTGGGCGCACGACCGCGAAGTGCAGGTCGTGATGGCGATGCGCGATCCGCGTGTCGTGGTGTTCTCGAACCTGCTGTCGGACGAGGAGTGCGACGAGATCGTCGACCTCGCGCGCGTGCGGCTGGCACGTTCGCACACGGTGGATACCGCGACGGGCGACAGCGAGATCAACGCGGCCCGCACCAGCGACGGCATGTTCTTCAACCGCGGCGAGCACGCCGTCGTCGCCCGTTTCGAGGCGCGGCTCGCGGCGCTGGTCAACTGGCCGCTCGAGAACGGCGAGGGCCTGCAGATCCTGCACTACCGGCCTGGCGCCGAGTACAAGCCGCACTACGACTACTTCGACCCGGCACAGCCCGGCACGCCGACCATCCTCAAGCGCGGCGGCCAGCGCGTCGCCACCATCGTGACCTACCTGAACACGCCGCTGCGCGGCGGCGGCACGACGTTCCCGGATGTCGGTCTGGAGGTCGCGCCGCTGAAAGGCCACGCGGTCTTCTTCAGCTACGACCGCCCGCATCCGGTGACGCGCAGCCTGCATGGTGGTGCGCCGGTGCTCGAAGGCGAGAAGTGGGTTGCCACCAAGTGGCTGAGGGTCGGGCGCTTCGACTGACCGGGCGGGCTGCGCGGACGCGTCCTGATTGACAGCCGGCTGACCGGCGCGGCGGATGGTCGGCACGCTCTTGTCCGCGGACGTTGTGCAGGCGAGCATCCCGCTCGTCACTGCCTCTCGAGGAGTTCGTTCATGAACAAGCTGATCGCCGGTCTCGTTGCTTCGATGTTTGCGCTGGGTGCCTACGCCCAAGCCGCTGCCCCGGCGGCGCCGGCCGCTCCGGCGGCGCCTGCGGCGCCGGCAGTTGCCGCCAAGGTCGACAAGAAGGCCGACATGAAGGTCGAGAAGAAGGTCGCCAAGAAGAAGAAGGCCAAGAAGGCCGCCAAGCCCGCGGCCTGACGTCGCGGCCCTGCGGCCGGCCCGAGAAACCCGGCTGCGGCCGGGTTTCTCGTTGCCCCGATCAGCCCTGAGGCGCGCCGGCCTGCGGCGGCGGCACGTGCACCGTCGTGTCGATGCGGGCAAAGGGCCGGGAACGCTGGATGCGTTGCCAGCGGCGCTCGTCCCAGCTGTGCGGTCCTTCGAGCAGCCAGTGCTCCAGCACCGGTTGAAGCTCGTCGCGTGGTACGCGGCCATAGCTGGGAGCGCGCCGGACGAGCGCGAAGCCGCGGCGCGCCAGCAGGTGGCCCGGCAGCCGTGCCGACAGCGAGTCGGCCCAATAGATGCAGGCCTTGGCGGCCCAGAAGGACTGGCGCTCGAAGTTCACCCGACCCGCGAAGCCTGTCTCGGGTGGAAAGACGATGAACTCGTCGTCGAGCTCGACCAGCGCGAACGACAGATCTCCGGCGCTTTCGGTCTCGACCGGCTGCACGAACACGATGCGGCGGATGTCCGGAGCACTCACCCGGTCCACTTCGGCGTCATTGCGCAGCACCAGGATGTCGGTGCCGGACCATGCCGTGCTCCATTGGGTCGACAGGTCGAAGGCAGATCGCATCGCCTGCACTCTAGGAGCGCGCCGACCGACACACTGTGTCGAGGCGCGTCCAAATGCAATGCCTGTGTGCGTTGGCGAGAGTCGCTTGCCAACGCCGCCGCGCCGTTGCTGCGCGGCGCCGTGGCTCAGCGGCTCCGGCCGCGTCCCCCGCCGCCACCGCCACCGCTGCGCGGGCGGCCACCACCGGCGCCGGCCGGCCGCGCGCCGCGATCGCCGCCGCGGCCACCACCACCGCCGCCCGGCCGGGCGCCGCCGCCGCTGCGACCCGCGCCGGACCGCAGGCCGCCGTTGAGCGTCTGGCGGCCGATCTGGATCGGCTGCGCGACCGCCCCCGGATCCGGCTCGTAGCCCGGCACCACCTCGCGCGGGATGCTGCGCTTGATCAGCTTCTCGATGTCGCGCAGGAAGCCGAACTCGTCGACGCACACCAGCGAGATCGCCTCGCCCTGCGCGCCGGCGCGGCCAGTGCGGCCGATGCGGTGCACGTAGTCCTCGGGCACGTTCGGCAGCTCGAAGTTCACGACGTGGGGCAGCATGTCGATGTCGATGCCGCGCGCCGCGATGTCGGTCGCCACCAGCACCTGCAGGTCGCCGGCCTTGAAGTCGGCCAGCGCCTTGGTGCGCGCGCTCTGGCTCTTGTTGCCGTGGATCGCCATCGCAGTGACGCCCTGGTCGTTCAGGTAGTCGGTCAGGCGGTTGGCGCCGTGCTTCATGCGGCAGAACACCAGCACCTGGTGCCAGTCCTGGCGCTTGATCAGGTGCGCCAGCAGTTCCTTCTTCTTGTCGCGGTCGACCGGGTGCAGCTTCTGCGCGATGGTCTCGGCGGTCGTGTTGCGGCGCGCCACCTCGATGACCTGCGGGCTGTTCAACAGCCGGTCGGCCAGGGTCTTGATCTCGTCGCTGAAGGTGGCGCTGAACAGCAGGCTCTGCTTGGCCTTCGGGACGATCGCCAGGACCTTCTTGATGTCGTGGATGAAGCCCATGTCCAGCATGCGGTCGGCCTCGTCGAGCACGAAGATCTCGATCTTGCCGATGTCCAGCGTGCCTTGCTGGTGGTGGTCGAGCAGGCGGCCGGGCGTGGCGACGAGGATGTCGACGCCGCGCTTCAGGCGGTCGACCTGCGGCTGCATGCCGACGCCGCCGAACATCACCATCGACGTGAGCTTGGCGTGCTTGCCGTAGACGCGCACGCTTTCCTCGACCTGGGCCGCGAGCTCGCGGGTCGGGGTCAGGATCAGCGCGCGGATCGGGCTCTTGCCGCGCGCGTCCTTGACGGCCGGCTTGGCCATCAGGCGGTGCAGCATCGGCAGCACGAAGCCGGCGGTCTTGCCGGTGCCGGTCTGGGCGCCGGCGAGCAGGTCGCCGCCCAGCAGGACGGCGGGAATCGCCTGTTTCTGGATCGGTGTCGGCGTGTCGTAGCCGACGTCGGCAATGGCTTGCAGCAGGGGCTCGGCGAGCCCCAGTTCTTTGAAGGACATGAAGTGGCGCCCGTGGGGCGTCTAGGTCGGCCTGCCGCCGCGTGCGGGGCACGGGCGCCAGTCGAAGGCCAGGAGGCGGAGGAAGGTCGGGATCGACTGCAGCGCAAGGACTGGAACTGCGCGCTGCCCTCGGATTGTAGGCGAGCCCCGCTGCGCGCGTCCTCTCAGCGCGGTGGGCGCGCGTCGATACCGACGAATCCGTCGCGGTTGGGCATGCGCACGCGCGGCAGCGTGCTCGCGTTCATCTCGTCGCGCTCGCCGATCACGCCGTTGGCAAACAGCAGCCAGGCCGTCAGCGCGTAGACCTCGTCGGCGCTCAGCGAGCCGGGTGCGCCCATCGGCTTGGCCCGCCGGGTGAAGTCGAAGATCGTCGTCGCGTAGGGCCAGTACAGGCCGATGGTCTTGTCCGGCGTGGCGCTGGTCAGCGGCTCCGAGCCGCCGGCCAGCTCTTCGGCGCTGGCGCCGCGCGCGCCGGCGCCGTGGCAGGCGGCGCAATGCCGGTCGAAGAGAGGACCACCTTCGACGGCGCTGCCGCGGCCGGCAGGCAGGCCGCGGCCATCAGGGAAGACGCTGCGGTCCCAGGTGGCAGCCTGCTCGGGGCTGACCGGTCGGCCCAGGCGCGGCGTGGATTCGGCGGCCGCGGCGATGGCGGCCAGACCCAGCAACACCGCGGCGACGAGTGCGCGCGAATCACGCGTAGACATGCGTCACCGCCCCTTCCTCGTCGATCGCCCAGGAGACGATCGCGTTGTAGTGGAAGTAGCCGTTGATGCCGCGCTGCGCGACCAGCGCGGCGCGCGCCGGTTGCACGTAGCCGGTCTCGTCGATGGCGCGGCTCTGCAGCACCACGGGTCGGCCATCCCACTGCCATGCGGCGCGGAATCGCGTCATGCACTTGGCCAGCACCGGCTCCTGCAGTGCGGCCGCGGCCCAGCTGCGGCCACCGTCGGCCGACACCTCGACCTTGCGCACGCGCCCGCGGCCGCTCCAGGCCAGGCCGCGGATCTCGTAGTAGCCCGGCCCGCGCAGCCGTTGCCCGTGCGAAGGCGAGGTGATCAGCGACTTGGCCTCCATCACGAAGGTGAACTGGCGCGCCTTGCCATCGGGCAGCAGCTCGGTGTACTTGGCGGTCTCGTTGCGTGCCATCGCCGGCTGCTCGGCGAGTTGCAGGCGACGCAGCCACTTGACGTTGAGCACGCCTTCCCAGCCCGGCACGATCAGCCGCAGCGGGTAGCCGTGCTCGGGGCGCAGGCGCTCGCCGTTCTGGAAGAGCGCGACGATCGCGTCGTCCATCAGCTTGGCGACCGGCAGGCTGACATTCATCGCGAAGGCATCGGCGCCCTCGGCGATGCACCAGCCGGCCTGGCGGTCCACGCCGGCCTCGTCCAGCAGCAGCGACAGCGGCACTCCCGTCCACTCGCTGCACGACACCAGGCCGTGGAAGGAGCCGGGCGGCCGCTGGATGGGCTCGGGGTGCCAGCCGGCATTGCTGTTGCCGCCGCACTCCAGGAAGATCAGGTGCGAGCGCAGCGGGTAACGCAGCAGGTCCTCGACGCCGAAGCTCAACGGCCGCTTCACGCGCCCGTGGATCAGCAGCCGGTGCAGTGCCGGGTCGATGTCGGGCACGCCGTTGTGGTGACGCTCGAAGTGCAGGCCGGTCGGCGTGATGAAGCCCTCCAGGTCCTCCAGCGGCGTCAGCGAGACGCCATTGCCGGGCAGCAGCCGATTGCCGCTGATGCGGCGGATCACCTGTTCCTCGTGCTTCGAGGGCTGGCCATAGATGCTGAAGGGCTTGCCCGGTGTGCGCATCCACGGCGGCGCCGGGTCGCCGGGCACGGCCGGTTCGGCCGCCGGGGCCGTGGCGGCCGCACCGGCCGAGGCCAGCACCAGCCCGCGCGTCAGCAGGGCCCGCCGATGCAGCAGGCCGTTGCCCGCCACGGGCCGCAGCGCGTCGCGCTCGCGGCCCACGTCAGAGTTGCGACCGGACGGCGAGGGCGCTCTCGAACTTCTGGTCCTTGCTGTCGACCACCTGGACCTTGAGCTCGCCTTCGGCCTTGGGTACGAAGTAGAAGCGGAACGATGGGTTCTCGCTGATCGTGAAGTCGACGTCGGCGCTGAGCACCGGCTTGCCGCCATAGCTGACCTCCACGCTGCGCACGAAGTACGGCGCCGGGGCCAGGCGCGTCAGCTGGTCGATCGCGAGGCCGGAGATGTTGGGGTGGCTGACCAGCAACTGGGCCAGGATCGGCTTGCCGGCGACCGGCTCGCCTTCGACCTTGAGCTTCATCTTGCCGATCGAGGCCAGCGCCTCCGCGAGATCTTTGCCGGCCGGCGCCGAGCAGCCGCCGGACGCCTTGACGTAGCGCTTGGCCATCACCAGCTGGCCGTCGCTGAGTTCGGCGATCGCTCGCACGTGCGTGTACTCCTCGATGCGCACGCGGGTCTCGATGTCGGCCCGGCCGCTGTCGGGCGTGAAGCTGAAGGTCGCGCCGACCGGCGAGGGGTTGCCGTCGATGACCAGCCAGACCTTGCGCACGTGGCGCGGCGAGGCCTGCGGCAGGCGCGAGCGGATGGCCACGGGCACCAGGGCGGCATCGAAGGCCCGGACCGGCGCCTCGAGCTCGAGCACGCCGCTCGCGTCCTCCGAGATCGGCCGGTCCGCGAACAGCCCCTTGCGCACGGACTCCCAGCGTTCGTTCTGGGCCTTGAGGTCATAGGCCGCCGCCGGGCCGGCCAGCAGCCCCGACAGGATCAGCAGGCTGGCACCGAGGAAGCGTGGGAAGGTCGTCATGCAGGTCTCCGGTCGCGGCTCGACGGCTCGCCAGGGGTGAATCATGCGCCGAACGCCGGCACTTGTCAGTGGCCTGGTCGCGGGGCGGGCAGCCCCGGCGAGGCTCTCGGCGACAATCCGTGGGTCGCGCGGCACGTGCCGTGCCTTACGCCCATTCCCAGGAACACCCGCCCCATGGCCCAGTACGTCTACACGATGAACCGCGTCTCGAAGACGGTTCCTCCCAAGCGCCAGATCCTCAAGGACATCTCGCTCAGCTTCTTCCCGGGCGCCAAGATCGGCGTGCTGGGCCTCAACGGCTCCGGCAAGTCCACGCTGCTCAAGATCATGGCCGGCCTGGACAACGAGATCGAGGGCGAGGCCGTCCCGATGCCCGGCATCAAGATCGGCTACCTGCCTCAGGAACCCCAGCTGAACCCGGAACAGACGGTGCGGCAGGCGGTCGAGGAGGGCATCGGCGGCGTCCTGGCCGCCAAGAAGCGGCTGGAGGAGGTCTACGCTGAGTACGCCGAGCCGGACGCCGACTTCGACAAGCTGGCTGCCGAGCAGGCCGATCTGGAGGCCCAGATCGCCGCCGCCGGCAGCGAGAACACCGACCTGCAGCTCGAGATCGCCGCCGATGCCCTGCGCCTGCCGCCCTGGGACGCCGAGATCGGCAAGCTCTCGGGCGGCGAGAAGCGCCGGGTCGCGCTGTGCCGCCTGTTGCTGAGCCAGCCCGACATGCTGCTGCTCGACGAGCCGACCAACCACCTGGACGCCGAGTCGGTCGACTGGCTGGAGCAGTTCCTCAAGCGCTTCCCCGGCACCGTGGTGGGCATCACCCACGACCGCTACTTCCTCGACAACGCCGCCGAGTGGATCCTGGAGCTGGACCGCGGCCGCGGCATTCCCTGGAAGGGCAACTACTCGGACTGGCTGGAGCAGAAGCAGTCCCGCCTCGAGCAGGAGCAGAAGGCCGAGGACGCGCACACCAAGGCGATGAAGGCCGAGCTCGAGTGGGTGCGCAAGAACACCAAGGGCCGACAGGTCAAGAGCAAGGCGCGCCTGGCGCGCTTCGAGGAGCTGTCCGACGTCGAGTACCAGAAGCGCAACGAGACCAACGAGATCTTCATCCCGGTGGCCGACCGCCTGGGCAACGAGGTGATCGAGTTCGAGAACGTCACCAAGAGCTTCGGCGACCGCGTGCTGATCGACGACCTGAGCTTCAAGGTGCCGGCCGGCGCGATCGTCGGCATCATCGGACCCAACGGCGCCGGCAAGTCGACGCTGTTCCGCATGATCGCCGGCAAGGAGAAGCCGGACAGCGGCACGGTCAAGGTCGGTCCGACCGTCAAGATGGCCTTCGTCGAGCAGACGCGCGAGTCCCTGGAAGGCGACAAGACCGTGTGGCAGGACATCTCCGGCGGCCTGGACAACCTGGTCATCGGCAAGTTCGTGATGCCTTCGCGCGCCTACCTGGGACGCTTCAACTTCAAGGGCAACGACCAGCAGAAGCTGGTCGGCAACCTGTCGGGCGGCGAGCGCGGCCGCCTGCACCTGGCCAAGACCCTGGCCACGGGCGGCAACGTGCTGATGCTCGACGAGCCGTCGAACGACCTCGACGTCGAGACCCTGCGCGCGCTCGAGGACGCGCTGCTCGAGTTCGCGGGCTGCGTGATGGTGATCTCGCACGACCGCTGGTTCCTCGACCGCATCGCGACCCACATCCTGGCCTGCGAGGGCGACTCGAAGTGGTTCTTCTTCGACGGCAACTACCAGGAGTACGAGGCCGACAAGAAGAAGCGCCTGGGCGAAGAAGGCGCCAAGCCGCACCGCCTGCGCTACAAGGCCCTGACGGTCTGAGTTCGCGGCGACGGCGCGGGTCACTCCCGATGGCCGGCCCCCGGGGCACCGGGCATGCTTCTCGCAGGGCGGAGACCACCGCCGCTGCAGACGGCCGACCCGACCGGTCGGCCGTCGTCATTCAACGCCACCTCCGTCTGCCATGAGCCGTACGTCGACCTCGTTCCTGTCCACTCCCCTGATTCCGCTCGCCGCCTTGGTGCTGGCGGGTTGTGCCACCACGCAGGCACCCGGCCCGACCGCCTCGGCGGCCACGCCCGCCGCCGCCCCGGCGGCCGCCAAGCCGCCGGCCGGTGCCGCCTCGGCCGCTGCGCCGGCGGCCCCCGCGCCCGGCAGCCCCCCGGCCTTCGCGACCGTGATCAAGGACGCCAAGTCCAGCGACGGCCTCTTCACGGTCTGGCGCAAGGACGACAAGGTCTGGCTCGAGCTCAAGCCCGAGGACTTCAGCCAGATCTTCTTCCTGAGCCCCAAGCTCGCGACCGGCATCGGCGAACGCATGCTCTACGGCGGGCTGATGTACGGCGGCTGGCTGCAGACCCCGGCCGGTGCGCAGGCGGTGCAGTTCCGCCGCATCAACAACCAGATCCAGCTGGTGGCGGTGAACTTCGACTTCGCTGCCAAGGCCGGCACGCCCGAGGCGCAGGCCGTGAAGTCGGCCTTTTCGCCCAGCCTGGTCGGCAGCACGGTCGTGGCGAGCGGGGCGCATCCGGAACGCAAGTCGGTGCTGGTCGATGCCGGCAGCCTGTTCGTCGGCGACTGGCCGGGGCTCGGCATTTCGCTGAACCGCCTGTATCGCCAGAACTACGGCTTCGATGCGCGCAACTCGGCCATCACGGCGGTGCGCGGCACGCCGGACCAGCTGGTGATCGAGGTGCAGGGCCACTACGCGACCGCGGCCATCGCCGTGCCGCAACCGAACCAGCCGCCGGGCACGCCCGCGCCGAGCCTGCCGCAGACGCTGCCCGACCCGCGCAGCATGTTCCTGACGACGCACTACTCGCTGACGAAGTTGCCGGCCGAGCCGATGCGCCCGCGCAAGGCCGATCCGCGCATCGGCTACTTCCAGACGCTGGTGCAGGATTTCAGCGACGACCTCGCACGCACCCCGAAGCAGCGCTACGTGAACCGCTGGCGGCTCGACAAGAAGGACCCGGCGGCCGCGCTGTCCGAGCCGGTCAAGCCGATCACCTTCTGGCTCGACCGCAACATCCCCGAGAAGTACCGCGGCGCGATCGCGGCCGGCATCCTCGAATGGAACAAGGCCTACGAGCGCATCGGCTTCAAGAACGCGGTCGTCGTGCTGCAGCAGCCGGCCGACGCCGACTTCGATACCCTGGACACCAACCGTGCCTCGGTGCGCTGGATGACCAACGCCGGCGCCAGCTTCGGCGCCATCGGGCCGAGCCACGTCGACCCCCGCTCCGGCGAGATCCTCGACGCCGACATCGGCTTCGAGAGTCTCAGCTCGCGCAACCTGCGCGCGGTGCGCTCGCAGATCCTCGGCCCGCTGGCCGGCGAGGGCGGTGCGTCGGGCGGCGAGGGGCTGCCGCACGTCCACGATCCGCGGGTCTGCACGCACGCCGCCGAGGCGGCCGAGCAGCTGAGCTACGCGCTCGACGTGCTGGAGGCGCGCGGCGACCTCGAGCCCGACGGTCCGGAGGCCAACCAGTTCGTGCTCGACTACCTGAAGGACGTGACGATGCACGAGGTCGGCCACACGCTCGGCCTGCGCCACAACTTCCGCGCGTCGCGCCTGCGCACCGACGCGCAGCTGAGCGACCCCGCCTTCACGCGCAGCCAGTCGCTGACCGGCTCGGTGATGGAGTACTCGCCGGTCAACCTGGCCGCGCCCGGCCGTCCGCCGGTCGCCGGCTTCGAGGTCACGCTCGGCCCCTACGACTACTGGGCGATCGAGTACGGCTACAAGCCGATCGCGGCGCAATCCGAAGACGGCGAACTGGCCCGTATCGCCGGCCGCAGCGCCGAGCCCGACCTGGCCTACGCGACCGACGAGGACAACATCCTCGGCGTCGACCCCGAGGCCGTGCAGTTCGACCTGGGCAACGACACCGTCGGCTTCGCGAAGAAGCGCTTCGCCATCGCGCGCGACCTGCTGGCGCGCCAGGAGGCGCGCGCGCTGAAGCCGACCGAGGACTACGCGGTGCTGCGCCGCTCGGTGGCTTTCGCGCTGCGCGACATGGGCCGCGCGGCCAACGCGCTGGCGCGCCAGATCGGCGGCGTGGTCACGCTGCGCGACTACCCGGGCAGCGGCCGTGACCCGCTGCAGCCGGTGCCGGCTGCGACGCAGCGCGAGGCGCTGGAGCTGCTGTCGCGCAACCTGTTCTCGGCCGACGCGCTGCAGCTGTCGCCGGCGCTGCTGCGCCGCATGGCGCCGGACTATGCCGAGCGGCTGGAAGCGCTCGGCACCGGCGACGCCTCGGTGGCGACCGACTTCTCGTTGACGCAGACCCTGCTCGACCTGCAGCGGGGACTGCTGGGCCAGTTGATGAGCGACGCCGTCGCGGCCCGCATCCTCGACAGCGAGGCCAAGACCGACAAGCGCGCCGGGGCCTTCCGCCTGTCCGAGCTGTACGGGCGCCTCACGCGCGACGTCTGGAGCGAGATCGGCAGCGCGGGCGATATCGCCGCTGTCCGCCGCGGGCTGCAGCGCGAGCACGTGAACCGGCTCTCGGCGCAGCTGCTGCGGCCGTCGCCGTCGGTGCGCGCCGACGCGCGCAGCCTGCTGCGTGCCGAGGCCCGCGACCTGCTGGCGCGCGTCGAGGCGGCCTCGCGCCGCGGCGGCCTGAGCGCCGAGGCGCGGGCCCACCTGCAGGACAGCGCCGAGACCCTGCGCCTCGCGCTCGAGGCCAAGGTCGTGCGGCCGACCGCCTGAGTCCGGCCGGGGCCGCGGCGCGGCACCGGCCGCCGCTCGCTCCCCGGAACCCGTGCTTCGTCGCACGGCCCCGGCCCGGCGCTTGGCGCGCTCCGACGGCGGGGCTATCGTCGCGGCCATGCAGATTTCCGAGTCGAACGTCGCCCAGCGATCCTGGCGCGACTGGTTCGCCGGGCTGAGTGTCGAGCGGATCGCGCTCGTCCTGGGCCTGGTCACGCTGGTCGTCGCCGCGGTCAACCCGCTGTTCAAGAACACCTTCCTGGAGCTGTGGTCGCGCGGCTTGCTGATCGGCTGCGTGCTGATGCTCGCCTACACGCTGGCCGGCAACTGGCCGCAGACCTACGTGGCGCGCTGGCACGTGCAGATCCTCGCGGTCGTGCTGCTGGCGCCGTTGTGCGCCGTGATCGAGGCCATCGTCGACACGCACGGCAACATCGACGCGGTCCTGAACGACCGTCACCGCGTCGCCGGCTTCTTCTGGGTGCTGTTCCTCTGTCTCGGCGTCGGCCTGATCGCGACGCTGGTCGCACTGGTGCGCGAGCGCGAGGCGCTGGCCAATGCCCAGGCGCTGCGCTTCGCGCTCGAGAAGGAAACGCTGGAGCGCCAGGCGCTGGACGCGCAGCTGCGAGTGATGACGGCTCAGATCGAGCCGCACTTCCTGCTGAACACCCTGGCCAACGTGCAGGCCCTGGTCGAGACCGGCTCGGCGCGCGCCGCGCCGGTGCTGCGCAGCCTGATCGGCTACCTGCGCGCCGCGCTGCCGCGCCTGCGCGAGTCCGAGGGCACGCTGGGCGGCGAGCTCGCGCTGGCGCGCGCCTACCTGGACGTGATGCAGATGCGCATCCCGGATCGCCTGCAGTTCGACATCGCCGTGCCCGCGGAGCTGGAGTCCGTGCGCTTCCCGTCGATGGCGCTGCTGACGCTGGTGGAGAACGCGGTCCGCCACGGCATCGACCCGGCCGAGCAGGGCGGCCGCATCGAGATCGGCGCCCGGCGCGAAGGCGACGGCCTGCGCGTCTGGGTCGGCGACAGCGGCGTCGGGCTGAATCCGAGTGCGCCGCCGGGAAGCGGGCTCGCCAATCTGAAGCAACGCCTCGCGGCGTTCTACGGCCCCGGCGCGCGGCTCGATCTGCTGGACGGCGACGGCCGCGGCGGCCGCGGCCTGCGCGCCGAGGTCGTGCTGCCGTCGACGGAGCGGCGCGCATGACTTCGAGGCCGCGTGCGCTGCTCGCCGACGACGAGCCGCTGCTGCGCGAGCACCTGGCGGTGCTGCTGGGGCGCCTGTGGCCGGAGCTCGAGATCGTCGCCCAGGCACGCAACGGCCGCGAGGCCGTCGAGCTGTTCGACGAGCACGAGCCCGAGGTGGTCTTCCTCGACATCCACATGCCCGGCGTCAACGGCGTCGAGGCGGCACGGGCGATCGCGCGACGCGCGCAGGTCGTCTTCATCACCGCCTACGACCAGTACGCGGTGCAGGCTTTCGAGCAGGGCGCGATCGATTACGTGGTCAAGCCGCTCGATGCGCAGCGCCTGGCCGACACCGTGCAGCGCCTGCAGCAGCGCTTGGCGTCGGCGCCGCCCGACGGCGCTGCGCTCGACGCCGTGCTCGAGCAGTTGGCCGCCCGGCTCCAGCAGGGCGGCGCGCCGGGCAAGCCGTGGCTGCAGTGGATCAAGGCGTCGGTCGGCAGCAACGTGCGGCTGATCCCGGTCGAGCAGGTGCACTACCTGCGCTCCGACGAGAAGTACACGCTGGTCGTCTGGGAGGGCGGCGAAGTGCTGATCCGCCGCTCGATCCGCGAACTGGCCGACGAGCTGGACCCCGAACGCTTCGCGCAGATCCACCGCTCCACCATCGTCAACCTGCACCAGGTCGTGCAGGTCATCCGCGGCGCGAACGAAACCGCGGAGGTGCAGCTGAAGGGCCGCACCGAGCTGCTGTCGGTCAGCCGCAGCTACCTGTCGCTGTTCCGGCAGATGTAGCGCAGGGCGCGGCATGGGCCGGCGCCGGCTCGCCTTGCGAGACGCGCGCCACCGGCGCGTGGCTCAGCATGCCGAAGCTGGTCGCCATCGCCAGCACCAGGGCCACCAGCACGGTGGCGGGCAGCAGGCTGTCGAGCAGGCGCATGAACATGAGGGGCTCCCTGGTTGTGGATGTCGTTGCATGCACTCTAGGAAGTCCGTCCCCGTTGCGCGAGCGCCCTGCGATGAACGGCTGTCTGCGCGTCGCGAGCCGCCGTCGGCGGTGATGAACCGGTCCGATCGGCGGCGATCAGCGCATGCCGTGACCGCGCCCGAGCCAGGCCGCGCCCCGCACACCCGAGGCATCGCCATGCTGCGCGCGGGCCACGCGAGTGCGCACTGGCAGGTCGTCGCGCGCACCGAACACCCGCGCGGACCAGCGCGCCGGCAGGCCTTCGACCAGGCCGGGCAACTGCGACAGCCCGCCCCCGAAGACGATGACGTCCGGGTCCAGCAGGTTGACGACCGACGAAAGCGCGCGGGCCAGGCGCTCGGCATGGCGCTCGAGCGTTGCGCGGCAGGTGGCATCGCCACGCAGTGCGGCCTGCGCGATCGCGGCGGTGTCGATCGAGTCGCCGCCACGGCGCCGATGGTCCGCCGCGACCGCCGGCCCGCTGAGCCAGGCCTCGACGCAACCACTGGCGCCGCAGTAGCAGCGCGGCCCGGGCCGTTCGTCGTCGACGGGCCAGGGCAGGGGGTTGTGGCCCCACTCGCCGGCCAGTCCGTTGGGTCCCTGCAGCACGCGGCCGTGCACGGCGATGCCGGCGCCGACCCCGGTGCCCAGGATGACCGCGAAGACCACCGCGGCCCCGGCTCCGGCGCCATCGGTGGCCTCGGACAGTGCCAGGCAGTTGGCGTCGTTGGCCAGGGCGACCGGCTGACCCAGCAGCGCTTCGAGGTCGGCCTGCAGCGGCCGGTGGTTCAGGCAGGTCGAGTTGGCGTTCTTGATCCGGCCGTCGGCCGTCGTCGTGCCGGGGCCGCCGATGCCGATCGTCAGCGCGCCACCAGCCGACGTGCGGGCTTCGCCGACCAGCGCGGCGATGGCGGCCAGCGTGGCGGCGTAGTCGCCCTGGGGCGTCGCGATGCGGCGCCGCCAGCGCTCGGCGCCTTGCGCGTCCAGCAGCAGGGCTTCGATCTTGCTGCCGCCGAGGTCGATGCCGAGCGCGGGCGGGTGAGAGTCAGCAGGGCTCATGCTGCCGGCTAGTGTGCCTGCCGGCGAAGCCGCCGCGGCCTCCTAGAATTCGCGCTCATTCGACATCGGGGCAGGGCTTGAATCGTTTCGGGAGCAGGGGGCGGCGAGGGTTGCGGGGTGGCCTCGCGGCCTGGGTGGGTGCGCTGGCGCTGGCGGGGCTGCCAGCGCTCGTGGCTGCCGCCGAGCCGGCGCCGATCTTCGTGCTGAACTCGCTGGACGCGAGCATCAGCGTCATCGACCCCGCGAGCTTCACCGAGCTGCGTCGCCTGCCCACCGGCAAGGAGCCGCACCACCTCTACCTGTCGCCGGACGAGCGCTCGCTGCTGGTGGCCAACGCGATGGCGGATTCGCTGACGCTGGTCGACCCGAGGACCGGCGAGATCCAGCGCACCATCACCGGCGTGCCCGATCCCTATCACCTGCGTTTCTCGCCCGACATGAAGTGGTTCGTCACGGCCGCCAACCGGCTCAATCACGTGGCGATCTACCGCTGGAACGGCGACGCCGAGGGCGCCGAGCTGACGCTCGTCAAGAAGGTGCCGGCCGCCAAGACGCCCAGCCACCTGGCGATCGACGGCGCGAGCCGCGTGGTCTACGCCTCGCTGCAGGACAGCGACCAGCTGATGGCGATCGAGCTGGCGACGCAGACGCCGCGCTGGACCGTGTCGACCGGCAAGCTGCCGGCCGACGTCTATCTGACGCCGGACGATCGCCACCTGCTGGTGGGCCTGACGGGCGACGAGTTCGTCGAGGTCTACGACGTCGTCGCCAACCCGGCCCGGCTGCTGAAGCGCATCCGGACCGGCACCGGAGCGCATGCCTTCCGCGCCTGGGGCGACGGGCGCCACGTGCTGGTCAGCAATCGCGTCGCCAACACCATCAGCCGGGTCGACCTGCAGACGCTGGAAGTCGTCGACACCTACCCGGCGCCGGGCGGGCCGGACTGCATCGACGTGATGGTCGATGCCGCCGGCAACAAGAGCATCCTCGTCACCTCGCGCTGGGCGCGCAAGCTGACCGTGATCGATCCGGTGAAGCGCCAGGTGGTGCGGCAGGTCGCGGTGGGCCGCTCGCCGCACGGCGTCTGGACCCTGGACCATGCACCACGGCGCTGAAGCCATCCTGCGGTACATGCTCGTCGCGCTGCTGCCGGCCCTTGCGGCGACGGCAGCGGCTTGCGAGAAGCCGGTCTACCTCACCTTCGACACCGGCCACATGGGCGTCGCGCCGCTGGTGGCCGACGTGCTGCAGCGGCAGCAGGTCAAGGCGACCTTCTTCCTCGCCAACGAGCCGACCCGCAGCGGCGGCGCCAGCCTCGACGACGACTGGGCGGCCTGGTGGAAGGCACGCGCGGCCGAAGGGCATGCCTTCGGCTCGCACACCTGGGATCACTGGGTCTGGCGCGCCGACGGCAAGCCGGGCTTCGCCGTGCGGCCGACTGCCGGGCCGCAGGCCGGGCGCACGCTGAAGGTCGATGCCGCGGCCTACTGCGAGGCGCTGCGCCGGCCGCTCGATCGGCTGCGGCAGATGAGCGGCGAGCGAGGCCTGCCGCTGTTTCGTGCGCCGGCCGGCCGCACGTCGCCGGCGCTGCTGAAGGCGGCCGAGGCCTGCGGCTTCAGGCACGTGCCGTGGACGTCCGCCGGCTTCCTGGGCGACGAGCTGCCGAGCGAGGCGTATCCGAACGCGACGCTGCTGGCCCAGGCCCTGCGCGAGATCCGGCCCGGCGACATCCTGCTGGCCCATCTGGGCATCTGGTCGCGCCGGGATCCGTGGGCGCCGGCGGTGCTGGAGCCGCTGATCGAAGGCCTGAAGGCCCGCGGCCTGTGCTTCGCGACGCTGCGCGAGCATCCGGACTACCGCGCGTGGATCGCCGCGCACCCGCGACCTTGAGGCCACGGTGGACTCGCTGATCGACCTGTTCGGGCGCGCGCAGCAGGTGCTGTTCGAGAGTCTCGTGCAGCCATTGCTGTTCGCGGCCGGGCTGGGCAACCTGCTCGAGGACGGCTACGACGCGACCGGCTGGCTGCTCGTCGGCCTGCTGCAGCTGGCGATCATGCTGGCCGTGATCGCGCCGCTGCAGCGCTGGCGCCCGGTCGAGCCGGTCACCGACCGGCAGGCCGTGCGCGTCGACGTGATCTACACCCTGCTGCATCGCCTGGGGCTGTTTCGCGTCGCGATGTTCTTCGCTGTCGACCCGCTGTGGGACGCGCTCTTCGGCACGCTCGGCCTCCAGGGCTACGCCGGCTGGCAGCTCGACCAGTGGGCCGCGCCCTGGTGGCCCGGCGTCACCGACAGCGCGTGGTTCGCCTTCGGCCTGTACCTGCTGGTGTTCGACCTGGTCGACTACTGGATCCATCGCGGCCAGCACGGCTTCAAGGCGTGGTGGGCGCTGCACGCGCTGCACCACAGCCAGCGGCAGATGACGATGTGGAGCGACAACCGCAACCACCTGCTCGACGACGTGCTGCGCGACAGCCTGCTGGTGCTGCTGGCGCACGCGATCGGCGTTGCACCCGGGCAGTTCGTCGCGGTGGTGGCGCTGACGCAGCTGCTCGAGAGCCTGCAGCACGCCAACCTGCGGCTCGACTTCGGCCGCGTCGGCAGCCGGCTGCTGGTCAGCCCGCGCTTCCATCGCGTTCACCATGCCATCGGCGTCGGCCACGAATCGCGCGGCCCGGGGTCCCTGGGCGGCTGCAATTTCGCGGTGCTGTTCCCGGTCTGGGACATCGCCTTCGGCACGGCCGACTTCCGATCGCCCGTCGAGCCGACCGGCGTGCGCGACCAGCTGCCGCAGGCCGGCCCTCGCGACTACGGTCGCGGTTTCTGGGCGCAGCAGCGGCTCGGGCTGCTCAGGCTCTTCGGGCGCGGCTGAGGCCTTCGGCGCGCGCCGCTATGCTCGGCTCATGAAGCTCATCGTCGATGCGTTCTGGCGGGCCGCCGCCTACTGCCTGCACCCGCGGGTCATCCTGCTGTCGCTGCTGCCCTTCGTGCTGACCGGCGTGCTGGCGGGCGGGCTGGGCTACCTGTTCTGGGAGGCGGCGCTGGCGGCCGTGCGTTCGCGGCTCGACGCCTGGTCGCTGACCGGCGCGGCGCTCGACTGGCTCACCGGTGTCGGCGCCGACGGCCTGCGCACGCTGATCGGTCCGCTGATCGTGCTGGCGCTGACGCTGCCGGTGCTGGTCATCGTCTCGTTGCTGGTGGTGGCGCTCTTCATGATGCCGCGGCTGGTGGATCTGGTGGCCAGGCGTCGCTTCGCCGATCTGGAGCGCAAGCATGGCGCGGCTTGGTGGCAGGCTGCGGCCTGGTCGCTCGCGGCGACGGCCGTGGCCTTGCTGGCGCTGGTGGCGTCGGTGCCGCTGTGGCTGATCCCGCCACTGGCGCTGGTGCTGCCGCCGCTGATCTGGGGCTGGCTCGGCTACCGCGTGATGAGCTACGACGCGCTGGCCGAGCATGCCTCTGCCGAGGAGCGTCGCGAACTGATGCGCGAGCACCGCCTGCCGCTGCTGGGCATCGGCGTCGT
Organism: uncultured Methylibium sp.; assembly: GCF_902826655.1. GTDB lineage: Bacteria > Pseudomonadota > Gammaproteobacteria > Burkholderiales > Burkholderiaceae_C > Methylibium. Next base: position 195,113 of record NZ_CADEFR010000002.1, on the reverse strand, counting down.
CACCGGCTACCTGGGCGCGGCGCCGGCGCTGGTGTGGGCGGTCGGCGCGGTCGCGCTCGCATTCGCACCGCTGCTGATCGTGGTGTCGATGTGGCTGTACACGCTGGTGTTCGCGTTCTCCGCACTCTGGTTCAGCCATTACGGGCTGGCGGCGCTGCAGGCGCTGCGTGCGCGGCGAGCCGTGCAGGCGCCGGCCGCCGAGATCGTCGACGTGCTGCCGGCACCGGCGGGCCCGGTGTCGCAGGGGTCTCCGTGAGCAGCGAGGCGCGCATGCAGTTCGGCATCCTGATCGTCGGCGACGAGATCCTCTCCGGCAAGCGCAAGGACCAGCATCTCGCCAAGGCGATCGAGCTGCTGGCGGAGCGCGGGCTGCAGCTCGCGTGGGCGCGCTACGTCGGCGACGACCGCGCGGCGATCACCGCCGAGCTGCGGCAGGCCTTCGCGAGCGGCGCGGTGGTGTTCTCGTGCGGCGGCATCGGCGCGACGCCCGACGACCACACCCGCCAGAGCGCCGCCGCGGCGCTGGAGCGGCCGCTGCGGCTGCATCCGCAGGCGCGCGACTTCATCCTCGAGCGCATGCGCGACATCGCCGCCGAGCAGGGCCTGCCCTATGAGCCCGATCGCGACGACAACGTGCACCGCCTGAACATGGGCGTCTTCCCGGAAGGCGCCGAGATCATCCCCAATCCGTACAACAAGATCGCCGGCTTCAGCCTTGCCAGCCCGGGCGGGCAGGGCGCCGTGCACTTCGTGCCCGGCTTCCCGGTGATGGCGTGGCCGATGATGGCCTGGGTGCTGGACACGCTGTACCCGCAGTTGCACGGCAGCGCGCACCAGGCGGAACGCTCGGTCGTCGTCTACGGCGCGATGGAGGCCGCGTTGACGCCGCTGATGGAGGCGATCGAACTCGGTCACCCCGGCGTCAAGGTGTTCAGCCTGCCGAGCGTGGACCATCCCGAGCATGGCCGGCACATCGAGCTGGGCGTGAAGGGCGACGCGGCCCTCCTGGCGGCGGCCTACCGCCAGCTGATCGAGGGCCTGGCGCAGCACGGCGCCCGCATCGGCCCCGAAATGGTGCGATGAGGACGCCCCGAGTCGGGGCACGATGCGCATCATTCGGGTGCCTGCTTCGGTCGATATGACCGCTCGGGCCATGCAGCCCGTGTTCTACGCCCCGGAGCTGCCCTCGTCTTGGGCATGCTTTCTGCTAAATTTCCGCGAGCCTTTCTGGCCATGACCGGGGTCGCTTTCGCCCCCAAACCCCCGAAACACCAACGTCCCCGCTAGGAGAACCTGATGGCCAAGACCGTCGCCGACGTGATGAAGATGGTGAAGGAGAACGAAGTCAAGTTCGTCGACTTCCGCTTCACCGACACCCGCGGCAAGGAACAGCACGTGTCCGTGCCCGTTTCCGCGTTCGATGAAGACAAGTTCACGTCGGGCCACGCTTTCGACGGCTCGTCGATTGCCGGCTGGAAGGGCATCGAAGCCTCCGACATGCTGCTGATGCCGGACCCGATCACGGCCAACATCGATCCGTTCTTCGAAGAGCCGACGCTGATCCTGACCTGCGACGTGCTCGAGCCGGGCGACGGCAAGCCCTACGAGCGCGATCCGCGTTCGCTGGCCAAGCGCGCCGAGGCCTACATGAAGGCCTCCGGCCTGGGCGACGCGGCCTACTTCGGCCCCGAGCCCGAGTTCTTCGTCTTCGACAGCGTGCGCTGGGGCACCGACATGTCGGGCTGCTTCGTGAAGATCGAGTCCGAGGAAGCCGCCTGGAACTCCGGCAAGGACTACGAGCACGGCAACTCCGGCTACCGCCCGACGGTGAAGGGCGGCTACTTCCCCGTGCCGCCGGTCGACAGCTTCCAGGACATGCGCTCGGAGATGTGCCTGATCCTCGAATCGCTGGGCATCCCGGTCGAGGTCCACCACCACGAGGTGGCGACCGCCGGCCAGATGGAGCTGGGCACGAAGTTCAGCACCCTGGTCCAGCGCGCCGACTGGCTGCAGCTGCAGAAGTACGTGATCCAGAACGTCGCGCACTCCTACGGCAAGACGGCGACCTTCATGCCCAAGCCCATCGTGGGCGACAACGGTTCGGGCATGCACGTGCACCAGTCGGTGTGGAAGGACGGCAAGAACCTGTTCGCCGGCGACGGCTACGCCGGCCTGAGCGAGTTCGCGCTGTTCTACATCGGCGGCATCATCAAGCACGCCCGCGCGCTGAACGCGATCACGAACCCGGGTACCAACAGCTACAAGCGTCTGGTGCCGGGCTTCGAGGCGCCGGTGAAGCTGGCCTACTCGGCCAAGAACCGCTCGGCGTCCATCCGCATCCCGTATGTGGCCAACCCGAAGGGCCGTCGCATCGAGGCGCGCTTCCCGGACCCGACCGCCAACCCCTACCTGGCCTTCACGGCGCTGCTGATGGCGGGCCTGGACGGCGTGGAGAACAAGATCCACCCCGGCGAGGCCGCCACCAAGGATCTGTACCACCTGCCGCCGGAAGAGGACGCGAAGATCCCGACCGTCTGCCACAGCCTGGACCAGGCGCTGGACTACCTGGACAAGGACCGTGCCTTCCTGACCAAGGGCGGCGTGTTTACCGATGCCTACCTCGACGCCTACATCGAACTGAAGATGCAGGAAGTGACGCGCTTCCGCATGACGACGCATCCGGTCGAGTTCGACATGTACTACAGCCTGTGATCCGGCTCGCGCGGGCCCCGGTGCCTGCGCTCCGGCTCACGTCGTGCGTGAAAAAGGGACGGCCTGCGCCGTCCCTTTTCCTTTGGCTCGTGTGCACGGGCCGACGCTGCGCCGCGTTGCCTGTCGTATGCCGGATACTCGGCAGCGAAGGTGCGCCGCGCGCGCCGCGACGAGGAGCAGCGGATGGGGTCATCGGGGTCGGGCAAGCTCTTGCTGGCAATGCTGCTGGGCCTGTCGGCGGCGGAAGTCCTCGCTCAGACGGTCTACAAGTGCCCCGGCAACCTCTACACCGACAGCATCAGTGCCAAGGAAGCGGCGGCCCGCAACTGCAAGACGCTCGAAGGCGCGCCGGTGACCGTCATCCAGGGACCGGCCCGGCGGCCGCCGGCGACGAGCGGTGGCGACAGTGCCTCGCGCCCCGCCGACACGAAGGTCAATCCGGGCGATCAGGCGGCCCGCGACGCCGACAAGCGCCGCATCCTCGAGACCGAACTGCGGCGCGAGGAAGACCGGCTGGCCACGCTGAAGGCCGAGTACAACAACGGCCAGCCCGAACGACGCGGCGACGAGAAGAACTACCAGAAGTACCTGGACCGGACCGCCGAGCTGAAGGCCAATCTCGAGCGCTCCGAGAGCGACGTCGCCGCCCTGCGTCGCGAGCTCGGCAAGCTCAACAACAACTGACCGGGCACCGCGAGTCTCGCGGTCCCGCCGGCATGCTGCTGTGATGAGCCTGCCGCCTCCTGCACCGCAACGCTCCGGCCACGAGGCCTTCGACCTGCTGGCCACGATGGTGGCGCTGGTCCGCCCGGACGGCGTCTGCCTGTTCGCCAATGCCGCCTTCGAGAACGTGCTGGGCCTGTCGCGCCGCAGCGTGCTGCGGCGCGAGTGGTTCGACTGGTTCGTCGAGTCCGACCTGCTGCGCGAGACGGTGGCCGCGGTCGCGCGCAACGAGTTCTCGACCAGCCGGCTCGACGCGCAGCTCAAGCGCCCGTTCTCCAGCCCCGGCGAGCCGCTGCTCGTCCACGTCATCGTCAACCAGCTCGAGGACAGCGACGCGACCCTGGTCGAACTGATCGAGATCGAGCAGCAGACGCGCCAGGACCGCGAAGAGCGGGCCCGCGGCCAGGTGCAGGCGAACAAGGAGCTGATCCGCAACCTGGCGCACGAGATCAAGAACCCGCTGGGCGGCATCCGCGGCGCGGCCCAGCTGCTGCAGATGGAGGTCGAGTCCAAGGCGCTCGGCGAGTACGCCCAGGTCATCATCCACGAGGCCGACCGTCTGCAGGCCCTGGTCGACCGGCTGCTGGCGCCGCACCGCCGGCCGCACGTGGTGGGCGACGTCAACATCCACGAGGTCTGCGAACGGGTCCGCTCGCTGATCCTGGCGGAGTTTCCGCGCGGCCTGACGATCGAACGCGACTACGATGCGTCGATTCCCGACTTCCGCGGCGACCGCGAGCAGCTGATCCAGGCGGTGCTGAACATCGCGCACAACGCCGCGCAGGCGCTGTCCGAGCGGATCGCCGCCGGCGATGCGCGGCTGAACCTGCGGACGCGCATCGCACGCCAGGTCACGCTGGGCAAGCGCCGCTATCGATTGGCACTGGAATTGCATATTGAGGACAACGGCCCGGGCATCCCCGAGGCGATCCGCGATCGCATCTTCTACCCGCTGGTATCGGGGCGCGATGGCGGGTCGGGACTGGGGTTGACGCTGGCGCAGACCTTCGTGGCGCAACATCAGGGCACGATCGACTGCGACAGCGAACCGGGCAGGACGCTGTTCAAAATCACGATGCCGCTGCCCTGACCATCCGTCGGGGGTGCGGTGCGCAAGATGCTCAGGATCACGGGGCCGCATGAAACCCATCTGGATCGTTGACGACGACCAATCCATCCGCTTCGTGCTCGAGAAGGCGCTGGTGCGCGACGAGCTGCCGGTGCGCAGCTTCTCCAATCCGCGCGACGTGCTCGCGGCGATCGAGGCCGGCGACGCCCCCCAGGTCCTGGTGAGCGACATCCGCATGCCCGGCGGATCCGGCCTGGATCTGCTGGCCACGGTGAAGGAGCGCCTCCCCGGCCTGCCGGTCATCATCATGACCGCCTACTCCGACCTGGACAGCGCCGTCTCGGCCTTCCAGGGCGGCGCCTTCGAGTACCTGCCCAAGCCCTTCGACCTGCCCAAGGCGGTCGAACTGATCCGCCGTGCGCTCGAGGAAAGTCTGCGCGAGGACGAGGGCGACGAGCGCCTCGCGCAGGTGCCCGAGATGCTGGGCCAGGCGCCGGCGATGCAGGACGTGTTCCGCGCGATCGGCCGCCTGAGCCAGAGCAACGTCACGGTGCTGATCACCGGCGAGAGCGGCTCCGGCAAGGAGCTGGTGGCGCGCGCTCTGCACAAGCACAGCCCGCGCGGGGATGGTGGCAGCAAGGGCCCGTTCGTCGCGATCAACACCGCGGCGATCCCGAAGGACCTGCTGGAGAGCGAACTCTTCGGCCACGAGCGCGGTGCCTTCACCGGCGCGCAGACCACGCGGCGCGGGCGCTTCGAGCAGGCCGACGGCGGCACGCTCTTCCTCGACGAGATCGGCGACATGCCCTTCGACCTTCAGACGCGCCTGCTGCGCGTGCTGAGCGACGGGCAGTTCTACCGCGTCGGCGGCCACAACCCGCTGAAGAGCAACGTGCGCGTCATCGCCGCGACCCACCAGGACCTGGAGCAGCGCGTCAAGCAGGGCGCCTTCCGCGAGGACCTGTTCCACCGCCTCAACGTGATCCGCCTGCGCCTGCCGGCGCTGCGCGAGCGGCGCGAGGACATCCCGGCCCTGGCACGCTCCTTCCTGCAGAAGAGCGCCAAGGAGCTGGGCGTCGAGGCCAAGCGCCTGAGCGAGGCGGCACTGGCGCGGCTGCTGAGCTTCGACTACCCGGGCAACGTGCGCCAGCTCGAGAACATCTGCCACTGGCTCACGGTCATGGCACCGGCGCAGCTGGTCGATGCGAAGGACCTGCCGCCCGAGATCGTGGCCCCGGCGCCGAGGCCGCCGGTGCCGGCCGATGCCGCTCCCGCGCCGTCGACCGAGGTCGGCATGGCGGCTGCCGTCGCTGCACCAGCGGTGGCCGCTCCGCCGACCCCGGGCCTGTGGCTCGACGACCTCGAGCGCGAGGCGCGCAGCCTGCTCGAGGCCGGCGTGCCCGATGTCTGGGAGGCGCTGACCCACAAGTTCGAGGCCCAGCTCATCCATACCGCGCTCGACATCACCCGCGGCCGCCGCATCGAGGCTGCGCACAAGCTCGGTATCGGGCGCAACACGATCACGCGCAAAATCCAGGAACTCGGCTTGGACGAGTGAGGCGTGCGGTGCACGCCGCGTCGTGCCGGACGACGAAGCTGTCCGGCGCTCCTGGAGAGCGAACGTGACGCAACATCGAAGGTCTTCGAAGGCGCGGCGCTTGGCCGCCTTCGCGATCGGCCTCGTGGCCATCGCGCAGCCTGCCGCGGTCGGGGCGCAGGCCAGCAAGCCCGGCCTGTGGGAGATCCGCCAGCAGGTCCAGGGTGACCCGGCCCAGCAGAAGCAGATGGACGAGATGCGCAAGCAGATGGCCGCGATGCCCGAGGCGCAGCGCAAGCAGGTCGAGCAGATGATGGGCAAGCACGGCGCCGGCATGGACCCCGCCAGCGGCGGGACCGTCGCAAGGATCTGCCTCACCAAGGAAGATGCCGCGCGGGACGGCGTGCCGGTGGACAAGCGCGCCGACTGCAGCTACGAGCCGCAACGCAGCGGCAACACGACACGCCTCAAGTACGTCTGTACCAAGCCGCCATCGCAGGGTGAGGTCGAGCTGACGGCGCTGAGTCCCGAGCGCTACACGATGAAGATGAAGGGCAGCGACGACAAGGGCCGCGCGATGGCAATGCAGGGCGAGGGCCGCTGGCTCGGCGCCGACTGCGGCGACGTCAAGCCGCTGAAAGCGCCGGCCAAGCCCTGAGCGCGGCGCGGCTCACGCCGCAACCAGCTCGACGATCACCGGCGCGTGGTCGCTCGGCCGCTCGTTCTTGCGCGGCAGCTTGTCGATCGTGCAGGCGGCGACCCGCGGCTTCAGGGCCTCGCTGACCAGGATGTGGTCGATGCGCAGGCCCTGGTTCTTGCGGAAGGCGAGGTTGCGGTAGTCCCACCAGCTCCAGCTCCTGGGGGGCTGCTCGAACAGCCGGAAGGCGTCGTGCAGGCCCAGGCCCAGCAGCTGGCGGAAGTGCTCGCGCTCCTCGGGCGTGCAGTGGATCTGGCCTTCCCAGGCGACCGGGTCGTAGACGTCGCGGTCGTCCGGAGCGATGTTGTAGTCGCCCATCAGCACCAGACGCGGATGCGCGGCCAGTTCCTCGCGCACCCAGTCGCGCAAGGCGCGCAGCCACTGCATCTTGTAGTCGAACTTCTCGCTGCCGGGCGCCTGGCCGTTGGGGAAGTAGGCACCGATCACGCGCAACTCGCCGACTGTCCCGGCGATCACCCGCGCCTGCGCGTCGTCGAAGCCGGGGATGTTGCGCACGATGCCGGTGGCGGTCGGCTTCGACAGCAGCGCCACGCCGTTGTACGTCTTCTGGCCGTGCCACTGGACCTGGTAGCCGGCAGCCTCGATCTCGGCGTGCGGAAACTTGTCGTCGGTGAGCTTGGTTTCCTGCAGCACGATCGCGTCGACCGGATTGGCGAGCAGCCAGTCCAGCAGCTGCGGCAGGCGCACGGCGAGCGAGTTGACGTTCCAGGTGGCGAGTTTCATGTTATCTCTACGCTGTTGATTTTTATAGTGTTTTCAGAGGGTTGCGGCGCTTTTTTTCTTCTGGCTACCCGTCTAGCTACCCACTTTCGTCGAGCCGGCATGACCTCTCCAGGGATCGCCTGATACGGAGCAGTGCCAACCATCTACCGCCGACAAGCCGTGGTGGTCGTGCAAGGCTGCAGCATCTGGGGCAATCGTACTTGCCGCTCGAGAAGAGTGCGGCAAGCAACCCCAGCCGAACTGGGAGGGCTGCGTGGTTGGTGAGGTTCTCCGTGACGGCGTCGACAACCTGAGTGCGCAGTTGCCTCTTGTACTGATTGGCTCCTGCAGAACGGGACAACTGACGGCCCTCAAGCGGGCAGGACGACGACTTGGTACGTCATGAGGAAACTCGGCCAGTCGACGTGGTCGCGCAGCGCGATGTCGTCGACGAGCGAGAGCTTCTCGGCTGCACGGTCGAACAGTGCGGCGCACGCGGCCGGGTGATTGTTGCGCGACGGGTAGAGCACGCCGTCGAATCGAGGCGCGCCACCGGGCTCGGCGAGCGCGTGTGCCAGCGCAGCGATTCGCTGCGTGTGAACGTAGCGACGGCTGGCCAGCTGTGCCAGGTTCAGTCCGAACTGCGATGCCATCACGCCGGACGCAGTGAGATCGGCGAGCGACAGCGGCTCGAGGACGCCGATCGCCCTGACCATGCGCGCGTACACCTCGGTTCGCGTGATCACGCGCTTGACGCGGCGGCTCCAACGGTGCTGGCGGAAGACCGACTCCATGAGCGCGGTTGCCAGGTCGAAGCCGACGTAGAGCGTGCCAAACCGGTGAGCCCGGTCGTCGTAGCGATTGCCACCCGAGCGGCCGAAGTGAAGGGCCGTGCCGCGATAGGCAGCACGACTCACGTGCTGGAGCAGTTCCCCTGCTGGGATGATTCGGGTCGGAACATCAGGCGTCGGCACCGGCACGCTCCGCCCGCTGCACGCCGAGCGAAGCAAGCACCACGCGCACCGTCGCGTCGACATTGCCTCGGTTGACGCTCGCCACCGGAGATTGGCTGCCAAGGGCTTCGGAGGGCTCCACCAAGGAGCGGTACACCGTCCAGGCATCGACATCTTCCGCGGCCTGGAGAACGATGCGCGTCAGCTGCAGCCCCGGTGCCTCCAACTGCCAGTCTGGGATGCGCTGGCCGCGACGGCCGACGTCCAGCGCAAGCAATCTGCGGGCGGCGATGTCTTTGTAGATCTGCTGGCGGGACTTGTGGGCCAGGCGCACGAAGTCGGCCAGTGGCAGGTTGTGCGGTCGCTCGAACTCGCGCAGCAGTTCAGCGCGGCCACGCTGGACGTCGGCGGCCGTCGGCGCCCAGGACGTGGCCGCGCGCAGCGACGCGGCCTTCCGGCCCAGTGTTTCTGTCAGAGGTGACTTATCGATGGTGGTGTTCGTGGCAGCCGCCAGCTTTTCTCGAACAAGGCGGTCAAGCTCGAACAAGAATGCGCCACGGTCGCGAACGGTGACCGCCTTGTCGAAGCGGCGAACTTCCGTCGCGGTGACGAGTGGCTTGTCCACAGCCACCGCACCCTGTGCCTTGCGCATGGCGAACTCCGCGTGCGAGGTGAGGTACGGCAGGGTAGTCTCGTTTGTCTCGTATGTCAACTTTGACAACCTATGGGATCGTGCGGTGCAGTGGCGAATCTCGGCGCGCGGGTATGCGTTCGCCCGAGAGCATTGCAACGGCGGCCCATCGGCGCTACCTTGCGAACCAGAGGCATGTGATGCTGCGGAAGGCAATCTTTCTCACTCTCGTCGGGGTTGGCGCCCTGGTTGGCGTTGTCGCTGCGATCAACGGGGACTGGGGTCTTCGCGTGGTGATGGCGGGGCTTGGTGCGCTTGTCGGTGCTGCGGTGGGTGGTGCCGCGGTCAAGCTTGGGCAACGGCCTCCGGAGCGCCGAGAGATCCCAGGCATGGGCACGACGACGGCAGACATGGCAGCGAACTTCTGGCGCGACAAAGGCCGTCCGCCCGTTTAGGCCAACGAGAGCCCAGGTCCGGCGCAAGTCGTTCGTCATCCCCTGCCGTTTGCTACTTCTTCTTGAGCACTCCTTTCACCGTCTCTTTGGCCTCGTCCAGAGTGGCGCCGGCATCGGCCGCAACCTGCCGCCCGGACTGCAGAAGCAGCGACTTCTTGGTGGAAACGGTCCCGTCGGCGGACCTGCTGACTTCCGCCTCGGCGTCGAATCCGCGACGTGACCGGTCCGCCTGTTCGCGGATGGCTGCTCCACTGAGGGCGACCTCTGGCCTGATGCCGGGTCGCGGCTGCTCGGAGGCGGGCGGCGGTTCGCTTCCGAGTGCGCGCGCAACGGCGCCGCGGTTCTGGGCGTTGCGCGCGACCAAGTCGGGATTCAAGGCGGGGTCGGACGCCGACGCGGCCCACCGATTGCGCAGGTCCTCGAAGGACGTGGGCAGCGCGGCTCCGTCGGAGAAACTGCGTGACGGACGAAGCCCCTGCCGCGCCAACTCCGCGTCGAGCAATGTGGCAGCCGCCGCGCTGTCACCGCCGTAGCGCTCGGCGTAGCGCAGGAACATCGCGAGGTTGTAGGGATCCTGGGCGATGTCGATAGCGATGGACTCGCCACGCTCGCGGGCCTCTGAGACGCGCTCAGCCAATGCGCTGCGCTCGCCGTATGAGGCCTGAGCCTGCTGGGCTCGCGACGCGGTAGTCGCCAGGCGGCTCCCCAATTCCCGCGCCTGGCGCGCATCGTCGGATATCGCGCTGACCAAGGTGGCGTCACGCGAGACGCGGTCTCCGAACTGCTTGAACTCGGCGATCTGATCGCTTGTCATGGATCCGAGCACCTTCCTTTGCTCCGCGGAGAGGCCGCTCATGTAGGCCTTGTCCCCGCTGGCATCGACCTGCGCTCCTGCTACGCCCGCGTTGAAGCCGAGGCGGCCGGAGGCACCGAACGCTATGCGGGCTACCTGCGACTGCGTGAGCCCGGTGTTGTCCGCGACGCTCTTCGTGATCTGGTCCAGCCGCGTCAGCGTCTCACCCAGTTGCTCGAAGCTGCTCGTCGAGGTGCCCGAGGAACTGCGCGAGGACTTGAGCTTGGCCAGCCCCTTGGTGAAAGCCTCGGTCAAGACGGCGGATCGCTCGTTGCTCGCGGACACCATCTCGCCGCGCGCGGTGTCGGCCTGACGGCTCGCCTCGGTGACGTCCTGTTCGCTGACCCGCATCGACACCACGCGCGAGGCGAAGCCCTGGTTGCGCAGCAGGTTCGCAGCCGTGCGTCCGGTGAGTGCGCTCGACGTGAAGGTGTTGCCGCTGAGATCGCTCTGCCACGAACTCATGAACGCCGACGTGCGGTTCGGCGCCAACTGCAGCTGATCCATCGCGACGTTGCCCATAGCCACGTTGCCGACGGCGGCTCCTGCGGTGCTGCCGGCCAGCATGCCCTGCAGCCCGGACAAGCCGCCGACGAGCGCGGTGCCGAAGTTCTCCATGCGCTTGAGCGCGGCCCAGGCGATGAAGGGGATGCTGATGGCCAGGTAGCCGACAACCGCTTCGCCGGAGATCGCCCGCGAGTAGATCATCGATGCAGTCTGCAGCGCGAGGGCCTTGGTGCCGGTGCCCAGGTCCGACGCGGCGGCCAGGTCGTAGGCGGCATACACCGAAGCCATGTAGTTGAGCACCGCGTACAGCGGCGGCCAAAGCTGGATCCAGATCAGGATCGCCGCATAGCCCTTGAAGGCAATCATCGACTCGCGTCCGCTGGTCAGTAGGAGCAACAGCACGAAGAGCGGGAACAGGGCGTAGGTGAGGGCCTCGATGACATTGCGGAACACCGGCAGCGACTGTTCGGCGACCTTGCCGTAGTTCATCCAGGTCGCGTTCTGCTGCGCCACCGCCTGCGCCCGGCCGACCGCGAGCACCATCGCCGCCGGGTCGTTCACCTTCTGGCCGATGATGTTGCTGGTGTCGCTGATGGCATTGAGCACGGCGTTCTGCCGGATCAGGTCCGTTGCCGTCGCGGCCGCCGTCGCGATGCTGTTGCGGATGTAGGCCTGCTGGATCTGGCCGGCGATCGCCGCAGTCGCCGCCGCGCTGGGCAGCGTGGGGTTGAGCTGGAAAGCCAGCCGGCCCTCGATGCGCGTCACCTGCGCCGGCAGGCGGCCGTTCAGGTTGCCGTAGACGTTGGGGCAAGTGTCGACGGTGACCGCCCCGCCGGCACCGGTCACCGTGCTGAAGCGGGCCGGGTTCGGCGTGGCCATCAGCGCCCACACGTCGTCGGACGTGGAGAACGCTGCCGGATCGACGGTGCCGTCGATCAGGTCGTACATGGTGCAGTTGTGGATGAAGTTGATCAGGTCGGTGCGGAAGGTAGGGTCCTGGAAAACGACGTTGCCGGTCTCGCGGATCAGGCGGTTGCCGAACATCAGGCCGTTGCGTTCGTAGCTCAGCTCCGCGGGCATTGCGCCCGCGCCGGGGATGACCTGAAACGCGGTCTCGAAGAGGCCAGTCAGTGTGTGGCCGATGGTGCTGGTGATGCTGCCGAGCATCGCCACGCCGAACGGGACGTTGGCGACCACCTTCACCGCCGAGCCGCCGGTCTTGTCCACGATGCCCACCGTCACGCGGGGCACGATCAGCACCGAGAACACCAGCAGCACGGTGGCCAGCCACTTCCAGCCCTGCAGCTTGTCGGGGGCGAAGGCGTAGGCGAGCAGGGCTGCGATGAACCCGCAGAAGGCGACCGCCGCGACAGCGGCCGCGTAGTCGCTCGACGCATGGATGGCGGCCGCGGCATTGAAGATGCCGAACAGGCTGTCCGCGTTCTGGTAGGCGAAGATCTCCCACATGGCCGCCTCGAGGCATCGGAGCGGCTACCGGGCCACGTAGGCCGCGCGCTGCCCCAGCATGTCCATCACGTGCTGCGGCATGCTGGAGCGCAGTTGCCGCTCGAGTTGCTCCAGGTGGCTGGAGACGGCGCGGAAGGAGCCGACCTTCTGGTACAGCAGGTTCTTCTCCTGCGACAACTGCAGCAGCATGGCCTGGGCACGCTGGCGCACCTGGTTGGCGAGTTCGCGCTGGCTCTGCTGCAGCGTGTAGCCCTTGTCGAGCGCGGCCATGCCCAGCCGCAGGTTCCGTTCGAGGAAGACGTAGGCATAGTCGGCCGCGATCACGTCGCGGTACTGGCCGATCAGGCTGTCGGCCAAGCCCGAGCCAGGGATGGTCGCGCCGATCGACAACATGCGGTACACCGGCTCGGTGGTCTGGTTGACGAAGCCGACCTCGGCCGAGTTGTTCGGGATCGCGGTGCGCGTCGCGATCTTGTCGGCGATCGACCGCATCATGGTCTCGACGCGGGCCGTGAAGGGCGTGTGCGTGTAGCCCGTGTTCAGCGTGACGACATCGCAGTTCGTGTAGTCGTTGCAGCGCAGCAGGTGCTGGGTGACGTTCGTGCCGGTCCCGGCCGCCTGGCCGTAAAGCAGCTGGCTGATGGAGGTGATCGTCGGCGGCACGGGCTCCGGGTCGCGGTTCGCGCTCTCCGGATGGAAGATGACCGTGCCGACGATGCTCATGATGAGTTCGCGCTCGGCGTCGTCCAGCGCCGTGCCGGTGCGCTGCAGAGCCTTCCAGGTGAGGTTGCCGACGAACGGCGCCTTGTTGCGCACATTGGGATCGGCGGAACTGCGCGCCGAGGCCAGGATGCCCGGCCGGTCGCTGGCGCATCGGCGCCGGGCCGCGTCGCGGTCACTCTCTAGCCCCATCTCGATCGCCAGGTCGGCACAGGCCTCCTGCGAGCTGTAGCCCGTGGCCTCGGCCGCCGTGCTGACGATGGCCTTGGCGGTTTCGCAGGAGTTGATGCGCGCGTTGTTGATCCAGGTCTCCAGGCCCTTCGCCCACTTGGTCAGGCCGCCCAGCAGCGGCGAGACCGACTCCAGCGCGAGCTGGAAGGCGATGCCGGGCAGCGCGGCCGTGATGTTGCGCAGCATGTTCTTGAACTCCTCGGCCGAGATGTGCGAGAACGAGCCGCCGAAGACGTCGATGCCGCCGCAGCCGGCCTTGGCGCTGGGGAACTGGATCGCGGCGAGCTGGTAGACCTTGTTCGGCGAGCGCATGAACAGGCTGCCGCCGGTATAGGTGTTGAAGGTCTGCCCGCGAAATGCGCCCGGCGCGGTGTAGTTCCCGATCGTGCCCAGGTTGTTGAACATCGTGTTCACCTCGGCGTTGAGGTCGCCGGCTCGTGCGGAACCCGCGTGCCACGCGATGGCCATGGCGACGAGGGTGGCACAGGTGCGTTGGGTGAAGCGGGTGGGCATGACGATCCTCCAGCGAAAGGAGTCAGGGCATCCCGAGCTGACGCACGGCACTGGGCACCATGGCCTCGAAGCCGGGTGCCGCGGCGGCCGAGATGCGCTCGAGCAGTTGCGACTCGGACAGCACACCGAAGCCGATCGGCACGATGCGGCCGGTGAAGGGCTGCGCCAGGTAGACGGCGGGCACCTGGGTCACGCGAAGCGCGGTGGCCGCACCGTTGTCGCGGCGCGCTGACGCGAAAGCCGGCAGCGTGCCGCCGTCCAGGCTGACGGCTTCGACGCGGATGCCGTGGCGCCCCTGAAATGCTTCGAGCGTCGGCGCGAAAGCATGGCAGTAGGGGCAGTCGCCGCGGAAGAAGAACAGCAGCACATGGTCGCGACCCAGCTCGGCGATCGAGCGCGAGCGTTCGCCCAGTTGCCGGGCTTCGAAGACTTCCAGCGCCTTGGCGTTGACCGGGCGGCCCTGCAGCGAAGGATCGAGCTCGGGCGTGGTCCAGGCGACCCGTTGCGCCACGTCGGCGAAGGTCGAGGCCTGGGCGACGACCTTGGCCTCCAGCTCCATGTAGCGCCGCACGTTGGCCTCGGTGGGCCGCATGACCGCGATGCCGCGAAGATCCTCGACCCGCTGGCGCAGGCGTTCGAGTTCCACGAGTTCGGGCGGCCGGGTGTGTCGGAGTGGACCGCGCGCCGTGACAGGTGGAGTCGAGGGCTTTGGCGGAACGGATCGAGGTGGCTCGGCTTCGGGCACCGGTTCTTCGTAGAAGTGCCACCCGCGCCAAGTGTCACCCCAGAAGCGGGGTGAATCGTTCTCGGCCCCGCTTGCTGCCGATGAAGCACATGCGCCGGCAAGCACGAGCAACATCAGGCGGTGGGTGCCATGCATCGCGCACCTCAGGACAGCGAGCGCGGCGGCAGGCCGTCGCGGCAGTAGTTGATGCCGAAGTCGATGGTCCGCCGGCGAGGACCCGGCCCTCCGGGAAGCTGCACGCCGTCCTGCCAGAAGCTCACCTTCAGGCGCCGGCAGCCCGGCTGCGCATAGCGGCGCTCCGTGCTGACGTCGATGTAGACCGGCGAGGTGGCCTTGAAGCGCGCCGTGATGGCATCCGCCATCGGTCCCGACAGCACGCCGTGTGCACGCCCATCCGCCGCGTCGATGGCCGCCAGCAGCAGCGGGCGCGCGTCGGGTACCGCGAGGCGTTCCTGGGCCGTGGCCACGGACGAGAAGACGGCCATGGCAAGCCCCAGCGGCAATGCCCGACGGACGTGCTGGCGGCTCATTGGCACCTCCCCTGGCCGTAGTAGCAGGTCGGGATGCGCCCGCTGCTCTGGCCCTGCAGCGTGGCCACGTTGGGCAGGGTTGGCACCAGCGAGGCGTAGAACTCGCTCAGGTCCATCGCCGCGAAGTCCAGGGACTGCAACTGCGCGATCGTGAAGCCCGAGCAGTCCGGGTTCCGCGCGCTGCCCCAGCCCTTGCCGACCTGCGTTCGTCCCTGCTCGTTGACGATGCGGGCCAGCATGCTGTTGAAGCAGCACTTGCGCGTGGTGTGCGTGATGCACGAGACGCAGGAGCCGAGGACGCGGATGCAGGACGAGCAGTAGGTGCCGACGGAGTGGCAGAGCCCGGCGCCTTCCTTCATCGCCAGCTTGCCTTCCTCCTCGTCGCAGGACATCGCCGACATCACGACGTAGATGACCACCGCGATAGCAAGGCTCCACGGATCGAAGGCGACCACCAAGCTGTCGCCGGCGTAGAGCACCGCCGAGCCGGCGGGCAGCGCCGCGCCATTGACCGCCACGGTGACGCCGTAGGTGGTGAAGGTGCCGCTGAAACCGCCCCCGAGCAGCAAGGCCTGCATGCCCTGGTAGATGAACTGCCTGTTCTCCGCGTTCATCAGCACGTCGTAGACCAGCCTCGAGCCCACGCCGAACAGGCTCTGGTTGGTCATGCCGGCGCCGGCGCTGTCGGCGTAGCAGCAGTTGTTCAGCAGCCGGTCACGGCAGCGGTTCTCCTCGCCCTTGAACACCTGCATGCGGTCGGTGTCGAGGTAGACGCCGGCTTCGCGCGCGGCCTCGAGCATCGACATGCTGCGCGCGAAGTCGGCGTCGTTCGCGTGGCTGATGTCGTAGCAGTTGCCCTGCAGGCAGAAGACGTTCGACGGGCAGTTGCTGGCACTTGTTACCGTCTGCGCCGGCACCGGGCAGCTGTAGCTGTCCTCGTACACCTCGCAGGCGCTGGTGACGGAATTGCTGCGCCGGCAGACCGAGCCCGAGGGCGTGCAGCCGGCGGCGGCCAGCGGTCCGCACTGGCTGGCCGGCGCCGTGCCGCTGCAGTTCATCGTGCTCTCGTACTGCCAGCAGTCGCGGGTCACCGATGCCCCGTCGATCACCTTGGTCGCCGGGCCGTCGGCGCACACAGCCGCGGTCTGCACGGTGCAGCGGCTGCCGTCGGCGACGGCGAGGCATTGGTCGTCCCAGCGGTCAGTTTCGGCGAGGGTGGTGCGGGGTCGGGTGTACGACATCCGCATCGTCGGGATCGGACCGTAGGCCGGGTTCGGGTCCCAGCCGACGACCGTGCGCTCGCTGTCGAGGTTCCAGTAGTAGCCGGGCAGGCTGCCCGTCACGTCGTAGCCGGTCAGCGCCGTAGCGCCGCCGGCCGGCGCATAGCAGCGCGTGCTGTCGAGCGCCGTCGTCGTGCAGCCGTTGTCGCCCTGGCAGATGGTGTCCTGGACCAGGTCGCCGCTTTGCGTACCAGCCGGGCAGGCCGCGTAGCGCCTCAGGAAGGGCTCGACGCTGGTGCAGCTGTAGCCAGAGTCGCCGCCGCCGGTGCAGATATCGGCCCGCTCGGCGGCGATCATGGCCGTCAGTGCGCAGGCGTCGCCGGTGCAGGCCTTGTCGGCAACCCAGACGCCGGTGCGGATCTCCGTGCCGGTGCTCCAGGAGTAGCTCGTGCCCAGCACCGCGACCATCTGCGGGAACACCACCGGTGTCGTCATGTCGACGTCGAAGAAAGCCAGCGGCGATGCGTCCTGCGTGACGCGGAAGTGCTGCGCCGTCTCCGGGCGATCGGGCAGGCATTGCACGTCCACGCCGGTGCGGCCCGCGCCGGCGTGGGCGAACCAGTCACCGGGCGTGCAGTTGGTGCTGCGCTCAATGCCAACCGTGAGGCTGCGTGTGCAGCGGTAGCTGCCGATGCCTTCGTAGCGCAGGCAGCTGCGGGTCTGCGTGCCGGCGGGGACGGATGTTGTCGTGGTCGTGCAGCCGCTGTAGTACGACGCCAGGTTCTCGAGCACGCTGGACGGCGCACGGGCAATACCATGTGCCGCGGACACCGAGGGGTCGCCGGGACCGATGGCCGGCCGTGGCAGGTTCGCTGACCCCATAGCGCCACGCTGCGCGTGGCACACCGGATCGTTCGGCAACGTGGCGCAGAGTGACAGACGCGCGCTTCCCTGCGACGACAGGTTGGGCTGCCGGTAGTACGCGGACTCGGGCGGCGTGGCGGTGTATCCCGGCACGACGCTGGTGGCGCTGGGCGCGTTGACGGTGGCTCGGGCGGCCGGGTTGGCGGCCTGGCCTGCCGCGACACCTTCCTCGTGCGGGCCGGCTGGCGCCGTCACCGGGGTCACAGCTACGCAGAACGCGGTGAAGCAGGCGATCAGCTTGCGCATGGCGTCACTCCCGGCGGCCGAGGCGGGTCAGGAAACGGTCGGCGTCCTTCGCGAAGGTCGGCGCCGAACGCTGGAAGTGGGCCAGCGCATAGTCCAGGCTGACGTCGCCAGTCGCCATGACGTGCTCGTCGGACCGCGTACATTGGTCGCCGCTGCAGGCGGTGTTCGGTTTGCCGCCTCGGGTGAGCACGAACGACGGCACGCGCTGGATCGCATAGCGATCGAAGGCCCGCGGATCGATTTGCACGGCCACCGGACGTGTGCCGATCAGTTGCTGGATGCGCGCAGCGGTGCGTGGCAGCGAACCTTCGGACAGTCCGCGCAGCAGCAACTGCGCCCGAGCACGCGCGGCCTGGTCTACAAGGCGCGCCAACGTGGCTTCGGGCATGGACAGGCTGATGAAAACGATCAGACGCGGCTCGTCGGCGCCTGGCAGCGCGGGCGCGCCTGTCGCGCTGGCGAATCCCCGCGCCAGCGCCTCCAGGTCCAACGGAACCTGCGTGGCCGGTGCGGGCAGGGCATCGATCCGCGGCATCACTTTGGAGGGAGGTAGACCGACGGGGGCTTGCGCGCGCACCGCCTCGGCAGCGAACAAGAGCCCGGCCGCGGCCACGCGTGCGGCGAGGCGAGGGAATTCAGTAGCCCACACAGCAGTTCCTCTTGCGGAACAACATGAAGGCGAAGTCCTCGCCGCGCACCGGGTACTCCTTGCCGGCGCCCCAGACGATGGTGCTGCGGCCGAAGGGCTGGCAGCAACGCCCACCGTCCTTGGCGGTGTTCGCCACCGGGTAGGTCAGCTGGGTCTTGTAGGCGGTCTTGTCCATCGCCGGCAGGAAGTAGGGGCCGCAGAGCCCGGCTCTCCCGTGCCAGCCCCAGGCCAACAGTTCGCGGTGCATCTTGGCGGTCAGGCGCTGGGCGATCAGCGCCGCCGTGCGCACGCCGCCCAGGTGGTAAGGCACGTGGCCGTCGAGCGGATAGAGGCCGCCCTGGCAGCCGGCACACCAGAACAGCTCGGGCATGCCGAAGCCGACGGTCGCCGCGACGCAGTCGGCCGCGCAGGCCGCCACCGCCACCGGATTGGCGAACAGCACCGCCTCCGGGTTGAGGATGAGTGTCAGTTCGTCGTCGTTCCACAGCGGGTCGACTTCGGTGAGGTACGCGAGATCGAACGAGCCGCGTTCCAGGCACGGAAAATCCGTCACGACCTCCAGCCAGTACAGCACCGGGTTCATGTAGAAGTGCGCCTGGTAGAAGCTGCCGCCGTCACCGTCGCCCTCGGGCCGCGTGAAGCGCGCGGCAGTCGGCGCATCGATGCCGGGATCCAGGTCGACGCCGCCGAGCGACGCCAGACAGAAGGGCTTGCGCACGGCCTCGACATGGCGGGCGGGCTCCCAGAAGCCGATCGACAGGCCGACCGTCGGGTTCACGCCGCAACTGCAGACGGGGCTGGAAGGATTGGCGATGTCTTCCTGCCCGTCGAGGTTGGCCAGCGTGGTACCGCCCAGCGTGATCGGCAGGATGCAGCTCCAGCAGATATCGGTGATGGGGTTCGGGAACCGGCCGGTGCAGGTCAGGCTGTCGCCGGCCAGCCCGGGGCCGGTTGCTAGTGCGGCGGCCAGCATCGCGGCGCAGGCACGCAGGTATCGGCCGATGTTCATGGCAGCCCCAGTTCGTCGATGCGCAGGCGCAGTCCGTCCTGCGAGACCAGGGCCGGCACCTGGCGGATGCCGAAGCGGCGCGTGAGGGTGCCGGACTGGTCGTAGTACACGGGCACGCGCCAGGCCTTCATCAGGTCGAGGTAGGAGCCTCCCGTCAGGATCGGCTTGATGCGGCCCGCGAAGCGACCGCTCAGCTCGCGCGCGTGTTTCACCTGCCGCGGATCGCGGGCGTCGAAGAACAGCAGGTGGCGCGACAGCGACACGACCTCGAGCGGGTTCTTGCGCGTGCCGGCGGCGAACATCAGGCGGCCTTGCGGGTCGGTGATGTTGCGGTCGAGCGTGAAGCTCGGATCGACGTAGAAGGTGCGCGGGCGCTCGGTGGTCCGCAGGCCTTCGACCGGCGGCGGCTGGCGCACGGTGTCGATGCCGCGCGCCCGTGCCGCCTCCGCGAGCCGCTGCAACTCGCCGCTGCGTTCTTTCTCGCGCAGCCGCTGCTCGATGAAGGCCAGCAGGTGCGGCTCGGCGATCTCGTAGGTCGGACCGATGGCGCCGAGATCGACTGCGCTGGCCTTGCCACAGACGATCAACAAGGCCGCAACCAGCAACGACGTGGTGGCCCGGCTCATCGCGCCCCCCGCGTGCAATCGATCTGGGCCGTGAGGCTGGCGAGCGCCGCGGCGTCGCGCAGATGGCTCGCTCGGATCATGCCCATCAGCACCGGGTTGCCGTCTACCACCGCCATCGCCACGCGCAGTTCCGCGGTCGTCAACGAACGGCCGCAGCGCTGCAACCAGGCCTGCTGGTACGCACGCGCACCGTCATGAGCGGCCGGCGCGATGCGCGCCAGCAGTGCCAGGTAGTCCTCGATCGGCATCTCGCCGGTCCCGGGAGTACCTGGCTGTGCGGGTGAGGTTTGAGCGCGTACAGAACCGAGTCCAGCCGCTGCGAGAGCGAACACGGCCAACAGGGTGGCGGCAAGGTGTCGAGCGTGTTGCATCGCCGTGCCTCGTCAGAACAGAGGGATCACGGTGCCGAGCACTTGGTCCGCGCGCACGAGGCCGCTGGCCCGGTAGCGCGAGTCGAAGGAATCCGGACTGGTGCCCTGCACGTAGTAGTGGCCGGCTGGAATCACGGCGGCAAGGATCGGCTCGAGCGCTTGCCGGTCGTGGGTGTGGGTCTTGGCCCGGCCGACGATCTCGCCGTTGATCGCGACGGCGCGGCCTTCCACTGTGATGCGGTCACCGGGCAGGCCGCGCACGATCTTGAAGAATGGCTGGCCACGCAGACCCGGATAGCGCGCCTGGGCTTCGCCGTCGAAGGCGAACACCACGTAGTCGCCGCGCTTGAGCGCGTTCGGGCCGTACTGCAGCAGCGCCACCCGGCAGGGCAGGCTCGGTGTCCAGTTGAAGAGCACCGGCAGCCGCGGCGTGGGGTCGATGAACAGGCGCGTGTAGGCGAAGCCCCAGATCGCAAAGACTGGCAGGTACAGGTACCAGCGCTGGCGCAGGTGGGCGCCGAAATCGCGGGCGCCGATGCGGAGGCGGTCGATGCGCCGGGTCATGGCGCCTCCACCTTGCGGCGCAGATGCGCCGTCAGGTCGACGGTCCGCGGCGCGGGCGCCGCGACAGCGGTCTTCAGCACGACGAGGCAGCCGCAGTCGCGCGGTAGTTCCTCCAGCGCCAGCGGCAGGCGCTGCGCGAAGCTGCGCGCCATGCGCATCGCCTGTTCGCGCTCGCCGTCGCTCGCGGCGCGCGTGAGGATCAGCGTGAACTCGGCTTCCTTCTGCCGGTAGACCTCGGCGACATCGACCACGCCGATCAGCTGCGCCGGTCGGACTACGACGCGGTCGTAGGCGGCCAGCGTGCCGAGCACGATCGCGCAGGCCATGCCCGCGTTCAGCAGAAGCGACTTCGCGCCAGGGCTCACGACACATGCCCCCGGCGACGCAGCAGTTCCGCGATCGCCTCGTCGATCGACAGGCCCTGTGCGCGCAGTTCGTCGATTGGTGCGTTGTCTTCGAGCTTGTTCGAGAACAGCAGGTGAGTCGCCGGATCGAGGATGTTGCGCGCCACGCCCTCGCCGACGGGCGACGAGATGTAGACCTCCGAGAACACACCGGGCTCGGTGCGCAGCGAATTCAGCAGCCGCTTCTTCGGCTCGTCCATCGACAGCCGCCCCTGGCGGTCGAGCATCTCAATGGACTCGGGTTTCTGGCGCAGCAGGAACACCCAGTCCGAGCAGTTGAAGGCCGCTTCCATCTGCGCCGAGCCGTAGTAGTCGTCGGCGCTCTGCGTCGCGGTGCCGAGCGAGCCGCCGTACTTGCGGGCGCGCCGCGCGGCCTCTTCGACGACGGCGGCCTTGACCGGATCGTCGGCGCCGATGTCGCCCAGCTGCTGCTTCAACTCGTCGATGAAGAGCACCTTGCGCCGGTTGCGCGTCAGGTACATCTCGCCGGTGATCTGGTGCAGCAGCAGGATGTTGACCACCGCGTGCAGGTCGGGCCGGCGCTTCAGCTCCTCGTTCTCGATGACGACGAAGTCGTTCTCGAAGTCGATGCTGTTGCGGCCCTCGAAGAAGCGCTCGTACTGCCCGCCCCGTGCATAGGGGTTAAGCATGATCGCCAGGTCCTTGATGCGCGGATCCTCGCGCACGCCCAGTTCCTCGATCGTTCCGGCCTTGAAGGCGTCGCGCAGCGCGGTGACGGTCAGCTCGTTGCCGTGCGCGCGGAACAGCTTGAGCACCATCGCCGAGATGGCCTTGTACTGAACTTCGTCCAGTGGCCGCGACATCGAGGCCATCTTCGAGATGGCCGGCACCAGCATGTCGATGTCTTCGTTGATGTCGACGATGTGGGTGAAGGGGTTCAGACAGATGGCGACATCGGGCTTGAACTCGATGTAGGTGCCCTTGGCCTTGCGGCACAGCTTCTCGAACGAACGTCCGAGGTCCAGCATCCAGACCTTGGCGTCGATGGCGCGGTAGGACCAGGCCATCTCGTTCATCAGCACCGACTTTCCCGAGCCCGGCGCGCCGATGATCGCGAAGTTGTAGTTGCCGAGGTCGTTGTCGAAGATGTCCAGCGTCATCAGCTGGCCGCGCCGGCCGCCGAAGACCAGGGCCGGCGTGCGCGTGCCGCGCCACTCGGCGATCAGCGGCGCCAGGTGGATGGCATTGGCCATCGTCTTGCGCGACACGCGGCGCATCTTGGCCAGGTCGCGGTGAAAGCGCTCGGACAGCGTCATCGGCAGGCTGGCCAGCAGCGCCTGTCGGTGCATGTAGACATCCGCGTTGAGCTGGAAGCCGCGGCCGCGCCAGATCGCGTTTGCGGTCTCCTGCGCGGCGACTGACTTGCCGGGTGGCGAGAAGATCGCGAGCTGGTGGTACAGGCTCACCAGGTTGCTGCCGACGTCGATCGCGTTGGCCGCCGCGGTCCAGTCCTGCAGCTTCTTGCCCACGTCGGGCATCACCTCGGCCATCTTGCTGCGTGCGTTCTGCGTCGCGCGCACATGGTTGGCCGTGACCACTGACTTGGTGACGTTCGGGTCGAGCACGTGTACGCCCATCGTCAGCAGGAAGGGTGCGCTGTACTGCAGCGCGGGCTGCATCAGGTCGCCGATCAGAGAGCCCATCTGCCAGAGTGCGAAGCGCTCGGGAAAGGACTTGATTGAATAGAAGCGGGCTTCGAGCCGGTGCTCGCTGCCTTCCTTCCACAGGGTCAGGCCGCCGGGCTGCGGATCCTGGATGGTGTCGAAGTCGACGATCTGGTCGCGGATCTCGCGGCCGTCGTCGTAGTGCAGGTTCGGAGCGTCAGCCTGCGAGATGCGGTCCGGGTTGGTGAACAGCGCGCACCAGTTGATCAGGTCGGCAGCGTCGCACACGCGGTTCGGCAGCGAGGCCGAGCGCAGCGTCGAAGCCATCGACTCGCGCAGCGCCACCAGTTCGTCGCGGCGGTTGAGCTGACCGGCATCGCCGGGCAATGCCACGCTCATCATCAGCCGGAAGTCGCGGATCGTGTAGTGGAAGCCCGACGTCAGCGACCGCTGGGCGCCGCCCAGCAGATGGCCGACGCGCTGGCGTGCCAGACGGTGGAAGAGGTTGTCGTTGCGCGCTGGCCGGCCCCAGTGCTTGGCCTTCTCGGCCTGATCGCTGTCCTCGACGCGCAGGTTGGCATAGCGGCACAACTGCTCGCGGATGTGCGGCGAGGCGAACAGGTGGAACTGAACCCCGGTGCCGGGCGGGCAAGTCGCGTAGAGCGACACCAGCACCTCGGCCATGCGTTCGTCGGCACCGGACTGCGGCATCAGCTCGAGCAGGAAGCCGAGGCCGTCGCGATTGACGAACAGCTTCTCGTCGGCCAGGTAGGCCGAGTAGGGCAGCCAGGCGGCGAACTGTTCGGCGGGCGAGTCGGCCTCCGCGCCGAAGGGCAGCCAGTCCGCGAGGCCGGCGCGTTCGACATGGGGCAGGCGGGCGTTCATCGCGGCCTCAGTCGGGGTTGTCGCCAGTGGCAGGCGCGGCGGGCCGCAGGCCAGGGATCAACTGGTCGAGACCGGGCGGACGCTGCACACCCGTGGCGGGCGCTCGGGGTGCGGGGTCCGCGGCTGCGCGTCCGGCGGGTGCACGCACGGGTGCGTAGGCTTCGCGGATCGCCCGCTGGGCGTGGTCGACGAGCCAACGGCCGCCGTCGACCTGCACGTACACATAGCCCTGGTCGTAGAGATCGCGGTCGGCGTCCTCCCAGGGCTTGAACCAAAGCCGCAGGATGCGCGGTGCGGAGCGCAACGGGAGCACCTGCGCGGCGTCGGCCGGTGCGTTGCGCGCGGTCGGTGTGCTTGCTGCCGCCGCAGGGGGTGTCAAGTCGGGCGTAGCGGCCGGCGTCGCGCGAGCCCGCTGTGCTGGCAGGTTGTTCGCTACCGCGTTGGCATAGGTTCCGGACACGGACTGGCAGGTGACGCCGTCCGGAGCCTTGCAGGCATAGCTGGAGTTGCCGCTCAGGCCGGACAGGCTCATGCAGCCCGCGAGCGACACCGCGCTGCCGAGCGCGGCCGCAAGGCGGCCGATGTGGTGCGCGTTCATGGCCTGGCCTCTGGCGAAGTGCGCGCCAGACGGTCCTCGATCACCGGCCGGGTGACGAAACCTTCGGTGCGCGTCCCGTCTGCCCAGAACAGGGTCGGCGTTCCGTTGACGCCCAACTGGCGGGCGAGTGCGAGGTTGCGGTCGACCGGGTGCTCGCAGGAGGACGCTGATGCCGCAGCTGGCGCAACGCCGTCGTGCATCGCCTGTCGCCATGCCTGTGCGCGATCTGGCGCGCACCAGATCGCGACGGGTCGCGCCATGCCCTGGAAGGGCAGAAGGAAGGTGTGGATCGTGACGTCATCGAGGCCATCGAGTTCGGGTTCGAGCCGGCGGCAAAAGCTGCAGCCGGGGTCGCTGAAGACCGCGAGCTGGCGGCGGCCGTTGCCGCGCACCGTCGTGATCGCGTCCGCGACGGGCAGCGAGCCGAAAGCGATGGTTGCCGCCGAAGGGGACTCGGTCGCCGCCGGTTCGGCGCGGGCAGCGGCCAGCAGGCGCGGCCCGGTCAGGTCGGTCATCGTGCGCGTGTCGAAGAGGCGACCGAAGATGAAGTAGCGCGGGTCGCGGGCGGCGACGAAGGCCACGTTGCCGTTCATCCAGACCTCGTAGACGCCGGGCACGGGCGAACGCGCGACCTCGGTGAAGCGCGTGCCGGGATGGGCCTTGCGTAGTGAGGCGAGCAGTCGGGCCTCGTCGTCACTCGGGCCAGCCGCCACGGCTGCAGGCAGCGGCGACAGCAGCGCGAAGCTCAGCATTGCGAGTGTTGCGGGCCGGGCCAGCGGCCTGCGGCGGAGCGGGTCAGTAGGAGCCATCGTCGTCGGCCTCCGGGCTGCGGGTGGTTGAAGGCGGGTTCGCTCCGGAGCGCTGCTCGGCGCCGGACGGGGGCAGGTCGATGCGCACGCCCTTGGTGATCACGACGTCGATCTCGCGGCCGGCATCGACCTCGATCACCGGAAAGGTGTTCTCGGCGAGCTTGATGTAGTACTGCGCCAGCCGGTCGAGCGCGCGCCCGACGCCGGTGCCCAGGCCGGCGCGGTAGGCATCGGCGCCCGAGGCGGTGGCAATCGTGCCCAGCGCCGACGTGCTATAGCTGGTTGACGAGGTGGCCAGCCCCTGGCCGATGCCGCTGACCACGCCGGCCAGCAGCGCGTTGGCCAGCATCTGCCCCTGCTTGGTGACCAGACGGCCGCGCATGCCGACCTTGCCGTCTTCGCCGTACACGCTGCCCTGGATGCGAACCTCCAGCGCCGCGCCATCGGCACGTACGCAGGAAAGGTTCTCGGTGCGCAGGTAAGCGCGTTCGGAGCTGATGTCGCCATAGCCCGCCGCGATCACGAAACAGTCGCGGTACTCGCCGCGGAAGCGGTTGGGCAGCACCGAGTTGTCCGAGAGGCGGATCAGCACCGGGTGGGGATTCGATTGCGACTGGCCGCCGGTGGGCGCGTCCAGGCCGCCGAGCAGCGTGCCGCGCGTGAAGCTCACGGGCAGGAAGGTCGACACCGTGCGTGCGTCCGCGGTCGCAGGAGGCTGCGCGCTGGTGGCAGCGCGATCGGCCACCGCGATGCGCATCAGGACCGGCGCGGCCGGTGCCTGAAGAGGCAGCGCCGAAGAGAGCGGTGCCGGCGGGACGCCGGGCGGCATCGCCGGTACCGCCCCTGCAGCCGGCCCGCGTGGCGCAGGGGGCGGCGGAGGCAGGGCCGAAGGCGGCGGCAGCGGCGGTGCTGCCGCAGCCGGACTCGGAACGGGCGCCGGCACGGGCGGCTGCACCGCCTGCGTGGTCGCGGTCAACCGCTGCTCGAGTTCGGCGAAGCGCTGCATCGTGCGCGCCTCGAAGGCCTGGCGATCCTTGTTCAGCCGGCCCTGCTCCTCGCGCTCGCTCTCGTACTGCGCGAGCTTGCTGCCGGCCGTGCCGACCCACTGATCCACCGGGTTGACCTGCTGGCCGGGCGGCATCACGCCGATGTTGGTGACCGGGCCGGGCGTGCCGCCGCTGGCCTTGCCTGCCTGGCCCGAGGGCGCGCTTTCGGCGAAAGCGAAGACCAGCCACAGCAGGCCGACGCCGCCCAGCAGGATCGCGCCGAGCATGGCGTATTGGCGCTGCCGGGGCGTTAGGCGCTCGACGAGCGAGCGCATCGGTACGGGCAGGTTCATCGTTCGCCTCCGCGGCGGATCACGTAGACGCTGGTGCTCTCGCCGGGCCGCAGCTGGTGGTGCTCGACCGCGACACCCAGCACCTGGCCGCCGGCCTTGCTGTCGGGGCGGTCGAACTCCTGTTCGGCGAGCACCATCACGGCCGCGCCGATGTTCTGCAGCAGGTACTTCTCGCCGCTCAGGCCGCGGCCTTCGTAGCGGCGCATCAGCGCGAAGCGCACCTCGGCCCACAGTTGCACCGGCTGGTTGAGTTCGTCCACACGCAGGTCCGGTGGCACGCGGTCCGACGCCATCGCCACCAGCAGCGCTTTCATGGCGCGCACGTGGTGCGCCGACGTACTCGACGGGCCAGCCGCGGCGGGAGGGGCGCTGCGGTCGCGGATCAGGATGGTGTCGGCCGGCGTGTCGGCCCGGCGCAGGATCAGCGTGTAGGTGGCGTGCGCCGACGAGATGAACAGGTTGACCGGCTTGGCCGCGGCGGCGCTGCCATCGCTGGCGGTGGCGACGGGCCGCACGTAGATCTCGCCCTTGTCGCGGTCGCACTCGACGACGATCTCGCCGGCGGGGTTGACCACCGGTGAGAGTGGTGCCACCGGTGAGCCGGGCGAGCCGGACGTACCAGCGGGCATGCCGCCGCAAGAGCTGGAGTGGATGTTGCCGAAGACATCGGTGATCGGCGCACCCTCGATGCGGATGCGCGTCGGCTCCTTGATCGAGAGGATCGCTTCCACCGCCACACCGTCGCGCGCTTCGACGATCTGCAGCGCGTGGCTTGCGGGAGTGCAGACCAGCGCGATCAGCGCAGCCGAGACGTGTCTCCGCGCGCCCGTGAGACTACGAGGCGGCATGGGGAAGCTCCTTGAAGGTCTTGAGATGCACGCGGCCGCCGGCGTAGCTGAACTCCACGAGGTAGGCCTTCAGGTCGTTCGCGGTTTCGACGCCGTTGACCAGCGTGCGCAGCCGGCCGCGCACCACCACCGACTGGCCTTCCTCGCTGGGCACCAGCTGCTGCGGCGCGAACGCAGTGCTGGCGTTGATGCGCTTGAGCCGCGCCGCCTCGAGCTCCTGCCGGGTCTTCAGACCGCCGTGCTGTTCGGGCTCGACGTAGCCGAGCAGGATGTCTTTCTTCCAGTCGATGGATGCGGGTGTCACGTCGAGCACCAACCAGGCGACGAAGCTGCCCATCTGTTCCAGGTACTCGCCGCTGGCCTTGTCGCGCGTGACCCAGAACGACTTGTTGATCGACGGCGGCACGACCACCGTGCGCACGGCACCCAGCAGGTTCAGCACCACGGCCAGCGCCAGCAGATGGCCGGCCGCTAGCAGGCCGACGGCCGCGCCGAGCGTGCGGTTGCGGCACCGCAGTTCCTTCAGGTCGCCGCTGAGCCGTTCGAAGTCCATGGTGGGCGCGCTCCGGCTGTCAGCCGACCATGCGGCGGATGTGCGAGGGCGGGGTCGCGCGCATCGCGGTCAGCGGGCTGGTCGGCAGGTGCCAGTAGAGCCAGTGGATCGCGAAGGCCGGGTGCTTGTCGGCCTTGATGCGGGCGATCCAGCGCGAGGTGAACAGCCCGGCGGCGAAGCACAGCGCGAACGAGAGCTTCGAGCCCGACATGTAGCCCATGAACAGGCCCAGCAGCGCGGGCGCGGCGACGTCGACATCCCAGAAGCCGATCTTCCACTGGTCGTCGAGGCGCCGCGGGATGTAGGTGTCGGCGTGCATGGAGCCTCCGGGCGGTGCGTGCAGGGCGGGCCGCGGCGGCTCAAACAACCGCGCCCATGATCGCGCCGGCGATCACCAGGCCGACGGCGGCGAAGATCGCCAGGCCGACGTAGAACAGCACCGGCCCGAAGTTGCGCAGAGCCGCCAGCGAGATCAGCGCGACGACGAAGCCCACGAAGCCGACCAGCGCCTTGATGCCGGGGCCGAGGCTGGCGATGGCGGTGAGCGCGGAAGTCAGCGGGCCGGTGATGCCGGTGAAGGCGACCAGGTCCAGCGCATGGCCGGGGAAGGCGATGCCCAGGCCGAGTGCGATCAGGCACAGCAGGGCAGCGATGGTCCACGGCCGGCGTGCTGCGCGGCGGGTGAGCGGGGGAACGGCAAGGGTGGTGGTGGTCATGGAAACCTCATCGGTTGAGCGTGGAAAGAGGAACGCGGGTTGGCGGATGACGTGCTGGCTTGGGCGTGCGGGCGCCGGCCGGCGGTGCCCGGCAGCTGGACCAGCGCCACGCGGGCCGGACTGCGCCGCAGGAGCGCACCCTCGGGCTCACAACGCGCCTCCGTCACGTTCGAAGATGACCTCGACACGCCGGTTGGCTGCCCGGCCCGAAGCGCTGTCGTTGGCGGCGGCGTAGCAGCACGCACCTTGCGACTGCACGCGCACTTCGGCGGCAGCCAGCACGTGCGAGTGGCGCGCCGTCAGGTAGCGCTGCACCGCCTCGGCGCGGGCCTGCGCCAGAGCCTGATTCGATGCAGCGGGCCCGACGCTGTCGGTACGCCCTGCGATCAACACACGGCGAACTGGCAGCGGCTGTGCGGCCGCGAGGTCAAGTGCATCGCGGCCCGCGACATCGAGGTCCGAGCGACCGAAGCCGAAGTGCACGACAACGCGCAGCGGCGGCGGGTCTTCGATCACCTCGGACGGCGCAGCTTGAGGTGACGTGCGCGAAGCCGTCGGCGTCAGCGGCAACGCATCTTGCGCGATGGGCACGCGCGCAGGCGTCGGCACCACGGCGACGGGCGTTGACGCGGGCGCGGGGAGTGACTTGGCGCTTGGCCGGGGGCAGGCCGGCGGCTGGCACATCGCGAAGCGGGCGTCGCGACCGAAGCCGGACTGCGCGATGCGTGCTGCGCCCATGCCAGCCGCCGCAGTTGCCGGTGACATCGAGGGATTGGGTCCAGCCAGTTCCATCGAACCGCAGGCGGCCACGCCAAGCGCAATCCACGCCAGCAGCGAGCTAATGGCGGGGCGCTTCACGGCCTGACCCCCGCGGCCGCCGGCAGCTTGCGGAAGACCAGCCAGGCGTAGCGCGACCGGGCTTCGACGCACCGTGAGCCCTTCAGCTGCGAGCAGGCGGCGTTGTAGGCTCCAACCCCGTTCCACGTCGCGCCATGACGCGAGAACGTGTCCGCGAGCAGCCAGGCGCCGACCTGAATGTTGGTGCAGGGGTCGAACAGGTGCGCTTCTGCGATGCCGTGGCGGGCCAGCCGCGGCAGGTGCGAGCTGTTGATCTGCATGAGGCCGATGTCGTAGGAGCCGGTGCGCGCGACGTGGGACCGGTTGACTGCGCGCGGATTGAGGTTCGACTCGACGCGGGCGATCGCATAGAGCAGTTCGGCGGCGACGCCGTAGCGCTGCGCCGCCTGTTCCCAGCAGGCCCGCGCCGGCAGGGCTCCGAGCGCCACGAACCCGAGCGCAGCCCACTGCACGACACGCGCCAAAGCCGGCCGCGAGGCGGACGAGGCGCAAGGCAGCGGGGTGGGCAGAGTGGCGGACATCACAGCTCCGAAGACAGGTCGGCACGCTCGCTGGCCAGCAGGCCGCGAGGCAAGGCTGGCGATGCCAGCGAGGGTCGGGTTCGGGTGGGCCGGCTTCGGGGCCGGCACGGTGTTCAGCGAGTCGGCGCGTTCGCGCGCGAGGACCGCATCACCCGGGGCGTGGCAGTCGCCATCGGGACGAGCGATCGGCCATGTTCAGCCGGGCCTGGCGCAGCACGCGCGTGTCGGCGTCGTCGATCTGGCGGGCGAGGGCCACACAGGCGGTGGTCAGCTGGTCGAGCTGGAACTTGGGGTTCGGGTGCCGGTTGGCCGGCGAGCGCTGCACGGCCTGCAGCAGCTCGTACTGCGGACGCCACATCGACTCGCGCCGGCGCGGCGTGTTCGGTGCGCGCAACACGAGGTGGGTGCCGAGGAAGCCGAAGATGCGACCGGGCGCGTCGTCCGCCTCGAAGACCAGCGACACGCAGGCGCTGATCAGGTCCGGGAAGCGGAAGGTGGGCGACGTGTTGTCGTCACTGCGTAGCAGGCCATACAGCCACTCGTGCTCGTCGAGGAAAAGCCGCGTCTCGACGGTGTCTGCGTGCTCGCCGGGCGAACTGCCGTGGGCACCGGCGTCGGGGGCGTTGTGCGAAGCGGAGATCATGGGCGCATCCCTGGGTCATCGACTGAGGGCGGTGCTCTTTGGAGCGGGTGACCGGAAGGGTAGGCGGCACGTCCGCGCGGAGCGGCCCGGAATGCAGCCAATGAGAGGGGGGTTTCGGCACTGAAAGCCCGCACCCTGCAAGGCCGGTCGTTCTTCAGCGCGGCGCGACCCGCAATGCCGCACGGCTGATGTTTTATACAGTATGCTGCTTCGGTCCATTCAGTCGGCAGCAGACGCCGCGGCATGGTCGATCGACACCTCGATGTTGTTGACGATCTGGTGCTGACGGCCCAGCGCCGACAATCAAACTGGAAACACCTGACGCCATGACCTACAGCCCCCATCAACTCGCCTATTTCGCGCATCGGCTCACGCTGCGCGGCGCGGCGGGCTCGATGGATCGCATGGCGGGCGCGCTCTTCGACGCCCAGGTCGATCTGAATCCGCACCAGGTGGACGCTGCGCTTTTTGCCGCCGGCAACCCTTTGTCCAAGGGCGTGATCCTGGCTGACGAAGTGGGCCTTGGAAAGACCATCGAGGCGGGCCTGTTGCTGGCACAGCGGTGGGCCGAGCGCCGACGCCGGCTGCTGATCATTGCCCCCGCAAACCTGCGCAAGCAGTGGCACCAGGAACTGGCCGACAAGTTCGCCTTGCCGGCCGTGATCCTGGAGTCCCGCTCATTCCGCCTGGCCTTGAAGGAAGGTTGCACCAACCCGTTCGATGTCGCGGCAGGCCGTGATGGCAACGGCCCGGGCGCCGCGAGCATCGTCATCTGCTCCTACCAGTTCGCGGCAGGCAAGGCGCGCGAGCTGGCCGCGGTGCCTTGGGACCTGGTGGTCATTGACGAAGCGCACCGGCTGCGCAACGTCTACAAGCCTGAAAACAAGACTGCCAACCTGTTGCGCGATGCACTCGCGGCATCGCGCAAGGTTCTGCTCACGGCCACACCGCTGCAGAACACGCTGCTGGAACTGTACGGGCTCGTCAGCTTCATCGACGACCGCGTGTTCGGTGATCTGGACAGCTTCCGCCAACAGTTCGGCGCGTTGCGGGACGAAGCCAGCTTCGCAGCGCTGAAGCACCGCATCGGGCCGGTCTGCAAACGCACCCTGCGCCGGCAGGTCGAGGCCTATGTCAAGTACACGCGGCGCATTCCGCTGCTCGAGGAATTCAAGCCCGGCGCCGACGAGGTGCGCCTGTACGAACTGGTCTCCGAGTACCTGCAGCGTGACCGCCTCTACGCCCTGCCCAACGCTCAGCGGCAGCTCATCACCCTGGTGTTGCGCAAGCTGCTGGCATCCAGTTCATTCGCCATTGGCGGGGCGCTCGACACCCTCATCCGCCGGCTGCAGGAATCTCTGCACGACCAGCTGGCGGCACCGCAGTCCGAGACCCTGAGCGAAGCGCTCGACGCCGACTACGAAAGCCTGGACGAGACAGCCGACGAAACAGCAGCCTCTGAAGCGGCAGAAGATGCCGGCATCGCAGCCGAACGTGCCAAGACGGTTCAGGAGCGCGCCGCCGTCCAAGCCGAGATTGCCGATCTCGAAGGGTTTCGCGACCTGGCCTTGTCGATCACCGACAACGCCAAGGGCCAGGCCTTGCTGAAAGCGCTCGACGTGGCCTTCGGCCGGCTGAAAGAGCTGGGCGCAGCGCAGAAGGCCATCATCTTCACCGAGTCGCGCCGGACACAGGACTACCTGCTTGCCCTGTTGGGGCAAACCGAACACGCCGTCGGGGTGGTGCTCTTCAACGGCAGCAACAGCGACCCGCTGGCGCGCCGCCTGCATGCCGAGTGGGTGGAGCAGCACCGCGGCACCAGCCGCATCACCGGCTCGCGTGCAGCAGACACCCGCGCTGCACTGGTGGACCACTTCCGCGACAACGGCAAGATCATGATCGCCACCGAGGCGGGCGCCGAGGGCATCAACCTGCAGTTCTGCTCGCTGGTCATCAACTACGACCTGCCGTGGAACCCGCAACGCATCGAGCAACGCATCGGCCGCTGCCACCGCTACGGCCAGAAGCACGACGTGGTGGTGGTGAACTTCGTCAACCGCGACAACGAAGCCGACCGCCGTGTCTTCCAGCTGCTGGACCAGAAGTTCAAGCTCTTCGACGGCGTGTTCGGCGCCAGCGACGAGGTGCTCGGTGCGCTGGAGTCAGGCGTGGACTTCGAACGCCGCATCGCCGACATCTACCAGAACTGCCGCCACCCCAACGAGATTCACACCGCATTCGAGCAGTTGCAGCTGGACCTGGCCGGCGAGATCAGCGATGCGATGCTCGGCGCGCGGCGCGCGCTGCTGGAGAACTTCGACGAAGAGGTGCAGGAGCGCCTGAAGGTGGCCCAGGCCGACGCGACGGCGGCGTTGGGTCGCATGGAACGGCTGCTGATGCGCCTGACCCGCGGCATGCTCGGCAGCCACGCGCAGTTCGACCCGGAGGGCAACGGGTTCACCTTGCACGCCTTGCCGGGCCAGCCGGTGGGCGATGCAAGCCAGTCGGGCATCGCTGGCACCGAGGCAGCAATCCCGCTCGGGCGCTATGAATTGCCGCGCCGCAGCGAAGAAGCCCATGTCTACCGCCTGCAGCATCCGCTGGCACAGCACCTGATCGACCTTGCCAAGCGGGCCTCCCTGTTGCCGCGGCGCCTTCAGCTGGACTACGCGGCCTACAACGCCAAGGTGTCGGTGCTGGAATCGCTGCGTGGTGAGCAGGGGCACTGCGTGGTGCAGTGCCTGCGTGTGGAGTCCCTGGGCAGCGCCGAAGAGCACCTTCTGGTGGCCGCCACGGTTGGCGGCACGGTGCTGGAACCGGATGTCGCAGATCGGCTCCTGGCGCTGCCCGGCGCGGCCGAACCGTGCCTGTCCCAGGACTCCACCCTCACTGAAGCACTGACGGCCGAACTGTCGCGCCAGCAGGCCCAGGTCCTGGGGGCCGTGGAGGCGCGCAACCTGAAGCTCTTCACGGCCGAGACCGAAAAACTGGACGCCTGGGCCGACGACCAGCGCGCCAGCCTCGAGCAACAACTGGCTGACCTGCAGCGGCGCATCAAGGAGGTGCGCACGCGCAGCAAGGGCGCGGCGACGCTGGCGGAAAAGCTGGCCGTGCAGCGTGAGCAGCGCGACCTGGAGGCGGCCCGCGACAGGCGCCGCCGTGAACTGTTTGCGCGGCAGGACGAAATCCAGGCCAAACGCGACGGGCTCATCGACGCACTGGAACTGCAGCTCGAGCAACAGGTGAGCACCCAGACACTGCTGCGCTGCGAGTGGGCCATGCAATGAGCACGCCGGATCCGTCGCTGCGGCTGCGCCCCTGGGTGGCGTTGGTGGTGTTCATCAGTGCCTATGCGCCGCTGCTGCTGATCTTGGCCATCAAAGACCTGGACGTCAGCGGCAACCTGCCGGTGCCCAAGAACCCCTGGTGGTTCGGCGGGCTTCTGGTGATGGCGGTCTTGAGTTGCGTGGTGGTATTGCGAACCATGAGCAGCGTTCGCGAGGGCCTGCAGGTGCAGGTGAGCAAGGCCGCCAACAAGTCGGGCGAGATGTTCGGCTACACCATTCCCTATGTGCTTTCCGTGGTGCGCATCGACCTCGCCGACTGGCCCACCGTGGCCAGCCTGTTGATCTTCATGGGCATGATGTTCGTGATTGCCTACCGCACGCAGACGGTGCTGGTCAACCCCGTGCTGGCGATGGCGGGCTACATGCTGATCGACGCCACCTTCAAACGCGGCACCACGGAATTGCAGGCGATGGTGATCACGCGCATTCCGTTGAAAATAGGTGGCACATACACGTTCGAGCGGCTGGCCCATTACCTTTATGTGGCGGCCGAGCCCGAAACCGCAGGTGAGGCAGGGAGTGAGCATGAGCGGTAAAGAAGCCCAACGGCTCAAGAAGCTGAAGGCGACAGACCTGGCGCCTTGGGCCACCAGCTTCTGGGTGGTGCACCGCAAGCCGGCGCAGGCCCCGTTTGTCTACAACGTGCTGCGGGTCAGCATCGACAAGAAGCTGGAGCGGCGGCTGAAGCGCTACGTGAAGGCGCAGGTGCAGGACCGGGAGTTCCGCCTGGAGCCCTACGATTTCAGCAACGCCGACCCCGGCGAATCACTGCTGACCCTGGATGCCGACACCACCGACTTCACGAAGGTTCGTGACGCCATCGGCCAGGGCTTCGACAACCCGCGCGCCAAGAGCCACGCCGAGTTGCTGGGCTCGTTTGCCTACGTGGTGCTGTTCGAGAAGGACGGCGAACACCTCTACGCGTGGAGCAAGATCAACACGCTGAACAGCCCGCGCAAGGCTGTCAGGACCAAGACGCTGTACTTCCAGGATCAGAAGCTCGTCGATGTCGAAGACGAAGAGGTCTTCATGATCGACCCGCGCTTCGATTTCTTCGTCTTCGCGGGCACCACCTTCATCGCCAGCAAGTCGGCCTTCGAGTCGTCGATGAACTTCCGCGAGGGCATGAAGGCCAAGAGCCGCGAACTGTTGGAAGAGTTCGCGTCGATGGCATTTCTGAGCGACGTGGAACCCATCCGGGCCTACGTAGGCGAGAACCAGCACCACCTGCGCAAGCTGGCGGCGATCAAGAACGCCGGCTATTACAGCAGCCCCACCTACATCGAGCGCCTGATGCGCGTGTGTCGCGATGAGGGCTGGAACCTCAAGATCGAAGGCGGCAAGATCGTCGTCGAAGAAGAAACCATGGACCTGTTGCTGAAACTGCTGAACAACGACCGCCTGCGCTCGCCCATCAACGACGAGGTGTTCGATTCATCGGCCAAGAAGGCCGTCTCCCAGCCGGGCGCCGGCGCATGAGCCAAAAGCAGCGGCTGGAACTGACCTGGATCGGCAAGGACGCGCGCCCGAAGCTGGAGCCGCGTGTTCTGCTCGAAGACCCGGCCCGCAGCCACCACGCTGCGCAGCGGGTGACCGACCACGACATCTTCGACAACCGCCTGATCTTCGGCGACAACCTGCTGGCGCTCAAAGCCTTGGAGCAGGAGTTCGCTGGCCAGGTGAAGTGCGTATTCATCGACCCTCCGTACAACACCGGAAGTGCTTTCACGCACTATGACGACGGCTTGGAGCACTCGATATGGCTCGGCCTCATGCGTGATCGGTTGGAGATCATCAAGCGACTCATGTCGGATGATGGTTCACTATGGATCACTATTGACGACAACGAAGCGCACTACTTGCGAGTCCTGTGCGACGAAGTCTTCGGTCGCAAGACCTTTGTTGCCAATTGCGTTTGGCAGAAGCGTTATGCGCGCGACAACAACTCCGCATTCGGAAACGCGCACGACCATATCCTTGTCTACGCGCGTGATGTCGAACGATTCAAGGCAACTCGAAATCGCCTCGACCTAGATGCCAAGACAAAGGCACCGTACCGCAACCCGAACAACGATCCAAGAGGAGCATGGCAATCGATCTCGTTCACAGGTGCTGGCTTTCGCCCGAACCAGATGTACAAGATCGTCGGCCCGAGCGGGCGGGAGCACTTTCCGCCCGAGGGGCGACACTGGGCAACTCTAGAAGCAGAGTACCTGCGCCTGCGAAAGGAGGGTCGTTTCTGGTTTGGCCAAGATGGCGATGGCGTGCCGCGCTTTATTCGCTACCTGTCTGAGGTCGACGGCTTGGTGCCGTCGACATGGTGGCCGCACGAGGAGGTTGGCCACAACGACGAGGCAAAGAAAGAGATTCACGAGATTTTCGGCCGCGAGAATGCATTCGATACGCCAAAGCCGGAGAGGCTGATTCACCGAATTCTTCATATCGCCAGCAACCCCGGCGATTTGGTTCTCGACTCCTTTGCCGGCTCCGGCACAACCGGCGCCGTCGCCCACAAGATGGGCCGCCGCTGGATCATGGTGGAACTGGGCGAGCACTGCCACACCCACATCATCCCGCGGCTGAAGAAGGTGATCGACGGCGATGACGCGGGCGGCGTCACCGAGAGCACCGGCTGGAAGGGCGGCGGAGGTTTCCGTTACTACCGCCTGGCGCCAAGCCTGTTGCAGCAGGATCGCTTCGGCCAGTGGGTGATCAACCGCGAATACAACGCCGAGATGCTGGCAGCGGCCGTGGCCAAGCTCGAGGGCTTCACCTACGCGCCGAGCGCCGATGCCTACTGGCAGCACGGCCACAGCACCGAGACCGATTTCATCTACGTCACGACGCAGACACTCAGTGCCGAGGCCTTGCAGGCCTTGTCCGATGAGGTCGGCCCGAAGCGCACGCTGCTGGTGTGTTGCGGCGCATTCCGCTTGAGTGCCGAGGCCATCGCCAACCGCTTCCCGAACCTGACGGTGAAGAAGATTCCGAAGATGGTGCTGCAGAAGTGCGAGTGGGGGCACGACGACTACAGCCTGAACGTCGAGAACCTGCCGCAGGCTCGCCAGGAAGCCGGCCGGCCTGCCGGCGCACGGGCCGGCAAGGTGGATGCGCGGCAGACCGGCCTGTTCGACCCGGCCGACAGCTGACATGCCGCAAGCCCCAGGCGACCCGAAGGCAAACAAGGCAACGCCGGCCCTGTATGGCCGCGTGCTCGAGATTCTGGATGCCGCCCGTACGGGCATCGCGCGCACCGTCAACACCACGCAGGTGCTGGCCAATTGGCTGGTGGGCCGTGAGATCGTCGAGGAGGAGCAGCGTGGCCAGCGCCGCGCGGGCTACGGTGCCCGCTTGCTGGCCCAGCTGTCGTTGCGTTTGACGCGCAACTACGGACGCGGCTATTCCGTAGACAACCTCGAAGCCTTTCGGCAGTTCTACCTGGCCTACCCGCAACTCATTTCCGAGACAGTGCTTCGGAAATCGGCACTGCCGGCCATTTCCGAGACGGTGTCTCGGAAATCGGCTGCCACGAGCGGGACAGCACCGCCGCGGCCGGGCCGCTTGCACCCCGATCTTTCATGGAGCCACTACCGCTGCCTGCTGCGCGTGGGCAATCAGG
The DNA here is from genome assembly GCF_902826655.1 of uncultured Methylibium sp. Classification (GTDB taxonomy): domain Bacteria; phylum Pseudomonadota; class Gammaproteobacteria; order Burkholderiales; family Burkholderiaceae_C; genus Methylibium. The sequence continues at coordinate 157,673 of NZ_CADEFR010000002.1, read as the reverse complement.
GCGCGCGCGACTTCTACGAGATCGAAGCCGTCAAGCAGGGCTGGTCGGTGCGTGAACTGTCGCGGCAGGCGGGCAGCCTGTTGTTCGAACGCTTGGCCAAGAGCCGCGACAAGGCCGGTGTGATGCGACTGGCAAGCCGCGGGCACGAAGTGACAAAGCCCCTGGATGTGCTGCGAGACCCGCTGGTGATGGAGTTCCTGGGGTTGCCGGAGTCGCACCGGCTCGTCGAGTCGCAGCTCGAGCAGGCGCTGATCGAGAACCTGCAGCACTTTCTGCTGGAGCTGGGCACGGGCTTCGCATTCGTCGCGCGGCAGCAGCGCATCACGCTGGACGGCGACCACTTCTTCATCGACCTGGTTTTCTATCACGCAGTGCTGAAGTGCTACGTGCTGGTGGACCTGAAGGTGGGCAAGCTGACACACGCCGACCTGGGGCAGATCCAGTTCTACGTCAACTACTACGACCGCGAGCGCCGCACCGAGGGCGACAACCCGACCGTCGGCCTGGTGCTGTGCCCCGACAAGAACGACGCCGTCGTGAAGTACACCCTGGGTGAACAGCAGGAGCGCAACATCTTCGCCACCCGCTACCAACTGCACCTGCCGACCGAGAAGCAGCTGCAGCAGGAACTGAAGCGCGAGCTGCGGCAGTTGTTGCCCGCGGCAGCGCCCGCCAAGAAGAAGCCGAGGGAAGGGAAAGAATGAGTCTGGAGCAAACCCTGCGAGCGGTGGCCGGCCGCCTGAGCCTGCGTGAGCCCCAGGCCGAGAGCCTGCGCCGGCTGGCCGCGGCCCTGGATGCTGTGCCGGCGTTGCGTGACCACAAGGCGCGCGACGCCAGCGACCTGGCCGCGATGGTCGAAGCGCTGAAGGGCCAGTTTCCGAACCTGAGCGACTTCGAGCGCGACTTCCCGTCACTGTGTTTCGCGCTGGCCACGGGCGTGGGCAAGACGCGGCTGATGGGCGCGTTCATCAGCTACCTGAATGCCGCCTATGGCTACAAGCACTTCTTCGTGCTTGCGCCCAACCTGACGATCTACGACAAGCTGATCCGCGACTTCACGCCGGGCACACCGAAGTACGTGTTCAAGGGCATCGCCGAGTTCTCGGTCGCGGCGCCGGAGGTGATCACCGGCGAAACCTACGAGCAGCGCGGCGACCTGGTCTCGCAGGCCATCGACGCGCCGGTGCAGATCAACATCTTCAACATCTCGAAGATCAACACCGAGGTGCGCGGCGGCCGGGCGCCGCGCATCAAGCGCTTGTCAGAGTACTTGGGCCAAAGCTACTTCGACTACCTGGCGAGCCTGCCCGACCTGGTGCTGCTGATGGACGAGTCGCACCGCTACCGCGCCAGTGCCGGTGTGCGCGCGTTGAACGAGCTGAAGCCACTGCTGGCCATGGAGTTGACGGCCACGCCGTTCACCGAAAGCGGGTCGGGCAACAAGGGCCCTGTGCCGTTCAAGAACGTGGTGATGGACTACCCGCTGGCGCAGGCCATTGAAGACGGCTTCGTCAAGGAGCCGGCTGTTGTGACGCAGCAGAACTTCGACGCCGCAGCGCACAGCGCCGAGCAGTTGGAGCGCATCAAGTTGATGGACGGTGTTCGGGTGCACGAAGAGACCAAGGTGCACCTGCTGACCTACGCCCAGCAGAAGGGCGCTTCTGGTGAAGTGAAGCCGGTGAAGCCCTTCATGCTGGTGATAGCGCGCGACACCACGCATGCCGCCGCGCTGAGCAAGCTGCTTTCGGTCGAGCTGTTCGACGGGCGCTACGCCGGCAAGGTGATCCAGGTGGACAGCGGCACCACCAGCGGCGCCGAGGGCGACGAGATCGTGCAAAGGCTGCTGGCTGTGGAGAGCTACGACGAGCCGACCGAGATCGTCATCCACGTCAACATGCTCAAGGAAGGCTGGGACGTCACCAACCTCTACACCATCGTGCCGTTGCGGGCGGCCAATGCGCGCACGCTGATCGAGCAGTCCATCGGCCGTGGCCTGCGGCTGCCGTATGGGCGCAAGACCGGTGTCGAGGCCGTGGACCGGCTGAACATCATTGCGCACGACAAGTTCCAGGAGGTGGTGGACGAGGCCGGGCGCGGCGATTCGCCGATCCGGCTGAAGCAGCTCAAGCTGGCGCCGCCAGACGGTGCAGGGACCGGCCTGCGCAGCGTGGCGGTCACGCCAACACTGCACACGATGCTGGGCATCACCGCGCCGGTGGCCCCGGCCGCCGGCACGCCTTACGTTGCGCCGCCGGCTGCGACGGTGCTGTACACCGGCGAACAGGCACAGGTGGCGGCCATCGCGATGGATGTCATCAACGACATGAGCCGGTTGGCAAACTCGCCTGGCGTGCCCGGCGCGCCGGCAGATGCGGCAGCGGCCGGTGGGGTGACGGCCCCCACCACGGCGTCTTTGACCCTGCCAGAGGTGCAGGCCGAACTGGTGCGGCGCGTTCAAGCGCGGGTGACACCGGCCCAGGGCCAGCTGCTGCCGCCCGCCGGCCCCAGTGTCGAAGAAATCGTCAAGCAGACAGCGGACTTGGTGGCGCAGCACACCATCGACATTCCGCGCATCCTCGTCAAACCCAAGGGCGCGGTGAGCAGCGGCTACCGGGTGTTCAGCCTGGACGTGAGCCGCATGAACTTCCAGCCGCAGGACCAGCAGTTGGTGGGGCGTGGGCTGCAGACGGGCAAGGAGCTGCTGTACGGACAATCGTCGTTCGTCGCCGAACGACGGCCCGAGGATTACATCGTCCGCGAGCTGATCGGCTTCGACGACATCGCTTACGACCAACACGGCGAGCTGTTGTACGAGCTGGCAGCCCAGGCGGTGGCGCACTTCCGCAGCTACCTGGGCGACGACGAGAAGCTGCACAACGTGCTGGCCAACCAGGGCAGGGCCATCGCGGACAACATCCACGCGCAGATGACGTTGCACTACTTCGAGGACCCGGGTGAGTCGGAAGTGGTGGTCAGCCAGGGCTTTACGCCGCTGAAGCCCGGCGCCGTGACTGCCGACGGTGACGTGCTGCCGCTGCACCAGGCGCCACCGGACAAGAGCCGGATTGCGACCTTGGTCTACGGTGGCTTCACCAAGTGCGCCTACAGCTACCAGAAGTTCCAGTCCGACACCGAGAGGGTGCTGGCAGTCATCCTCGAACGTGACGCGCGCAAGTGGCTGCGCCCTGTAGCCGGCCAGTTCAACATCTACTACCGGCGAGGTGCGGACCAGCCGGAATACGTGCCGGACTTCGTGGCGGCGACCGACGGTCTGAACCTGCTCATCGAGACCAAGAAGGCCGCCGACATGCAGACCGACGAAGTGCAGGCAAAGGCAAGAGCGGCGGCCGCATGGTGCGAGCATGCATCCGCGTTCGCCGCGGCGAACGGGTCAGAGGGCTGGAAGTACCTGCTCATTCCTCACGACGCCGTGACGGTCAGCGCCACCTTGTCTGCGTTGACCGCGACCTATTGGTTCAGGACGGGGTGACCATGCTTACACCCGCAGCGGCAGCCCTGGCTGACCGGATGAGCCAGGGTGCGTTGCGTCAGTGTTTGTGCAGTCCGAGCTTCTCGAACAGCACTCGGTTTCGGCGCTTGGCATCACGCAGCAGCTTGTCGTAGGAAATGACCTCTATCCAGCCATTTCCTTCAGGCAACGTGTAGAAGAAGCCCTCGTTGTCGGCGGTACGGTGGTACCGCATCTGGACCCGCTTACGCAAGGTGGGGGTCAGATCTGCGATCAAGTAGCCCGTGTAGCGAATGCGTTCAGGATTGATTGGACGACCGTCGATGTCTCGAACGCCGCCCTGCTCGATCTCGACGAAGCGCTGGATGATCTGGTCAGCCGGATCCTTGTCGTAGTCGTCGCGGCCGGGTCGTTTGAACTCGATGATCACGACCCCGCCGCCCGCCAAGTTGTCCGGCTCGGCGATGCCAATCGGGGTGTCGTAGAAGAAGGCAAAGATGTCCGGCTCCTTGCCAGAGGAGCCTTCCAGACCAGGCACTTTGTTGAGCTTCTTGTCGGAGGTGAGGATGGTGTGAAAGCACAACCGCTCGTCAATCATCCACAGGTTCTGCTGGTCGAGAAAGACATCGCGTGAAGTGGCGCCCATCGGGAAGATCATCTTGTGCAGAACCTTCTCGAACGGATAAGTCCCATCGTTCTGTACGCGCTTGAGGCTGTGGTCGACCAAATCCAGAATGGTCCGGCGATGTGCGACGTAGTCTGCCAACTTGGCTTTGCCAACGTCGTTCATGTCCTCCATGAGTCGGCGTATGCGCTCTTGGTACTGCTCGAAGGACTCCTTTTCGATCAGGGCGGCGACGTGCCGCTCTTCCTTGCGCATGGCGTCTTCCACGTCGCGGCGGATGTGCAGCAGCGCCTGATCGAGTTGATCGTCCTTTAGGCCGGGCTGAACGCGCTGCTCGATCAGGTGCCGGTAGCGTTCGTGGGTCAACACACGGTACTCCGGCGCCTGCTCGACAAATCGCTCGACCTGAGCCAGCTTCTCTTCGTTCGTCGATTTCAGATCGCTGGCCAGCAACGGGCGGAGTGTCTCAGCGATGCCGCGGTTCAGCGCCACGCGCGAGACGAGGGTGTCGTCGAGGTCGGCTTCATCGTCGGCTTGGAAAGCGATCCTTGTTCGCTCTGTGTTCGCATGATCGTCAAGGTAGATGCCAGTGACCAGAACAATGAGCGTGTAGGGTTCCTGATCATCGTCAAGAAGGCGTTCCGGCAACTCGGGCAGAAGATCTCGCAGCTTTCCAGTGGTGACCTCTCGGCCATTCGCACAGAGGTGCAAGTCATGCCGGGCCCGACCGTCACGGTGGCGATATGCCTGCAGTGCGAACTCATGGCCGAGCACGTCGAAGAACCGCTCTTCAACATGCGGTTGAACCGTCGACTGAAACAGTTGGCCAAGGTCAATAGGTGCGTGACCGGGGGACTCGAGAACCATGGTCGGGCAGGATCGTGCGGCAAACCGGATCAGGAAGTGGGCGACGATTCGATTGGCAATGACGACGGGATCGCTCGGCCAGCCAATTCGATAACGGGCAGCCATGCATCGCACCGAGACTGTGGTTCCCAGGGAGCCTTCAGTCGGCTGCAGATCGTCGGCGCCCTTGAGCTCATCGTCGATAGAGAAGTCGAACACCCTCAACAACCGCTCTTGGCCGCGTTGGAAGACGCTGTGCACATGGACGGCGGCGAACACCTTCAGGAACGAGAACCGGCCGACACCCTTGCCCCCCAGCTTGACCTTGGAGAGCGTATGAGCCTCCTTGAACGAGGCCAGGTTCTGATCGTGGAACCCCGCACCATCATCCGTGATGTCGAAGCCGTCGATCAGTAACGTGTCATCGCCACCCTGATGAGCCAGATCGCGACCGGCGACGAGCCGGATGCGGATGGCGTGCTTGAAGAAGCCATCGCCGTGCTCTTCGATCGCGTCGATGGCGTTCGAGATGCCTTCGAACAGCGGCATCATGGCCTTGGCCGGCGTAAGTTCCAGCCTCTCCACCAGCCCTTTGATGTTTGCGAGCATGGCCTCCCCTCTCTGCGGCTGCGATTCTCGCAGGGACGGTAGCACGGAGACGCCGATGGCTTCTGCAGTGTCACTCGGGGCGTGGTCCGAGCGATCTCGCAACCGTGATGCCGCCCGCGCTTTCGGAGAGTGCAACATCGCAGCGCGCGGCGAAGCCAACCTACGCTCTTCGATGAAAGCTCGCCAGCGCGAGTCCGAACAACAGGCTGGCTGCCAGTGGCACCAGAGGAAGCGCTGCCGGATGCAGCGTGATCGGCACGACGAACGCGACCATGGCGCCGCACGCCACGACGATTGCGGCGCAGATGGCGAGAGCGAACACCTCGGGATCGTGGTGCCGGAATTCCTTCGCTTTCACGGCGCGAACGATGTAGCCGTCGACCAGCGTCGCCGCTGTGAAGGCCAGTAGCCAGGGCAGCCACTCGGCCAGCAGCGCCAGCCGAAACATGGCAAGCAGCAGAAGCGCATCGATCGCGCGGAAGTAAGCGTTGTCGAACAGCCGCCGATTCACCGACGCCATCTCGTGCGCAACGGCGCTGTTGACAGCGCTGGTCGATGGTGAGCTCGCCGGCGATGGAAGCGGCGCAGCATCTCTCGCCGTGCCCTGCATCGTGAGTGCCCGCGCGAGCATCCGCGCGGCGGAGTCCTTGCCCCAGTAGGACGCGGTGGCTGCATATTCCATGCGCAATTGCGCCAAGAACCGCTCGGGGGGATGCGCCGAAGGCAGCCAGAGCACCAGTACCAGCAAGCCCAGCAATGACACGATGGCCACCGCACGGATCATGTCGTCAACTCCGCCGGCCGGCGAGCACTCGATGTCGTGCTGGGGCAATCCGCATCCAGGATCGGAAACCGCCCTTTGATGATCCGCCCGCCCGACACCGACGCGAAGTACTGCAGGTTCGGCAGCTTGCCCAGCACGTCGGCCGGCACCATCTCCTCGAAGCTCTCGGTGAGCTGCGTCGAGTAGCTCGACGAGAAGTCGCCCAGGTGCGCGTCGGCGCCGCTGCTCAGGCCCACGCGCACGGTGTGGATGGCGGTCTTGCCGAAGGTCTCGACCACGAAGTCCTGCGTCGGCCGGTCCTTCGAGCGCAGCGCGATCAGGTTGTTGAGGTTACCCAGCGCCATGCGCGCGGCGTCCTCGCTGCCCAGGCGCTTGGCCAGGTCGGCCAGCGTTTGCATGGCGCAGGTGGTGAAGATGCCGCCCTCAGCGCCCTTGTTGAGGATCTCGATCAACGGCTGGTTGATGACGTTCGAGACCTCGTCGACAAACAGCGAGATGCGTCGGTAGCCGCCGAGGTTGTATCGCATGCCGGCACGCGCGGCCAAGTCGGCGAGGGCCAGCGCGCCGATGGCCGTAGCCACCGACGGGTCGGGCAGCGAGTCCAGGCACATGTAGAGCACGTGGCCGGCGCGCTCGATCTTCTCGAAGTTCATGATCGGGCGCGTGTCGTCGGCGTCGAACGGATCCGGCGACAGGCTCGGGCCCAGGTCGCCCGAGGTGAGCATGGACAGCACGGGCAGCAGGTTGGCGGTGATCTTCTGGTAGTGCTCGCGGTTGTGGCGGAAGGTGCGCACCTGCGCATCCAGCACCTTGTTGCGCTGCGACTGCGCGACGTGGTGCTCGTAGTAGGCGACGAAGGCCAGCAGGTCGGCGCTGGCTGCTTCGGAAGGGCGCTTGAGGTTGCCGCGGTGCGCGTCGTGCAGCAGCTTCTTCATCTCGGGCAGCTCGCGCCAGTTGGCGCCCAAGGTGCGCTCGTAGTGGCGGCGCAGCGTGCCTTCGAGCACCGGCTCGATGCCACCTTCGATGTACTTGGTCAGCTTCACGAGGTTTGGCCGCTCCTCGAGCTCGATCAGGCCCTGCACGACGACGTTGACCGCGTCCCAGCCGAAGGCCGAGAAAGCGCCGGCCGTGTCGGGCGGCATGATCGACTGGATGCGCGACGCTATCTCCGTCGGCTTCTGCCAGTTGAAGGTGAAGTCCAGCCGCACGCCGGTCTCGGGGAAGGCGGGGTGGAACTCCAGGAAGGTGTCGGGCGCACGCCAGTCTTCGCAGGCGCGCTGCGTCACGCGCTTCAGGCGCCGGCTGTTCTTCGGGTCGATGACGATGACCACGTCACCGCGCCGCACCGCCTGCGTGATGAGGTTGGCCAGCGCCACGCCTTTGCCCGACTGCGTGGTGCCGACGAGCAGCGTGCCGCCCTCGAAGTTCTGCAAGGGCCGGTGCAGCGGCACTTCCTTCGGCTCGACGCCATGGATGTAAGGCAGGCCGATCTCCGCGTCGGGCTGCGGGTGGCTGTCGTAGCCCAGACAGGCCAGCAGGCGCGGCGAGACGGTGAACTGTCGGTAGTCCACCTTTGCCAGCTCGTACAGGCGCTGGGCGTGGACAGGGCGCCAGTCGAAGCCGAAGCCGAGGAACACCTGGTCGGGCTGCTGGCACCAGCGCGCCAGCTCGGCCGTGGTGATGGTCTGCACGCCGCGACCACCGAGGGAGGCGCGCAGCACCAGCGTGCGCAGGGCTTGGGCACCTCGGAAGATGCCCCAGACGAAGCAGCAGAGGGCCAGGGGCAGCGCCAGTCGGCGCGGCACATGCCCAAGGACGCCGACCGTTGCGAAAAATGCTGTTGCCAGCAGCCAGGTTGCCGCGGCGTAGGCTTCGTAGGCCGGCCGCCAGGGCATTTCGTACTGGCGGACCAGCATGCTCATGCCTGCGGCGATTCCGGGATCGCAAAAGTGGCGAGGTCGAGGCCGGCGACGAAGCGCGGATCGAGGATCAAGCCCACGGTGGTGACGCCGCCGAAGTCCCTCGATGTAGTCGGTGGCCGATTGGCATCGGCGCGGACCAGCATGCGCAGGTCGCCCAGCGCCCGCATCACGAGTGCAGGCTGCAACCCGCGGCGTTCCAGTTCGATGAGGGGAACGAAGATGCCGTTCGCCACCGTACACGCGGCCGCGGTGCGCGCGTCGCTGTTCAGCGTGGCCACGATCGAGCCCAGCGCGTCGCGCACGGCGGGGTTCAAGCGCATGGGGGCCTTCAGCGCGATCGACGCGGCCGCGGCTTCTTCGACTGCGGGCGAGACTCTCGCCGGTGCGTTCGACGGCGGCGACACGGCTGCTGCAGTGTCTGGGGCGACGGCTTCGAGCAGCGACAACTGGCCCCGCGGTGATGGCGGCGGTGCCGGCGCAGCCGCGGCGGCCATCGCTCTTGTCGGCTCGAGACTCGTCACCAGCGTGCCGTCGAGCGCATGTGGGCTGGCCTCCGGGCCGGACCAGAGGATTGCCGCAGAGGTCAGCTTGATGGCGTCCAGCGGGCCCTTGGCGCCGGGCGGCTGGATCAACCACGTGTTGTGAGAACTGTCGCGAGGCTCTGCCACGCCTGCAGCGAGCAGTAGATCGAGGACGGTGTCGGCTGATTTCGGTATGCCGGGCAACTGATCCGCTTCGAGCAAGGCCTGCGCGTCGGCAGCGCATTGCGGCCACAGCAGGAACAGACCGTCGCTGCTGTACCAGACGCGCGACTTCTCTCGGTTCGGCACCCAGGCCGAATCGGCGGCAGCCAAACGGCGCAGCGCATCCACCAGATAGCGTTCGAGGTGCGAGCCGAACTGCGGCGAGCCGTAGCGGTCCGCGCTGGCCTTCAGATTTCGGTCGATGACCAGGGCAAGCGAGCGGCGGACCAGGCTGTCGAGCACATTGGGCTCGCGATACATCGGCAGGCCGCCGACGCTGGCAAGCAGGTGCGGAACGATGACCGTGTTGCCGGCGCTGAGGTTCTGCAGCACGGCGGACTGCACGACGTGAGGCAGCGCGAACAGCCCAAGGCTGCGGGCCTCCGGTGCTTGAGCGCGCCAACGCACGAAGTAGCGCTCGACACGGCGCTCTGCGAGCCAGGTGGCCAAGGGCGTGAGGTAGGCAGGCCATTCGTTGCCCTCAGCATCGACGACGATCAATGACGCCAAGGCCCGGTGCAGTTCGCAGCACAAGCCACCAATGAAGGTGGCGTGGCGCCAGCGGGGTTCGAGCTGACGACGCGTGCTGATGGTCGATTGGCCGGAGAAGATGTGCGCGTCCGTGCCCTGGAGGGCATAGAAGGCCACCTCAAGCCCCAGTTGCAGCAGGCCACCGGGCTGACGGAAGTAGTTGTCGGGTGTGGCGGGGAGCAGGTGAACGTAGCCGGCATAGGCTTCGATCAGTGCCAACGCGTCGCGCGCGAAGGTCTCCTGGTCCACGCCGAAGCACAGTCGGATGCGGGCGAGCAGGTTGTCGTGTTCGGCGAGGATGTCGCCCACGGCTGAACAGTCGAACCCCGGATCCGCCGATGGATAGGGATGTCCGGATGACTCGGCGCGTGGCGATGGGGCGAGGCCATGCATGCTCGGACTTTCAAGTCGTATGGCAGAGCAACGCGACCGTAAATGGCAGGCAAGGTCGGGGTGTTTCGTTGTCGGCCGGCTGGATCTCGCATTGGGCGCGGAACGGTTTAGCCAGCAGGTCGATCACTGAGGGAAGCTGCTCTCGAGCCGATAAGGCGCGTAGGGTTTGCACCCGCACACCGACGGCCGACACGCCTGGCCAATCGGGGACTAACCGTCTTCCGGTAGCTCGTGCAGCGTGCTAATCTTGATTCCGTCACGAAATCATGCAGTCACAACCCTCCAAACCTCGCCATGGCGGAACACGACAGGGCGCCGGACGCAAGGCTGCCTATGGCGAGCCCACGAAGACTGTGCGCGTGCCCTTCAGCCTCATGCCCGTAGTCGAAAGGTATCTGGATGCGATGAAGCGCACGCCTGTTGGCGTTGCCCGGGCAGCCGGCCTGAGGCCCATCGCGACGCTTCGCGCAGCAACCGCCGTTCCCACCCTCGGCCGCCGAGTGCGAGCCGGCAGGCCCACTTCAGGCGACGACTACCCAGAGGATTTGATTGATCTCGGCAAGCATCTGGTGCGCGACCCGAGCAACACCTTCGTCATGAAAGTCCACGGCTGGTCCATGCGCGATGCCGGCATCGCCGATGGAGACGAATTGGTGATTGATCGCGGCGTCGCCGCCGAGGACGGACGCATCGTCATCGCCGACATCGACGGTGAGCTGACCGTCAAGCGCTTGCGGCGGACGGCCACCGGCTGGATGCTGCAAGCCAGCAACCCTGAATTCGCCGATGTCCACGTCGGCGGCGAGAACGATCTGCACATCTGGGGTGTCGTGACGCGCGTGCTGCGCGCGGTCTAGACGCCTGCACAAACCTTTGAGAAATGGGAGGCCCTCATGTCGCAAGCCAGCCGAATCGAGTGGACCGAGGCAACTTGGAATCCGACTGTGGGTTGCACCAAGATTTCGCCCGGCTGCAAGCACTGCTACGCCGAGTCGATGGCCAAGCGGCTTAAGGCCATGGGCACACCGGGCTACGAGAACGGCTTCAAGCTCACCATCCTGCCGGATCGACTGTCGGAGCCGCTGATGAGGAAGAAGCCGACGGTGTACTTCGTGAACTCGATGTCCGACCTCTTCCACAAAGGTGTGGATGACGCGTATATCGCCCAGGTCTTCGACGTGATCAGGCAGTGCCCGCAGCACACCTTCCAGGTGTTGACCAAGCGAGCCGACCGCCTGGCCGCATTCTTCCGAACCCGCGACGTGCCCACGAATGCTTGGATCGGCGTTTCCGTCGAAGACCGCAAGTACGGCGTGCCGCGTATCGAAGGCTTGCGTAACGTCGATGCACGCATCCGTTTCCTGTCTGTCGAGCCACTGCTCGAAGACGTTGGCGAACTCGACCTTACCGACATTCACTGGGTCATCGTTGGTGGTGAGTCCGGCCCCAAGGCACGTCCGATGAAACTGGAATGGGTTGAAAATATCCGCCAGCAGTGCGAGGACCAGGGCGTGCAGTTCTTCTTCAAGCAATGGGGTGGCTGGGGGGCCGACGGCAAGCGCCGCTCCAAGAAAGCCAACGGCCGATTGCTTGGCGGCCGGACTTGGGACGACATGCCAGCACTGTCCGCTCACGTCTGAAGGGCTGCATGACGCTGAAACAGTACAACTGGACGAACGGTCCCGACCTCATCCAGCAACACAGCGTCGCAAAGCACCGCATCCTTGAAGCCTACCTCGCAGCGTACTTCCGCACCCTCGTCAGCTCGCCCAACCAGGATGTCCTGCGTCTGACACTTGTCGACGGGTTTGCCGGCGGCGGTCTGTACGTCCACAACGACACGCGCGAGCCTGTCAAGGGATCGCCGTTCATCTTCCTCGAAGCCACGCGCGAGGCGGAGTTCCTCATCAACAAGGATCGGCGCAAGCCGGTCCAACTCCAGGTTGACTACTTCTTCACCGAGGCAGACCGCCACGCCTACCTGCACCTCGACAAGGTGCTGCGGGAAGCTGGACACGGCGACAGGATCGGCAACGGCATCTACATCGACCACGCACGGTTCCAGGACAAGGCCGACGCGATCATTGGGTTCATCAAGAAGAAGAGCCCCAAGAATGGCCGCTCGATCTTCGCGCTCGATCAGTACGGGTACAAGGAGGTGCCGACGCAGCTCCTGCGCAAGATCTTCGATGCGCTACCCAGCGCGGAGGTGATCCTGACGTTCGGGGTCGACTCGTTCATGAACTTCGCCAGCGATGGCGAACAGGTCAAAGACCTTCTCGACGGGCTCGGCCTGCCCGACATCTTCCGCGGGCGTTCGGTCGAGGAGATCAAGGCGTCCGACCGCGACTGGCGGCTCTTCCTGCAGAGCACGCTTTACCGTCGACTCGTCGAGAACTGCGGCGCCCGGCACTTCACGCCCTTCTTCATCCGCAATCGCGGCGGCCACGGCGACTACTGGCTGATCCACATGTCCCAGCACCACCGCGCCCGTGACGTGATGACGGAGGTGCACTGGGCCAACAGCAACTACTTCATCCACTACGGTGGCGCGGGCCTCGACATGTTCCAGATGGTCGGCTACGACCCTGCACATGATGCCGCCTACCTTGGGCAGTCGCTTCTTGGATTCGAGTTCGACGATGTCGCGCGGCGCGCGAGCATCACGGCATTGAACGAACACATCCCACGACGTGTGTACGCCGACGACAGTGGGATCAGCTTCGGCGAGTTGTTCGCCACTACCTGCAACGGTTCACCGGCGTCGGCGCAGATCTATCGCGAGTCGATTGGCAAGCTGCTCGACGAGAAGGCTGTCGAGATCGTCGGCGTCGACGGTACCAAGCGCCGGTCCTCTGCGCAGATCAAGGACAGCGACCAGATCTTGTCGCCACCACAGCGCCCGCTCTTCATGACTGGCTGAGCTGTCTTCGAGCACCGTCTTTGCAGGAGTCGCCGAACTTGACTTCGATCATTCCGAGCGCCTACGAAGGGCGCGAGCAGGCTCTGGTGAAGCATGCGCTTCTCACGAGCTACCTGGAAAAGCTCGTGCTGATCATCGGCATGAGCGCCAAGAAAGCCGGGCGCGCGGAGATCTGCTACGTGGACTGCTTTGCAGGCCCATGGGGTGCACCGAACGACGATCTGGAGGGCACGTCGATCTCGTTGTCGCTGAAGACGCTGGCCGCTTGCAAGCAGAAGCTGGTAACGCTCGGTGTCGACGCCACGATGCGCGCGTTGTTTGTCGAAAAGGACAAGAGCGCGTTCGGTCGACTCTCGACCTTCCTGCAAGCGAAGGCGCCGCCCGCCGTCCATCATGCATGTCTGCATGGCGACTTCGTGGATCTGCGCGGCGACATCCTGAGTTGGTGCGGGTCAGACGCCTTCACGTTTTTCTTCGTCGATCCTAAGGGCTGGAAGGACATCGTGATCGAGACGATGAGGCCTTTGCTTCAGCGGCCACGGTCCGAGTTTCTGATCAACTTCGCCTACAACTTCATCAACCGCACGGCATCGATACCCGTTTGGCAGGACGCGATGACGAAGCTGCTGGGATCGACGGTGAACCTTGATGGCCTTGAGCCCTCGGAGCGTGAAGCGGCGCTGGTCGATGCGTATCGAACGAGTCTCAAGGCTTGCGTTCCGGCCGGTCGTCATGGGTACCGCGCTCGCTCGGCCTACGTCACGGTGCTCGATCCCCTGCATCGGCGGACCAAGTACCACCTCGTGTACATAACAAGCCATCCCACCGGCATTGTCGAGTTCATGGACATCTCTGAGCGCGTGGAGCTCGTCCAGCGTCGGGTTCGCGCCGCCAAGCAGATTGAGGTCCGCCAGCAGAAGACCGGCGTCGCGGACTTGTTCGGCCCGGAGCCGCAACTCGACCCATCGGATTGCCGCTGCAGCCTTGACGATGTTGATGCCTTCTGGCGCCGATATCTTGCAAGGGGCGAACGGCGCGTCGGCCCGGCTGAGTTCGCAGACATCCTCGAGATGACGAACTGGATGCCGGGTGAACTACAGAGCTCGCTCGTGCGCCTCGTGAAGGCGGGCGCGGTTCGCAATCTAGACGCCGATGCTTCCAAGAGGCGATCGAAGCCGCTGCACTTCGACAAGGCCGAGCGTCTTCAGCTAACCGAGCGCTGACCACGAACCTTCGACACAGCCATGCCATCAGCACGAACACTTGCATCGCTCGCCCAACTGCTTGCGATATTTCCCAGCCAGACCGCAGTCGTGCTGCTATCAAAGCACGGCCTGCGAATCAGCATCGAAACTGGCTCAGAGTTACTCGACATCAACAACGCGCTTCGTGATCAAGCGCAGCTGGTCGGCTGTCTCTCGGTTCTGGCCGAGGTCGTGCGGACGAACGGCGATCTGTCGAGCCAAGTCAAACCTCGCTATCGATTCACGGAGCGCTTCGACGACTTGCAGCGTTGTCTACTGCTCGATGGGTTTCTGGTGCGCGAGCGAGAGTTGGTTCCAGTCGACCCGTCCATCTCGGATTCGGCGCCGGTCGAAGACGACCTCGTCGCTGGAGTCAAAGCCAGCGCCCTCGACCCTGACGGTGACATCGTCGGCAAGCTGAGCGATTCGGCAGAGTCCTTTCGCCGCAATCCACCCGACTACAACGCCTGCCTAGCAAACGCTCGCGTTGCGCTGGAAGCGATCGCCCGCGAAATAGCCCTCCGGGAGTTCAGCTCTGATCCAACGGCGTACGACTCGGCCAAATGGGGATCGATAGTGGCCCACCTTCGGAAGCAGAGTTTCTTCACCGTGGAGGAGGAGCGTGGGCTGGTTGGCGTGTACGCGTTCCTGAGCCCTGGTGCACACCGACCGGTGGGTCTAACCGAGGAAGAGGCTTGCAGACTGGGACGATCCATGGCGCTGAGCATGTGTTGGTACCTGGTACGGCGGTACGCTGAGCACCAATCGGCGAAGTAACTACTGTCAGCGGGTTTGCTGTGGATTCAACAAGCGGCGCAGGCCAAACTCGAGTTCGGACAGATCCGGCAACGGCCGCACCGGAAACGACGCCTGCACCCGCTGATCCGTGCCGTAGCGCTGCACGAGCTTGCAGAACGGGCACTCGTCGTTCGACCGCGGCGCCGAGCCGTAGGCCGCGAGGTACTCGCTGTGGCAGGTGGGACAAGCGACGAGCGAGAAGCTCTGCACGCTGGTCAGCCACAGCCCGTCGGTGTGCGCGGCGAGGTCGAAGGCGCGGTCGAAGCTGATGCGCTGCGGTGGTTCGCAGATGCTGCCGTAGTGGCGGTAGGCGGCAACGAGCGCTTCGGCCGCCGCGAAGCCACCGTCGCGCAGGCGCCGGTAAAGCGCCACCACGATCGAGGCCTCCGCGCGGTAGAGCAGGTTCGCGCCGTGGTACCACTCGGGGGAATCGGGTGGTCGGCCGCGCGGCACGCTTTCGCGGTCGGGGAACAGCAGGCGCAGCAGCTCGCGTGGTGGCAGGCCGGTGAGGTGGCCGATCGTGCGCACGCGGGCGCCGAGGGCGGCGCAGTCCTTGGCCAGTTGCAGCGCACGCAACTGCCGGTCGACCCGCAACGGAGGACGGGGCTCGCCCATGGCGTTCGCCAGAGGCGGCGGTCAGGCGGCGAGATGCTGGGCGGTGTGCACCGCGGCGAGCGGCCGGGCCAGCGGCAGCGGCGCTTCGAGCAGCGCCAGCAGGTCGCGGCGCGCGGGGAAGAGCGTGGCGTCGCCGACGTTGGCGACGATGGCCATGATCTGCTGGACGCCGAGGCCGGCGATGCGGTCCGCCTGCGCGGCATCGAGCGCGTACTTGCAGCAGGTGGCGGGGCGGTCCTGCAGGACGCCGTCGCGAATGGTGAGCAGCAAGGTCAGGTTGGTGAGCTGGACGTCGGAGAGCTGCGCCTGGTTCATGGTGCTGTCCTCGGGTAGGCCCTGGCCGGGCACGGTGGATGGGTGGGATTGGGATGTGTCGGGTGGCGGTCGGGTGTCGATCGGTGTGCGCCACAGCATAGGGTTCGGCAGTGAGATTGCGACGGCATGCGGCCCCGTCGGGGCCGCATTGCCATGCACAACCGCCCGGACTCTCGGGCGAATCCGTGCAGCCCGGACCCGCGATGGGCCCGGGCTGCTCCGGCACCTGCCGCGTTCAGGCGGCTTCGGCGAGGCTCTTCCACTCGTTCTGCGGCAGCTCGATGAGCCGTCCGCCCAGGGCCTCGAACTCGGTCGCACGGTCGTAGTCCTCGACCTCCTGCGAGTAGTGCGTCACTGCGTTGACCAGGCCGTAGCCGGTCAGGTCGGCGTCGGCGATCAGGTGCCGCAGCACGCCGGCACGCTCCTGCTCGTTGAGCGCGTAGCGGTTGGCCAGCACCTCGACGGTCTTCACCGGGTCACCGGTCAGCGGGATGCGCAGCGTCTTCTGAAGCTTCTGCGCGGCCTGCAGGAAGGTCGCCTCGGACATCGCCGCCTCGACCACGTCGCGCACCTTCAGGAAGAAGGCCTTGTCGTCCGCCTGCAGCGTGTCGTCCTTGAACACCGTGATGGTGTCCGCGACGTTGCCGATGCTGCGGCCGACGTGGGTCTTGTGCAGCGAGAAGTCGGGCACGATCAGCCCGTTGAGGCAGCGCAGCCGATAGATCAGCGGCTGCACCGAGAGCGTGCCGTGGCCGACCTCGGAGTTGCTCACCACCACGCCGGCCTGCACGACATCGCCGGGCGACATCTCGTGCTTCAGCTGCGGCGTGACGACCTTAAGGTACATGCGCGTCTCGGTCAGCTCGACCGACTCGAAGCGCACCTCGGGCAGGCGCTGCAGGATCGGCAGCACACTTTCGGCGAGGTCGTAGTTGTCGAGCCGGCGGTAGCGGTCCGACAGCACGGCGCGGACGTTGCCGTCCAGTGTGCGCAGCATGCGGCGGTCGTCTTCGCTCTGCAGCCAGGTGTTGACGTTGCGGTCCAGCAGCACGGGCTGCTCGCTGCGCATGCGTTCGAAGTACGCATACGGGATCTTCAACTTGTCCGCGAGCTGGCGGCGCGCGAGCGGCGTCACGCCGTAGCGCGCCGGGCCGCCGGTTTCTTCAACGACGAGGCGCGTCTGGCCCGTGTCGTCGGTGTCGTGGCGCATCAGCGCCGACGGGACCACCAGGTCCTTCTTCGAGTTCAGCTGGCGTTCGAGTTCCTGCGCCAGGCTCACGAGGGTGCGTCCGTTCTTCATCACAAGCTCCGATCGGAATGCGGGGCGCCGTGCCCCCTCGGGGCTGGGCCCCGCGGGGTGGGTGATGGATCCGGCACGGGGCCGGATCCTCGATGGCGCGGGTTCATCCGCGCCGACTGCATGCAGTTCAAGGTCTGCCTTCGCCCTGCGTCATCGACGCAGGGCCCGGTGTGGCAGCGACCGGTGGGGTTCATGTCGTTGGTCCGCTATGCGACCTGGGCTTCGGCGGCCGTGCTGCGCATGCGCCACACGTCGGCCCAGTCGTGGCCGGGCTGGCGTGGTAGGAACACGCGGACTTGGCGAGCATCGTTGCCCGGCGCGCTGCGGGTCAGTCGGCGCGCCAGGGCGTAGGCGCAGGCCTGGCCTTCGAAGCCGCCGTCGGCGTCGTTGTCGGCATAGATGCAGACCTGACGTACGCCCTCGGGTAGCCAGAGCTTCTCGAGGTTGCCGGCGCTGACGGCGGCCCATGCCGGCTTGCCGGTCGCGAGGTGCACCGCCAGTGCGGTCTCGATGCCTTCGGCCACGGCGAGCTCACGCGCCGGTTCGCACAGCCGGACGGCGGCGCCGTTGATGCCGGCCGAGAGCACCTTGCGCGCGTCCGGCACCGGCGCCTTCTCGCCGTCCTTCAGGTAGGTACGGTGCAGCGTCACCGCGTAGCCGTCCGGGCCCTGGATGCAGGCCAGCATGGCAGGGTAGTCGGCTACCTTGCAGGAGCGGCCGGCGGCGTTCTTCTCGTAGTAGCCCAGCGCCGGGTGACGGCGCAGGACACCCGGCGCTTGGCGCAGGTGCAGCCCACGGCGGCGCAGGTAGCAATCGACCTCGTCGCCGGGCTGGACGGGCAGGGCTTCGTCCCACAGGCGTTGCGCCAGGCGGCGCATGCGCTGTGCGGACGGTTCGGCCGCCGCCGGTGGGGCACTCGGCGCAGGGGCCGGCGCGCCGACGCAGGACTCGACCTGCCGCAACGCGGTCGCGAAATCCAAGCCGAGCGCGGCCTGCAGCAGCTTGAAGCCGCCCCCCGCGCCGCAGTGGCGGCAGTGGTAGTTGCCTTCGCCGAACTTGTCGG
Source organism: uncultured Methylibium sp. (assembly GCF_902826655.1). GTDB lineage: Bacteria > Pseudomonadota > Gammaproteobacteria > Burkholderiales > Burkholderiaceae_C > Methylibium. The sequence continues at coordinate 139,493 of NZ_CADEFR010000002.1, read as the reverse complement.
TGTACTGGAAGCGGTCGGTGCCGCCGCATGAGGGGCAGGGGCCGTTGCGCTTGCCGAGGATGCGATCGTCGACGCCCAGGCTGCGCAGGATCTCGGTCCAGCGGCCGTGTGCGCGGCGCTTGGCCTCGTCGATGCGATGCTCGAAGACGGTGTCATTCATGGTGGCCTCCGCGGCCACCGCGGCGGCCTTCGGAAACGGGCATGGCTTGTTGTCGGTTCATGACTTCTCCTTGATGGGTGAACCCGCCACGCCGGGCCTGCGCCCGGTTGAGGACGAGGCTCCGCGGCCATGGCGGGCGGGCCGGCGCTGGGCGCCGGAGGGACTTCGGGGCCGGCTTCGGAGAAACGCGCTCCAGGTGTGCCTGCGACCTGCGGGAAAGCCTCTCCGCAGCGCGCACGTGAGGTGCTGCGCTGGGGAGAGGAGGCCCGAAGGCCTCCAACCCATCAACTCAATCGGCCAGTTCGACGGCATGGCCGTCCGATCCGGTGCCGACGCTCAGGCGGAACTGCCTGCCATGCAGCACCGGGTAGCGTTCGAGCTTCAGCTCTCGCAGCAGCGAGTCGAGCGTGTCCTTCGGGTCGACGGAGCGCAGCCGACGGATAAGGTCGGCCAGCGCATCGCGGTCGGCGTCCAGGTCGGATTCCAGGAACTGCTCGTTCTCGTCGGTGAAGTCGGAGACCTGGCGCACCGGCTCGCCGGACCATTCACCATCCGGGATGTAGAGCACCCCGTCGTGGTGAACGCCGGCATCGGTGATGTCCACGCTGTCGCTGCCCACGCCGATGCGAACGGCGGCGCACAGCACCACATCCGGCCAGATCCAGCGGCCTTCCAGCGTGCGGCGAACACGTTCGCCGAACGGTCCGACGGTGACCGGCTCGTCGTCCAGCCAGCGCACATGGGCTTGCACCCAATGCTCGTGATGCAGGCCGCCCAGGTTGAAGAGCAGGCACCCCGTGGCACGCGCGAACATCCAGCGGCCTGCGTTGTTCTCGTCGAACGAGTCGATCGAGCACAGCTTGACCGAGCCGGCCTCGATTGCCGCCCGTTCCGGTGCGACGGCCACCGTCTGCAGGTAGTCTCGGTCACCCGAGCCCTCCTGGTAGGGGTAGCCGCAGATCTCGTCGAACACTGGGGCCGGCAGGACATCGATGTCGTTGAGCAAGTCCAGGTGGCCCCAGCCTCGAAGGGCCGGGTAGAACCTGGCGACGAACACCTCGGCGGGCAGGGCGTGCTTGGCATCCTCGAGCACGCGGCGCCATTCGGCGCGCACTGCGGTGTCGATGCGCTTGCGCTGCCGGTCTTCGTCGATCAGCTTGTCGCGATCGGGCAGCCGTGCCATGAACTGGCGCGCATCGAGGTGCAGCACATTCGCGCGCTCCGACCGGTGGTAGATCGGACGCAGCACGCAGAAGCCCTGCAGGTAGACCAGGGTGTCGTGGCTGTGCTCGCCATCGCGCGTGCCGCACAGGTGCAGGTCGCCAACGGGTGTCGCGGTGAGTACCAAGTGCTGGGGGGCATGCGGGCGTTCGAGCGGCTTGCCGTTGAAGTACACCGGCACGGGGAAACCCGCGCACAGCGTGGCGATGCGCGGCGCCAGATCGGGCAGGTCGACGCCGTGCAGTTCGATCTGCGTGCCCTCGCGGCGCGCATCCGCCTGCTCGATGACGTCGATCGGCGTTCGAGCGAGCGCCGCTTCGGTGTCGAAGTCCGCGCACTGACCGCGCGACCGCACGATGCAGCGCGACGCGGCGTAGAGGCACTTCGAGAACCCGACGCCGAACGGGTTCTCGGCGTCGCAGGTGGTTTCATCCCAGCCCGACTCGTTGAAGGTCAGCAGCTTCTGAAAGTCGTCGATGCCGCGGCCGTTGTCGCGGACGGTCAGCGTCCTGGTCTCGGCGTCGTGGTCGACGGTGATGGACGTGGCGCCTGCGCGCCGGGCGTTCTGGAGCAGTTCCGACACGAGGGTGAATCGGTCGGTGAAGGCGAAGCGCTGGTTGCGCAGCGCGCCTTCCTCGTTGATGCGGACTTGAATCTGCATGGTGTTTCTCCGGTGTGGCGGGTGCCCCCGAAGGGACGCCCGCCTTTGGGGTAGACGAGTCAAACGCGTGGCGAGTCGAACTCGATCGGCGCGGTGAAGAGCTGGCCGGCATGCAAAGCCTCCAGCAGCGGGTGGTCGAGGAACTCGAACAGCAGCAGTTGCTGCACGTGCAGCGCGCGGCCGCGACTGTCGAGCCGCTCGACCTGGAAGCCGAGCGGATGCCACTGCAGCCGGTAGGCAAGGCGGTCGGCGCCGGCGATCACGAAGGTGCGGCCGGGCCGGCCGGTGACGATCTCGCTCTCCTTGACGAGGTACTCGAGATCCTCGGGTGCACGGACGGGCAGCAGCAGCGCCGCGACACGCCCGGTCTGGGAAACGATGTGCATGGCGGCTCCTCAGCGGACCGGCATGGCGCCGGGCAGGCGATGGCCTTCGGCGCGCGAGGGCGGCGTAGGCAAATCGGTGGCGTCCAGGTGGGCGCCGAGTGCGTGCAATGCGAGAACGGCCAGCACGCCGGCCGCGCGATAGAAGCGGGACATGGTGTGTTCCTTGAGGTGTTGGTTGCCGCGGTGTGGCGGCAGCCGGGAAGGGCTCAGGCGAAGAGGTCGCCCTGCAGGGCGACCGCGCGGACCTGTTGGTTGATCCACTGCGGATTGCGGGCAAGTTGCAGCTCGACCCACTCCGGGTTGCGGGCGACGGCTTCGCGCACCCACTCGGGGTAGCGCGTCAGCGTGGCTTCCAGCCAGCGCTTCACGCCGTGGCGGATGCGGCTGCGGACTTCTTCAGCGTCGACGAGGCCGCAGTAGGCAATCGGCGACAGCGGGCTGCAGCCGACGACGCGCAGGCAGTTCACGAACGAGAACGGCCGCGAGTCCTTCTCGCGCTCGGTGAACACCCAGCGCAACGTGTCGAGCTTGGCTTCGAGGGGCGTCTCGGGGTCGGACAGCGCCTCGACTTCCTGCAGCAGGCGCCAGTGCAGGAACACGACGTCCTGCTCGGTCCAGTCGATGGCCTCTGCGCCGGCTTGGGCGGTGTCGTCGTCCTCGGTCGGGACGTCGGCAAACGGATCACAGTAGGCGCCGGCCGTGAACAGGGGCGCGCGGGAACGTTCGAGCGATGCTCGGGGGTGTGGCATGTTGGCCTCCATGTGGAACGCGGAGGCCATGACCGCCCACGGGGCGATGGCCCCACGGGGTGACGAATGCCGGCTGGGAGCCGGCGGCTGACTTCAAAGGGCTGGCTGGACGCGGCGTGTACCGCGTGATCGGATGCCAGCAACCGATCGAAGCGCGCGTTGCAGCCGTTGGCCGCACGAGGCCCGGGCAATCAACGGCTCGAAAGCGCGCTCAGGGTGCGAAGCGGTCGCAGCGTTCGAGACGCCCGCATGCGCACGAGGATCAACGGGGCTTGCCGAGTTGGACGCAGGGCCAGCTACTGCGTGTGCGAAAGGTAGCGAAGCGAACGCCGTCGGTCAACGGGGGTGGCGCCGAGTGGCGCAGGCTGATGGCGAAACCACCGCCGCCGCGCGGCCGTTTCGCGTGGCGATGGGTGCCGGCCGCGGCAAACACTGGCCTCCAGCGCGTACTCAGTGTGATTGTTGCGGGAGAGGCCCATGCACAACGATGTCCTGCCGACGACCACCAGCCTGCAGATCGTGCGGGTGGACCAGGGGGGCGTGAACGAGCGCATCCTCGCGCGCGAGGCCAAGGTCGACTACCGGCGGGTCGAGGCGGCGAGCGTGAAGATGCCGGCCTGCTTCACCAGCGCCGAGGGAAAGCGCCTGTTCGTGCGCATGTTCGCGACGCTGCAGCTCAACGCCCACTTCATCTCCGTGATCGCGCGCACGCGCCTGGACCCCGAGGACGTTGCGCGCGTCGAGACGGCGCTGCGCGAGCGCCTGGATGCCGTTTCCGCCGCGCTGGACCGCGCCATCGACGGCGCCGAAGCGCTCTTCAAGGCGCATGGGATCACGCGGGTGGCGACCTACGACACCCGAGCGCTGGAGATCGAGGTGGGCGTGCTGTCGTCAAGCGGCCGGCGCTACCTGGAGCTGCTCGGCAAGCTCGACCAGCTGATGCCCTTGCTGCAGACGCTGGAGATCCACGAGGTCATCACCACGCGCGAGGTCGACAAGCAACGTGCGCTGGTGAAGCGCCAGGTGCGCGGCGTCGCCACCGCGGCACGCAACTTCGCGTCGGGACTGCGCCGGCGCATGAACGCACCGGAGGTCGAGATCGAGGGGCAGGGTGAATCAGTCGAAGAGACGGCAACCGATGGCGCGAGTGTCCTGACCGACGAGGACGCGCCGACCGCCGCCTTGCCGCCTGCCGAGCCGGTGGCCGAGGCTGGCGCATCTGGCGATGGCGAGAACGATGAAACCCCGGCGCCGCGAGTCGCCACTGCGTAGCGCCCGCACAAGGCCGCCGTTTCGCAGGCGCGTGCTTCGCTCGACGTGCGTTCACTGATCGCCGGCGCTACGGTCTCACGCAGGCGCATGGCGGCTCCACGGGTCGCAGCGCTTCTCCCATCGAAGGTCGATGGCGTCGCAGTCGACACCTGCCTTGATTCGGCTTGAGGCGACCAGCGGCAGCGCTGGCATCCCGCCATCAGCAACCACTTTTTCAGGGCCGGGCATCAGCGCCGGTTCGCATGAACCGCCAGCTGGGAACGCACTGGCGGTAAACCTGGAGTCTTCGCGTTCCTGTCCGCAGCGATCCGACCGTGACCCTTCGCTGCCGCAACGAGCTGGTCATGCCTTCCGGCGGAGCCGTCCGCCGCGGAGACCGAACATGCCCATGCGAACCTCCTTGCCCGGCAGCGCCGCCGCTGCCACGCCCTTGCGCGCGACCGAGTCCGGCGCGGCCACCAACCCCTCACCCTGCTTGCCCGACACGGGCTTCCTGCGCCAACGTCAGGTGCTCGCGTTCGTGCCGATCTCGAAGTCCACGCTGTGGCGGCAGGTCCGTGCGCGCTCGTTTCCGAGCCCGGTGAAGCTGTCGGCAGGGGTTACCGCCTGGCGCGCCGAAGATGTACGGCGCTGGATTACCGAGCAGGGCCGCAGCTAGGCGGCGGGCCGCGCCGGGGGGCGCGGCGGTGCCGAAATCGACGCCAGCACCTTCAGTGCCTGCTGCGAGTGACGCGTCGGCACGAACAGGTGATCGTGGTGGTAGCCCGCGACGACGTTGCAGGGGATGTCGGCGTCGGCCAGCCGGCCGGCCAGCGTCGCAATGAATCCCACGGCGTCGAGGGCCGAGTGCACCGTGAGGGTGATGAGGTGCGACTCGAAGACGTAGGGCACGGCCGAGACGTCCGCCTGGGCTTTCTCGACGATCGCGGTGACTCCCTCGGCCTCGCGAAAAGTGCAGATCGGCTCCAGGCCGGGTGGGATGCGGAAGTCCGGAAAACTGCAGTAGACGAAGGTCTCGGGGTGCAACTGCGGGGCCATCTCGCGCCGCAGGGTGTCGAGGTCGCGTTCGCCACTCATCCGGGGCTCTCCTTGCGTGTGTGGGAAGGCTGATTTCTGTAACTGATTATGAGGACTCGGCGAGGCTTCTCGCGGTTCGACAGCGCGGTTTAGCGAAGCTCACCCAGGGCCAAAGTTGCTAAACGCCGCCTCAGCGACGCGACGCGCTGCTAGCGTCGATACCCGGGCCTTTGCAAAGGCGTTTCCACTGGCGCGAAGCCGGTGGGGCGCGCGATGCGTTGCCGCCCGGGGAAGGAGTTTCCGGACATGTTGACGCATTCGGAAGTCCTCGGGGACCAGTCGGCACTGCGCGCGCAGTTGCGTCGTGACGGCGACGCGCACCGCGAGTTGCTGCGGCTGAACTGGGCGCGGCCACTCGGCGACATTGCCTTCGATTGGGCGACTATCCTGGCCGCGACGGCGGCGGTGGCGTGGATCGGGCTCGAGACGCTGCCGCTGGCGCTGTTCATCGTTGCGAACCGGCAGCGAGCCTTGGGCAACATCCTGCACGATGCCGGGCATCGCAACCTCTGCCGAACGCTGCGCGTGAACGATGCCGTCGCAGGGCTGCTCGTCGCGCCTTTGGTGTTCGCGTCGCTCGAGAGCTATCGGGCGGACCACTTCAAGCACCACATGCGGCTCGGCGCCGCAGGGGGTGATCCCGACCTGATCGGTCCGCCGGAAGCGCTGCCGCGGCATTGGCTGTCGAGCTATCTGCGCCAGGTCTTCTCGCTGCGGGCCTGGTGGGGCAACTTCCTCGGGCACCTCGGGGCCGTGGGCGTGCCATGGTCGGCCCGGGTCGGAGTCGCGGCCTGGTGGTTCGGGGCGCTGACGCTGCTGGTCGAGTTCACGGGCGCGCAGTTCACGCTGACGTTCGTCGGGTTGTGGCTGCTGGCGCGGGCGACGGTCTTTCACCTGATCACGACACTGCGCGAGATGTGCGACCACTTCGGCCTGCGGCCGGGCGGCATCCTGAGCTTCACACGCGACATGGCCGTGCGCGGCCCCGCGCGCTGGCTGATCCACCCGCGCAACAACGGCTACCACCTGACCCATCACCTGCTGCCGGCCGTTCCCTACTACCACCTGCCGCGAGCGCATGCGCTCTTCCGGCGCCTGCCCGGGTACCGGGCGCTTGGGACGGTCTGCGACGCGTACGTCGCCGGTCCTACCGCGGTCGTGCGGTCCTGGGAGCGGGGGGCCAGATCATGACGACGCGGGTGCTCGGCACGCTGCAGGTGGCAGCCCTGCTGGTGTCGGCGAGCTACGGCATCGGCTTCCTGTTTGGGTCGGGCGAGATGGCGCTGTCGCACGGCATGGCGGGTGGTCTGTACGGTGTCGCGACCGCGCTGGGCATGCTGGCGCTTGCGACCTTCGCGGGCAGGTTGTGGAAGCTCGGTGTACCGGTCTGGGAACTGTTCGGGCAGGCCTTCGGCCAGCCGATCCAGCGCGCCGTCGCGTTTCTGTCCCTGGTCTGGATGAGCGGTGTCCTGGCGGCCCAGATCGCGGGTGGCGTCGCCATTGCGCGAGTGATCGGCCTGCCGGGGTACTTGTCCCAGGCGCTGGTGCTGGCGCTGATCCTCGGCGCATCCAGGCTCGACCTGCGTGTGGCATCGCGCCTGTTCGCTGCCTGCCTGCTGACGAGCGCGCTGGTGCTGCTCTACGCGCTGGCTGACGCTGGCGGGCTGGCGCTGTACGCGCAGGCGGCGCCACGGTTCGTGAGCGACCTCGGCGGGTTCAGCACGTCCCGGCTGGTGTCCATCGTGCTGGCGGTCGGGCTGCTCGTGTGCCTGGGCGCGGACTACCACCAGTTCGTGCTGGCCGCGCGCCGTCCGCTGGTCGCCGCCGCAGGCTGCGCATTCGCGGGCGTGGTCCTGATCGCCGTCGCCTTCCTGCCGCCGGCCCTGGTGCTGGCGATGCGGGGCTCGGGCGAACTGGACGGGCTGACGGACGCGAAACAGGTGATCCCGTTTGCGCTGGGGCGCGCGGCGGATGGGCTGTGGCCGGGATCGCAGGCACTGCTGCTTGCCGCGCTGTCGACGGCAGCGCTTGGTTCGGGCGCGGCGATCGTGCGTGCCATGGCCAGCGCGATGGCGGCTGCGGCGCCCGGCGCACGCGATACGAACCACGTGGGCTGGTCGATCGCCGCGCTCGCCGCCGGAGGCCTGCTGGCCGCGCGCGGGCAGGGCATCGTCGAGACCATGGTGTCGGTGAACGTGGTCTATCTCGCCAGTGTCGCGTGGCTGTTCGTGCTGCTGTTGCGCGGAGCGACCCTTCCAGCGGGCCAGGCAGGCCTCGTGATGGGATCTGGATTGGCCGCGTCGGGTGCTGTCTACCTGGCAGGGTGGACGGGCTGGGTCAAGGGCGACGCCGACACCGTGTCGCTGATCGGAGGACTCGGTGTGTCGGCCGTTGTGGGCCTGATCTGCGCGATGGGTGGGCCCAGGTCAATCGGCGTCGGTGGCCTTCGGCGCTGAAGCTGCCGCCTCGGGCGGCTCCTGCGCCGCGCGCGGCAGCAGTTGGGCGTGTGCATGGCCGACGACGAGGTTCGTGATCTCGCGCGACAGAGGTGGCTCCAGTTCCCAGTGATGCCAGTGCAGGTTGACGAGCACCGGTTCATCGGGTGCGAGGTCGACGAGTTCGCCGCGCCCGGCTGTCGCGGCGGCCTGCAGGCTCGGCACCAACCCATAGCCGATCCCGGCTGCAACACCCTCCATCAGGATCATCGGCGAGGGCAGGTAGTGGCGCGGGTAGCGCTCGACGGCGAAGCCGAAGCGCCGCTTCAGGAAGTCGTCGTGCAGTGAATCCTTTCGGTTGAACAGGATCGCCGGCGCGACGAGCACCGCCTGGACGTTCAGTCCGTTCGGAAAGTATTCCGCTGCGAAGGCCGGCGTGGCGTAGCAGCGGTACTCCATCGCGCCCAAGCATTCGGCCAGAAAGCCGCCGGCGGGTTTGGCGTCGGTGGACACGCAGCCGATGACCTCGCCACGCGCCAGGCGCCCCGACGTGTGATCCTGGTCGTCGGTGACGATCTCCAGCGCCACCTGCCGGCGCAGCAGCAGTTCCCACAAGGCGCGCGGAAACCAGGTCGCGAGCGAGTCGGCGTTGACCGCGATGGCCAGCGGCACGGGCACATGCGGGCCAGCCTGCGGCTTCAGCTCATTCAGCGTCGCGCCTTCAAGCAGGCGCAGCGCCTTGACGTGGCGCAGCAGAACCTCGCCCGCGGCAGTCGGCACGACGGGCTTCTCGCGAACCAGCAGCACCGTTGTCAACGACTCCTCGAGGGCCTTGATGCGCTGTGACACCGCCCCGCGCGTGATGTTGAGCAATGCCGCGGCGCGCTCGAAGCTGTGCGCTTCGGCCACCGTCGCGAAGGTTTCCAACTGATCGCGATCGAGCATTCTTCTTGCCCCCTGTTCAGCGTTTCTGCGCGCCGACGAAACTCCCTAAACGCCGATCGGCCGCGACGCGTTCAACCTAGCATTTCGATACCGACGTTCCCATGGAGTGGCTCGTTGATATTGGCGCAGGAAACGGCGTGATGTGCGCGCTCGGGTTGCACCCGGTAACTAAACCGCCAATAGCTTGCCATTGGAGATCGATGGACAGCGGTCGCCGTTGAATGAGCCAGTGCCGATACCTCTGGCCTGGCCGCGTGGTTTTGGCTGTCCGCGCGGGGATCTCTTGGGAACGATGGACATGTTCGACAGCAGTCGGAGGGCATGCCATGGAAGACGATGAACCAGGTTCCACGGGGGCCGCCGCGACACAGGCGGTGGCCATGCTGCGCGCGGTGATCGACGGCCGCACCTACGATTCGGTGGCCACGGATTTCGGGATCACGCGCACCGCCGTGGAGCGGCGCGTCAAGGCGGTGGCGATCCGCCTGTGCAGGGAGGTGGGCATCGAAGGCATGAACGACGGTGCCACCGCTTTCGTGCGGCGCCTGCGCGAGCGGCGCGAAGCCATCCTGCATGCCCTGGAACGTTTCGAGCCGGCCGCGGGCCACGCTCCGAAAGGGGATCGGGTCGTGAGCGCGGACGAGATCGCCCGGGCGGTATTGCGCATCCGCGGCCGCAGCGCCCAGCCTGCGCGCGACGTGGCCTTGTTCTACACGTTGTTCGTCACCGGTGCGCGCCCGCTCGAAATCGTGCGGCTGCGTGTCCGCGACTACCTGCAGGCCGATGGTGAGGTACGCCGAGAGTCGGAACTGCCGGCGAGCGCCAGCATCTCCGGGAAATCAAGACCGCTCTACTTCGCCAGCCGGAAGTTGGACGACGCGCTGGACGCCTATCTCGCGGAACGAGTGGCTCGGGGCCATGGCATCGCGGACGGCGGCGCCTACCGAGGTCTCGATCCGGACGGACCCTTGTTCCTGAGTGCAACGGGCGAGGGCTTCCGCATCACGCAGTACGGCGCCGAGGGTCGGCGGCGCTGCCTCTGCCGCCCGATCCTCGAGACCTACCGCAAGCTGTTCCGCTACGCGGAGCTGGAGTGGGCGACGCCACTGTCGATCCGCCGCACGGTGGTGGCGCGCCTGTACGACCGCGGCGCCGACGAGGAGCAGGTCGGTCTGGTGTTGGGCATCAGCGAGCGCAGCGCGGTGCGCGAGCAGTTCCCGCGAGCCCGACCCACCATGGCGAGCCTGGTGCAGGAACTGGTCTGAGCGTCGGCGGGCGCTGCTGCTTATCGGCGGTTGGACGGGTTGCGGCCGACGTACACGACGAAGGCCTTGCTGACGAGCTGACGAAGCCAACCGGAGCGATCTGACGGACATCGACGGGACCCCTGTCGAGCCCGTCGAAGGTCCACAAGATGCTACTTAGGGAGGGCTGAGATAGCGGCCGTCAATCTGGCGCTAGTGAGGATCCGAAGTTGTGTGTTCCGTGGTGACGACGCTGCGGCCAGCTGACTCGTTCCACGGCAAGTGGGCTTGAGCGACGGCGGCCCAGATGCCGACGACGATGGCGGCGGTCGCTCGTAGAAGGGATATGACATAGATGGAACCAGTTCGTCTCACGCGTTCCTGTGATGCTCTCGACCGCTCCCGCTCCCGCTCCCGCTCCCGCTCCGGATCAAGCCGATCAGCGCGCGCTCCTCATTCGGGGCTGTCGCGCCTTGCCCTTGACCGAGGTCGCCGCTGACAACGCGCTCTAAGCGCTCTGCTTCGCAAGACCGATGAGGTGTTCGGCAACGGCCAACGACTTTTCATTGGAACCGGCCATCAAGCCGGAAGTGAGCCATCGGCCATTGACACCGATCGACGGCGTTCCTTGGAACTTGTACCCCGTAGCCAGCAAGGTGGCCTCCTTTGCCTTGGTGGCAGCCGAGAAGGAGTTCAGCGCGCCTACCAAGACTGCAGGGTCGACTCCATTCTTGGCTCCGAAGTCGGCGACATCTTCGGGCGTTTGAAAGCGCCGGCGCTCGAGATGCATGGCGGTGAACACCTTGCCGTGCAGTTGCTGCACTAGGCCGAGCGTTTCGATAGCGAAGAACAGCTTCTGGTGCATCACCATGGGGCCTTCCCGGAACGCCACTGGGATGCGTCGGAACCGCACGTCGGCAGGCAACTTCTTCTGCCAAGCGTCGATCGTCGGCTCGAATGCATGGCAGTGTTCGCAGCCGTAGGCGAAGAACTCGAGCACCTCGACCTGCTTAGGGTCAAGAGTGGGTTGGCGCGGCAACACGGCAACGTAGTGCTTGCGTTCGACCGGCCGCTCCCGCGCGGCAGCAAGTGCAGGCGGGGCGGCAAGCGAAACGGCAGTGATTTTGGAGAACTGGCGGCGGTCCATGGTGAACGCTGGAGGTGACGGTCACCTCAAATTCTTGGGCATGAAGTTGCTACAGAGTCAAGCGCCGGCCAAGTGCGGTGTGACTGCGGGAGTGAGCTCAGTACGGCGCCGACTGTCGCCGGCGTTTTGCGACGCAATCCTCGAGACCTACTGCAAGCTGTTTCGCTAAGCCGAGCTCGAGTGGGCGACACCGCCGTCGATCCGCCGATCCGCCGCACGGTGGTCGCTTGCATCTACGACGCGGCGCCGACGAGGAACAGGTCGGCCCGATGCTCGGCATCAGCCAGTGCGGTGCGTGAACAGGTTCCGCGTGCCAAGCCGAGCATGGCAAGCCTGGTGAACGAACTGGGCTACGGAGCGGCACTCGAGTCCGCGCGGCCGCAAGTCTGCACGACTGGCCGTGGCAGTTGGCGGGGCAACGCACTTCGATTCAAGGTGAGGTGACGAGTCGCCCACGAGGCCGCTTCTCTCGGGCCGAGCTGGGCGGCCGGGACGATCCATGCGATGCTTGGCGCTCCGTGGGTTGGAGTGCGGTCGTGACGGTCTTCGCGAGGCCTTCGAGAATCCCGCAGTCTTTCGCCTGTCGGGAGAGGCCGCACTGGCCGCGGAGTTGCTTGAGGCCGTGCTCCAGTGCCTTCAGCTCCCGGACGCGGTAAGCGACGTGCGCGATGTGCGCTTCAAGCAATCCATTGACGTCGTCGCAGTCCGCTTGTGGTGCGTCTTTGAAGCGCAGCAGCACGCGGATCTCGTCCAGCGTCATGTCCAGGGACCTGCATTGCCGGATGAATGCCAGACGCTCGAGATGCTCGGGCGCGTAGACGCGGTAGTTTCCTGAGGACCGTGCCGGGGACGGCAACAGTTCCTCCCGCTCGTAGAAGCGGATGGTCTCCACGCCGGTCGCCGTCGCTTGAGCCAGTTCGCCGATCTTCATGCTTGCTCCTCAGCCATTTCGGTGTTGACTCTAAACCCATTGCAGGGTTTCCAATACTGAAGGGGATTGGCGGGCGCGTAAGGCGCGGTTGCGAGGAGATATCGGATATCGCGCCCGCGAGGGGGTCACACCATGAAGCTGGGCACGCCACAACCGTGGCTCACCATGATGATGCTCTGCATCTGGGTGGCGATCGTGCTCGCCGGCGTTGTCGCATACCGGCTGTTCCGCTGGTGGCGCAAGCAGCATCCGCTGCCGAAGCCCCCGCCGGAACGCTCGTACAGCGAGTCGCTTCAGCAACGACTGGCCGCTGCGCGCCGCGCAGGCGACGCGACGTCGCGCAGACGCAGCCGGAGGCCATGATGGCGCTGAAGAAGACGCTCGCGCTGTCCCGACTGACCGTCTGGGCGCCGGCACCATCATTGGTGGTGCCATCCATTCTGTCATCGGGCCCGCGCTGAGGCCAAGGCAGGTGCGAGGCAGGCGGTCATCTCCGCGGTCTCTGCCGTCTTGTACTCGGAGCTGGCCTCGGCGCCGCCCAGCACTGGCCGCAGAGCACAAACTCGTGCGCGCCTTGTTCGTGAGCCGTTTCGGTGTTGACTCTAAACCCACTGCAGGGTTTCCAATGCGGGGATGAGCAGATTGATCCGACCTAGTCCCGGACACGATGGCTTTGATGCCTCATGAGGCACTGGCTGGTTGCGGCCGGTTGGATCGATCGCACGACGCGCCTGGTCGCGTCCGCGGTGGCTTGGGGGCTGCTCATCAACGCGTTGCTCATCGCGGGCAACGCCATCATGCGCAAGCTCTTCGCCATCGGCTGGCCCGTGCTGTTCGATCTGCAATGGCACTTCTTCGCGGCGGCGGTGATGTTGATGGCTGCGTACACGCTGCAGGTCGACCAGCACGTCCGAGTGGACGTGCTGTCTTCTTGGCTGGGCGAGCGCCGCCGCTTGTGGGTCGACCTGATCGGCTTGCTGGGAGTCCTGCTGCCGGTCTGCGCCGTGGTCATCTGGCTAACGCTGCCGCCGGCCCTCCATGCCCTCGTTGCCAGTGAAACCCGCGCCAGCCGGGACAACCTGTCCGATCTGCCTGCCTGGGTGATCAAGGGCTTCTTCCCGGCGGGATTCCTGCTTCTGGCGCTGCAGGGTCTGGCCGAAGCGATCCGCTGTGTCGCGGCGTTGTCGGGTTTCGCCGCGCGACCGACGCGCGCGGGTCTGCTCGCGGAGGACGAAAGCCGTGTCGGCTGAGGTGCTTGCACCGGCGATGTTCGCGGCGTTCGCCGTCGCGCTGCTGCTGGGGTTTCCGGTTGCGTTCTCGGTTGCCGCGGTGGCGGCGGTCTTCGGTGTGCTGGGTATCGCAGGGGGTCACTTCCAGCCGGCCTTCCTGCTGGCCGGCACGCTGCGCATCGAAGGCTTCTTCCACAACGACAACCTGCTCGCGATCCCCTTGTTCGTCTTCATGGGGTTGTTGCTCGAGCGCACGGGGCTTGCCGCCGACATGCTGCGCGCGCTCGACGAACTGCTCGCCGCCGTGCGTGGCGGGATGGCATACACCGTGGTCCTGGTCGGCGCCAGCCTGTCGGCCCTCACGGGGTTCGTCTCGGCGGCCGTCATCGGCCTCGGGCTGATCGCGCTGCCCGCCATGCTGCGCCAAGGCTACGACGCGCGCCTGGCGACCGGCGTAGTGGCTGCGTCAGGGACGCTCGCGCAGATCCTGCCGCCGAGCCTGGTTCTGATCGTGCTCGCCGAGCAGCTCGAAGTGCCGCTGATGGACATTTTTCGTGGTGCGATGTTGCCAAGCGCCTTGCTGGTGCTGATGTACCTGCTGTACATCTTCTTCGCCGCGCGCTGGTGGCCGTCGCGAGTGCCCCCGCTGCCGAGCCGGGAACTCCTGCGCCCCATCGGTCAGCGCGGGAGGGCGGCACTGGTCGCTGCCGGCTTTCCGATCGGTCTCATTCTTCTCGTGCTCGCATCGGTGTACTTCGGCTGGGCCACGCCCAGCGAGGGAGGCGCCGTGGGCGTGACCGGTGCCTTCGTGTTGGGGCTCGTGCGTCGCAAGCTGGATCTGGCGCGGCTGCGACAAGCCATGATGGCGGCCGGCGTGCTGTGTTCGGGGTTGCTGTTCCTGCTGTTCGGCGCGTCGTTCTTCACGCTCGTTTTCCGAGGCATCGACGGCCAAGTGTGGATCGAGTCGATGTTCCAGCACCTGCCGGCGGGACAGCTCGGATTCCTCGTCTTCATCAACATCGCGATCTTCTTCATCGCGTTCTTCCTCGACTTCTTCGAGATCGCGTTCATTGTCCTGCCGCTTATCGCTCCCGTCGCTCTCAAGCTGGGCATCGACATGACCTGGCTCGCAGTGCTGCTCGCGGTGAACCTGCAGACGTCGTTCATGCACCCGCCGTTCGGCATCGCGCTCTACAACCTGCGCAGCGTGACGCCGGTGGCCGTGCCGACGTCGCAGATCTACCGGGGCGCGATTCCCTTCTTGCTCCTGCAGCTGGCCCTCGTGGCGCTGCTGATCGCCTTCCCTTCTATCGTGCTGAAGACGCCGACCGCCCCGGTGAACATTGACAACGTCGAGATCCCAATGCCGCCGAAGGACGATGGAGCCCTCGAGCGCAAGTGATGGACGCATGGCCGTGACAACCAGACGCCAACGGTGGGCCGTGCTCGCGGTTGTGGTCGCCGCGCTGGCCGCAGGCGCCGTCCTCCGCGGACTCCTAGACGGACCGGGCAGCGCCGCCATCGGCCAGAAGCGGTTCGTCTTGCACGCTCAACCGAAGCAGACGCCCCCCGTTTCGTTCGTCGACAGCAACGGTGCTCCGATGCAACTCGACCACCTCCGGGGCAAGGTGTTGCTGCTGAACATCTGGGCGACCTGGTGTGCGCCTTGCAGGGAAGAGATGCCCTCGCTCGATCGCTTGCAAGCCCGGCTCGGCGGGCCCGATTTCGAGGTGGTGGCGTTGTCCATCGACAATGACGCCAAGGGCCTTGCCCAGGTCAAGGCGTTCTATTCGCAGGTCGGCATCCGTCACCTGCGCATTTTCCAGGATCCGACCGCGAGCGCCGGCTTCAATCTCGGAACGGCCGGCGTGCCGACGACCCTGTTGATCGATCGGCAAGGTCGCGAACTCGGGCGTCTCGCCGGCGCGGCCGAGTGGGACAGCGAGGATGCGATCAAGCTTGTCCGCAGGACCATTTCTCCATGACACATCGATCTCTGCTTCACGCGATCCCCGCGATCGCCCTCGGTTTCTGCGCAACCATCGCTCAAGCTCAGCTGTTCAAAAGTGCTGCGGATACCTCGAGCGTCGTCACCACCGAGCGCACGCGCGCGGAACTGCTGGCGCACGCTCCGGATGGGCTAGGACCGGACAAGCAGGTCTGGCTGGGACTGCGGCTGACGCATCAACGCGGGTGGAAGTCGTACTGGCTTAACCCCGGCGACGCCGGCCTGCCGACGCGCCTGGAGTGGAGCCTTCCCCGCGGCGTGACGGCCGGCGAGATTCGCTGGCCGGTGCCGAGCAAGTTCCTGTTGGGCCCGCTCGTCAACTACGGCTATGCGGGCAGCGTGCTGCTTCCGGCCCCGGTGAGCTTCTCACCCGAGTTCTCGCTCGACGACTACGCGCGTTCCGACCTCGAGGTGAAGCTGAAGGCCCAATGGCTCGTGTGCAGCGATGTTTGCATACCCGAAGAGGGTGAGTTCAGTTTGCGCATCGCCGCCCGCAGCAGCCATGCATCGAACGCCGGCGCGTTCGAGGCAAGCCGGGCCGCGCAACCGCGTGAGCACACGGGCAGCAGCCGCATCGACATCGATAGCACTTCGCTCGTCGTCCGTGTCACCGGGCTGGCCGCTTCGCTCGTCGGGCAGAAGCTCGACTTCTTTCCGGAGACAGCGGGCGTCATCGATGCCTCGGCACCCTGGTCCCAGAAGTGGGACGGCGGCGACTGGACGGCGCGGGTGCCGTTGTCGCCGCAACGCCTGGAGAGTCCGCAGACCTTGCCGATCGTGCTGACCAGCCCTCAAGGCGCTTGGCGCACGGAGCCCAGGGTCTCCGGTGTCTGGCCCGCGGTGACGCCGAACGCGGGCAGCACCGCAGCACCTGCGCTTGGCGAAGCCGAGGTCGCGCCGCAGCCCGGGGGGCCGCGCCTGACCTTCGGCCTGGCGCTCCTCGGAGCGTTCCTGGGGGGGCTCATCCTCAACCTGATGCCTTGCGTGTTTCCCGTGCTCGCGATCAAGGTGTTCGGCTTCGCCCGGCATGGCCAGGATGCAACGGGACGGCGCTTTGATGGCGTGGCCTATGCGGCGGGCGTCATCTTGTCCTTCGTCGCACTCGGTGGTCTGCTCGTCGCGCTGCGCGCGGCCGGCGAGCAGGTCGGCTGGGGCTTCCAACTCCAGAGCCCGCCTACGGTAGCCGCGTTGGCAGTGCTGTTCACGATCATCGGCTTGAACCTGGCGGGCGTGGTCACCTTCGGGCGCTTGCTGCCGGCGTCATGGCTGGCGTATCAGGCCCGTCACCGGTCGGTCAACGCGTTCCTCTCCGGCGTCCTGGCCGTGGCAGTCGCGTCGCCGTGCACGGCGCCGTTCATGGGGGCGGCACTGGGCTTCGCAGTTGCCATGCCCACCCCGCAAGCTCTCGCCACTTTCGCCGCTCTGGGGTTCGGGATGGCGATGCCCTATCTAGTTGCCAGTTGGACGCCGGCGGCGGCAAGGCTGCTGCCCCGGCCAGGCGCCTGGATGGACACGTTCCAGCGGCTGCTGGCATTCCCGATGTTCGCCACCGTCGTGTGGCTGCTCTGGGTGCTGGGCAAGCAGACCGGCGTCGATGCGCTGATCGCCACCTTGGCGCTGCTGGTCGCGACGAGCCTACTGGCGTGGGCGGCAAGTCTGCGCGGCACCGCGCGCGCGAGCGTCGGGCTGCTCGCCGTGGCAGCCCTCGCATCGACGGCGACGCTGGCGTTTCGCGAGATCCAGGCAGGCGTGGTCGTTCCGCAGGTAGACGCTCAAGTCGCTGGCTGGGAAGCCTGGAACGCCGGCAAGGTCGACTCGATCCTGGCCACGGGCAGGCCGGTGTTCGTCGACTTCACGGCGGCGTGGTGCGTCACCTGCCAGTACAACAAGAAGATGACGCTTTCCGACCCGGCCGTACTGGCGTCGTTTCAGGCGCGGAACGTCGCGCTGTTGCGCGCCGACTGGACCCGGCGCGACGCGAGCATCACGGCGGCGCTGGCCAGCTTCGGCAGGACCGGCGTGCCGTTGTACGTGCTGTACTCGCCTGGCAAGCCTCCGCAGGTGCTGTCCGAGCTGCTGACCAGCGCCGAGCTGACCTCCGCCCTCTCGGGCCTGCCGCAATGAAGCGGTACCTCGTTCCGCTGTTCACTTTCGTGGTGATGGCCGGCTTCCTCGCCGTGGGTCTGCAGCGCAATCCGCGTGAGGTGCCTTCGCCGCTCGTCGACAAGCCGGCACCGGCGTTCGACCTGCCGCAGTTGCACGACCCGGCGGCGAGGCTCACGGCCGAGCAGATGAAGGGTCGGGTCTGGGTGCTCAATGTCTTCGCGTCGTGGTGCACGCCCTGCCTGGCGGAGCACCCGTATGTGACGCAGCTGGCCAGGCAGCCCGGCATCACGGTGATCGGGCTCAACTACAAGGACCGGCCGGAGGATGCCAAGGGCTGGCTGCGCAAGCACGGCGACCCCTACGCGAAGATCGCTGTCGATGCCGAAGGCCGCGTCGGCATCGACTACGGCGTCTACGGCGTGCCTGAAACCTATCTGATCGACAAGCAAGGCGTCATCCGCCACAAGCAGATCGGACCGATCACGCCGCAGACGCTGACGGAGACGATCCTGCCGACGCTGAGCAAGCTCAACCAGTGAAGTGGATCGCGCGCCGAGCGTTCATGTCCGACGTCGACGGGAGGCAGTGACAGGCTGCTGGCAGCTCCGGTCGGCCCCACTGGCGAAGACGCAGCGAGGACCGCACGACGCGCGTTCATTAGCCGCTGCCTATCTGCGAGCAACACCAAGGGCCGCCCGAATCTCCTTTTCGATCTTTTCACGATCGTCCTGGCGAAAGCCAACGTGAACGGCGCGGACCTTGCCGTCGGTCCCGATCAGGTAGGACGTTGGCATGCCCTTCGGCTGGTACGACTGCGCGACCTTGTTTTCCGGGTCGTATGCGATGAGGAACTTGGCGGGCGTCGACCTCAGGAACCTGTCGGCATCCTCGCGTTTGCGGTCGAGCGAAATCGCGACGATCGTCAAGCCCGACGAACGGTACTTGGAATGCATTTCGTTCATGAACGGGAACGACAACTTGCACGGTACGCACCATGAGGCCCAAAAGTCGACGTACACGACTTGACCCTTCAGGTCGGCCAGACGGACCGGCTTGTCGTCGGTGGGCAGCTCGAAGGCGGGCGCGCTGCTTCCGACTTCCTGCGCCCCGGCGCCGGACGCAGCCATCAGCGCACAGAAACCAAGTGCAATTACAAACGTACGCGTCACTGACATTCGGCCTCCTGGCGGCGAAAGAGTTTGTTGGTAAAGCGTTCTGCCCTGCGTGCCGGACGCACAACATGCGCTGCGCGACGGCCCGCTGCTGCGAGCAACACCATGCCCGTCTGGAACTCGTGCTGGCAAGCGTCCACATCAGGCAGGCCAGGACATCCAGCCGGTGCCCGAGCTCAGCAGGATCAGCGCACCGAAGGCAATCCGGTACCAGCCGAAGGGGCTGAAGTCGTGCGTCGAGACATAACGGATGAGCCAGCGGATGCACGTGAGCGCACTGACAAAGGCCACCACGGTACCCGTGGCGAACAGCGGCGCGTCCTCGATCCTCAGCGCGCCGCGGTGCTGCCATGTCGAGTAGGCAGCCGCCGCGAACAGGGTGGGGATGCCGAGGTAGAAGCTGAACTCGGTGGCCACGTGCCTCGGCAGCCCGAGCATCATCGAACCGATGATCGTCGCTCCCGATCGGCTGGTGCCCGGAACCAGTGCCGCACATTGGACTAGACCGATGCGCAGCGCGTCTTTCGGAGTCAGATCGTCCACCGTGCCGATATCCGGGCGGCGACAGGTGCCCGGAGAACGCTTTCGCTGCGAACGCTCGACCAGCAGGATCACCACGCCTCCGAGCAGGAACGCGACGGCGACTGTGGTGGGGTTGAACAGGTGGGCCTTGATGAACGAACCGGACAGCAGACCGAGCATCGCCGCGGGCACGAAGGCCACCAACAAGTTCAGCGCGAACCGTTGACGCGCCGGATCGGAGGTGAGGCCGAGAACTGTGGCCGCCAACGGCGTCCGGTAGTGCCAGACGACCGCGAGCATGGCGCCGGCCTGAATCGTGATCTCGAACACCTGCGCGGCATGGTGATCAAAGCGCAGCAACGACGACGCGAGGATCAGATGACCGGTCGAAGAGATTGGAAGGAACTCGGTCAGACCTTCCACGATGCCGAGCACGATCGCCTTGGCCAACAGCATCACATCCATGTTCAGTTCGAGCGATGCTCAGGAGGTTTCGACAAGTGCCAGCCCGTGCGGCGTGAGCGGCGGCGTGACGTGGTCCGCGCAAACGATGCGTGCCCCGCGCAATGGCGCCGGGCGCACGCCAAACGTGGCGACGAAGGTGCGTGTCAGATGGGCGCTGTCGGCGAAGCCGGCCAAGTGCGCTGCTTCGGTGAGTGTTGACCCATCGGAGAGGGTGCGCACGGCACGTTGCAGGCGCAGCCAACGTATGTAGGCGCGAAACGTGAGGCCGGAAGCTTCGGCGAACCAGTGCATGAAACGCGAGGACGACAGGCCCACCGCTTCGGCTGCGTCCTCGACGCGCACTGACGTGTCGAGCGCCTGCTCGAGCCAAGCGAGGATGGTCGCCCAGCGCGGATCGTCGTCGGTGCGAGAGTCCGGCGGCTGGTGCACGCCGGCCAAGTCCTCGCCTTCCAACCAGCGGTCAAGCGCGTCTTCCAGGACGTCGACCTGCAGGGCGGTCAGCGACGCCGCGCCTGCGGGGAGGCTCCGGGCAGGCTCGTGCCCCAGCACGGTCGGATCGAGGAACACCATGCGCAAGGGCTGGGCGGCCACGAGCCGATGCGGTACGGAGGCGGGCAGGAAGTGCCCCGGGGCGTCCAGCACACCCCACGCGCCTTCCAGCCTCAAGGTGCCGTGCGAACACCATGCCAGCTGCGTCGCCCGGTGCCGGTGCAGCCGGCCGGGCTCCACCGGGCCGGCGTAGACGGCCCAACCTCGGCCCATGACCAACAACGGCCGGCTGGATGCGTCGAGTTCATCCATTCGCTTCGCGCAGCCGCTTCCTGCCGAAGACCTCGTGGACCACGATCAACACCGCGCCGATGCTGATGCCGACGTCCGCAATGTTGAACGCCGGCCAGTGATGCGGACCCCAGTGCACGTCGATCCAATCCACCACGGCGCCGCGCACGAGGCGGTCGACCATGTTCGCCAAAGCGCCGCCAAGGATGAGTCCGAAGCTCGTCCGCTCCATCATCGACATCCCGGGGCGCCGGATCATGACGACCAGGAAGACCGACGCAGCCAGGGCGATCGCGATGAAGAAGTAGCGCTGCCAGCCGCCCGCATCGTGCAGGAAGCTGAACGCCGCGCCGCGGTTGAGCACGTGCACGATGTTGAGAATCGGCAGCCACTCGTGAGCCGTGCCGTACTCGACCCACGCGACGATCGCGGCCTTCGTCGCCACGTCGGCTGCCAGAACCAGGCCCGCCAGCGCGAAGCCCAGGCGCACGCCGCGCTCAGTCGGCATGACGGCCATCGGTGGGTGCCGTACGGCCCAGCAGGCGCAGCCCGTTGAAGACGACGACCAGACTCGCGCCCATGTCCGCGAGGATGGCCAGCCACAGGCTCGCATGGCCCGTGAACGCGAGCACCATGAACAATGCCTTGGTGCCGATGGCGAACGCGATGTTGGCCTTCAGGATGCCGCCGACCCGGCGCGACAGCGTGATGAACTCGGGCAGCTTGCGCAGGTCGTCCTGCATCAGCGCCACGTCGGCAGTCTCGATCGCGGTGTCGGTGCCGGCAGCGCCCATGGCGAACCCGATGTTCGACTTCGCCAGCGCCGGTGCGTCGTTGACGCCGTCGCCGACCATGCCCACGGCGCCCCGGGCCGCCAACTTCTCGATGGCGTCCAGCTTGTCGTGCGGCAGCAGGTCACCGCGCGCGTCCGTGATGCCGACCTGCGCCGCCACGGCCTGCGCCGTCTTGCTGTTGTCGCCGGTCAGCATCACCGGCTCGACGCCGAGACGCTTCAGCTCGGCCACCGCCAGCTTGCTGCTGTCGCGCACCGTGTCGGCCACCGCCAGCACGGCCAGCGCCTGCTGGCCCGTGGCAAGGACCACGGCGGTCTTGGCCTGCGCTTCGAACTGCTCCAGCAGCGCGCGCACCGGCTCGCTCGCAACGCCCAGTTCGGTAGCCAGCCGCTGGTTTCCGATGTAGTAGGTCTGGCCGTCGATGTCGCCCTTGACGCCACGCCCGGCCAAGGCTTCGAAGCGCTGCACGGTGGCGTGCGGCCGGTCGCCGTAGCCGTTGACGATGGCGGTCGCAACCGGGTGCTCCGACAATGCGTCGAGGCTCGCTGCGACCCGCAGAACCTCTTCGCGTGACATCGAGGCCACGGGCACCGTCTCGGTCAGTGCCGGTCGGCCGTGTGTCAATGTGCCGGTCTTGTCCAGCGCCACCGCGCGCAGCATGCGCCCCTGTTCCAGGTACAGGCCACCCTTGACGAGGATGCCGCGCCGTGCCGCTGCGGCCAGGCCGCTGACCACGGTGACCGGCGTCGAGATCACCAGCGCGCAGGGGCACGCGATCACCAGCATCACCAGCGCCTTGTAGACCCAATCGAACCAGGCGCCGCCGAAGAACAGCGGCGGGATCACGGCGATGCCGATCGCCAGCGCGAAGACGACGGGTGTGTAGACGCTGGCGAAGCGGTCCACGAAGCGCTGCGTCGGCGCGCGCTGGCCCTGCGCGTCCTGCACCGAGCGGGCGATGCGGTCAAGCGTGGTCTCGCCCTTGCGCGAGCGCACTTCGAACTCGAGCGTGCCGCGCTCGTTGATCGTGCCGGCAAAGACCGTGTCGCCCGGGTTCTTCTCCACCGGCATGCTTTCGCCGGTGATGGGCGCCTGGTTGACCGCCGAGGCACCGGAGACGACCACGCCGTCGAGCGCGATGCGTTCGCCGGGCCGCACGCGGACCAGGGCGCCGAGCGGCACTGTCTCCGCCTTGACCTCGTCCCAGCGTCCGTCGGCCTGTTTCACGAGTGCCGTTTCCGGCGCCAGGTCCATCAGCTTGCGGATCGCGTTGCGGGCGCGGTCCAGGCTCAGCGCCTCGATCATTTCGGCGATGCCGAACAGCCAGATCACCACCGCGGCCTCCGGCCATTGGCCGATCAGCGCGGCGCCGATGACGGCGACCGTCATCAGCAGGTTCATGTTGAGCGACCGCGTGCGCAGCGCGATCCAGCCCTTCTTTAGCGTCTCGATCCCGCCCAGAGCGATGGCCGCGAGCGAGGCGCCCACCACCGGCAGCGACGATTCGCCCATGCCGGAGAACGCCATCACTTCGGCTCCGATCGCCAGCACGCCCGCGGCCGCCATGCGCAGCCACTGGCTCTTCGAGATGCCGCTACCGAACTCGCGGGTCACCGCCGGCACGGGCTGGCTGCTGTCCCGCAGGACCGGCGCCATGCCAAGGCGCTCGATCGCCGCGGTGATCGGCGACACGTCGTGCAGCGAGTGGCTGACGGTCAGCGTGCGGCTCATCAGGTCGAACTGCAGCGCTGCGACGCCGGGCAGGCCCTCGAGGGCCTTGCGCAGCAGCGCCTCCTCCGTGGGGCAGTCCATCTTCTCGATCAGGTAGGTCGCCTGTCCCTGGGGGCTCGCCCCGGCCTCGCGCTCAACGGTAGCTTTCATGCCGATCTCGCGCAGCGCATCGAGCACGGGTGCCGGATCGCCCAGGCGGTGCTGCACGGCCAGGCGGCGGTTCATCAGGTCGAAGTCGAGTCGGTCGATCGCGTCGACCTTGCCCAGGCGCTTGCGGATCAGCGCTTCCTCCGTCGGGCAGTCCATGTTCGTAATCAGGAACTGTGTGGTGTTGCCGCTCTCCGCCTGCGCCAGCGATATCTCGGGCTTGCCGCAGGGGCCGCAGCTGGCGTCCGCGTCGGGTCTCGCGGGTGGTGCCGCCTTCATCGCGTCGCCAAGGTGCGCCGGCATCCCGATCGCCTGCAACTCCTGCAGGATCGGATCAACTGACGGCAAGGTGTGCACGACCGACAGCCGGTGCGCGCGCAGGTCGAATGCCAGCGAGTTCACCCCGTCCAGCGGCTCGAGACGGGCACGGATGGCCGCCTCTTCGTTGCGGCAGTCCATGTCGGGGATGGTGAAGACGTCGGTCGACGGCACGCTCTTGCTGCCGCTACAGGCCGAAGAACACGCGGATCCGCATGCGGCGCCGTCCGCGCCTGGGCCGTCAGCTTCCAACGACGCAGACATGCCGATCTCGGTCAAGGCTTGAAGCAGTGGTTGGGGATCGGGCAACTGGTGTTCGACCAGAAGTCGCCGAGCGGGCAGGTCGAACGAGAGCGACCCGACCTGGGAAACTTGGGACAACCGGGACCGGATCGCCGCTTCCTCGTTGCGGCAGTCCATGTTGGCGATGCGGAAGGCCGACCTTTGCAAAGTCAGCGGGGACGTGGGATCGCGATCGTCGGCGCGTGGTGGCGCACCTGTGTCATGAGGGTGGTTGGTTTGCACGTTTCACCTTTGCTATACGCCGATTTGACGGCCTGTAGTGGGTACGGGGTCAAGCGCGACTCGGGTTGCCGGGTCCGTGCGAGGGTCAGGTCGTTTCGGAGTTCGCCTTTTCCGCGGCCTCGCGGGCCTCGGCCAGGATCTCTCGGCCGCCGTTGCCGGCGATGCCGGCCACCATCAGGCCGAGGACGAGGTCCGGCAGGTTCGAGCCCCACCACATCACGAGCGCGCCCGATAGCACGATCGCCAGGTTCACGATCGAATCGTTATTGGTAAAGATGGCAGATGCCTTGAAGTTCACGTCTTCCGCGCGGTGACGCTTGAGCAGGCGCAGGCAGACTATGTTCAGCGCGGCGTTGATGGCAGCCATGGCCATCATGGCGGGGCCCACCGGCGCTTCGCCGCCAAAAAAGCGGCGCAGCACCTCCACTGCCAGCATCGCTGCCAGCCCGATGAGGAGCCATCCTGACAGGCGGGCGGCCCGCACCTTGATCGACGCCGCGCGGCCGACCGCGTAGAGGCTGACCCCGTAGACCGACGCGTCAGCCAGGTTGTCGAGCGCGGCGCCGATCACTGCGGTGGACGCCGCCCAGAGGCCCACAACCGCGCCAACCAGGCATTGGCCGACATTGATCAGCAGCACCAGCCACAGGATGCGGCGATCAGCGGCCTGGCTGGCGTCGAGGTCGTGTGTTTCGTCGTCGCTCATTCGGTTCCCTCAATCGCCTGCAGACGGCAGACCATATCCCAGTGCGTATTGAAAACCCTGCAACCAGTACAGAGTCAAGCTCTCGACTTTCTCGGCCAACAGCACGTTTGTTCAAGCGCGCCCGTGAGCGCTTCGCAACACTGAGGTCAACAAGTACGGAGTTGCGATGACAGTACCTTCTCTGGTCCGGTACGGGACCTTTCCGGCAGTGATGGCGTTGGTGATCAGCGGCGTCGCGTGGGCGCCGTCCCGGAGCATGCCTCTGGCGTGGCTGGCTGGGCTGGTGGCCTGCGGGCTGGCGGCCGTGGCACTGCTCGAGCGCTGGTTCCCGTTCAATCCGCGCTGGCAGGCGCCGGACCGCGACTTTCCGGCCGACGTTGCCCACGCAGTTGTCAATCTCCTGGTCATGCACGCGGCGGTGCTCGGCTTCGTCTTCTTGCGCGGCTGGGTGGGCTGGGAGGGCGTGTGGTGGCCCAGCGACTGGCCCTTCCTCGCACAGGTGTTCTTGGCAGGGGTGCCGCTGGACCTGTCGCTGTACGCCGTGCACCGAATGAGCCACCGTTACGACTTTCTGTGGCGGCTGCACAGCATCCACCACTCATCGCGGCGGCTCTATTGGCTGAACGGGGAGCGTCGGCATCCGGTCCACGCGGTGCTGATGGCCGGTCCCGGGCTGGTGGCGCTCGGCGTGCTCGGCACGCCCGCGGACGTAGTGGGCGGGTGGTTCGTGATCCTCGCCGTCCACTTAGCGTTCCAGCATGCGAATCTCGATTACCGGTTGGGGCCGCTACGCTACCTCGTCGGTGTCGCGGAAGTCCACCGCTGGCACCACCGGGAGCGCTTTGCGGATGCCCAGGTGAACTTCGGCGAGTTCTGGATGTTGTGGGATCACTGGTTCGGCACGTTCCATCGACCCAGTGCGCTGCTCGGGCCGATCGGCATCGAGGGCGACCCGGTCCCACACCGCTACCGTGAACAACTCGTGTACCCGTTCCTCCCGGACCCACCCCACGCGGACCGTGCATGAATGAGGAGACAGTCGATGCCGTCCTTCAACCAGACAATCCGCCCGTACGTCAGCGCCGAGCTGACCGAGGCTTGGTGCGCCCTGCGCAGAGGCGAGCGCGCGAGCAGTTTCCTTCATCTTGAACGGGCCTATGTTCTGGGCCAATCATCGACACTCCATCACGTCCGCGTTCATCTAAGCATGCTGGCTTGGGCGCTGCGCACCCGCGTTCCTCGCGAAGTGGCCGCGGCCAGTTGCTCCGCATCGTCGGTGCGGCGACGAGATCGCCGTTCGATTTGGTGCCCACCGGCAACACCGCCGGCTCCAACGTGAGCCCGGCCAAGCCCCTACCCATTCCGGCTGATCTGGCGGAGTCGATCGCAAGCGCGCGGCAAATCGCTCAACGAAAGGTCTGACCCCAGCGCACAGAACTGGTCGTCGCGGCGCTTGACTCTGTACCCACTTTAGGCCCGAGACTCCTCCGCGTTGACTTCCAACGCGCAGGGCACGCCCAAATGATTCCAGAGATCGGCCACTTCGCATTGATCCTGGCGCTCGCGGTGGTGATGCTCGCGCAAAGCGTGCTGCCACTTGCGGGCTCGTTCAACGGCCAAGCCTCCTGGGTAGCGCTGGCGCGGCCCGCGGCGCTGGTGCAGTTTGCGCTCGTGCTGCTGGCCTACGGCGCGCTGACTTCGGCCTTCATCGACAACGACTTCTCGGTTCAACTGGTCGCGGAGAACTCGAACACTGCGCTGCCCCTGCCGCTTCGCGTGGCAGCGACCTGGGGCAACCACGAGGGTTCGATCCTGCTGTGGACGTTGATCCTGGCAGGCTGGACGGTGGCGGTGGCGCTGTTCTCCCGCCAATTGCCCACGGTCATGGTGGCCCGCGTGATCGCGGTGATGGGGCTCGTCTCAACCGGCTTTCTGCTGTTCACGCTGTTCACGAGCAACCCGTTCGAGCGGCTGCTGCCCGCGGCCGAGAACGGGCGTGACCTCAACCCGCTGCTTCAGGACCCAGGGATGATCTTCCACCCGCCGTTGCTCTACATGGGCTACGTCGGTTTCTCGGTCGCTTTCGCCTTCGCCATCGCCGCGCTCATCTCCGGGCGACTCGACAGCACGTGGGCCCGATGGTCCCGCCCGTGGACTACAGTGGCGTGGGTCTTTCTCACGTTGGGCATCGCGCTGGGCAGCGCCTGGGCCTACTACGAACTCGGCTGGGGCGGCTGGTGGTTCTGGGATCCTGTGGAGAACGCGTCGTTCATGCCGTGGCTCGTCGGCACGGCGCTCATCCACTCGCTGGCGGTCACGGAAAAGCGCGGCGGCTTCAAGATGTGGACGGTGCTGCTGGCGATTCTGGCTTTCGCGTTGAGCCTGCTGGGCACCTTCCTCGTTCGCTCCGGCGTGCTGACCTCGGTGCACGCCTTTGCCACCGACCCGACGCGCGGTGTCTTCATTCTCGGCTTTCTCGTGCTCGTCGTCGGCGGCTCGCTCGCCCTGTTTGCCTGGCGCGGCCCACGCGTGGGCATCGGCGGCGCCTTCGAGCCGGTCTCACGCGAAGGCATGCTCCTGGCCAACAACCTGCTGCTGATGGTGGCGACCGCGGCGGTGATGCTCGGCACGCTGTACCCGCTGGCGCTTGATGCGCTCAACCTGGGCAAGATCTCGGTCGGTCCGGCGTACTACAACGCCGTGTTCGTACCGTTGATGGTGCCGGCGCTGTTCCTGATGGGCGTCGGCCCGATCTCGCGCTGGAAGAAAGCGACGCTGCCTGAGTTGGCGGTGCAACTGCGCTGGGCGGCAGCGGCGGCGTTTGTCGCCGCAGTGATCGCGCCTTTCGTGCTCGGCAAGTTCACGCCGCTGATCGGCTTCTTCCTCTTCGTTGCCGCATGGATCCTGGCCACGACCGCGAACACGCTGTGGCTGCGTGTGCAGGGGCAGCCGCTGGCGCTGTGGGGCCAGCGGCTCGCCACGCAGACCGGGAGCTGGTACGGAATGCTGCTCGCTCATGCCGGCGTGGCGGTGTTCGTGATCGGCGTGACCATCGTCGGCGGCTTCCAGACCGAGCAGGATTTGCGCATGGAGGTGGGCAGCACGGCGCGCGTCGGCGGCTACGACTTCAAGCTCGTCGGCTTGCGCGAGTTGCCCGGCCCGAACTACCAGGCGGTACAGGCGACCTTCGAAGTGTCGAAGGACGGCCGGCTGGTCGACAAGCTGTACCCCGACAAGCGCCTCTACAGCGTGAGTCGCAGTCCGACGACCGAAGTGGCGATCGACCGCGGCGTCACGCGCGACCTCTATGTCTCGATGGGGGAGCCGCTCGACGACGGCCGTGCCTGGGTCGTGCGGCTGTACGTCAAGCCCTTCGTCAACTGGATCTGGGGCGGTTGCGTGCTGATGGCCTTGGGCGGGTTGCTCGCGGTGGCGGACCGTCGCTATCGCGTGACGAGCAGGCAGCATCAGAACGAAGGTGCGTCCGCCGGCGGCGCTCGCTCAGCCAGCGCATGACCATTGGATTTTTCGTCACCGGACTCTTGGCCGGCTCGACGCGCTCGCTGGCTGGCTCATTCGTCAGCTTGGTCGCGGTGTTCGCGGCGGCATCGATACACGCCCAGGAAGCCCGCCCCTTGGCCGCCGACCCGGCGCTCGAGGCGCGCGTGCAGGCCGTCGCCGCCAACCTGCGCTGCTTGGTCTGCCAAAACGAAACCATCGCCGCGTCCAACGCCGGCCTGGCCAAAGACCTGCGCAACCAGGTGCGCGAGCAGTTGCGCGCCGGCCGCAGCGAGCGCGAGATCCTCGACTTCATGGTGCAGCGCTACGGCGACTTTGTGCTCTACACCCCGCCGGTCAAGCCGACGACCTGGCTGCTGTGGGCCGGGCCGTTCGTGATGCTGGCGGTGATGGCGTTCGTGCTGGCACGCGTGCTGCGGCAACGCCGCGCGCTGACCCTGCCCGCGCCGCTGACCGAGGCCGAGCACGAGCGCGCACGCAAGCTTCTGGGCGAGGATGGGGAGCCGCCGCGATGACCGGTCAACTCGCGGCGTTTGTCGTCGTTGCGGCGCTGCTCGTCGTCATGGCACTCGGGGTGCTGCTACGGTCGCTGTTGCGCGGCGGCAGTGCTGCGCCACTGGCCGACGACTCTGTGCAGAGCAATCTGCACATCCTTCGCGCGCAGTTGCGCGAGCTCGACGACGAACTGGCCGCCGGCAGCCTCGACACACCGCAGCATGCCGCGGCGCGCACCGAGCTCGAGCGGCGCGTGCTCGACGAGACCGCCGTGCCTTCGACTGCGCCGCGCGCCACGCGTGGCCGCAAGAGCGCGATTGCGCTGGCGCTCGCGTTGCCGCTCGCGGCCACGGTGCTGTATGCGCATCTGGGCAGCCGCGACGCACTGAACCCCGCCGTTGTTGCCGGCAGCGCCGCGCCGACGCCAGCGATGCCAGCCTTGCCGGTCGACATGGAGGCCGCGCTGCAAACCCTGGCTGAGCGCTTGAAGGCCGAGCCGGACAACGTCGAGGGCTGGGCGCTGCTTGGTAGATCGCTGCTGCAGCTCGATCGGGCCGAGCCCGCGCGCGACGCATTCGCGCAAGCGCTGCGGCACCGCGACAACGATGCCGGTCTGCTCGTCGACTATGCCGACGCGCTCGCGCGCGTGCAGGGCCGCAACCTCGCCGGTGAGCCGGAGACGCTGCTGCAGCGCGCGCTCGCGATCGATCCCGACCACGGCAAGGCATTGGCCTTGGCTGGTGCGGCGGCGATGGCGCGGAAGGACCATGACGCCGCGCTCGCGCACTGGACGCGACTGCGTGCGCGCCTGCCGCCGGACACGCCGATGGTTCAAGACCTCGATACAGCGATCGACCGTGCTCGTGCGGCCAAGGGCTTGCCACCGCTGGCAGAACAGTCCGCGTCAAGAGCGCCGGCGGCACCGGCCGCGGCCGCCGCCGACCGCGGCGCGCTGCGCGTCACCGTCACCGTCGCGCCTGAACTCGCCGCCAAAGTGCATAGCGGCGACACGCTGTTCGTTTTCGCGCGTGCCGCAGAAGGCCCACGGGTGCCGCTGGCCGTGTCGCGTCAGACGCTGTCGTCAGCGCCGAAAGCGCCGATCCAGGTGCAGCTCGACGATTCACTGGCGATGACGCCGCAGGCGAAGCTGTCGACGGCGAGCCGCGTCGTCGTCGCCGCGCGCATTTCACGTTCGGGCACTGCCGCACCCGATTCCGGTGACCTTGAAGCGCGAGACGTGCCGGCGCCGCCGCACGGCGAGCTCGCTGTCGTGATCGATCGCGTGCGCCCTTGAGGTCGAGGCGGCGGCGCTGCTACGGCGGCGCAGCGAGAGCGATGGGCCCGTCAGACAGGGTCCGTCCATGTTGGGGCACTTGACTCTGTAGTTGGTGCAGGCTCAAGAATGTCGGTTCACCGAACTTCTGTTGTTCATCATGGATCGCCGCCATTTCGTCAAGATCGCCGCCGCTTCGCTTGCCACCTCGCCGTTGCTCGCCGCTGCGCAGGAGAGATTCACGGAGGGCAAGCACTTCGTGACGATCTCGCCGCGTCAGCCTACCCGCGATCCTAAGCAGGTCGAGGTGCTTGAGTTCTTCGCCTACGGTTGCTCGCACTGCAACGCATTCGAACCGGCGATCGACGCCTGGCAGAAGAAGCTGCCCTCCGACGTGCTGTTCCGTCGCATACCGGTTGCCTTCCGCGAAGTCCCGTTCGTGATGCACCAGAAGGTGTATTTCGCGATCGAAACGCTCGGTCTGGTCGAGCAGCTGCACCGCAAGGTTTTCGCGGCCCTTCACGCTGAGCGCCAGCGCCTGGAGAAAGCCGAGGAGATCGCCGACTTCGCGGCAAGGAACGGCGTTGACCGGACCCGCTTCCTGGACGCGCTCAACTCCTTCGCGGTTGCCACCAAAGCGAAGCAAGCCACCGCGCTGGCCACTGGGTACAAGATCGAAGGCACACCTTCGATCGGTGTCGACGGCAGCTGGCTGACCACTGGCTCGATGGCGGGGACGAACGAACGCTCGTTGGTGGTGACGGAGTACCTGGTGGGTTTAGCTCGAAGGGGCGCCTGAGCGACCCGCAACCGCCGCGCGGCGTTGGCAACCAGCAGCCGCTGTGCTGGCCATCGGCTAGCCTAGACACATGACGCGGACGGCATCCACACGACGATGGCCCGCAGCCTTGGCCGCTGCTTGCCAGCTGTTCGCGCAGATGGCTCGCGCGGCCTATGCCTGTCCGGTAGAAGCGGCCGCCCTCGCCAGCGCTCCCATGCCGTGCGAGGAAGGAGTGATGACGCCGGGCGCCGGCATGGATCCCGACCAGCCAGCGCTCTGTGCCGAGTACTGCCAACGCGAAGCGGCGCAGCCGGCACCGGACCTGACGCCGTCTTCTGCCGCTGTCGCTCCGGCCTTGGCACTGTTGTTCGTGCTGGTGCCCGTCGGCCGTGTACCTTCTGTTGCGCCGTGACCGCCTATAGGCCAACCTCGATCGGTAAGATGAGAAGCACCGCCCGAGCCCCGGGGCGCCACGAAAGGGACGACAAATGGATCGGATGAGCGTCAATCGAAACGTGTTTTTGACGAGACGTTCGGTTCTGTCGCTGGCCCTGGCCTCGCCGCTAGTCACACAGGCGCAGGATTCGCCTATCGGAATGCAAGTGTGGAAGGGTGCCCGATGCGATTGCTGCCAGGATTGGTTGGACCACATGGAGAAGAACGGCTTCGTCGTCGTGCGGGTACATAACGAAGGCAACAAAGAGGCACGTCGGCGGCTGAAGATGCCGGAATCGGTGGGCGCATGCCACACGGCGGTCGTGCGTGGCTTCGTGATCGAAGGCCACGTTCCGGCCGCTGACGTGCACCGGGTCATCAAGCTGCGCACCGACGCCGTGGGGCTGGCGGTGCCCGGCATGCCGGTGGGTTCGCCTGGCATGGACGGCCCGAAGTACGGCAAACAGAGGGAGGCCTACGACGTGCTCCTGGTTGGCGCAGATGGCACGACCACGGTCTTCTCGCGCTACGCTTCGAGCGAATCGGATCGGAAGTAGAGGGCGCGCGGCATGAGATAGCGCTGCGCCCATGGCGCCTATCTCGCGGAACGAGTGGCTCGGGGCCATGGCATCGCGGACGGCGGCGCCTACCGAGGTCTCGATCCGGACGGACCCTTGTTCCTGAGTGCAACGGGCGAGGGCTTCCGCATCACGCAGTACGGCGCCGAGGGTCGGCGGCGCTGCCTCTGCCGCCCGATCCTCGAGACCTACCGCAAGCTGTTCCGCTACGCGGAGCTGGAGTGGGCGACGCCACTGTCGATCCGCCGCACGGTGGTGGCGCGCCTGTACGACCGCGGCGCCGACGAGGAGCAGGTCGGCCTGGTGCTGGGCATCAGCGAACGCAGCGCGGTGCGCGAGCAGTTTCCGCGTGCCCGACCCACCATGGCGAGCCTGGTGCAGGAACTGGTCTGAGCGTTGCGTAGCGCTGCTTATCGGCGATTCGACGGGTTGCGGCCGACGTACACGACGAAGGGCGTGCCAGCGAAGCCTGCCGGTGCGATCTGGTTCACATCGACGGACCTGCGGTCGAGCCCGTCGAAGGTCCACGAAAACTGCTTGGCGCCGCTGCGGAAGGTCACGCTCTCGCCATAGGCGACGTTGAGCCGGTCGGTGGACGCCAGGTCGACGAAACGCACCGGCACACCCTGCGCCGCCGGCTGCCCGTAGATCGACTGGCCGTTCATGAACGTGTTGCCGTTGGCGGCGAAGCCCGCGAGGGGAAGCACGCTCAAGGCAACGAGGGCAGCGGCGCGGAGTCGGAGGGTCGATTGCATGTTCAGTCCTTTCGATGTGGGAGGGGTGCCGCCGGCGCGCGATCGCGCGCTGGGCTGGCATCGAAAGGGACTGTAGAAACCGCTTTCCAACAGCCGCTGAACGGGAACATGACAGCTTCGTCATGTTCGCCGCGGCAGGGGCTCAGTGCGTACCGCGGATGTGGCGATGTGGTGACGCGGAGGTCGACTGGGCGGCCGCGGTGTCGAGCTCGTTGAGGATGCCGCACTGCTCGATCGCATGCGGCGTGCCGCACCTTGCGCGCAGAGCCTTTAGCTCCTTTTGCAGCGTCCGCAGTTCGTGGATGCGGTGGGTGACGTGCCCGATGTGCTCGTCGAGCAGTGCGTTGACCTCGCCGCAATCCTGCGAGGGCGCATCGCGCAGCCGCAGCAGCGTCCGGATCTCGTCCAGCGTCATGTCCAGGTTGCGGTAATGGCGGATGAACGCCAGCCGCTCGGCATGGGCAGCCGTGTACACGCGGTAGTTGTTGTCGGCGCGCTGCGCCGCGGGGATCAGGCCCTCGCGCTCGTAGAAGCGGATGGTCTCGACCGCCGTGCCGGTCGATTCGGCCAGGTCGCCGATGCGCATCGTCTTTTCCGTGGTGGATCGAGGATCTTGACTCTACACCGACTTCAGGGTTTTCAATGGCGGCCATGAGTCAAGGAACGCACCCGTGAGCACCACACATACCCACGCCAAATCCGCTGCCGCCAGCGAGCCCGCCGACGCCTGCGGCGCCTGCCACGGGCCCGCCTGCGCCGCGCCAGTGCCGCCGGGCGCCGCCGCACCCGCCGGTTGGGCCCGGTTCCGCGTGCCGACGATGGACTGTGCCAGCGAGGAGTCGGAGATCCGACGCGCGGTCGAGCACATCGCCGACATCCGCGCGATGAGCTTTCAGCTCGGTCAGCGCACGCTGGCCATCGACGCGCCGCTTGCTTCCGTCGAACAGGCCGTGGCCGCCATCCGCATGGCCGGATTCGATCCGCAGCCGGTGTCGGAGAAGGGCGCTGGCTCGACCAGCGAAGCGGGAACCGAATCGGAGGACCATGAGCACGGCGCCGGATCGGAAGGGGCGTGGCGGCTCGGTGGTGCCCTGCTGCTGGCCTTGGGCGCGGAGGTGCTCGGCTTCTTCGCCCCGGACACGCAGGTCTGGAAGGCCGCGGGGCTCGCCGTGGCGGCCGCGGCGATCTGGCTGGCCGGGTTCGACGTCTACAAGAAGGGCCTGACCGCGCTGCGCCGTGGGCGGTTGAACATCAATGCCCTGATGACCGTGGCTGTGACAGGCGCGTTCGCCATCGGCCAGTGGCCGGAGGCCGCCATGGTGATGGCGCTGTACGCCATTGCGGAGGCGATCGAGGCGCGTGCTGTCGATCGCGCCCGCAACGCGATCAAGGGCTTGCTGGCCATGGCGCCCGAGGAAGCCTCGGTGCGGCAGGCCGACGGCAGCTGGGCGACCGTGCCGGTCGCATCCGTGGCGCTGGGTGCCGTCGCGCGGGTGCGGCCCGGCGAGCGCGTGCCGATGGACGGCGTGGTATCCGCCGGCAGTTCCAGCATCAACCAGGCGCCGGTGACCGGCGAGAGCATCCCGGTGGACAAAGCGGTCGGCGATCCAGTGTTCGCCGGCACGATCAACGAGACCGGCACCTTCGAGTTCGAGGTCAACGCGCTGGCGTCGAACTCGACGCTCGCGCGCATCATCCACGCCGTGGAAGAGGCGCAGGGCACGCGCGCGCCCACGCAGGGCTTCGTCGACCGCTTCGCCGCCGTCTACACGCCGGCGGTCTTCGTCATCGCGCTGGCCGTGGCGCTGCTCGGCCCCTGGCTGCTCGGCTGGACCTGGATGCAGGCGGTCTACAAGGCGCTGGTGCTGCTGGTCATCGCCTGCCCCTGCGCGCTGGTGATCTCGACCCCCGTGACGATCGTCAGCGGCCTGGCCGCCGCTGCGCGGCGCGGCATTCTGATCAAGGGCGGGATCTATCTGGAAGAGGCGCGCAAGCTCAAGGCCATCGCGCTGGACAAGACCGGCACGATCACCGAGGGCAAGCCCAAGCTGGTGGCTTGGGAGGTGCTCGGTCCGGGGACCGATGCTGCCGCCGCCGAGCACATCGCCGCGGCGCTGGCAGGGCACTCCGACCATCCGGTGTCCCGTGCCATCGCTGCGGGCCTGCGGCCCAACAGCGTCGAAGCGAAGGACTTCAAGGCCATCGCCGGTCGCGGTGTCCAGGCCGACATCGACGGAACGGTCTACGTGCTCGGCAACCACCGGTTGATCGAGGAGCGTGGCCAATGCTCCCCGGCGCTGGAGACCACCTTGCGCACGCACGAGGAAGCGGGTCGCACCGTCAGCCTGCTGGCCTCCGACGCAGGCCCCGTCGCCTTGTTCGCTGTTGCCGACACGATCAAGCCGTCGTCGCGCGATGCGGTGGCATCGCTCAAGGCACTCGGCATCACGCCGGTGATGCTGACCGGCGACAATCAGGCCACGGCCACCGCCATTGCGCACGAGGCCGGGATCGACGTAGCGCGCGGGAACCTGCTGCCCGAGGACAAGCTCGAAGCGATCAAGGCGCTGCAGGCAGAACATGGCCTGACCGCGATGACCGGTGACGGCATCAACGACGCGCCGGCGCTGGCGCAGGCCGACATTGGCGTGGCGATGGGCGCCGCCGGCACCGACACCGCGATGGAAGCGGCCGACGTGGTGGTGATGAACGACGATCTGCGCCGCATCGCCGAGACCGTGCGGCTGTCGCGGTCGACGCATGCCGTGCTGTGGCAGAACATCACGCTGGCGCTGGGCATCAAGGCGGTGTTCCTGGTGCTCGCGGTATTCGGCAACGCGTCGATGTGGATGGCGGTGTTTGCCGACATGGGCGCGAGCCTGCTGGTCGTGCTGAACGGCCTGCGGCTGTTGAAGAAAGGGGAGGGCAAGTGACGACAACGACAGGATCACCGCACATCGAGGCCTTCGAGGCCGCAATGGCCGAGGCTGCCCGGCACCGGTCCGCCGGCGACGCCAAGAGCGCGTTCGCGGCCCTCGAGCGCGCGCATGTGCTCGGGCAACTCGACTTCGTGCCGCATGTGCGGGTGCACTGGCAGATGCTTCGGATCGGCTGGGCGGCAGGCGACCGGCGCGAAGTGACCGGCCAGTTGATGCGCATCGCGTTGGTGCCGGTGGGCCATCTGGTCGGCCGCCTGCCGGTCGGCAACACCGGCGGTTCGAACGTCAGTGCGTTCAAGCCGATGGCAATCCCGCCCGATCTCGAGCGGCTGATCGAGGACCGCGACCGATGACTCCCGCATCCGTCGGCCTTGTCGAACCACGCGCGGCGGCCGCCGCGTCGCGGGGCCGCTGGTGGCTGCTGATGGGCGTCGCCGCCTTGCTCCTCGTGCTGGATCAGGGCATCAAGTGGGTGGTCGCCGCGAATCTGCCTCTGGGCGAAGGCATCACCGTCACCGCCTGGTTCAATCTTGTCCATGTCCTCAACCCCGGCGCGTCGTTCTCGTTCCTCGCCGACGCGGGCGGCTGGCAGCGCCACGCGCTCACCGCGGTCGGCCTGGCCGTCAGCGTGGCGCTCGCCGTGCTGCTGTGGCGCGGCGTTCGCAGCCGACTCGAAACGGCCGCCTACGTCGGCCTGATCGGCGGCGCGCTCGGCAATGTCGTCGACCGGCTGCGCATCGGCGCGGTGGTCGACTACCTCGACCTGCATTGGCGCGGCATGCACTGGCCCGCCTTCAATCTGGCCGACATCTTCATCGTCGGCAGCGCGGTGCTGCTCGTGCTGGCCTCGTTCCGGCCAAGGGCCGATTCGCGCGAAGCCGGCCGAGGAGGTGCGACGTGAGTCCGCAAGCGCCAGCAACGGATCCCGGGGCGAGAATGTCGAGATGAGCTTTCTTCTTCCGAAGCGTGTGTTGTCCCGCTGCCTCGCCGCGCTGCTGGCTGCGGGTGCGGCGTCGGCGGTACATGCGCAGGTGACCGTCGATGGCGCGTGGGCGCGCGCCACCGTGCCGAACCAGTCGGCCACCGGCGCCTTCATGCGGCTGACATCCCAGAAGGACGTCGTGCTGACGGGCGCCAGTTCGCCGGTCGCCGACATCGTCGAAGTGCACGAGATGTGGCTGGACAAGGACATCATGCGGATGCGGCCCGCCGATCGCGTGCCCTTGAAGGCCGGCCAGACCGTCGAGCTGAAGTCGGGCGGCCTGCACGTCATGATGATGGACTTGAAGAAGCAGCTCAAGGCGGGCGAGCGCGTGCCCCTGACGCTCTCGTTCACGGCGGCCGACGGCAGCGTGTCGAAGGTCGAGGTGAACGCGACGGCTGGCTTCGCGCCACCGACACGATGAGCGAAGAACAGCCGGTTGCCCGGCATGGCAACAGCCGGAACGCCGCGTTCTGGACGCCGCTGTTCCTGGCCTGGCTGCTGGCGCTGCTGGCCACGGCCGGCGCGTTGTTCCTGGGCGAGGTGATGGGCAAGACGCCGTGCGTACTGTGCTGGTACCAGCGCATCGCGATGTTCCCGCTGGTGCTAGTGCTCGGCATGGGCCTGTTCGCGTCGGATGCGCGCTGCGTTCGCTACGCACTGCCGCTGGCCGGCGTGGGATGGGGGATCGCCGCCTACCACCTGCTGGTCTTCTGGAGCGTGGTGTCCGAAGGGCTGGTGCCGTGCGGCAAGGGATCGTCCTGCGCCGACGCCGACGTCCAGGTGGCCGGCGTGGTGCCGATTCCTTTGCTGTCGCTGGCGGCGTTCACGGGAATCCTGGTTACGTTGTGGGTGGCAAGAGCGAGGGCAAGAACATGAGCAGGAAATGGATCGTGCTGGGCACTGTCGCGGCGGTGGTTCTGGCTTTCGTGGCGGGCGTCGTGGTCTTCACGAACCGCTCGAACCAGGAAGTGAAGCAGGCGGCGCAGACCCACAGCGATGCGCTGGTCAGGCCGCACTCGCCCGTCTTCGGCAATCCGGCGGCCAAGGTGACGATCGTCGAGTTCTTCGACCCGTCCTGCGAGACCTGCCGGGCCTTCTATCCAATCGTCAAGCGCATGGTCAACGCGAGCTTCGGCCAGGTCAGGCTGGTGGTGCGTTATGCACCGCTGCACCACGGGTCGGACACGGCAGTCAAGATCCTCGAGGCGGCGCGGCAGCAGGGCAAGTACTGGGAGGCGCTCGAGCGTGCCCTGGCCGCGCAGCCGCAGTGGGCCGCGCATGATCGCCCGCAGCCGCAGATGATCTGGGACCTCATCGGTGACATCGGGCTCGACATGGCAAAGGCCAGGGCGGATGCCGACGGCCCGGCCGTGGCCCAGGTGTTGCGGCAGGACGTTGCCGACATGCAAGCGCTGAAGGTCGACCGGACCCCCGGCTTCTTCGTCAACGGCATGCCGCTGCGTGAGTTCAGCGAGGCGCAGTTGAAGGCGCTCGTCGAGCAGGAGCTCAAGAAGGCTAGTACGCCCTGAACAATGGCGTGATTCGCAGAGTCATGCTCAGCTGTTCGAACTCGGCCGTAGCGACGTGGCTGTTCGGGCCTTGATGCTTCTTGGGGGCACGTTCCCGAGCGGGCGTCAGTGGCGGTGCTGCGAGCTGCGCCAACCGATACTGGCGTCCATCGCCTCGGCCTTGCGAACCGTCGTGTCCTGCGCCATGTCGCCGAAGTCCGCGGCATCGATGCGCAGGTAGTCCGCCCCGCGAACGCCGGGTTGCGGCCACTCGGCGGGGGCCCGCGAGGCGGACTGCTTGAGGACGAGTCGCACACGGCTGCCGTCGGCCTCCCGGCGCTCGGCGAGCGCGGGCAGCTGCAGATCCGGCATCCAATGCACGCGCAGCGTGGCTGCGCCTACCTTGCCTACCAAAACCGGCGCGGCGCACAAGTCGCTCCCGCGAGTGGCCATCGGCTTGAGAAGCGCCAGTTCACGAGCATCGATGAAGGTGGCGATCGGCTGCCAATCGGTGGCCACGCCGAGCGTGGCCAGTTCCCCGGTGCTGTACTCCACGACACGCTGCTCGTCGTGGAAGGTCCGCTCGAAGCGAACGCGGTCCTGCGCGTCGCGATGCCAGGCTTCCTCGATGTCGCCCTTGATCACGGCGACACGTTGCGCATCGCGGAAGAAGTACCAGGTATGCGTTCGTGTCGCCTTCGCGGAGCCCTTCGCAGGCAGCACCTGCACCTCGTAGCGCGCGGCGATCACCGGCTGCGGGTCACGCCACAGGATCGTTCGCGGCGTGGCCGCGGCAACACCCGTCGGAGCGCGCTGTACTTCGTGGGCGGCAACAGCGAATGGCTGAAACGAACCCAGCAGCGCCATGAACGCCGCCGCAGCACAGCCCATCATCGTCGTGCTGTTCATCTTTTCAAGCGGGAAGACTGGTCGCTGAGATTGCGGCCGGTCGGGCGGTACGAGCCCGGTCGGCCGAGGTTCGCGCATCGATCAATCTCGGTCCCGACCACGGTGATGCCCACCGTTGCGTAGCGCTTCCATCATCACGTGGAAGATCCAGTTCTGTTCCATCGATCCGCCCACGAGGTGCGCCTTGGGGCCGCGGGCATAGATCGGCACGTCCTCGCCAGCATGCGTCTCGGAGCCCGTCGGCACGGCGGCTTCCTGCAAGAAGTTGAGGTCGGTCGTGTCGACGCTTGTCAGGTTCGGGCGGGCGCCGCTCCGGTAGCCGGGGCCGTTGATGTAGCCCAGCGTCGTGTACGGCAGGCCGTTCGCATCGGAGGCGTTGGCCAGCGGGGCACCATCGCGCTCAGGAACCTCGCGCACCAATCCGAGGATGTTGTTGCCCCGGCTCGGGTAGCCGGCGATCGTGAAGGTGTGGCTGTGATCGGCCGTCACGATGATGAGCGTGTCGTCGAGCTGGCCCGTCGCCTTCAGAATCTCGAGCGTGCGTCGGATCGTCTTGGAGAACTCGACGGTTTCGAGCAGCGCCCGCTTCGCGTTGCCGCCGTGGTGCGCATGGTCGATGCGGCCCGCTTCGACATGCAGGAAGAACCCGTGATGATCCTTGGTGAGCATGCGCAGCGCCTTGTCGGTCATCTCGGTCAACGACGGTTCGCCGGCCGGGTCGCGCGCGCGGTCGGCTTCGAACTGCACATGCGACGGCTCGAACAGGCCCAGCAAATAGCTGCCGTAGGCGGGCTCGAAGGCGTCGAACTGCGCCTTGTTCCATGCGTAGGCTGCTGCGCCCATCGTGCCGCGCGTGCCGACCCACTCGGCGGCGAGGTTGCGGCCATCGGCGCGACGCCCCTTCTGCGTCGGATACTCGGGGTCAGTCACCGTGTTCGGGAGAAAGTAGGTGCGGCCGCCGCCGAGGGCGACCTTGAGGCTGGAGCGGACGGTAGGCGACAGCTCGATCAGCTGGCGCGCGATGTCCTTGACCGCAGAGGCGGATCCACGGCACGTTGCGCCCGTGTTGACGTCGGTCAGCGGCAGGTTCGCGTCGGCCTCCCAATCGCGCACGGCGGTGTGCGCGTACAGCGCCGCGGGCGTGGCGTGTGTGATGCGTGCCGTCGAGACGATGCCCGTCGACTTGCCCATCGCGGCCGCGTATTCCAACACCGTCTTGACGCTGTTGGCATCGATCACCGAGGCGTTGCATTCGCCGCGCGCCGTGCTGTGGTTGACCGACAGCATGCCCTCGCGGGTCTTGTAGCCGGTCGACATCGCGGTCATCGTCGGCGCGGAGTCGGATGTCTGCTGATCCCAGGAGTAGGTCTTCGACAGCGCGAGGTACGGGAAGTCGCGGAAGTTCTCGAACGACAGGCGGTTCTCCTCGCCCGGTTTGCCGGCGAGCTGGCCCTCCAGGATGCGCGCCGCCGTGACGGTACTGACGCCCATACCGTCGCCGACGAACAGGATCACGTTCTTGGCCGGCCGGTTGAACTCACGCACCGACTTGCTGTCGTGGATGAACTGCTGGCCGGCCTTGAACCAGTCGTTGACCGACTCGGGGCCTTGCACGACCGGAGGCTGCTGGGCGGTGGCGACGCCAGCAATCAATGCCGCCGCGGTCGCGGCGGATCGACGAAGTATCTGAAGGTGCATGTCCACTCCTGGCTGTAAGTTTGACGTCTGGAAACCGCGCAACGGCAGAGATGCCGCGAGAGCGACTCCCATCCAGGATGGTTGCAACGCGGTATGTCCGCGTCATGACAGTCACAGGCCAAACCCTTTTGCCGGTCAGCTCACCCGGCCATGACGGCGCGGGCGTTCGTCTGCGGGCGCCGAGGCGCAGTCGCTCCTCCGCGAAAGCCCCGCGCAGTCATCGACCGGGAGGTTCAGAAGGCGTACCTGATGCCCGCCTGGATCAGCCGCGGCACCCCCACCTGAATGCCGCGCGTCCGGTCGACGATGTATGTCTTGTCGCCCAGGTTCTTGATGGCCATGAACAGCGCGGTCCTCTGCGGCTCGAGGTAGTAGTTCAGCGCGGCGTTCCAGACCGTGAAGCCCGCGAGCCGGCCGGTCTGGCCGTTGCCGGTGGTGGACGCGGCCTGCGTGTTGGCGAAATCGCCGAACTGCTCGCTGACGTACACCGCCTCGAACTGGGTGTCGAAGCCGCCGGCCGCATATCCGACGGCCGCGGTCAGCGTGCGCTTGGGCGCGTACGGCTGCCGGTTGCCCGCGGCGCTGCCGGCGACGACGGCGTCGTTGACGACCTGGCGGAAAGGCGTGCGCTGCTCCGCCGTCGGCAAATAGGTGAGGGCACCGCGCAGATAGACGCCGCTCGTGCGTCCGAGGCGCCCGGAAAGCTCCGCGCCCTGGAAAAGCGCCTCGCCCTGGGCGAGCGGCGTGCTGCCACCGGCGATCGAACCCACGGCGATCAGGCGCTTGAAGTCGTTGCGGAACACCGTCGCTTGGACGCTGGTCCCGGCGGCCGGCTCGGCGCGCAGCCCGACTTCCCAGTTGGTGGACAGCTCCGCACCCACCTCGGTGCTGGTGCCGGTGCCGGTGATCACGTCCTCGGTGCGCGGCGGAGCGAAGCCGCGGTGCACGCCGGCGAAGACGGTCATGGTCTTCGTTGGGTTGTAGGTCGCACCCAGGCTCGGGATCCATTGCGCGATCGAGTCGGTTCCCGTGCGGCCGGTGAGGTTCTCGATGCGCCTGTTCTTGATGCGCTCGTAACGCACGCCCGGTGTCACGGTCCAGCGCTCGAGATCGAAACGGTTCTGGGCGAAGAACGAATAGGCGTCGGTCTCGCGGCGGCTGTTCTCCACCTCGATTCCGCTGCGAGCCGTCGGCGACGCGCCGTTCACCTGCCTGCGCTTCTGCGTCTCGTAGTGCGCCTTGACCCCGGCCTGAAACTCGCTGTCGATGCCGAACGCCGCGTGCGCCAGCCGCAGCCGCGGCTCGATCCCCCAGGTGTCGTAGTTGCGAAGCCTTCCCTGGACTGAATTGCAGTTATCGACATCGACCCGTTGTCCCGCGAGCCGCGCGTTGGTGAAGCTGGCACCGCACTGCGCATCGGTCGTGGTACTCGACTGGCGCCACCAGTTGCGGTCGAAATAGGAGAAGTACAGGTTCGTCAGGACCACCGCGCTCTCGCCGATGTCGATCTCGTGCGTAGCCGAGGCGCCGTAACGCCGGACCTGGAAATCGTCGTTCTTGAACGGGTTGTAGCGCGGGCCCAGATTGGCGAATTCGGCATCGGTGAGGCCGCTGTAGGTGACGGTGGAGTCCTCCGAGTAAGCGTTCGCGCGCAGCGTGAGCGCCTGGCTGTTGCCCAGGGCGAGCACCCACTTGAAGTTGATATCGTTGATCTCCGAGTTGATGTTGTCGCGCGCGCCGTCGCCCTGCTTGCGCGTGAAATCGAGCAGCATCCCGCGTCCGCCGAGGCGGACCTTGCCGTTGAAGAAGTCTCGATTGCCGAGCGTGCCGGAGACGAAGCCGCCGAACTCCTGAGGTGGAGTGGGGGTGATGTAGTTGATGACGCCGCCGATCGTCTGCGGGCCGAACAGGATCTGTCCCGCACCCTTGAGCACCTCGATCCGCTCGAACCGATCGATCGGCGGGTGGTAATAGCTCGCGTTGTCGCCATAGGGTGCGTAGGCGAGCGGAATGCCGTCTTCCAGCAGCGTGACCTTGGTGGAGCGGGTCGGATTGAGGCCGCGTATGCCGATGTTCGGACGCAGACCGAAACCCTCTTCGTCACGCACGTTGATGCCGGGCACCTTGCGCAGAGCTTCGTTGACCGTGAACACACGGCTGCTTTCGAGCGTGCGCGAGTCGATCACCTCGGCGCTGCCGGGAACGGTGGTCAGCCTTTCGGCGTTGCCGATCACCTCGACCCTCGGCATGACCACCTCAGGAGCGCTGGGCTGCGCCTGTGTGAGCGGGGTGAGAAAAGCGAATGCCGCTGAAGTCAGCGGCCGGAGTCTTGCAGCGTACATAAGATTCCTTCTCGTGGTTGATCTGCCATGGCTGGCTGAACCCGAGAAGGTTGGCTGGCTGCATTTTGAAGGGTATCACGAAGCCATAGATGGAAGCGTTCCGCCACGGTGGGCACCACCGTGGCCGGGACCGAGACTGATCGACGCACGACGGGCAGCCGATCGCCACCTTCATCGATGCTCGTGAACTGGCGCTTCTCAAGCCGATGGCCACTCGCGGGAGCGACTTGTGCGCCGCGCCGGTTTTGGTAGGCAAGGTAGGCGCAGCCACGCTGCGCGTGCATTGGATGCCGGATCTGCAGCTGCCCGCGCTCGCCGAGCGCCGGGAGGCCGACGGCAGCCGTGTGCGACTCGTCCTCAAGCAGTCCGCCTCGCGGGCCCCCGCCGAGTGGCCGCAACCCGGCGTTCGCGGGGCGGACTACCTGCGCATCGATGCCGCGGACTTCGGCGACATGGCGCAGGACACGACGGTTCGCAAGGCCGAGGCGATGGACGCCAGTATCGGGTGGCGCAGCTCGCAACACCGCCACTAACGATACGCTATACGGGCGCGTACCGCCGCCGCTAGGATCGGCGGCGTCGGGCCATGGTCACCAAGACCAAAACCAAGACCAAGTTCGATCGCAGTTTCGCGTGCCCGTGGTGGTGCTGCTCGCGCGGGTTGTGGTCGACGAGCGGCTCGCCGCTGCCGTCCGCGGTGTGCCTGTCGCGCAGCACCAGCCGCGTGATCAAGCAGAACCTGTGGGTTAGCCTCGGCGTCGTGGCGATGCTGATCCCGGCCACGATCCTCGGGCTCGGTATC
Organism: uncultured Methylibium sp.; assembly: GCF_902826655.1. GTDB lineage: Bacteria > Pseudomonadota > Gammaproteobacteria > Burkholderiales > Burkholderiaceae_C > Methylibium. Next base: position 95,743 of record NZ_CADEFR010000002.1, on the reverse strand, counting down.
GGCACCGCGGTGCTGTTTCACGAGGGCTCGACCCTCGTCGTGATGATCAACGCGCTGCGCCTGCTGGCCTACCGCGCGCCGACAACGGCCTCAGCGGCCTCAGCCGCCTCAGCGGCGCGGGTCGGATGAGGCCATCTTGAACTCCTTCCACTCGTCATCGAGCGACGCAATCGCGAGTTGGTAGAGGATGGTGTTTTGCGCGAAAGCGGACCGCTCGCGGTCCATGTCGACGCTGTTGCCGTCCAGGTTGCTTTGCGCCGGAACGACGTAGCGGGCGAATTCGAGCGTGCTTCGGGTCAGCGGCTGCATCGTGGGTGCTGCGCTTTCGCTCGTCGGCGCCGTTGCGAGGGACCATTCCTGTGCGCGCATCTCGCGGCGCAGGCTGTCGGCAAAGCTAACGTCCATCGCCCGATAGCCGGGCGTGTCCGCGTTGGCGATGTTGGATGCGAGCAGCGCCTGCCGTCGGCCGCGGAAGATCAGCGCCTTGGCCTTGAACTCGTCGTCCTGCCCGGCGATGTCCGAGGAAAGGCGAAGGGGCTCCATCGGTGCGGCGTGAATGCTGCGGTAGTCTGTCTGGCGAGAAGCACGTGCGAGGCGCGAAACAGCGGGTGATAGGTACGCTTGTTCGACACTTCCGGGAACCGCGACGGCCGCCCGACGCTCCAAGCCGCATCGAGCCACCAACAAGAAGGATTGCCCATGCAATGCCCCGTCTGCAAGGACCAGCAACTGCTGATGAACACGCGCCAGGACATCGAGATCGACTACTGCCCCAAGTGCCGTGGCGTGTGGCTCGACCGCGGCGAACTCGACAAGATCATCGAGCGCAGCCAGCGCGAGGCCGACACGACGCCATCGGCGACGAACGCGGCGGCTGATGCGATGGGCGACGGCTGGCGCGGCGACCACGGGCGTGGCCGTGGCGGGCACCACGGTGGCTCCGGGCATGGCGGGAGCCGTCACGGCAGCTTTCTGAAGCGGCTGTTCGACTGAACGCGGCGGCTGGCGCGTGCCGCTTGGCCGGGTGGACTGCCTGCCTACCGGATGCGGATGGCCCGCGCAGTGAGCAGCCGGCCCGACACACCCGGCGTGTGAAGGGCCGCTCTACAGGAGCGCCACCACCCACACCGCTGCCGCTGCGACGATGCTCAGCATCACCGCCGCGCTGCCCATGTCCTTGGCGCGCTTGATCAGCGGGTGCGCATCGCGGCACGCCGCGTCGGCCAGCGCCTCCAGCGCCGAGTTCAGCAATTCAACGACGAAGACCGCCACGATCGACACCGTCATCGCCAACGCCGCCCAGCGTCCGGGCGCGATCCACCAGGCCAGCACGATGAGCGGAACGCCGATGGCCAACTTTTGGCGGAACGCAGCCTCGTGCCGCAACGCGGCCCGCAGGCCATCGCGCGAGTAGACCAAGGCACGCCAGAGGCGCACGAAGCCGGGCCGGCTCTTGAAGGGGGCCGGGCTGAGGTCCGCGTCGGTTTCGATGGATCGCACATAGCGGCGATGATCCTCCAAGCCGCGCCCTGCGCGGCGAGCGGCCGGCGCGCCGCGGTGGCGTCGCGCGCCGGCAGTTCCGTACACTGACCCGATGCGTGGGGTACTCGGCATCGTGCTCGTGGTCGTGTTGGCGGTCCAGTTCGTCTGGGGCGCGGCGGCCAGCGTTTGCCGGCACGAGCAGGGCACCGGCGCGGCGCACTTCGGGCACCACGAGCACCGGCACGCGGCCCAGTCCGAGACCGCCTCGCCGGTCGACCACGGCGCCGGCTCTGCGCCGACGGACGACGTCGACTGCGGCGCCTGCCATCTGAGTTGCGCGCGGCCGGTCAGCGATGCCCGGCCAGTGCCGGTCGGGCCGTTCGCGCCACCGCGCTTCGCGCAGGCACGTCCGCCCGACACGGCCGCGCCGCCCTCCGCCATCGAACGCCCGCAGTGGCGCCTTCGGGCCTGACCCGGCGAGGTGCTGCTGCCACTCACACGTCCGTCTCGACACCCCCGACTCCTCGCCGACATCTCCCATCCTGCCGTTCGAGACGGCCTGGAGAGTTCGATGGCGAAGTACGAGTCCTTTCTCCTGGTGCTGCTGATGGCCGGCCCGGCCGCAGCTCAGGTTCCACCCGACCCGGCGGTCGAACCGGCGCACGAGGCACCCGCGCCTGGCGCGCCGCGCCCCGCTGACGCGCTGCCCACGTTCGCCGAGCTCGAGGCCGCGCAGGCGCGCATCGGCGAAGTGCGCGTGGTGACGCGGGACATCTTCGACACCGACGACCTCGCCGAGAACCGCCTGCTCTTCCGCTGGGCCAACGCGTTGCATGTGAAGACCCGGCCCGAGGTCATCGAACGCGCCTTGCTGTTCAAGGGCGGCGAGCCGGTTTCCGCGCGGCTGATCGAGGAAACCGAACGCCTGCTGCGCAGCACGACCTACCTCTACGACGTGTGCATCCGTCCGCTCGCGGTGCGCGACGGCGTGGTCGACATCGAGGTCGCCACGCGCGACACCTGGACGCTCGATCCGAGCCTCAAGGCCGGCCGCTCGGGGGGCACGAACACGAGCAGCATCAGCCTGAAGGAAGACAACCTGCTCGGCACCGGCGTGGCGCTCGGGGTGAGCCGCGTCAACGGCGTCGACCGCTCGGGCACGCAGGTCGATCTCGGCGTGGACCGCGCCTTCGGCAGCTGGACCTCGGTGAGCCTGAGCCGGGCGCGCAACGGCGACGGCCGGCGCGACGCGCTGGCGGTGGCGCGGCCGTTCTACGCCCTCGACGCGCGCTGGGCGGCCGGCGCCAGCTTCTCGCGCGACGACCGCATCGACCCCGTGTACGACGCGGGCCGGCCGGTGGCCGAATACCGCCGCCGCGAGAACCGCGGCGAGGTCTTCGGCGGCTGGTCCGCCGGGCTCGTGGACGGCTGGGTGCAGCGCTGGTCGCTCGGCGCCAGCCTGCAGGACGACGGCTATGCGCCAGAGCCAGGGCGCGTGCCGCCTGCGCGCCTGCCGGCCGACGAGAAGCTCGTCGCCCCGTTCGTGCGCTACGAACTGATCGAAGACCGGTTCGAGAAGCTCGACAACCGCAACCTGATCGGGCGCCCCGAGTTCTTCGCGCTCGGGCTGGCGGCCAAGGTGCAGTTGGGCCGGGCCATGCCGGCCCTCGGCTCGAGCCGCTCTGCGTGGGTCTATACGGGAACCGTCGGCCGCGGCTTCGAGCTGGCGGCGGGGCAACTGCTGACGCTGACCGCCTCGGCGCAGGGCCACCAGGAGGACGGGCGCGCGCACCGCCAGCAGTTGGGTGTGCAGGCCCGCTACTACCTGCCGCAGTCGGCGCGCTGGCTGTTCTACGCCGGGGCTTCGGCCGATGCGCTGCGCAACGCCGAGCCCACCGAGTCGCTGCCGCTCGGCGGCGACAATGGCTTGCGCGGTTACCCGCTGCGCTGGCAGAGCGGTACGCGGCGCGCGTTGTTCACGCTGGAGGAGCGCTTCTACACCGACCTGTTCCCGCTGCGGCTGTTCCGTGTCGGCGGTGCGGCGTTCTTCGACATCGGGCGGGCCTGGGGCGGCAGCGGCGCCGGCAGTGCCGATCCGCCGTGGCAGCGCAACGTCGGCTTCGGACTGCGTTTTTTCAGCGTGCGCACCGCGTTCACCAATGTGCTGCACGTAGACCTTGCCTTTCCGCTCGATACCGATGCTGGCGTCAAGCGAGTGCAGTTGATCGTCAAGACCCGGGCCAGCTTCTGACCCGCACACGGGAGTCTTTGTCATGCAGCGTTTTCTTGCCTACCTCGCGCTCGCCGTCGCCGTCATCGTGCCGGCCGTGGTGCTGCGCCTGACCGGCTGGCGCCCGGGCCCGGTGATCGACACGGCGGTGTTCGGCGTCGCGGTGCTCGCCGCCGGCTTCATGCTGTCCTGGGGCGCGGAGGCGGCCGAGAAGCGCATCGCCCAGGGCCTCATCCTCGCCCTCGTCGCGCTGGTGACGGTGCTGCCCGAGTACGCGGTCGACATGTACTACGCTTACCAGGCCGGCAAGGCGCCGGACTCCAACTACGTCCACTACGCCGCCGCCAACATGACCGGCGCCAACCGGCTGCTGGTGGGCGTGGCCTGGCCGCTGATGGCGCTGCTTTACTGGGCGCGCACGCGCAACCGCGGCATCCAGCTCGCCGAGGCCAACCTGGTCGAGATCGGCTTCCTGCTGCTGGCCAGCCTGTACGCGTTCGTGATCGTGCTGACGAACCGGATCAGCCTGCTCGACAGCGTGGTGCTGGTGGCCGTCTTCGGCAGCTACCTCTGGGTCGCCGGGCGCATGCCCAAGGCGGACGAGAGCCTCGCCGCCGACGACGAGCCGGGCCCCGCCGCGGCGCTGGCGACGCTGCCGCCGCGCCGGCTGTGGGCCTGGGCCGGCGGGCTCGCGGCGGTGGCGGCGGTGGTGATCCTCGCCTCGGCCGAGCCGTTCGCCGAGTCGCTGGTGGCCTCGGGCCGCGTGCTCGGCATCGACGAGTTCCTGCTCATCCAGTGGCTCGCACCGCTGGCGAGCGAAGCGCCCGCGGTCGTCATCGCGGTGCTGTTCGTGCTCTCGGGCCGCTCGGAGGGCGGCCTGACGACGATGATCAGCGACAAGATCAACCAGTGGACGCTGCTGGTGGGGATGCTGCCGCTGGCGATGAGCATCGGTGCCGGCGGCATCACCGCGCTGCCGCTGGACGCGCGCCAGCACGAGGAGTTCTTCCTCACCGCGGCGCAGTCGCTGTTCGGCGTGGCGCTGCTGCTGAAGTTGCGCTTCGGCGTCGGCGGCGCGCTCGCGCTGGCGGCGCTGTTCGGGGTGCAGATCGCGCTGGCCTTCGTCTACCGCGACGACGCGCCGCGCGCCATCGCGTCGTTGACCTGGCTGGCCTGGGTCTACCTGGCGCTGGCGCTGGTGCTGTTCGCCCGCAACGGGCCGGCCGCCTGGCGCAGCGTGCAGAAGCTGCGCGGCGGCGCCGTTGCGCCGGCGCCGCATTGAGCCGACCTCCCCACACAACCTGCCGAGGTTCCACTTGCGCACACGCTGCCGTTCTTCGTCCCTGTGGCCGCTGCCGATGGTCGCGCTGGCTGCCGTCTTGCTGGCTGCTGCCGCGGCCCGGGCCCAGAGCCCGGGCGACCCGGATCAGGACATCATCAACCCGGACCGTCCCGGCACCGCCGACGGCAGCGGTGTCGTCGGCGCGGGCCGCTTCCAGATCGAGGCCGGCTTGCAGCAGGACAGGCGCAGCGACGGCAGCAGCCGTTCGCGCACCGACTACGTGCCGGCCTTGCTGCGCCTGGGCGTCGGCGGGAACCTGGAATTGCGCGTCGAGAGCAACACGTACACCTCGACCCGGGCGCGGGACAGCGCGCAGGGGCCGACGCGAAGCGAAGACATCCAGCCGGTCTCCGTCGGTTTCAAATATCGGTTCGCCGAGGCCACGGATTCGCAGCGGCCTTCGATGGCGGTGATCGTTCGACTCTTTCCGCGTTCGGGCACGGGTAACTACAAGACCCGCCGCGCGACGGGCGACTTGCGCATCGCCGCAGACTGGGATTTCGCGCCGCAATGGTCGCTCAACCCGAACCTCGGCGTGGGCGCCTACGAGGGCGACGGCGGGCGCCTCTACACCGCAGCGTTGTTCGCCGCGACGCTCAACTACAACCCGAGCAAGGTCGTGAACGTCTTCATCGACATCGGCGGCCAGTATCCCGAAACCAGAAACGGCCGCGGCTCGGCCGTCGTCGATGGCGGCATCGCCTACATCGTCGGACGTGACGTGCAACTCGACTTCAGCGTTGGGGCACGAGTCGCCGGCGTCACGCCAGCGCGGGTCTTCTGGGCCGCCGGCATCAGCAAGCGCTTCTGATCGCCCCTAACCGCACGGCGTGCACTGGCCGTGGCACGGTCGGGGCCGCCTCGGCCACGTCACCCCCGAGCCGGCGAAAGCGGCGAGTGCCGCGGGAACCTGCGCAACTCGGCGCCATCGAACCCATTGCCTGACGATCAAGGAGGTGCAGCGATGACGCGATGTTTGATCGACCTGCGCCGGCCCGCCCGCTGGTGGTTGCCTGCCTTGCTGGCTCTGTGTGGCCTCGGGGCGTCATCGATCGCCGCCGCGGGCGAGCGCGCCGTGTTCCGCTCGCAGATGCCGGACGGGCGCGTGGTCTATGCCGACGAGCCGGCCGCGGGCGCGGTGCGCTCGGCGCGGCTGCTCGTCGAGCCTCATCCCGGCGACCCGGCGCAGGCCCTCGCGGCACAGCGCGCGCTGGAGGGCACCCGTGCGCGGCTGCTGCAGCAAGGGCAGGCCCGCTCGCTGAAGCTTGCCGAACTCGACCGCGGTATCGCCGTCGCGCAGCGGGAGCTTTCGGTGGCGCAGTCCGCGCAAACCGACGGTCAGACTGTCGTCGAAGGCGACCGCCAGGGCCGGCGCTTCGCGCCGAGCTACTGGCAGCGCCAGCAGTTCCTGGCGCAGGCGGTCGCGCGCGCTCGGCTGCAGCTGGATGCCTTGCGGGCCGAACGGGCCGCGCTGCAGTAGGTCATCGCGGCTCTGCTAGGATTCTGCCCGTGCGCAAAGTCGTGTTCGTCTTCCTGCTGGTCCTGCTGCCCTTCCAGTTCGTCTGGGGTGCGGCGGCAGCCTATTGCCAGCATGAGCAAAGCGCGGCGGCCGGTCACTTCGGCCACCATTCGCACCGGCATCAAGCCAGTGGGACGGCCGAAGCCAGCGCTGCGGCGCCTGGAGATCAGGGCGGTCAAAGCGATCCGATCGCCGACGACCCCGATTGCGGCGTATGCCACCTGAGTTGCGTGCGGCCGATCTCGGCCGCCCAGGTCGTGCCTGCCGCCGCGCCGGCTCAACCCCCGGGCCTGCTGGAGCCGCCCGCTTCCACGGCGTCTCTGCCGTCCCGCATCGAACGCCCGCAGTGGCACCTCGCCGTCTGATTCGGCGAGGTTGGTTCAATCCATCCAAGGCTTTCCCCAAGCACTGACTCCTCGCCGAATTCTTCCGTCCCGTTGACGTTTTGACGTTCAGGAGAATTCGATGCGCAAGAAGACGCTGGCCATGGCCGGCGCGTTGTGGTGGCTCGCGGCCGTAGTGCCGGCAGCCGCGCAGACCGCCGTTCCAACGCCACCCCAGGCCGCGCCGCTGCCGCCCTTGACCCTGCCGGAGGCGCTGGCGCGGGCCGAGCAGGCCAACCCGGCACTTCGTGCCAAGAGCGCACAGTTGGCGGCGGCCGAAGGTCTGCGGACCGACGCCTCGGCCCTGCTGTACAACAACCCCCAGCTGGCGGTCGATCAGCGCCGCCGTTCGGTGCCGCAGGCCGGGGCGACCGAGCGCCAACGCGAGTGGGGCGCGGGCGTCTCGCAGACCTTCGAGATCGCCGGCCAGCGCGGCTACCGGCGCGAATCCGCGGAGGCAGCTCTCTCGGCCTTGAGGCTCGAGATCGCCGACACGCGGCGCCAGGTGCGCGCCGAGGTCGCCGAGCGCTTCACGCGCGTGCTGGCGCTGCAGCGGCGGGTCGAGACCGAGACGCAGGCGCTGCGCCTGTTCGAGGACACCGCCGCGGTGGTGCAGCGCCGCCGCCAGGCGGGCGAGGACACGCGGCTCGACGCCAACGTCGCGCAAGTCGAGGCCGAGCGCGCACGCAACCAGCTGGCGCTCGCGCAGGAGCAGTTGATCGACGCCCGTGCCGCGCTTGCCGCCGTGCTGCAACTGCCGCCGGACGGGCTGCCGCAGGCCATCGGCACACTGGCGCTGCAAGCGGTGCCGTACACGCTGGACGCTCTGCTCGCCGCGGTTCAGGCGCAGCCGCGCCTGGGCGCGCTGGCCGCGCGCGAGGCCAGTGCCGACGCCAGGCTGCGGCTGGAACGGGCCAGCGTCTACCCCGACGTGACGGTGGGCATGAACGTCGGCCGCGAAGGCCCGGGCGTGGCCCGCGAGCGGCTGACGGCGCTGACCGTGTCGGTGCCGCTGCCGCTGTTCCGCCGCAATGCCGCGGGCATCGGCCAGGCGAGCACCGAGCTGACGCAGGTGCAGGTCGAGCGCCAGGCGGCCACGCGCGACGCGCGTGCCAACGTGCAGGCGCTGTGGTCGCGCCTGGCCAGCCTCGAAACGCGGGTGCGGCGCCTGCAGGAGTCCGTGCTGCCCTCGCTCGAGGACAACCAGCAGCTGTCGCTCAGGTCACGGCAGGCCGGCCAGATCGGGCTGCTCGAGCTGATCGTCGTCAACCGCCAAGGCCTGGATGCCCGGCGCGACCTCATCGAGGCGCTGGCCGAGTTTCAAAGCACCCGCATCGCGCTCGAACTGGCGGCCGGCTGGCCGCAGGAAGGACAACCATGAACCATCACTCCATCGCCCCGGCCCGCGGCCGGCGGCGCCCGTCCGGGGTCGCTCTTGCGCTGACCCTGCTGGCCCTGCCGCTGGCTCTGTCCCTGGCCGCCTGCGGCGGCGCGCAATCGGGCGCCGCCCCGAGCGCCGCCGCAGCGGCGAGCGAACCCAAGGGCAAGGAAGAAGGCGGCCTGAAGCTCAGCGCCGACGAAGCCCAGCGTGCCGGCATCAAGCTCGAGACGCTGGCCGAGAAGGCCTACGCCGACACCGTGACCGTGACGGCGACGATCCGGCCCAACCAGGACCGCATCGCCCAGGTGGCGCCGCGCGTCGAAGGGCGCATCGTCTCGGTGGCCGCCACGCTCGGGCAGGAGGTGCGCGCGGGCCAGGTGCTGGCCGTGCTCGACAGCTTCGCGCTCGGCGAGGCGCACTCCGCCTTGCAGCGCGCGCAGGCCGCGCAGCGGGTCGCGCAGGCCGACTACCAGCGTGCCGAGTCGCTGAGCGCCGAGGAGATCATTCCGCAGCGCGAGTTGCAGCGCGCCCGGGCCGCGCTCGAGACGGCAGGCGCTGAGCTGCGCGCTGCCGCGGACCGGCTGCGGCTGCTCGGCGGTACGGCAGCGGCCGGCCGGCATGCCGAGTCGACCTTTCCGGTCGTGGCGCCACTGGCCGGCACGGTGGTCATGAGAAAGGCCAACATCGGCGAACTCGGCTCGCCGGCGCAGCCGCTGTTCCAGGTGGCCGACCTGTCCACGCTGTGGATCGAGGCCAACCTTACCGAGGACAAGCTGGCGCGCGTGCGCAAGGGCGCCGCGGCGACGGTGACGGTCGGCGCCTATCCGAACGAGCGCTTCGCCGGCCGCGTGACCTACGTGGCGAGCATGCTCGACAAGGACAGCCGCACGACGCCGGCGCGTATCGAGGTGCCGAACAAGGACGGCCGGCTCAAGCCCGAGATGTTCGCCAGCGCCACCATCGAGACCGGCCAGGCGCGCGCGCCCGCACTGTCGGTGCCGAGTGGCGCCGTGATGCTGCTGCAGGGCCAGCCCACGGTGTTTCTGGCCGAGAACGGCGGCTACCAGCCGCGGCCGGTGGAGACCGGCGAGAAGAGCGGCGGCCGCACTGTCGTCACCTCCGGCCTGAAGGCGGGTGACCAGGTGGTGGCCGAAGGCGCCTATGCGCTCAAGGCCCGGCTGCTGAAGTCGCAGATCGGCGAAGGCCATTGAGAGGAACACCCCATCATGCTCAATGCCATTGTCGATGCCTCGCTGCGCTACAAGGTGCTGGTCCTGGTCGCTTTCGCGATCGTGATCGGCCTGGGTGTGCAGGCCTTCCGCCAGGTGCCCGTGGACGCCTTCCCCGACGTGACGCCGATCCAGGTCAACGTCTATACCGAGTCGCCGGGCCTCGCCGCCGAGGACGTCGAGAAGCTGCTCACCGCGCCGATCGAAGGCGCGCTGGCGGGCCTGGCCGGCGTGCAGGAGGTGCGCTCGGTTTCTCTCTTCGGCCTGTCCTACGTCGGCGTGTACTTCAACGACGACGTCGACATCTACTTCGCGCGCCGGCTCGTCGGCGAGAAGCTGCAGGACGTGAAGGGCCGGCTGCCGCAGGGTTACGGCGAGCCGGTGCTCGGCCCCAACAGTTCCGGCCTCGGCCAGGTGTTCTGGTACACGGTGGAGTCGGCCGACGAGAAGCTTGGCACCATGGACCTGCGCACGCTGCATGACTGGACCGTGCGCCTGATCCTGCGCACCGCACCGGGGGTCGACGACGTCATTTCCTGGGGCGGCGACGAGAAGCAGTTCCAGGTGCAGATCGATCCCAACGCGCTGGTCAAGTACGGCCTGTCGTTCAAGCAGGTGATGGAGACGCTGGCGGCCAACAACAAGCAGGTCGGCGGCCAGTCGATCAACCTCGGCCGCGAGCAGTACCTGGTGCGCGGCCTCGGGCTGGTGGGCAGCGTCGCCGACATCGAAGGCATCGTGGTGGCCGAGCGCGGCGGCGCGCCGATCCGCATCCGCGACGTGGCGCGGGTGGTCGAGGCGCCGGCGCCGCGCTTCGGCGCGGTCACGCGCGATGGCAAGGAAGCCGTGCTCGGCATGGCGCTGTCGCGGGTGGGCGAGAACGCGCAGAACGTGGTCGATGCCGTCAAGGCCAAGATCGCGGTCGCGCAGGCGGCGCTGCCCAAGGGCGTGACGCTCAAGCCGATCTACGACCGCACCGAGATCGTCCAGAAGGCGCTCGCGACCGCGGAGCGCTCGCTGGTCGAAGGCGCGCTTCTGGTGGCGGTGATCCTGTTCCTCTTCCTCGGCGAGTTCCGCTCGGCGATCGTCGTCATCGTGACGCTGCCGCTGTCGATGCTGATCGCCTTCATCCTGATGCAGCGCTTCGGCCTGTCGGCCAACCTGATGTCGCTGGCGGGCCTGGCCATCGGCACCGGCATGATGGTCGACGGCGCGGTGGTGATGGTCGAGAACGCGTTCCGGCTGCTGGCGCACGCGCGCGAGTCGGGCAAGCCGGTCAACCGCACCCACGTCATCCTCGAAGCGGCGCGCGAGGTGGTGAACCCGATCGCCTTCGCGATCATCATCATCATCGTCGTCTTCCTGCCGCTGTTCTCGCTCACCGGCCTGGAGGGCAAGCTGTTCAAGCCGATGGCGCTGACCATCACCTTCGCGATGGCCGGCTCGCTGGTGCTGTCGCTGACGCTGGTGCCGGTGCTGGCGGCGCTGATCCTGAAGCCCAAGGAGGAGAAGGACACCTTCCTCATCCGCTGGGCCAAGCGCGCCTACGTGCCGCTGCTGGACTGGGCGCTGGAGCGCAAGAAGCTGGTGCTCGGCAGCGCGGTCGCGCTGCTGGTCGGCACGCTGGCGCTGTTTCCGCTGCTGGGCAAGGAGTTCATGCCACAACTGCAGGAGGGCGCGATCATGTTCCGCGTCACCGGCATCCCATCGACCTCGCTCGACGAGTCGCTGCAGGTGTCGCAGGTGCTCGACGCCGAGCTGCGCGGCAAGTTTCCGCAGGTGCGCTCGGTGCTCGCCACCATCGGCCGTGCCGAGAAGGGTGAGACCTCCGACGTCAACTACATGGAGGTGTTGGTCGACATGAAGCCGCAGAGCGAGTGGCCGGCCAAGATCAGCTACTCGGCGCTCGCCTCGGAGATGCAGGAGGTGCTCGAGAACAGCATCCCGACCTCGGTGTTCGGCGCCACGCAGCCGATCCAGATGCGCGTCGAGGAGTTGATCTCCGGCGTGCGCGCAACGCTGGCGGTGAAGATCTACGGCGAAGACCTGGCGACGCTGGACCGCCTGACGGCGCAGATCAAGGAAGTGCTGGAGAAGGTGCCCGGCGTGGCCGACCTGTCGGCCGAGGCGAACAAGGGCAAGCCGCAGCTGGTGGTGAAGGTCAACCGCGAGGCCGCGTCACGCTTCGGCATCAATGCCGACGAGATCCTCGAGGTGGTGCAGGCCGGTATCGGCGGTGCGGCGGTGTCGACGCTGATCGACGGCACCAAGCGCTTCGACATCGCGGTGCGACTGAAGGACGACTTCCGCACTAGCCCCGAGGCGATCGGTGCGATCCCGATCCGCACCCGCGAAGGCGCGCTGGTGCCGTTCTCGCAGGTGGCCGACATCGAACTCGACGAGGGCTACTCGTTCGTGCGCCGCGAGTCGCTGCAGCGTTATGCGGTGCTGCAGATGGACGTGAAGGGCCGCGACGTGGACAGCTTCGTGCAGGAGGCCGGCGCGCGCATCAAGGAGGCGGTGCCGCTGCCGACTGGCTACTGGTTCGAGTGGGGCGGCGCGTTCGAGAACCAGCAGCGCGCGTTGGCGCGGCTGGCGGTGATCGTGCCGCTGACGATCGGGCTCATCTTCCTGCTGCTGTACACCGCCTTCAACTCGCTGCGGCACGCCACGATCATCATCGCCAACGTGCCCTTCGCGGTGATCGGCGGCATCGTCGGGCTGTTCGTCACCGGGCAGTACGTGTCGGTGCCGTCGGCGATCGGCTTCATCGCGGTGTTCGGCGTTGCGATGCTCAACGGCATCGTGCTGGTCTCGTTCCTCAACGACCAGCGCCGGCAGGGCCTGTCGATCCGCGACGCGGTGCGCCAGGGCGCGGCGCTGCGGCTGCGGCCGGTACTGATGACGGCGTCGGTCGCGATCCTTGGCCTGATCCCGATGCTGATCTCCACCGGCGTCGGCGCCGAGACGCAGCGCCCGCTCGCCACTGTGGTGGTCGGCGGCCTGTTCACCTCGACCGCGCTGACGCTGCTGCTGCTGCCGCTGATCTACGAATGGGCCGAGGCGCGCGCCGAGCGCCGCCTGCAGGCCGCACCCGTCCTCGAAGGAGCCACGACATGAAGGAAATCAAGGCTTACGTGCATGCCAACCGCATTGCCGGCGTGATCGCGGCGCTGAAGGCGTCAGACGCCTGGAATGCGCCCGGCGGTGCCGAGCACAACCTGACCGCGTATGTGGTGAAAGGCTCGCTGCTGCCGCTCGACGACGCCGAGCGCCACTACTCGCTGGACCTGGGCGACGAAGTCGTCGAGGAATACAAGCTCGAGCTGCATTGCAGCGAAGAGCATGTCGACGAGCTGGTCGCGATCATCCGCCGCGAGGCGCGCACCGGCCGGCCCGGTGCGGGCTGGATCTACGTCAATCCCGTCGATCAGGCGGTGCAGGCGGACTGAGCAGGCGCGACGCGCAAGTTGCGCGTCGCGTCGATCGGTGTCGCCTGGACCGGAGTTGCGGATGTTTCGCCACCCGATGCACGGGCCGCTGGCCCTGCCGCTGCTGCTGATCGGGCTGGGCATCGTCGTGGCGATGCTGGGCTTCTGGTGGTGGTTGAGCCACAAGCCGCCGAAAAAGCCCGAGCGGCCGCCGCCGACGTATGCGCAGCGGCTCGAACAGCGCTACCGGGGACAGCGCCAGAAGAAGAAGGAGACCGCGGATGCCAAAGACCCGAGCGATCGAGTTCGCTGAGCGAGGTGCGCCGCCGCGATCGCGGCGGTGGGTGCTGTCCGCGACGGCGCTGGCGTGGGCCGTCGCGTTGTGGATCGTGGCCGTCGACAACCTGGCCTTCTGGCGCACGCTGTGGTCCGTGCGCGACGACTCCTCGCTGCGCGGCGCGCTCGCGCTCGGTGCCCTGGCCCTGCTGCTGTGGACGCTGTTCGCGCTGTTGATCCGGCTGCTGTGCTGGCCGCGCGTGGGCAAGCCCGTCGTCGCGCTGCTGCTGGTGCTGGCGGCGGTGACGGCGAGCTTCATCGACCGCTACGGCATCGTCGTCGACCGGGGCATGCTGCGCAATGTGCTGCAGACCGACTGGCGAGAAGCGGGCGACCTGATGACGGCATCGTTCCTGGCGGACGTGACGCTGCGCGGCCTGCTGCCGGCGGCGCTGGTTCTTGCGCTGCGCGTCGAGTTCGGCCGCTGGCGCCGCGGCGCGGCGACGCTCGGGGCCCACGTTCTGCTGCTCGTCGCCTTCGGTGCCGGCGCTATCGCCGCGTTCTACGCCGACTACGCCGCCGCCGCCCGCAACCACCGCGAGCTGCGCCATCTGCTGACGCCGACCAACGTGTTCAACGGCCTGCATGGCCTGTGGCGCGAACAGCGCGCCGCGCCGACGACGCTCGAGCGGGTCGGCATCGACGCGCGGCGCGATCCGGCCCCGGCGGCCGCCCGTCCGCTGCAGGTGGTGCTGGTGGTCGGCGAGACGGCACGCGCCGCCAACTTCTCGCTCGGCGGCTACGCGCGGCCGACCAACCAGGCGCTCGACGGCAAGCCGGTCGTGTACTTCAACAACGTCAGTGCCTGCGGCACCGACACCGCGACCTCGCTGCCCTGCATGTTCTCCGACCTCGGGCGCGAACGCTTCTCGGCCGCCGCCGCAGCGCGCCGGGAGAACGTGCTCGACGTCGTGAAGCGCGCCGGCGTCGCGGTGCGCTGGATCGACAACAACTCCGGCTGCAAGGGCGTGTGCGCGCGCATCGAAACGCTGGACCTGTCGTCGGCGGCCGACCCGGCCCTGTGCGAGGGTGGCGAATGTCTCGACGGCGTGCTGCTGCGCGGGCTGGACGACGCGCTGGAACGGCCCGCCGCGGGCGACGGCCTCGTCGTGCTGCACATGAAGGGCAGCCACGGGCCGGCGTACTACCGGCGCTATCCGCCGCAGCTGCGCCGCTGGCAACCCACCTGCGACACGCGCGAGATCCAGCGCTGCAGCAGCGAGGCGCTGCGCAACACCTACGACAACGGCATCGGCTACACGAGCGAGGTGCTGGCGGGCATGATCGACCGGCTCGAAGCCCGGTCGGAAAACCAGGACAGCGTGCTGCTGTACGTCTCGGACCATGGCGAATCGCTCGGCGAGGGCAACGTCTACCTGCACGGGCTGCCGTGGCTGCTGGCGCCGGCCGAGCAGAAGCAGGTACCGATGATCGCCTGGCTGTCCGATGGCGCGGCGCGGCGCCTGGGCGTCGGCGCTGCGGATCTGCGGCATGTGGCCGGCCGCGCGTGGTCGCACGACGACCTGGTACCGACGCTGCTTGGCCTGTTCGCGGTGCGCAGTTCACTCTACGCGCCAGCCGGCGACATCTTCGCGAATGCCCGTCCGGCCGCCGGGCCGAGCGCCGCCGCGAGATAGCGGCGGGGGAGCATGACGGCAAGGGCTTCGCTGCCTTTGCGCGCCAGCACACGGGCCCGAACGCGGCGTCAGTGGTGGCCGCGCCCGTGGCCGCGCCCATGTCCGCCGTGCCCCCCATGCCAGCCGTGGCCGCCGTGGTACCCGCCGTGCAGCAAGAACCGATAGCCAGGTTCGCCGTAGTAGTGCAGGCCTCCTGCATAGCCCAGGTACGGATACCCCAGGTACGCGACGCCGTAGTACCCCGACACCGGGTAGCGACCCCGCTGGATGCGCGCGGCGAGCGCCGCGTCGCCATCGGCGCGCCCTTGCAAGTAGCGAACCACACCGTCGCTCACGCCGGCCTCGCGCAAGGACACGGCGTCCTGCGGCGAAAGCACGAAGGCGACGCCCCGCTGCGCCAGTTGCGCGACCATCGCATCGTCGTCCGGCTGCTGCTTCGACAGCGCGACCAGCTCGTCCAGCCGCACCGGCGGCGGCGTGGGCTGAGCCGGCGGTGCCGAAGCGCAAGCGGTGGCGAGCAACAGCGCGGACATCGACGCACAAACCCGGATCATGCTCATGATTGCCCTCTCGACTTTGTCGTTGCTCCGACATGGGATTGGAGTCGATTTCCTTGGAAGAGTTCTTCATGCCGCCTCCTGGCGCCGGGTTCGACGGCACAGCGGGTCAGATGTCGGCGACAGCCCGTGGCGCCGCGCTTCAGCCGACGGCGATCACCGGTCGCAACGGCAGCGCATGTCGGAGGGATTCCGCGGCGCCGGCGCGTTGAAACCGATAGCTGCTGCCCTCGGGCCCGGCCGGTTCACCGCGACGCGGTGGTCGCCAGCACAAAACCGCCAGCGTGCAAAGGACTCGGGCGCGGCGTCGACGCCGGATGCGCGATGGCTGCTGATCCTGACGATCCATACACCGATGATCAGAGCGGCCATGGGTGCTCCCGCGAAGCGGCGGGCTTACTGGCTGCGCGCCGCCGCCTGGACGACGATGACGCCTCGCGCGGACCGTTCAGTGCTCGTCAGGGGCTTGATGGCGCTGTCGCAGCGCTTGACATTGACGCGCACCAGATCGCCGGCCGCGAGCGACATGCCGCTCGGCACCGGCACGATCCGCGACCAGCGCGAGTGATGCCGGTAGTATTCGACCAAGGCGTACGGTTGCTGCGCAGAAGCAGCCGGCTCGCTGGCGCGGCAATCCGTGGCCCAATGCTGCCGCGAGGGCAGGGCACCGGCACTTTCAACCTTCGACACGGTTCCGCTGCGCCAGCCGGCTTCGTACTCGCGCCGACCCTCGGAGACGTCCGCCAGTACGGCGCAGCCGCCGAGCATGTAGCCTGTCGTCAGCAATGCGGAACCGCCCACGACGAGGAGCAGGGCGCGGCGGCTTGGGAGTTTCATGGCGTTGTCCCTCTGGTTCAGTCGCTCTCGGTCGTCGGCTCATTGCGGCGCGGAGGCGGTCCATGGCGTGTCTGCGATCAGCCTCGTCGTGCGCGCGCGCAACTTCGCCCCAGCGGGATCGGCGTCCGACCAGTGGTAGGGGCGGTCCAGAGGTATCGACGACCCCGCGAGTTCGACGATGCGCAGCTCCCCGGCCTCGCCCCCGACCGCGAAGCCGTGGACCCGCTCGTTCCACTCGAAAGCGAGCTGGTGCGTGCCGGGCGCCAGGCGCAGCCGGATGAGCGAGCGCGGCAGCGTTCCGATCTGCGAGCCTCCATCGACGCTGACGGTGAGCGGCCGAACCGCGTCCACCCAGGCGGAGCGCACCACGTACACCGTGAGCACGCCGGGCGTCGCCTCGAAACGCTTGGCGTCGGCTTCCGCCGCCGCCGAGGGCACCGGCTCGGGTGTGCACACCGTGCGCCTCGTGCGCAGCGTCGACAGGCAGTAGCTGCGGCTGTCGGCGGGGCGCGGTTCGGGTGCGCTGGCGCAGCCGGCCAGAGCGACGGACGAGGCAGCGGCTCCGAGCAAGACTTGTCTGCGAGAGAGCATCAGGTTCTCCGTGATCGATTCAGTGGGGATGTTCTAGCACACCCGGGGGTCGGCGTGGAGGCGAGCCTCGACGAAGTTGCAGCCGTCCGCGGCGTGCCGGCATGCTGGCCGCTCGACTTGCAGGGTCGTGTGACGGACGCGGAAGCGCTCGGCCAGAACTGACTGCAAGCGGCCGATCAGTGCGGCGGTTTCAATGCCTTCGGCGTGAACCACATGCGCGGTCAGGCTGTTCTTGCCGCTGGTCAGCGGCCAGACATGCAGGTCGTGGATGTCCTCGACGCCATCGACCGAGCGCATCGTGCGGGCGACTTCGTCGATATCGATTCCTTCCGGCGTGCCTTCCAGAAGGATGTTGAGGCTCTCTTTCAGCAGCAGCCAGGTACGCGGCAGCACCCACAGCCCGATCGCCACTGCGGTCGCGGCATCGACCCAGGCCCAGCCGGTGACCTGGATCACGAGCGCCGCGACGATCACGCCCAGCGAGCCGAGCATGTCCGACCACACTTCGAGGTAGGCACCCTTCATGTTGAGGCTTTCGGTGCTGCCGGCACGCAGCAGCCGCATGCTGATCAGGTTGATCACCAGCCCCAGCGCCGCCACCACCAGCATCGGCAGCGACTGCACCTCGCTCGGCGACCTGAATCGCTGCCAGGCTTCGAAGAGGATGTAGAACGCGACGCCGAACAGCAGCAGCGCATTGAAGGCGGCGGCGAGAATCTCGAAGCGGTGATAGCCGTAGCTCCGCTTGGCGTCCGCCGGTCTGCGGCCGACCCGGATCGCAGCCAGAGCGATCGCGAGCGCGGCTGCGTCGGTGAACATGTGCGCGGCGTCGGCAATCAGTGCCAGGCTGTTGAAGACCACCCCCGCGACGATCTCGGCGACGAGGAACGTGGTGGTCAGCGCCAGCGCCGCCCACAACGCACGTTCGTTGCCCGTCGAGGGCAGAGCGTGGTTGTGGGCGGCGCTCATGCTCGGAGGTGGCCTACTTCAGCGTGAACCGCGCCGCGACGGCCGGCTTGCCGTTCAGTGCCACATCGGCGAGCACCTTGGTGCCGGCGCCGACCTTGAAGCTGCCCTTGGCTTCGAGCTTGTCGCCGGCCAGGGCCAGCGGCGCTTCGGTCTTGTCGTTGCCGTTGAACACCGTGACCTTGCCGGTGGCACTGCTCAGCTTCATCGCCTTGCCGTGGTCGCTGACGTGGATGACGATCAGCTCGGGCTTGGCGACGAGTTCCATGTCACCGGCCTTGGTTTCGACGACGACGCCGCCATGCTTGGGCTTGTGGTCTTCGGCGGCGAAGGCGGGCCCAGCAGCGGCGGCGGCGAACAGGAGGGTCGTGAAGAGGTGCTTCATGGTGCTTCCTTGGTGGGTTGAATGAGCAGTGGGCGTCAGTGAATGGGCGTCGCGCTGACCACGTCGATGACGGTGATCCAGCCCGCGACGGACTGGCCGGTCCGGGCTGCGGTCATGAGCGCGGCCGAGAGGGTTTCGACCTCGCTGTCCTCGCACAGCAGTTCCAGCTTGTATTCGTTGACGACTTCGTCGCCGAGGGCCATCGAGTAGCGTTTCTCGTCGCTGTCTTGGGGCAGCAGCGAGCCCTTGACGACATAGACGGCCAGGTTATGGCGGCGGCCACCATGCTCGCCACCCCATGCGGGGCTGCTCTTGAGTGCTGCGATCACGTCAGCGATGCGGCTGCCGTGCACATAGGCCTTGATCTCCTTCATGGCGCTTCCTCGTTCGGTTGTTGTGCGGCGACGGGTCGATCCTGCTCTGCGTTCTCGGCTGCATCACGCACGCGTTGCTTTGCGTCCGCGCGTGACTCCGACCATTCGTAGATCAGCGGCAGCAGCAGCAGCGTCAGCAGCGTCGAGGTGATCAGGCCGCCGATCACCACGGTGGCCAGCGGGCGCTGGGTCTCGGCGCCGACGCCGGAGGACAGGAGCATCGGCACGAGGCCGAGGATCGCCACCGACGCCGTCATCAGCACCGGCCGCAGGCGCAGCGCGGCGCCCTGGCGCACGGCGTCGCGGATCGACAGGCCGTGCTTGCGCTGGTCGTTGAGGAACGAGACCAGCACGATGCCGTTGAGCATGGCCACACCGAACACCGCGATGAAGCCGATCGCCGACGGCACCGACAGATACTGCCCGGTGATGAACAGCCCGACGATGCCGCCGATGATCGCGAACGGCACGTTGGCGATGATCAGCGTGGCATGGCGCACCGAGTTGAACGCGGTGTACAGCAGGATGAAGATCAGGCCGATGGTCAGCGGCACGATCACACCCAGGCGCTCCATCGCGCGCTGCTGGTTCTCGAAGGCACCACCCCATTCCACCCAGTAGCCGGTGGGCATCTTCACCTTCGCCTGGATCGCGGCATTGGCGTCCTTGACGAAGCTGTCCACGTCGCGGCCCTGCACGTCCATCTGCAGCACGGCGTAGCGCTGCAGCGCTTCGCGCCGCACGAAGGTGTAGCCCTCGGCGAGCTCGATCTTCGCGACCTGGGCAAACGGCACGATCGCGCCTTCGGAGGTGCGGATCGGGATCGCCGCGATGGCCGACGGGCTGTTGCGGAACTCCTCGGGCAGCCGCACCGCGATCTCGAAGCGGCGCGTACCTTCGATCAGCGTCGAGACCGATTCGCCGCCGATGCCGGCCTGCACGATGGCGAGGATGTCGTCGGCGTTCAGGCCGTAGCGGGCCGCCGCCTGGCGGTCCACCTTGATGACCATCTGCGGCTTGCCCTTGTTGGCCTCGGCCGACAGGTCCGCCACGCCGGGCACGGCGCCGACCACGCCCTTGAGCTGCGCGGACAGTTCCTCGAGCTTGTCCAGGTCCTCGCCGTAGACCTTCAGCGCCAGCGTCGCTCGAACGCCGGAGATCAGTTCCTCCACGCGCATCTGGATCGGCTGGGTGGCGCCGAACACCGCGGTCTGTACCTCGCCTTCGAGGAACTCCTGCATCTCCCGTCCGAGCGCGGCATACGACTGTTTCGTCGGCCACTCGTCCTTGGGCTTCATGTCGAGCAGGACTTCCATGTAGTTCACGTCGGCGGTCTCGCCTTTCTCGGCGCGGCCGATGGTGGCCAGCACCGAGTTCACCTGCGGGTACTTCTTGCGCAGGGCGGCATCCATCACGTTCGCCACGCGGATCGATTCGTCCAGCGAGGTCGAAGGGATGCCAACGACGCGGAACATGATCGCGTCCTCCTGCAGCGTCGGCATGAACTCCTTGCCGAGCAGCGGGAAGAGGGCAAGCGCGCCGACCAGCAGCGCGACCGCCGCGCCGATCACCGTTTTCTTGCGGTCGAGCGCCCAGTCCAGCATCGGCAGGTACAGCCTCTTCGCGCCGCGTACAAGCCAGGTGTCCTTCTCCTCCTTGGGCTTGAGGATCAGCGCCGCCAGCACCGGCACCAGGGTCAGCGACAGCAGCAGCGAGCCGGCCATCGCGAAGGTGATGGTCAGGGCCATCGGCTTGAACAGCTTGCCTTCCAGCCCCGTCAGCGAGAACAGCGGCAGGAACACGACGATGATGATCATGATCGCGAAGGCGATCGGGTTCGCCACCTCGCGCGCCGCTTCGAGCACCACGTGCGTGCGGTTGATCGGCCGGCCCGACTCGCGTGCGTGCGACAGCAGGCGGAAGGCGTTTTCGACCATCACCACCGCGCCGTCGACCATCATCCCGATGCCGATGGCCAGACCGGCGAGAGACATCAGGTTGGCCGACATGCCCACGCGCTGCATGCAGATGAAGGCGAACAGCATCGCCAGCGGCAGCGTGACGATCACGACGATCGCGGAGCGGAACTCGCCGAGAAAGAGGAACAGGATCACCGCGACCAGGATCGAGCCTTCGATCAGCGCGTTGGTCGAGGTCGCCAGCGCCTTGTCGACGATCTCGGTGCGGTCGTAGACCGCCTTCAGCTCGATGCCCTTGGGCAGCGCGGCCTGCGCGATGGCCAGCTTGTCCTTGACCGCCTTGACCACCGTCGCGGCGTTTTCGTTGATGCGCGCCAGCGCGATGCCAAGCACCGTCTCCTGACCGTTGCGCGTGACGGCGCCGAAGCGCACGGCCGGCGCCTCCTTCACGTCGGCGATGTCGCGCACGTAGATCGGCGCGCCGTTGCGCTCGGCCACGACGATGGTGCCGATGTCGGCCGCGTTGCTGACCAGGCCCAGACCGCGCACCAGGTACTGCTCGACGCCGATGTTGAGGAACTGGCCGCCGACCTGCTTGTTGTTGGCGGCCAGCCGCTCCATCACCTCCTTGAAGGACAGCCCGTACTTGACCAGGCGCCGAGGGTCGATCTGCACCTGGTACTGCTTCTCCAGTCCGCCCCAGGTCGTCACGTCGTCGACGCCCGCCGCCGTGCGAAGGATCAGCCGCACGGTCCAGTCCTGCAGCGTGCGCAGGTCCATCGCGCTGAGCTTCTTGTCGGCGTCCTCGATCGTGTACCAGAACACCTGGCCCAGGCCCGAGCTGTTGGGGCCGAGTTCCGGCTCGCCATAGCCCGCGGGCAAACGGCCCTTCACCTCCTGCAGCTTCTCGCCCACCAGCCGGCGCGCGAAGTAGATGTCGACGTTGTCCTTGAAGTACACGCCGACGTAGGACAGGCCGAACAGCGACACCGAGCGGACGACTTCCACGTCCGCCAGGCCTGCCATCGCGGCTTCGATCGGAACGGTGAGCAGCTTTTCGATGTCCTCGGCGGCGACGCCGGGGGACTCGGTATAGATGTTCACCTGGGCCGGCGTCACGTCGGGGAAGGCGTCCACCGGCACCTGCCGGTAGGCCATGGCCCCGAGACCGATCAGCACGGCGAAGGCCACCAGCACCAGCACTTTGTAGCGCAGGCTGGCATCAACGATTGCATTGAGCATGGTCCGTGGTCCTTCTCAATGCCCGTGGCCGAGCTGGGATTTCAGCTTGCGTGCCTTGAGCGCGTAGGCCCCGGAGGTGACGACCTGGTCGCCTGCCTTGATGCCTGACTTGAGCAACGTGCGGCCACCTACACGCTCGCCCGGCTCGACCTGGCGCGCCTCGTACGCCCCCTGCTCATAGACGAAAACGGTGGGCTGGCCCTCCAGCAGCACGATGGCCGCATCCGGCAAGCTGATGACATCGCGCTTGTCGCCACCGGCCTCGATGGTCGCGGTGGCGAACATCTCGGGCTTCAGGCGGCCATCCGCATTGGCGACCTCGATGCGAGCCGCGATCGTGCGGGTGTCCTTGTCGAGCATCGCGCCGATGTGGCCGACACGCCCGCTGAAGGTCTCGCCGGGGTAGGCCGGCACCGTCACCTTGGCGTTGGCCCCCAGCCGGACCTTGGCCAGCGCGGCCTCGGGCAGGTCGGCCTGGATCCACACGCGGCTCAGGTCGGCGATGGCGAACATCGCCTCGCTCGGGCTGCCCAGTTCGCCCAGCGTCACCTTCTTCTCGATCACGGTGCCGGCAAACGGCGCCGTGACGGCGAAGCCGGCGACGCCGCTGCCGCTGGCCGCTTGCGCGCCGCCGAGCAGACGCAGCCGGTCTGCGGCGTTGCGCACGGCGGCGGCCGCCTTGTCGCGGTCGGCCTGGGCGCGCAGGAAGTCCTTGCGCGGGATGATCTCCTCGGCATTCAGCGACTCGGCGCGCTTGAAATCGGCCTCGGCGATGCGCAGCTCGGCCTGGGACTGAACCCAGGTGGCGTGCGCCTCGGCGACATCGACGCTGTCGAGCGTGGCCAGCGTCTGCCCGGCGCGCACGCGGTCACCGAGCTTCGCTGGGGCCGAGGTGATGCGGCCTTCGATGCGCGGCGCGACGCGGGCCAGACGGTCCTGGTCGGGCCGGATCGTCGCGGTCACCTGGATGGTCTCGCCGAGCGCTTCGGCCTTGATCGCCTCGACCTTCACACCCGCGCGTTCCGCCTCCTCGGCGGTGAGGGTCAGTTCCTCGGCGCCTTCCTTGTGCTCGTCCTTCTTTTCGCCGGCATGCTCGGCATGTTTGTCGCCTTCGGCGGCATGTTCGTCCTTGGCTCCGCCCTTGCCGCAGGCGGCGAGCGAGAGAGCGACGGCCAGCGCCAGGGCGACGTTCGTCGCCAGCCCAGCCAGGCGCTTCGGACGCCCCGCGTCGTCTTGCAGCGTGATCATCGTGCACTTCCTTCCTGCGACCAGCCGGCCGCGTTTTCGAGTTCGATTCGGGTGGTGTGGAATTCGGCCAGCGCGTCGTTCAGATCGCGTTCGGCGTCGAGCGCCTGGCGATTGACGAGCAGCTGGTCGAGCAGGCCGATCTGGCCGGCCTGCCGCGACTTCGCGGCGAGCTGCTGGTTGTCAGCCGAGGCGGCGACGATCGCGCGCTGCAGGCGCGCCACACGCTCGCGCTGGCTGTCCAGGCGGCTCCAGAGGCGGCGCACCTGGGCTTGGCCGTCGCGCGTCGCGGCGGCACGCTCGATCTCTGCCTGCGTCGCATCGCTCATGGCTTGGCCGATGGCCGCGTCGTTGCGCTTGAACAGCGGCAGCGGCACGGAAAGCGTCAGCGTCGTGACGCGCTCGCGGCCGTCGGCCGGACCCTCGCGGCCGACGTTCAGCCCGACCGTCACGTCCGGGTAGCGGCTGGCCCGTTCGACGCCGACCCGGGCCCGGGCGGCGTCTTCGCGTGCCGCCAGCGCGCGCTGCCTGGGCAAGGCCTGCGCCGATGCCAGCAGTTGATCGAGGCCGTAGGGCAGGGGCGCGCCATTCGGCACGCCGAGGTCACCGATCACCTCCGGCACGGCGGACGGCGGCAACTGCAGGGCGGTGGCAAGTTCGGCCTTTGCGTCCTGCAGATGCTCCTGCGACACCGCCAGCGCGTTGCGGGCGCGTTCGGCCTCGATCAGGGCGACGTTGGCATCCAGACGCGTGTCCTCGCCGGCGCTGCGCCGCTTGGCGACCGCCTGCGCGGTGCCGTCGAACAGCTCGACCGAACGTTGTTCGAGCCGCACCCGCCGCTGCGCGGCAAGCACCGCGTGGAATCGCAGGGACGCTTCGGCGCGTGCCTGGCGCCGTGCATCCTCGATCTCAGCGCGCAAGGCCTCCAGCGATGCGGACGCGGCCTCGCGGCGGCGCGCCTGTTGGCCCCCGATCTCGATCGGCTGCGCGATGCCCAGGCCCCACTCGCGGGCATTGCCATCGGGAGTCGCGGCGCTGCGTCGCGTGCGCTCGACGCTGAGTTCGGGATTGTTGAAGAGCAGTGACGCGGCTTCGCGGCGGCTGCCTTCGGCGGCCGCCAACTGAGCCTCGCGCGCACGTACGGCAGGACTGGCGGTTTCGGCCAGCCGCAGCGCCTCGGCAAGTGTCAGCGGGCCCGAGCCCGCGGTCTGCGCACTCGCGGGAACGGTCGAGGCAGCCAGCACGAAGGCCAGCGCCAGGAGTGGGAATCGCATCGAATCATCCTTCTGGTCTCACGACAGAAGCGATTCGCCGGCGATGTGGAGGTGTCGTCAGTCAGTCCGCGAGCGAGACCATCACCACGTCGCCGCCGGATCGCGCGGCGGGGGTGGAGTGGGCTCGATCCGGGCGCAGGGGGCTGGCCGGAATGTGGGAGTCGTAACGAGGTTCCGGCTGCCTCATGGCGTCGCCGTGGGGCAGAGCGTCGACAGCGGAGGTTGCAGCAGGCATGAAGGCGGAACAGCCCAGATGGCAGGTTTCGCAGTCCGTGTGATATGCGCCCGCAGTGTCGTCAGCATCTTGGGCGGCCGATGCGATCTCGCCATCGGCCTGATGCTTGTGTTCATGGTGGCCGAAGTGCTTCTTGGTCGAGGCACCGGTTTCGTGCGCGCAATACGGTGCCGCCGCGCCCCAGACCATCTGGAACGGCACGACGAACAACAGAAATGCGAACACCCAACGACGCATGATTCAGATTCTAGACTGGCAGTGTCGGGCCCGGCCCCAGGTACTGGCCGGGCAAACCGCGACATTTTTCGATTCAGCATGAACTGCTGCTTCGAGCTTGGTTGAGCCGAGCGCTCCGAAGCCGGTCAGGCGGAGGAGCGGCCGTGGTTCACAGGCGCTTGGCGAACGCCATCGGGATGCCGGACAACGCGCGATCGGGCGCTGCTGTCGGGTCGGACCGCGTCGAAATGCCGTGACGTGTTGCCGTCGCCATCGGCACCCCCGACAGCGTCGTCGGCTGCGTCAGGGTGTTGAAAGGCGTGCGGGCGTCGAGCCGTTTGGCGACGTTCATCGAGACGCCGGTGAACGGCGCGTCCGACGCCGCAGGCGCTGCGTGCGCGTAGGTACCCAGCGTCAGGGGCAGGGCAAGGGTCAGAATGAGGGCAGTGGATTGCATGGTGATCGGTCCGGCAGGACGGGGCGCCGACACGCGACGGTGCCGAACCCGCGTCGGGTTTGGAGACCGGCCGCAATCTACGGAGCCGCAATCAACAGAAGTCTGTCGGGAACATGACAGGCCTGTCATGTTTCGTCGGAACACCGCCGAGGCTTCGTGACTGGCTATCTTGCGCGTTCTGCAGCGCCGCGTTTCGGTCGTCCGGCCGCTCATGCTTCCGGCCTGTGCAGTGGTCTCGTCGGTCGACCTGTGGATCCCGCCATGCGCTCATGCGGCGCTGGAAAACTCATCGGCGCTCGCGTGCAAGTCGGAACGATGGTCCCAGCCGTTGCGGTCAAACCACGGGGTGCGCCGGCTTAAGTGCGAGTTAAGTCCGATGCCGAAAGCATCCCGTGTGCCGCTCCCGGTCGCAAACCGCTCGCACGCCTGCGGCGTGCCGGTCCATGGACAACACTCACCTGTTCGAACTGCTCAACGCCGGGCCTGGTCTGGCGCCGACCCAACTTCTGCTCGCCGTGCTGCTGGCAAAGTGGCTGATCGTGGCCGTGCCCGTGGTCATGGCTTGGGCGTGGGTGTGCGGTTCGCTCTCGGCGCGCGCCGAACTGCTGGAGATCCTGCTCGCCGTGCTGCTCGCACTGGCTGTGGCACAGATCGTTGCCTTGGTGTGGCCGCAACCCAGGCCCTTCACGTTGCACCTCGGCACGCAGTACCTGGCGCATGCCGACGATCCGGGTCTGCCCAGCGACCATGTGACCGTCTTCTGGAGTCTGGCGCTGTCCGCGTTGTTGACGCGGCGCTTTGCACCGTGGGGATTCCCGTTGCTCGCCGTCGGTCTGACCGTTGGGTGGAGCCGGGTCTACCTGGGCGTTCACTTCCCCTACGACATTTTCGCGGCGCTGCCGGTGGCGCTGGCTGGCGCGTTGGCGGCGCACGGGTTGCGGCGCCGGGCTGCGGCCGGGTTCACGCGGCTGCTGGACTACGATGACCGGTGGCGGTCGGCCGTCGGTGGCTGGTTTCGGCGTCTGCGCCGCCCTTGAAGTGTCTGAGACATGCGCATTCTCCTGATTGAAGATGACTCGATGATCGGCAAGGCCGTCCGGCAGGGCTTGAGTTCGGCCGGATTCGCCGTCGACTGGGTGACCGACGGACGCGCCGCCGAACTGGCCCTGGGCAATGGCGTGTACGACCTGGCGATCCTCGACCTGGGACTGCCCAAGAAGGACGGCATGGCCATCCTGGCCAGCCTGCGCGCGCTGGGCAACTCGATGCCGGTGCTGATCGCTTCGGCACGCGACACGGTCAAGGACCGCATCGGCGGGCTCGACGCAGGCGCTGACGACTACCTGCTCAAGCCTTTCGATCTGGACGAACTGGTGGCCCGGGTCCGCGCGCTGCTGCGCCGCCATGCGGGCAGTGGTTCTCCGGTGCTGAGCCACGGCCCCCTGATGCTTGACCCGCTGCGCAAGACCGTGACGCGCGATGGAGCGCCGGTCGATCTGTCCGCCCGGGAGTTCGCGGTGCTGGAGGCGCTGCTCCAGCGGCCGGGCGCGGTGCTGTCGCGCGAGAAGCTCGAGGAGTCGGTGTACGGCTGGGGCCAGGAGGTGGGAAGCAACGCGATCGAGGTCCACCTTCATCACCTCCGCAAGAAGCTCGGCGGCGGCCTGATCAAGAACGTTCGCGGCGTCGGCTATCGCATTGCCGACGTCTGATCGGCAAACAGGGGCGAAACCGTTGCGATCCATCCGCCGTACGCTGCTGATCTGGATACTCGGTGCCTTGTCGCTGGGTGCTCTGCTGGTGGCGCTCGTGACCTATCTGGTCACGCTCGAGGAGATGAACGAGGTCTTCGACGGCGACCTGCGCAACGTGGCCGAGGCGGTGGCCAGCTACCACCATGCCGGTCATCACGAAGAAGGTGACGCGCCGCTCGAACTGCCGGTGCGGACCGACGAGCCCGAAGACACCGAGATCGTCACGCTGACGTGGACGGCGCGAGGCGAGCGTGTGTACTCGTCCGACCCGCGCGTGAACCTGCCCTTCACCACCACCGAGGGCCTGTCGCGCCCCGTCGTGGCTGGCGAGGAGTGGATCGTGTATTCGAGCGTGCGCCCCGCCGGCGTGGCGCAGGCCGCGCAGCGGGTGGCGTCGCGCAAGGAGATGGCCGGTGAGTCGGCGGGCAAGGTGTTTCCGCCGCTGATCGGGCTGGTTCTGCTGATCGGGGTTCTGCTCGTATTCGCACTGCGCCGGGGCCTGGAGCCACTGGATGCGGCGGCGGGCGACATCGCACGCCGCAGCGCTGGGTCGCTGGACGCCATTTCCACCGACGACGCGCCGGCCGAGATCGTGCCGCTCGTGAACTCGATCAACGGGCTGATGCAGCGACTTGGCGTCGCCTTCACCGCGCAGCGCCGGTTCTTCGCCGACGCCGCCCACGAGTTGCGAACGCCGATCACCGCCTTGCGTCTGCAGTTGCAGTTGCTCGAGCGGACAACGGACGATGGAGAGCGGCAGCGCGCGCTGACCGAACTCCACAGCGGCGTCGATCGCTCGCAGCGCCTGGTTCAGCAGTTGCTCCAGGTTGCGCGCACCGAGCCGGACGGCGAGGCGACCAAGCTGGCGCCGCTTGACCTTGCGGCCCTGGTGCGCGCGCAGGTCGCCGCGCTAAGCGTCAAGGCGGAGCAGGCTGGCCTCGACCTCGGTGCGGACACGCCGCAACCCGTACCGGCCGTGGGCGACGAACCGCAGCTGGGCGTGCTGCTCGAGAACCTGATCGAGAACGCCCTGCGGTACACGCCCGCGGGCGGTGTCGTCGACGTCTCGGCGTGCACCGAAGACGGCCGGCCGCTGATACGCGTGGTCGACGACGGCCCCGGCATCCCGGAGGCGGAGAGGGAACGGGTGTTCGAACGCTTCCATCGCGGCGAATCGGCACAGAGCCTGTCGCGCGAGGGCAGCGGCCTTGGCTTGGCGATCGTCAAGGCGATCGCGGAGCGCCATTGCGCGACGGTCGAGCTGCGCACTCCGGTCTCGGGGCGGGGCCTCGAGGTGCGCATCCGCTTCCCTCGGCCTTGAGGCGATCGTTCGTCAGAAGCTGAACTTGGTCTTGACCAGCAGCTGGGTTCGCTTGATGTCGGGTGTGGCGTTGAGCGGGAACGCGAGGTCGATGTGCAGCACGTTGCCGAAGGCGGCGCGCGAGTTCGCGATCCGCAGTCCGAATCCGACGTCGCTCAGCCAACCGGGGTTGAGTGCATTCGTGTCCGTACCGCCCCAGGCCCGGCCGACATCGACGAAAGCCGCGCCGCCCAGCCGAAACAGCCGCCAGACGAAGAGATCCGTGAAGTAGCGCTCCTCGAGCGTGAAGAGGGCGCGGCGTGTGCCGCTTTGGTACCGCAGCGGGTAGCCCCGAAGACCCTCCTCGCCGCCGAGCAGCAGGCTTTCCGTGGGCGCCGGTCGGGTCAGCAGGTCGCCCGCAGCGCTTGCGTAGAACACCCATCGCCCGTGGTGCGGCACGAACCAGCGCGCTTGCAGCCCCAGACGTTGGCGTTGCACCTGCGACTCGGCGTAGCGCCCGACGATATCGGCAGAGCCCAAGAGGATTTGCCCCGACGCGGGCTCGAAGCCACGGCTCACCGAAGCGGCATAGAGCAGGGCGTCGCGTGTGGAACCCAGACCGGTCGAAGCCCAGCCGAGGCGGACGCTGGCCTTGAGGCCGAGCGCGAAGAACTCCGGCCGCCCGATCTGGTTGCGATTGACCTCGCGGTCGAACCGGTCCTCGATCAGCTCGTAGCCGACAAACGGCGCAACCAGCTTCTCGTCGGTCGGAAGGCTCGAGGGCGCTGCGAGCCCGGGCTCGGACGCGTAGCGGTCCTGCCGGAGCTCGACGCCCGCGGTCCAGCGCCGGACCCAGCCGTCGACCAGCCCGGCCGACCAGCCGCCGAACGCCTCGGCGCGGCGGGAGTCGTGCCGGTACTGGCTCGCGAGCACCCCCGCGGCGTAGACCGAGTCAAGGCGGTCGTCGCGCGATGCGATGGCGCCGGCTGCCCAGGTCGAGTCGAGCGCATAGAACGGCCGCACGACCGACACCGCGTTGCTGCGACCGTCGCTGTTGACGGCATGGCTGAGGTTGACCGCGGTCCGGCTGCCGAAGACGCTGCCGTTCGAGAACGTGAACTGGGTCCCGGACCGATCGACGTTGCGCGATCGGCCGAGGCTCACGATGGTGCCGGTGCCCAGCAGGTTGTACTCCTTGATCCCCACCCGCGTCGAGTTGGCACCGCCAGCCCTGCCAAAGCTGCCGCCGGGGTCGAGCGTCCAGGTGTCGCGGGTCGAGACCTCGATGTCGGCGATGTTGTCTCGCACGGCGAGCACCGTGAATTTCACGTCGTAGAGGTAGCGCGTGCTGCGCAGCGCCCGCTCGGTTTCGTCGAACGCGCGCACGCTGACGCGATCGCCACTCTTGAAGAGCAAGGCATCCCGCACCACGGAGGTTCGGGTCCGGATGTGCAGCGCGTTGGCCACGCGGAACGGCAGCTTGTCCTCGGCGGGGTCGTCCGTATCGAAGATGTCGTGCGTGACGACGCGAATCTCGCCAATCACCGTGCCGGCGTCTTCCAGTTCCGCCAGCGTGGGCAGCGCGACGGCAACCGTTTGTGGATCGGCCGATGCGGCGAGGGCCGGCAGCGGCGACAGCGCCGCCGCGCAGGCGCAAGCCGCGCACACCAGTGGGTGCCGGGCGGTCCAAGGCCGGGTTTCAGGCATGCGGCTCCGCGGCCGAGGGGTGTGGTCTCGGCGCGAGACCACTGCCGAGCTCGTACTGGATCTCGACCACCGGAGCGATGGCCGACGATGAACGCCAGTTGCCGAGCGAACGACTCGCCGCGCGCGGGATGCCCAAAGCCTTCTTCAACGCCGCGCCGAACCCGCCATCGGGGACACTGGCGGATGGCTCGGCGACCAGCAGGGGCGGCGTCGGGACCGTGGCGATCTGCAGGGGGCGATCCGTTGGGCGTGTGCTCGACCCGGGAGCGCGAGCCTGCGGCAAGGCCAGGTCTTGCACGGCGCTGCGATCGATGAGCAATGCGCGATGCGCAGTACGCATCGCAGCGAGTCGGTTGCCCGAAACGCTGGAGGGGCGCAGCCACCGTCCGAATCGCGACGCGACCGATTGCGTCGGCTGCGCGTGCGGCTCCGTGGAGTGCACGACGTCGAAACCTTGCCGCCATCTGACAAGCAAGCCCGCGATGAGCTCAGATGCCCTCACGTCGTCACCTTGCAGGACAACCACCAAGTCGCCGTGCGCGAGCCGCAGCCCGGCGGCAATGGCGGCATCGCGCCCGAAGCGTCGTTTGAGACGCACGATACGTATGCCGTCCTCCCGGGCCCACGCGGCCATGGCAGTAGCGTCGGCCATCGAGCAACCGTCATCCACCAGGATCAGTTCCCAAAGCCGAACCAGGGCGCTGACGTCATCGAGCAGCGGAAGTACGTGGTGCCTCAATGCTTCCGCAGAGCCCTGCCAGGGCAGGACGCAGGAGATGGTGGGTTCGAAGTCGCGCATCGAGCCACCGGCCGACTGGTCTCGAATCCCACGTCGAGACTCTGGCATCTGGTCCATTGCGAGTACTGGCATTCAAGGTGTCAGCGAAGCTTCGGCTGGGGCGCCTTAACTGCGACTTAAGCGTCGTCCCGCCGATGGGACCGCGGGCGGCCAAGCGCTCGCTTTGCGGTCGTGCGGGTTAAGTGATGGTTAAGTCGCACGCTCACACAGTGCCGCTCACTCATGGCGGCAGATCGACGGCCCGAATCGGGCAATTCAATCCCTGCGTCTCGCTTACAACGCGGCGCTTGGCGCCCATGGGTATGGGCCACTCCAGCGTTCATCACCTTGGTGCTGGTCGGTCTGCTGGTGTCATGGCATGGCGGCGGCATCGCAGGTACTGCGAGCTGGCCTGAACAGCAGGCTGTCTTCATCGCGTGGAACGCGAACTTCGCGGCGCTGCCGCCATCGTTGTGGTCCGCCATCACCTTGTTGGGCGACTCGACGGTTCTCATGCCCATGCTGGCCTTGTTCGTGCTCGGCAGGCCCCGCATCTGGGCTGCTGTTCTGGCCTCGGTGCCGGCGGGCGCGCTGCTGTCGACTTCGGTCAAGCACTGGGCCGGCGTGCCACGACCCGCGGCCGTGCTCGATCAGACATGGTTCAACCTGATCGGTCCGGCCCTGCACCACAACAGCTTTCCGTCAGGGCACACCATCAGCGCGTTCGCCGCCGCCGCTGCCGTGCTCGCGACCTTCGTGGGGAGACCGCAGCGCGGTCGCGACTGGGTTCTGATCGCTTGCGGCGTGCTGACGGCCACGGTGATTGCGTTGTCGCGCGTGGCGGTGGGAGCGCACTGGCCGCTCGACCTCGCTGCCGGAGCGGCCATCGGCTGGCTTGCCGGACTGAGCGGCGCGGCGCTGGCGCGTCACCCTGGCTGGTGGCATTGGCTGTTCTTCGGCGCCGGGCGCCCAGCCGCGGGTGCAGGGCTGATCCTGTGGGGCGTCTTGCTCTGGCTGCGCCCGCACCAGACGCTGATCTGCGCTGCGGTTCTCGGCGTCGCCGGGCTCAGCGCCGTCGTGGCGGGATTCTCACTTCTAACGGCAGGCAGATCTCGAAGCACGTTGCCGGCGTCGGCTACCGCCGACTCGTCGGTGCGTGAAGCCTCCGTCGCGAGCGGGCGTCCTTCGGGTTCCTGAGCCTCGGTGCGCGCTCTGAGGTCAGCGTCCGTCAGCCGCGCTGGCGCCCGCGGCGTAGATGTCCAATTGCGGCCGGTAGATGCTGCTGCGCATCTCGAACGCGCCCATGACGCTGTGGAACACCTGGCCCTGGGAATGCGCGGTAGTGCGGGTCAGCGTCGACGCCTCCACGCGGTGCTTGCGCTGGAAACCTTCGGACATCCAGACGATGAACGGCACCTCCTTCTGCACGTCGGGTGCCAGCGCCATCGGCGTGCCGTGCAGGTACAGGCCATGCTCGCCGAGCGATTCTCCGTGATCGGAGATGTACAGCAGCGTCGCCGGCATGCCGTCCATGCTCTTCAGCAAGTCGATGGCACGGCCGACCACGTGGTCGGTGTAAAGGATGGTGTTGTCGTAGGCGTTGAGCAGCGACTCCGGTGTGCACCGGTCCAGTTCCACCGAATCGCACACGGGCTTGAAGTGCTCGAACGAAGGCGGGACCTTGGTGTTGTAGGCCGGCCCATGGCTGCCGCTTTGGTGCAGCACCACGAACACCTTGCGGGCCGGCGAGCTGCGGATGCGCTGCGCCAGGCCGCTGAGCAGCAGGTCGTCATGCGAACACATCGTGCCGGTGCAGGTGCGCTCCAAGTCTCGTGCGCGCTCGTACGTCCCGACTTTCAGCGGAGGTTCACCCCAGTTGTTGCTGCGCCAGATCACGTCGACGCCGTGTCGCTGCAGGTAGCTCGGCAGCAGCTCGGTGGAACCGGCCAGCCGCAGGCCGGGATCGTCGTGCGACAGGATGCACAGCAGGGCCTCGGTGGTGTAGGTCGCGCATGCCTCGGTGTTGGTCAGTGCCACGGCGCCGGAGGCCGACAGCACCGGGTTTGTCGCGCGCGCGTAGCCGTACAGTGAGAAGTTGCGCCGCCGCGCCGACTCGCCGATGACGAGGATGACGACTGTTCTTTCGTCACCGACGAAATGGGCGTCGGGCAGCGGCTCGGCTTGCCGTGATGCGGCCCACTGCGAGCTCTGGTAGCGCGCGAGGTTGACGGTGTACGACCAGGGCAGGATCAGGCCGCCGATGGACTTGGCGTGTTTGTCGATCCACAGCCAGGTGCTCGAGGCGGCATAGATCCAGCCCACGCCGAACACGAGCACGAGTCCCGCGAATCCGGCCAGCCGCGGGCGGCGCGTCGGTCGCAGCCGCACCCAGGACAACAGCAGGCACGGCCCCACGCCGAGCACGAGCACGTAGAGCAGCAGCTTCGGATGCCACAGCGTCGTCACCTCCACCACGTCGGTGTTCAGCACGTTGCCCATCATGGTCTTGTCGAGCAGCACGCCGTAGGCCTGGATGAAGTACAGCACGCCGGCATTGAGCAGGGCGCTGAGCATGCACAGCGGCTTGACGAGGCGCCGGGACACGAGGGCCACGAAGGCCAGCGCCAGCGCCGTGACGAAGGCCACCAGGACAAAGAGCGTGGCCAGCGTCAGCAGGCCGCCGTAGCTCAGCGCATCCAGCCTCGCACTGGCGAAGGTGAACAACGGTGCGTGGTACAGCGCCGCGTTCAGCAGCGCGGCCGCGCCGATCAGCACGGGGACGCCGACCTGCGGACCCGGTTGAAGTGCTGCGCGCAGCCGCACTCGCCACGGCGTGGTGGCCGCTAGCTTGTCGGGAGGCTCGTCGACGCTCATGGTGTTCGGTGCTGGTCGGTGTTGCCGCCAAATCGCTCATGTTCGCCGCTTTGCGGGGGCTTGGCCATGTGTGGCCGGGGATGCCGACCGGATCGCGAGGCACTTAAGGCTCTGCTAAGTTGGGCGGCCATAGCCTTGATGCCCCCAGTCTCCCGCGCGCCGCGAGCGCCTGTTCTGTTCATGCCTGCACCCCTTGCACGACGCCGTATCGCCGTGGTCCTGAGCATCGTCCTCTCGGGCGCGGCGACCACGGGATGGTCTTCCGCGGCGCCCACGCCCGCCGCCGCAAAGGAAATCGACGCGCTCATCAGCCACGTTTCGGGACTGGAGCATGTGAGCGTCCGCGGCGGGCCGCTGACGGTTGCAGGCCCGACGGCGGCGCGCTTCCTGCGGCACGAATTGGCGGAGAAGTCTGCGCTGATCGATTCGGCGGAGGATTTCATCCGTCTTTGTGCCACACGGTCGGAACAGACCGGTCGCACCTATGAAGTGGCATACCCGGGCGGCATGGTGCTGCCGGCCGCCACGGTGTTGCGCCAAGCCTTGAGTGCCCAGCGCGCCAGAGCGCCCGCAGCTTTGGCATCGACCCTAAGCGGGGGCTAAGTGATAGCACCGACATTGAGTCCTGTCGACAGGCAATCCCGCCTCGACGAGCTTGAAACAAAGGAATCATCATGAAGAGCAAGATCACCATCCCCGCCCTGCTGGTGGCCGCGGGCATCGCCACGGCCGGTGGCTTGGCATTCGCCAAGACGTCCGGTGGCGAGAACGACGCCGTCGCCGATCTGGCGAAGGCCAAGATCACGCTGGTGCAGGCGGTGAGCGCGGCTGAAGCGCAAGCCGGGGGCAAGGCCACCAAGGCCGAACTCGAAGGCGAACGCGGCACCGTCGTGTTCGATGTCGAGGTCGTCACGGCCGACAACAAGGTCTTCGACGTCAAGGTCGATGCCGCGGACGGAAAGGTGCTGTCCAGCAAGCTCGACCAAGCCGATCGCGGCGAGAAGGACGACGACTGACGCTGAGGACGGAGAGGCGGCGGCGGGCCGGGTGCGGCGGTCGCTGGCAGCCATCACTTACCCTCCAAGCCTCTCCAGAATCTGGCTCATGGGCCACAACGAAATGCCGCGCGCCTGCAGCATGCGCAGGAACAGCTGCCCGGTCAGGACACTGTATTCGACTGCTCGCGCGGCAGCCAGAGGATCGTGCAGCTGCGAGCCCAAGGCAGGGTGGCACATCAGAAGGTCGCCGTCACGGCCTGCGCTCAGCCAGTTGGTGAGCAACTGCGCGTACTTCGCCGCCCCGCAGCGAAAGTTGTGCACGCCCAGCAAGCGGCGGTTCCGGCCGAACCCGTTCTTGTCGGCAAGCTTGCGTGCCGACGCTCCACCCAAAGCCGAGATCAACCACGGCTTGGCCCCTGGGCCGACGCGTTGCGTACACCGCAGCCACGGGAGCCGCGCGCCGTAGCGCTGCTTCAGTTCAGTGACGAGCGCCTCGCGCACGCCCGGCAGTTGGTGAACGTGCTGGTGGCCATCCACGAAAGCGGGTCCATGCCCGAGTGCGGCCTCGAAGGCATCGAGCTGCGCGCAGATCTCCAAGCGCAGCAGGCGCCTGTCCAGTTGGCGCGTATAGGCCTCAATGACGATCTGCGACAAGGGCCGCGAGGAGCGGCGCAGCAGCGGGCGTTCAGTGAGATCTAGGTGCAAACCGACATCGAGACCCTCCGCGTCGATCCTGCGCAGGACGGCCCCGCCTGCCACGAACGCCGGTGCACCGACCAAGGCCCCGACCGCATGCACCCGGCCGAGTTCTGTGAGCCGCTGCGCAGCGTCATTGACACCGGTGTGCAGGCCGAAGTCGTCGACCACGAGGCACAGCATGGCGCCCAGCCTGGGCTCCGCGT
Organism: uncultured Methylibium sp.; assembly: GCF_902826655.1. Classification (GTDB taxonomy): domain Bacteria; phylum Pseudomonadota; class Gammaproteobacteria; order Burkholderiales; family Burkholderiaceae_C; genus Methylibium. Next base: position 60,165 of record NZ_CADEFR010000002.1, on the reverse strand, counting down.
GCATCCATTGCCCATTGGATCGATGAGCCGCTCGTTCGACATTGAGAGTCGGCGCAGGCCCGTGTGGTTCGTGCTTGTCGGCTGCTTTGCCGCTGGGGTGCACTGGCTGGTCGTCGTCCTGCTGGTGGAGCGCTTTCTTGGGTCGCCACTGATGGCCAACGTCGCGGGTTGGGGCGTCGCCGTCGTCGTTTCGTTCGTGGGGCACCACTGGCTGACCTACCGAGGTCACGGCGTACCGGTTGGCGTGTCCGCCCAACGGTTTTTTGCCGTGTCGGCCGCCGGCTTTGCTGTCAACGAACTCAGCTATGCGCTGTTGCTGCATCACAGTGGGTTGCGCTACGAGTGGCTCCTCGGCTTCGTGCTCGTGGGGGTCGCCTTGTTCACTTACTGGGCCGGTCGCCACTGGGTGTTCCTTCGCAGAGTCCGCTCTTGACGTGGGGGTCGGCGCGGTCCACGCGCCACAAGGTCGTGCCACGGACCTGCGCTACGACAGCGGCTGATGTCAGGAAGTCGAATCGAGACGTGGCGGAGGCATGCCCCACGACCCACGCCGAGCCAACGCCCGCGAGTCCGGCGCACCAGACCGCCGGCTCCACCAGGCGCGCTGCCGCAAGCGACGGTGCGAACGTCCCGGCATCCGCGAGCTCTTTGCGCCAGTTGTCTTGGTGCTGCACGTCCGACCTTGACCAGTCATCGACGACCGTTACAGGCTCGCGCAGGTGCGCGTACTGCGGGAGGTCGAACCAGTAACCTCCGATCATCACCACGGGTTCGCCGGGAGCCGCTTTCTGGCGCAGCACATTGGCGATTTCGCGTGTCGAGCGTGTCGGGTGAAGTGTAAAGGTGGCCACGGCCGCCACACTGATGGCCGCCCCCACGCAGCAGGCCCAGAGCCAGGCGCGCTGCCAGGGGGTACCGACCCGCACATCTGTCGTCTGCACGCCGTCGGCGATCAGGAGCGCCAGCGGCAGCAGCGCGGGCAGCACGTAGCCGAGCAGCTTGCTCCTGGGAAGCGAAAAGAACCCGACAACGACGACGAGCCACCACATCGCGAGGTGCCGCACATCGTCGTGCTCCGGGGCCGACTGGCGCCCGCGTCCAAGCTGCGCTCCCAGCCAGCGGAGCCAGGGCAGGCTGAACACCAGCAGCACCGCCGGGTAGTACCACCACGGCTGTACGTTGTTGAAGCCACCCGTTGCATAGCGCTTGAAGTGCTGGACGACGAAGAAGTAGTCCACAAACTGCGGGAAACGCGCCTGCATGGCCAGGAACCACGGCGCGGCGATCAAGAGCAACATGAGCGCTCCGATGCCTGAACAGAGCGCACGCGCGGTGCGCCAACGGCGACCGCCCACGAGCCACCCTGCGATCACCAGCGCGGGGAGAACGGCGCCGATCAACCCCTTTGCGAGGATCGCCAGCCCGGCGAGGGCGTAGCCAAGCCATACCGCGCGCCGATGGGACAACCCAGCCTCGAACTCCAGCGCCGCATGCGCCAGCATGGCGATTGCCGCCGTGATCAAGCCGGCCACCAGCATGTCCGTGTTGGCGAATTGGCCACCCAGGTAAAACAGCGGCATCGACAGCACTGACACCAGCGCAAGCCACGCGGCTCGCTCGCCCCACCAGCGGCGGGTGAACACGAAGCCCGCCATCGCTGCAAGCCACGACCCGATCAGCGGCGCCAAGCGAGCCGACCATTCGCCGGGGCCGAACACGCCCATTGAGACGGCTGTGATCCAGTAGAACAGCGGCGGCTTGTGGAAGTACGGCAGCCCGTTCAGGGTCGGCGTCAGCCAGTCGCCGCTGCGCAACATCTCCCACGCCACGCCCACATAGCGGCCTTCGTCGGGCAGCAGCAGAGGTCGAGTCCATGCCAATGCCGTCAGCCAGGCCCCCACGGCCAGTGTCACCGCCGCGGTTGATCGCCGCTTTGCCGATGGGAGCAGCGTCATCGTTCGCCGACGCCGACGCCGATGCTGATGCCTTGACCCATTTCGCGCCTGACCACGTAGAGCGGCCTCTGCTTGACCTCTTCGAAGATGCGACCGACGTACTCGCCGACGACGCCGAGGCTGACGAGTTGGATGCCCGAAAAAAGCATCAGCGCGACCACAATCGTCGTCCAGCCGTCGATGTGGTGCCCGTTGAGGAAGTAGCTCACCGTCAGATAGGTGCCGTAGGCAAACGAGACCACTGCCAGCATGAAGCCGACCAGACTCACGGCGCGCAGCGGCCAGGTAGTGAACGAGGTCAGGCCATCGAGCGACAAGCGCAGCAGACGTGCAAAGCTGAAGTGGCTGCGGCCATTCAAGCGGGGTGCCGGCGAGTAGGGAACCGCTACGGCGCGAAAGCCTACCCAGGCGTACAGGCCCTTGAGGAATCGGTTGCGCTCGGGCAGCGCCAGCAGCGCGTTGACCACGCTGCGGTCCATCAGGCGGAAGTCCCCGGCGCCCGCCGGCACGTCGAAGCGGTCGGAGCGGTTGAGTAGGGAGTAGAAGAGGTGCGTACCCGTGCGTTTGACCAGACTTTCGTCGTGGCGGTGCAGGCGCTGTGCATAGGCCACGTCGGCGCCTTCGCGCCACTTCTCAAGCATCGCGGCGATCAACGACGGCTCGTGCTGGCCGTCGGCGTCCATGGTCACCACCACGTCGCCAGCCGCCGCCTTCACGCCCGCAGTCAGCGCCGCCTCCTTGCCGAAGTTGCGCGACAGCTGGATCACGCGGATGCCATCGACTTGGGCCCATTCGAACAGTGCGGCCGACGTGTCGTCGTTGCTGCCGTCGTCGACGACGATCACCTCCCACTGGTGCGAGAGCTTGCTGACCTCGCCGATCAACCTCGGCATCAATAGAGCCAGATTGGGCCCTTCGTTCCGGCAAGGCAGCACGCAGGACAGAGTGGGTTCGGCGCTGGAGTCGCGAGCCTTCGATTCGAAGGGCCTTTGTGCGGTGGTCGAGGCAAAGGCTAAGCCGGTGACGATCGGCGTTGGCGCGGTCGCGATGCGCGGAACGAAGGTCTGATCCATCTGGCAGTGGTGCCCTTTCTCCAGAGTGTTGGAAAACGGGCCTTAACGGCGACTTACGGGCCTGCACGTGCTCGTGGCGACGGCACCTTCGGGTGGGACCACGAGCCACCGCCAGCCGGGCAGGGCTGAACCGACGGGTGTCGCAGCCTGCGGCGCACCTGCGTCGATCAGTTGGACCCATCCGCAAGCCCGGAGCAGCGATTCGTCGATCCAAGGGCTGCGGTCCAGCCGACCGTCGATCAGCACCAGCGGAGACTCGGGCCACTCCAATGCGAGTGCGCCAGCGATGGCCGCGGGGCCACTCACGACGCGAATCGGACCGCCCAGTTGATTCCTGGCTGCGTCACCGATTGCCAGGGCGGCACGGCGCGCGTCGAAGTGTCGCCAGTGCGAATCCCGCATCGCCTGCGGGCCCAGCGGCGAGGTGAGGTGGCTCGACACGAGCAACAGTCCCTGCACGGCGACGAATGCCGTCAGCAGTGGGGCCCTGGAGGCCGGCAACCTCCATCGCCGCGGCGCCAGTTCGAGGACTGCGGGCACGGCGAAAAGCAGGAACGGCGTGCCCCAGTGCTTCTGCAAGTCCGCGCCGGCGAACAGGCCGACGATAGGCATGAACAACAGCGGCACAGCTCCCCACGAGAGCAAGAGCGCCCGCGCCGCAGATCCTTGCGTGCCTTGGCGCATCGGGAACTCGCCTGCGGCCGGGGCGCGGCGTGCGAGCCACGCGGCCAGACCAAGCAGAAGCCAGGCCGGCAGCGCTCGGTTGAGCAATTGATCGAGCAACCAGTTCAGGGTGTCGACGATGCGCGCGAGCGGCCCGAGGTTTGCACCGAGCGACGACTCGACGGCGTAGTGCAGCGGTGCGAATCCATGTGTGCGAAGCCACGCCAAATGGGGCGCGAAGAGCAAACCCGCGACCAGCGCGGCAAGGACGATTCCGCGTCGATGGGTGCGATGCTGCCATGCACGTTGGTGTGTGGCGAAGACCAAGATGCTCGCCGCCGTCACGGCGACCTGGTACTTCGCCAGCGCACCCAGGCCGACGGCCAGCCCGAGCGCGACCCACCAGCGTAGGCGCTGCGTCGCAAATGCCTGCCAGGTCAACGCTGCGCATGCCGCATTCGCCAGCAGAAGTACCACGTTGTGGTTGTAGTAGTAGAGCCGGCCGTTGTAGTAGGAAATGCACGCGGCAGCGAGCAGGGCGACCAAGGCATAGGATTCGCCGCGCAGGCGAACCAGCAGGCGCCAGAAGATCCAGAACGCGGCCAAGGTGGTGGCAGCTCCAGCGAGGTAGACGGTCCAGGCCGACCAGCCGAAGACTCGCAGCGCCGGCCACAGGAGCCACGTTGGCAGGGGCGGATGCTTGTAGTAGCCCCACTCCAGCGAGCGCGACCAAGTGAGTTGCTCCAGGTCGTCGGTCGGAGGCACGAGGCTCGCGTAGTTGAGGTGAGCGAGCCAGACGAAGGCGAACGCGAGCATGCCCAATGCAACCGCGGTCGCACGCGACGTCCGCACGGACGGCGAAACGCTCAAGCCAAGCCGCCGATCGAGTGCCGCATCATCGGCGGCCTCGACCACCAGCTTCAGTCCACCTTCTGGCAACCCGGGCCTCCCGATGCATTCGTGCGAGAGGCTTGGTTGCCGCCGCCGGGAGGTAGCTTCGCTGCCGACGGCTTAATCGTTGCTTAATGCCGCCGCGCTCGAAGACATCAGTGCAACTCGATCCTCGTTGCCGTCACGACGCCATTGGTGAGGTCCCCCTTGACTTCCACGAACCCGCCGACTGCGAGCGCGGCCGGCGTGATGCCGATGAAGGCGGTGTTGGCGTTGTAACGCACGATCAGCGCCGCCGCCGCGGATTCGCGGTTGTCGAGGTCGAACACCGAGATGTCGAACTCGCCGCTGCGCAGCCCGGTAATGCTGCCCTCGGCGTCGATCGAGCCCGAGGTCACCGGCAGATCCTGGTGGCCGGATTGGTCGCCGCCGTCCGTGGCGGGGTACGCAGCGGCGCATGCTCCGCCGACGCTGACTTCCACCGGTTGCAGGGCGCCCACGGCACTGACAGAGCCCTTGATCTCGATGGGCAGCCCGGCCGCGAGGCAGCTGACGGCCCCGCTGTCGAAGCGCCCGCCGGCGAGGTCGATGCTCACGTTGCTTCCGGCGGCGATGCCGGTGAGGTGCTCCTGATGGATGACCCTCACCACAACGGCGGTGCCGGCGACCGAGACGATGTGCCCCTGCAGTTCGGCATAGACCTGTGCGTCTCCTCGATTGCCCTCCTTGGAGGCACCTTCAATTTCCACCACGTTCGCTGTCCATGCGGTGGCGCCCTGAGTCAGGTATGCCTCGATGCGCACGCCGACCGCGAGCGCTGCGACCTTGCCGCGAGTGAAAGTCGCGCCCGCGGTGTCGAAGCTCAGCATCCCGAGCGCGGCGCTGTCCTCGCTGTGGTCGATCGACGCGGTGACGACGGTGCCGTTGACGGCTTTGATTCTTCCTTCGACCTTGATGGTGTTCGGGGCGGCGGCGCTTCGATCCTCGATGACCTGCGCCGTGAACTGGAGGCCGTCCGCTCCCTGCCCGGCCACGGCAACCTTGACTTCCACGCTGTCTCCGAACGCTGGTCTCCAGCTGTTCGAACGACTGGATACGAAGGTGGTGTTGGCGTCGATCGCGACGGTGCGCCGTCCCATCGACTTCGTGTCGATGACGAGGCTGGTCGCGCCGGCCTGCGCCACCGTGCCTTTGACCTCGGCGTCGCGGCGGTTCCAGCCACCGTAGTCGCTGGCGTTGGCCAGACGGGTGGCCGGTACCAGCGTGTTGCCCTGGAGCGTGAAGCGGGGGAGGTCGAAGTCGAGCGCCAGCGCTCCGGAGGAGGCATTCCAGCTGTCGAGCTGGAACTCCAGCCGGCCATTCGGCGCGACGAGGCTCACGTCCATCAGCGTGCCGTCAGTCTTCTGAAGGCGGGCTTGCGGGTCGACGTAGACGCGCAAAGCCGTCGCAGTGGTGGGAATGACAGTGGTAGCGACCAGCGTGCCAGCACGGCGCAGAGTGGGCACGTTGATCAGTCTGGCGGGCGCGTACGCCACGAGTTCCGTCTCCGCACCCGGGCTGACGACGGTCACGCGGGTGATGCTGAGCCACACCGCATCGTAGGCCGCGGAGAAGTCGTCGGTGAAGTAGACGGCCGTGGTCGGTTTGGAAGCGGCGGCGGGCGTGGCGCTGCTGCCGCCGCCGCAGGCGGCAACCAGGGACGAGACGGCGAGGATGGCGATCGCGACGCGGCCGATCGAATGAATGCTTCGCATGATGTTCTCCTTCGGATGAGTCGGGTGCGCGCGGCGGCAGGCGCTGCGACGCGCTCCGGCAGGTTCGTGGTCGCCGGCTTAGGTCGGCCTTAACGTGCGCAAGGAGCCGGTAACGATCCGTATGTGCGCCGTCAGGTCGTCGACACCGAAGGCGGACCCGTTCAGGGCTGTGGCGCCGGCGCGTGCGTTGTACGCGTTATCGCCAGCGCACTCATCGCCAGCAGCGACCATATGGCGCCGGACGCGAAAGCCACCGCACTGCCGTACCGGGTCCACAGCCATCCCGCCAGTGCTGCCCCCACCAGCTGGAAGAGCCCGGTGACGAAGTGGAACAAGCCGAAGGCCGTGGCCCGCAGTTCCGGAGGCGCCTGCTCTGCGACGGCGGCCGCCAAGCCGCCCTGCGACAAGCCCATGTGCAGCCCGTACAGCACCACGCCGAGCCAGAGCCCTGCGCTGCCGGGCAACCACGCGAGTGCGGCTTGGGCGGCGGCCAGCACCAGCAGCGAAGCGGCCAACAAGGTGCGCCGGCCGAGCCGTGGCGCATAGGCGCCGGCCGGGTACGACACCAGGGAGTAGGTGACGCTCATGACGATCAGCACGAGCGGGATCCAGACCAGCGCCAACCCGTCCTGTTGAGCCCGCAAAACCAGGAAGGCCTCCGACAGACGCGCCAGCGCGAACAGGGCGGCCAGCACAAGCAGGTGGCGGAACGAGGCCGGCAGCTCGCGCACCCCCGCCCACAGGCTCGTCCAGTCTGGCCGCGACGGTCGAGCGGATGCGGGTTCGATCACCGTCGCTGCGGGCTCGTCGACACCGAAGGCCAGCAAGGCGACAGCGATCATTGCCGGCACCACCGCCACCCACAACACGGCGCGCATGTCGCCAGCCCACAGCCACAGGAACACCATGGCCAGCAGCGGGCCGAGGAAAGCGCCGACGGTGTCCAGGCCCTGGCGCAAGCCATAGGCGGCGTCGCGAAGGGCGACGGGCGTCACGTCAGCGACGATGGCGTCGCGCGGCGCGCCGCGGATGCCCTTGCCGATGCGGTCGACGAAACGCGCCGTGACCACGCCGATGGCGGACTCGGCCAGCGGGAACACCGGCTTGGTCAGCGCTGCGAGTCCGTAGCCGAGCAGGGCGAGCGGCTTGCGCCGAGCGACGCGGTCGGAGACGAAACCCGACACCACCTTGAGCATCGAGGCCGTGGCTTCGGCGATGCCCTCGATGAGCCCCACGGCCAGCACCGACAGGCCGAGCACCCCGGTAAGGTAGACCGGCAGGATGGCATGCACGAGTTCGGACGACATGTCCATGAAGAGGCTGACCCCGCCAAGGACCCACACTGCGCGCGGAATGCGCCGCCAGGCGGGCCTCAGGTCGAGCCCGAGCCGACTGTCAGCCACCGGCCGCACCATCGAGCACGCGCAGCAGTTGCGCAACGTCCACGGGTTTCGTCAGATAGGCCTCGAAGCCCAGCCGCAAGGCGGCATCGATCTGGGCCGGCAGCGCGTCCGCGGACAGGGCCACCAACCTGATGCCTCGCGTTCGCGGGTCCGCGAGCAGCGCCGTGGCCAGTTCCAGGCCGGTGGTGTCGCCGAGATGCATGTCGACCAGCATCAGATCGGGCACATCAGCACGCGCCAGGGCGAGGGCCTGCGAGCCGGAGCTGGCCACGCGGAGCGCGAAGGCCGGTCGGGCCTGCAGGGCGCCACGAACGATCTCGACGTTGACCTGGTTGTCTTCGGCATAGAGCACGCGCAAGTGGCCCAGCGACGCCGGCAAGGTCGTCGGGTGCGTATCGTCGATGCCTGCGGCGGTCGGCTCTGCCCCGTCGAGCGTCAGGGTCACGGTGGTGCCGATGTCGCTGCGGCTTTGCACGCCGAGGTCTCCGCCCATCAACTGCGCCAGATGGCGTGCGAGCACGAGGCCGATGCCGGTGCCCTCGACGCCGGAGCGCTCCGCGCCAAGGCGGTTGAAGGGCTCGAACAGATGAGCTTGCTGGGCGTCGCTCATGCCGACGCCGTTGTCGACGACGCGGATCTCGCAATGGGATTCCTGCGGCTTCCACTCGACGCTGGCCTTGCCGCCAGGGCGGTTGTACTTGATGGCATTGGACAGCAGGTTCAGAAGAACCTGGCGCAGCCGGACGCGGTCAGCCCGAACCAGCGCGCGCGGCGAACCGTCCGCGCCGTGGCCCTGCAGAACAACATCAACGCCCTTGGCGTCCGCCTGCGCGCGCAACATGGTGCTGCACTCTGCGGCGACTTCGGCAACGTCCACCACCTCGGGTGAGACCTGCAGCTGGCCGGCTTCGATGCGGGAGAGGTCGAGCACGTCGCCGATCAACGCGAGCAGATGAGCGCCGGCCTGCTCGATCATCTGGACGCGATGCGCAGCCTCGGCAGGCAGAGGATGCTGGCGGTCCAGCCGGAGCAGCTGGGCAAACCCCAGCACGGCGTTCAGCGGCGTGCGCAACTCGTGGCTCATGCGCGAGAGGAACTGTGTCTTGGCGGCATTCGCCCTCAGCGCCACGTCGGCGGCCCTGACCGCGGCCTCGGCCTGCTTGCGCGCGCTGATGTCCTTGGTGACCGCGACAAGATAGTCCGGACGATCGTCGGCGTCGCGCACCAGCGTCACGGCCTGCAGCACCCAGATCACGGATCCGTCGCCGCGCAGCATGCGTTTTTCGATCGAGTAGCGGGGTTCCTCGCCGCGCAGCAGTCGCCGGATGCGGGCGGTTTCGGGAGGGAGGTCTTCGGGGCGGGTGACCTGCTGCCAGTGCAGGGCCAGCAGCTCGTCCCGGGTCCGGCCGAGAGTCTCCGCCAGCGCTCCGTTGACCTCGGCGAAGCGGCCGTCGAGCGCGATGCGGGCCATGCCGACCGGTGCGAGCTCGAAGGTGTCGCGCAACTGCCGTGCCGTCCGGTCGCGTTCGGACCGGGCGCTGATGCGCTCGCCGATGTCGATGAAGGTGACGACGTGGCCCGACGATCGGTCGTCGTGCTCGAGGGCGTGGCAGCTGCAGTCGACGGCGAGAACGGTGCCGTCCGCGCGGCGCATCGAAAGCTCCCGGCTGCCGAGTTGCTCGGCGGTCCGAAGCCACACGAGCTCGCGGTCCGGCGACCCGGCGGCGAAGAAGCTGGTCACCCCGCGGCCCACCAGCGCAGCGGGGCTGCGATGGCAGAGCATGCGCGCTGCCGAACGGTTGGCGAAGCTGCAGCGACCTTGGTCATCGAACCCGAGCACACCTTCGGCCATCGCATCCAGCAGGCGTCGCGTCGCGGCGGCCTGTTCGCGCAGCCGGGTCTCGGCCTCGACGCGCGTGGACTCGTCGCGAACGAAGGCGGCGAAGCAGCCGAGGTCGGCGAGCCAGGCCGTGGTCATCTGCACCGGCAGGCTGCTGCCGTCGACACGCGATTGCAAGGAGAAGCTGCGGTTCACCCCCAGGCGACGTGCCTCCTCCAACTGCTCGTCGATCGTGGTCGCGGCGTCGCGATGCGAGAGCTCGGACAGGCTCCTTCCGGACAACCTTTCCCCGGCACGGCCGAGCATCGCACGGTAGCCCTCGTTGGTACGAACCACCCGCTTGTGCATGTCCATCACCACGAACCCGTCGCTGGCGATATCCATCGCCCGCTCGGCAAGGTGAGCCCGCCGCTGCCAGCCCCTGAGCACCGGTACCAGCACGGCAGCGCACAGCAGGCTCAGCGCGGCATCGTCGACCAGGATCTCGGTCCACTCACCGAGGCCGTGATGCCACCATCGCTCGGTGACCGTCAGCACGATCAGATCGGCGGCGAAGATCACCAGGACGACCGACAGGACGAGCCCGAGCAACGACCATGGAGTCGCCGGCGCCCACGGTGGCACCCGGCGGGGTGGGATGCTGGCGGGGGAACGTTGCATGGGGTCGCGGCAATCTCGTCGAGCGGCAGCCCGGAGGATGCTCGTGCGGGCGCATCGCGGGCCAGTGCCGGATGGCACCCATTCCGATGACCCTCGTCATCGGGCGTGGCTCGCAGGGCCACGGCCGCTTCCCATGGATGACGACCGGATTCTGTAGAGCCGTTGCTTAATCGAGACTTAATGGTTCATCGACTCGTGTGGCAGGTCGGCGCCACCCTCGGGTCCCGGCGCCCGTGTCGCGCGCAAGCGTCCACGCCGCCATCGAGCGATGCCGTAGGCCATGCTGCCGAGCAGCAGGATCGCCAGCACGGCCAGCGCTTCGTAGTGCGCCACCACGCCGATGACCCGCGCGATGGCGTTGCCGAATGCATAGCCCAGCCCCGCGAACGCGGTCGCCCAGACAACTGCCCCGAGCGCGTTGAACAGCAGGAAGTCGGGCCAGGGGATCCGCGCGAGGCCGAGAGCGATCGGGCCGGCCGTGCGCAGCCCGTACATGAAGCGCACACCGAACACCACCCGACGGCGACGGCGATGGATCAGCGGCGAGATGCGTTGCACGCCATCGCGCAGGCGCGGCGCTTTGCTCAGCACCCAGTCGCCGCGCCATCGGCCGAGGGCGAACAGGGTCTGGTCCCACGCAAAGTTGATCACCGCGGCCAGCAGGGTCACCGCCCACCATGGCGCGTAACCCTGGTGGGAGGCGAAGCCGGCCAGTACCACCGTGGTCTCGCCTTCGACCAGGCTGCCCAGCACGATGGCGGAGTAGATGTGGGTGTGGAGCAGGGCCGAGATGTCCATGGTGGGCAGCGCACAAATCATGGCATGGGCCGGCCTCGCCGCGAAGTGCCTCGGGTCTTCTGGCCGGCGGTGACCTTCGTCATCCACGCATCGCGACGTCAGGGGCTCGTCCGCGCGGGCGTCCCATTAAGCCCCGCCTAAGTGCCTCTCCATAGATTGCCTCGAAGGACGAGGCGGCAGGGTGCCGCCCCGCCGAGACGACCGGAAAGGGTACGCCATGAGCACCATCTACCTGCACCTGCCCCGCGTGCACACGCAGCGGGTGATCGACATCACGCCCCTGCCATGGTGGCGCCGTACGGCTCGGGCCGCCCTGGCGTTGCTGATCTTCGTCGTGGCCGTGCCGCTGCTGTGGCTGCTGGGCGGGCTCTTCGCGCTGGCACTGCTGGGCGGCACTGCCGCTATGCTGGTGGTTGGAATGGTGCACGCAGGACGGATGGGCCGTGCGGCACGCCGTTCCGCTGGCGCCTCGGAGCCACCCCACCCTGCATCATGAGACTGCTTCTCGTCGAAGACGACACGATGATCGGCGAAGCCGTCCTGGACCTGCTGCGCGCCGAACACTACGCGGTGGACTGGGTCAAGGACGGCGAGATGGCCGACACGGCGCTGCGCACCCAGACCTATGACCTCGTGCTGCTCGACCTTGGACTGCCGCGCCGCGACGGCCTGGCCGTGCTGAGGGATCTGCGCACACGCAAGGAGCGCATCCCGGTGTTGATCGCCACCGCGCGCGACTCCATCCAGCAGCGCATCGAAGGTCTGGATGCCGGCGCCGACGACTATGTGCTCAAGCCTTACGACCTCGACGAACTGCTCGCCCGCATCCGAGCGCTGATGCGGCGCGCCGCAGGGCGTGCGGAACCGGTCTACGAGCACAAGGGCGTGAGCATCAACCCCGCCACGCGCGAAGTGGCGGTGCGTGGCGAGCCCGTGGTGCTGTCGGCACGCGAGTGGGCGGTGCTCGAGCCGCTGCTGGCACGGCCGGGACTGGTGCTGTCGCGTACCCAGCTTGAGGAGAAGCTCTATGGCTGGAAGGACGAAATCAGCAGCAACGCGGTCGAGGTCTACATCCACGGCCTGCGTCGCAAGCTGGGCACGGAAATGATCCAGAACGTGCGCGGCGTGGGCTACATGGTCCCCAAGGTCTGAGCGGCAGCACGCGCGGATGTCCGGATGAGCCTTCAACCGCCGCACTCCCTGCGCGCTCGCCTGCTGTGGCTGCTGCTGGCGGTGATCGTGGTCACCGCGCTGGTACAGGCCATCGTCGCCTACCGGACGGCGCGGGCCGAGGCCGACGAGATCTTCGACTACCACATGCAGCAGACGGCGTTGTCGCTGCGCTCGGGTCTGCCGCGGCAGGCGGCAGCGGGGCACGACGACGATGAGGCCCACGACGAAAGCTATGACTTCGTGGTTCAGGTCTGGACGCAGGACGGCCTGCGGGTGTTCCAGTCGGCGCGTGCGGCCATCCCCCGGCGGGAGACGATGGGCTTCTCCGACGTGCCGGCCCGCGGCACGACTTATCGCGTATTCACCATGCGGTCCGGCGCACAGGTGATCCAGGTCGCGCAGGACATGGCGGCACGCCGCGAAATGGCGGGAACGCTGGCGTTGCGCACAGCCGCGCCGATCGCGGTCATGGCGCCTTTGTCGATGCTGCTCGTGTGGTGGGTGATCAGCAGTTCGCTGGCGCCCGTGCAGCGCGTTCGTCGCCAGGTTTCGGAGCGGCAGGCCGACGACCTCAACGAGGTCAGCGAGGCGGGCTTGCCGGATGAAGTGCGGCCGCTGGTGCACGAACTGAACCTGCTGTTCGCCCGCGTCCGCCAGGCCTTCGATGCGCAGAAGAGCTTCGTCGCCGATGCGGCTCACGAGCTTCGATCGCCGTTGGCAGCGCTGAAGCTGCAGGTGCAAGGCCTGCAGCGGGCATCCGACGACGGCACGCGCGAGCTGGCGGTGGCCCGGCTGCACGCGGGCATTGACCGCGCCACGCGGCTGGTCGAGCAACTGCTGGTGCTGGCGCGACACGAGGCCAGCGCGGCCGGTGGGCAACGGCCGCATCCGGTGGCGCTGTCCGAGCTGGTCAAGCAGGCCGTGGCTGACATCGCTGGAGCCGCGCAGTCGCGGCGTATCGACATCGGCGTGTCGCGTGCTGACGAGGGCGCGTTCCCGGGTCACCCGGACGCGGCGCGCATCCTGGTGCGCAACCTGCTGGACAACGCGGTCAAGTACACCCCCGAGGGCGGTACGGTCGATGTCGAGGTGCAGCGAAGCGGTGATGCCTGGCTGCTCGAGGTGCAGGACAGTGGCCCCGGCATCGACGAGGTGGACCGCGAGCGCGTGCTCGATCGCTTCTACCGCGTGGCCGGATCGCAGGCCACCGGCAGCGGGCTGGGATTGGCCATCGTCAAGAGCATCGCCGACCTTCATGGCGCCGTGCTGACGCTCGACCGCTCGGCGCGTCTCGGCGGCTTGTGCGTCTCGGTGCGGTTCCCGGTCGGGTCCTGATACGGTGGCGTGGAGCGGCGCTTCCCTGCCGTGGCTGGCCTGGTGGCCCTCGATCTCGGGGCTCGAGCATGCAGCGTTCGTTGCGGGTGGCCTTCTGCTCTATGTGCTCGTGACTCGCGCCGGGCATCAGCGGCGGCATCCTGCGGCCGCCATCGGGTGGGTCGTCGGAATCGCGGCCTTCCCGTATGCCGGCGTCCCCTTGTTCCTGATCTTCGGCACGCGCAAGTTCGTGCGACCGGCGGCATCGATCGGGCCGCCGGTGCGGCCCGACCCCGTTGCCGGGGTGCCCGAGTGGGCGGGCTCGCTGTTGGCGGCACTGGGCGTGGCGGAGGCTTCGGTCAACGAGCGCGTCCGATTTCTGCCGCAGGGACGCGATTCCTTGGACGCGCTGCTGGCGCTGTGCAGTACGGCCCGCGCTCGACTGGACGTCTGCACCTTCATCCTCGGCGGTGACGAGGTCGGACGCGCCGTCGTGCAGGCATTGACGGCGGCAGCGGGACGCGGCGTGGCCTGCCGCTTGATCGTCGATGCCGTGGGCAGCCTGCGCACGCCACGGGCGCAGCTGGCCGCATTGCGGGCTGCGGGCGTGGAGGTGCGGGTGTTCATGCCCCTGCTGCACAACCCGCTGCGCGGCCGGACGAATCTGCGCAACCATCGCAAGCTCGCCGTGGCTGACGGACGGCAGCTCTAGGCCGGTGGCCAGAACCTGGCCGATGAGTATTTCCTGGACTCTCCGGACGCGCAGGCATGGATTGATCTGGGCTTCGTGGTCGAAGGGCCGGTGGCGGCGGTGGCGCAGACGCAGTTCGACCGCGACTGGCAGCGCTCAGGTGGTCGCGCGGTCGAGGCGCCTCGGTGCCCGGACGGACTGATGAGCGTGGCCGCCGGCGGCCCGCTCGTGCAGTGGATTCCCACCGGCCCGGACGGGCCCGACGACACCGTGCACGCGCTCCTGCTGGCTGCGGCGTATCGGGCTCAGGAGCGCATCATTGCCACCACGCCGTACTTCGTCCCCGACGAAGCCCTGCTCGATGCGTTGAGCATCGCCTGCCGGCGCGGAGTGAGGCTGACCCTGCTGCTTCCACGGCGTTCGAACCATCGATTGGCCGACATCGCGCGCGAGCGAGCGCTGAGGTGCCTGGTGCGCGCTGGCGCCGAGGTGCGCCTGCTGCCGCGCATGCTGCATGCAAAGGTCGTGATCGTGGACCGCACGCTGGCCCTCTGCGGTTCTGTCAACCTTGATGGGCGCGGCCTGTTCCTGAACTACGAAGCCATGGCGTCGTTTTACAGCCCCGCTGAAGTCGACTGGCTCGTGGCGTGGGCGACGCGGCTGGCGCCGACGGGTGACGTGCACCCAGGCACACCCCCGTCGGTGGCGCGTGATCTTCTCGAGGGGACCGTCAGAGCGCTTGCCTTCCAGCTCTGAAGGGGTGACGGCTTCGCGTGGACCAGCGCCTACACCAGCGCCACGATCCACACCAGTGCCGCGCCGGCGATGCTGAGCATCACCGCCGCGCTGCCGATGTCCTTGGCGCGCTTGATCAAGGGGTGCGTCTCGAGGGACACGGCGTCGGCGAGCGCCTCGACGGCCGAGTTGAGCAACTCGACGACAAGAACGGCCACGATCGACAGCGTCATCGCGAGGGCCTCCCAGCGGCCCGGCGCGATCCACCACGCAAGCGCCATGAGTGGCACACCAACGGCCAGTTCCTGGCGGAACGCCGCCTCGTGCCGAAACGCGGCGATCATGCCGTCGCGCGAGTAGCGCGCGGCTTGCCAGATGCGTGCGAACCCGGGGCGACTCTTGAACGCGGTCGTCGGAGTCGGGTCGGGGGTTCCGGTCGGGTTGCTCACGGCGGAGGCGTTGCGCGCGGACGAAAAATGTGGAACGCGAGGGCGGAGACAACCCAGCAGATCCAGGCCGTCCACAGGGGGTGGCTCGGGTAGTGCGCGCCGCGCGCGACTTGGACCGCACCCAGCACAACGCCGGCCGCCAGCGTGACCGCCAGCCAGCGCCTTGCGGCCGACGGAGCGGTCTCGCGCAGCACGAACCAAGCGGCCAGGAACGCGAACGCAGTGGACACATGGCCCGACGGGAAGCACCCGCCGGGTCCGCCGTCGGTCACCCCGCGGACCCAGTGCGGCACGTACTGAACGACGCCGCCCCCGAACTCGGCCAGGGACCACGGGCAACTCGTCGCGCTGAGACGCTTGATCAGCGGGATCAGGGCCGCGCAGGCCACGGTGGTGCCCAGCATCCACAGTCTTTGAGCCTTCGACAGCGAGTGCAGCGGCCCCCAGGGACGCCACATGCCGATCACGAGGGCGGCGAGCAGCGTCCAGGCGAGGTAGCGAATGCCGCCATGCAGCACTCCCGCGGTCAGCCAGTGATCGCGCCAGGGGAAGCCGCTGGGACGGCCGAGCCAGCGCACGACCGTGATGTCCATGCCCGTGGCGTCCCACGCCACCAGGGCGGCCAGGCCAGCCGCCGCGACGGCAGCGTCGATGATCGCCAGGCGTCGCCCGGGGGCGGCCTGGGAGTCGGCGGCGATGGCAGTCAACGACGGCATGTCCTGGTGATGTCGAGCGAAGGCTCGTACTCGCGCGCCTGCACCTGCAGCAAGCCGAGGGTGGTGTGGAACAGGTTGTCGTGCGCTTGCGCCCGCGACGCCTCCCGCTTCAGACAGTCCGTGTCCAGACCGAAACTGGCCGTGTAGCCCCGGGAAAGCCACCAGATCATCGGCACTTTCGTCTGCTCGTCGGGAGCGATGGCGTAGGGCACGCCGTGCAGGTAGAGCCCCTTCTCGCCGAGCGACTCACCGTGGTCGGAGACGTAGACGAGTGCGGTGTCGTAGCGGCTGGACTGCGACTGCAGGAAGTCGATCGTCTTGGCGAGCACATGGTCGGTGTAGAGCAGGGCGTTGTCGTAGGCGTTGACGATCTGTTCGCGCGAGCACTGGCGCAGTTCGCCGGTGTCGCAGGTGGGGGTGTAGCGGCGGAACGCCTCGGGATAGCGCTTGTAGTACGAAGGACCGTGGTTGCCGAGCATGTGCAGGACGACCACCAGATTGCCCTTGGCGTCTCGGGCGATGGTGTCCAGCCCCTGCAACAGCACCTCGTCGAGGCAGCGGCCACCGTCGCACCACTCTGGCAACTCGGCGTTGTCCAGTTGCTGTGCCGCGAGCCCGTCGCAGACCCCCTTGCAGCCCGACTGGTTGTCGCGCCACAGCACCTGGAAACCTGCGCGGTTGAGAAGGTGCAGCAACGATTCCCCGGTGCGGATACGGCGTTCGTCGTAGTCGCGCCGGCCGACCGGCGCGAACATGCAGGGCAGCGAGGTTTCGGTGTTGGTGCCGCAGGCAGTGACGTCGCGGAAGTTGATCACGTCGCGCGTCGCCAGCTGTGGCGTGGTCTGACGCGCGTAGCCGTTCAGGCCCCAGTTGGCCGCGCGCGCAGTTTCGCCGACCGCCAGTACGAGCAGTGCCGGCTTGCTGCGCGTGGCCCACGACGCATCGAGACGGGCATCGACGCCGACCGGCGTTCTGGCGACCTGCGCCTCGCGCGTGCTGTCGACCGCCACGCGTGCCGCGGAGTAGATGAAGTTGGCCGGCGTGATGAGGTAGCGGACCTCCTTCTGATTGCGCATCTGCGCCGAGAAGTCCTGGAACACCAGCAGCAGCGCCCCCACGAGCAATGCGGCCGACCCAGCGGCCGTCGCGAGCCGCCAGGCCAACGCGCGGCCCCACGGTTGGCGTTGGAGCCGCACGCGCCACAGCACCAGAAGCGGCAAACCGGCGAACAGCAACAAGTGAGGGAGCATGCCCCAGCCGAACAGCTCGCCGGCTTCGGCGGGATGCGTCTTCAGCACGTTGCGCAGCATCGTCGGGTCGAGAAAGATCCCGAAGCGCTGCATGTAGTACGTGGCGAACGCCGTGGCGACGAGCAGCAACGCGAGCAGCGGCTTGGCAAGTGGCCGCACCGTCACCAGTGACAGCAGCAAGATGTGCACGGCGGCCAGCGCGACCAGCATCGCCAGCGCGAACAACCAGCTCGCGGGCGCCCACGGGTCGCGGCCCGCCAGCACTGCCGACAGGAACGGCGCGTTCGCCGCAAGCGCGAAGAAGAAGCCGGCGAGCACGGCCAGCCGCGTGCTTGTCACTTCAGGCCGGCCTGAGAGCCAGCGCTTCACCAAGCGTGCGATCGGCATCGCTGGGCGGGCCAAGCCGTGGCCTTGCGGGAGATGGGGGATGTTTCGGGAGTGCACGTGGGAGCGCTGGGGCGAGTCGATGCGATGGCGGCGGCCGAGCCACGCAGCGACTCTCGCCATGGCGGTTGGACGCGCCCAGTGCAGCGCGTCATTGCGAGGTCATGACTTCGTGGTGCCGTTCGTCATCCGGACGGCTGAGGGAAACGGGGAGCACGCCTCAGAACCGGTAGCCCAGGCCCAGGCTCAGTCCGGTGGTTGTGTAGTCCCTGACGCGACCCGACCGCCCGGACACCGCATCGATGACCTTCCAGTTGGCGATGTGACGATTGAGGTTCAGGCCGGCCTCGAAGTGCAGGCCGTTGCTCAGGCTGTACCTGGCTCCGAGGCCTACCGAGGGCACGTACTCGCGACCGGCGTCCGTGCCGACGTCGAAGCTCCCACCGCCCGCCGCTGGCCCGCTCGCACGTCCGACGCTCGGCGACGCGAATCCCAGCCCGGCGTTCCAGTTCCAGCTCCAGGGGCTGCCCGCCGTGGCGTAGCGGCGCTCATAGAAGACGCTGATCAGCGTGGCCTTCGCCTTCGCGTCGATGTCCTTCGGGACCAGGCTCTTGTCTTGTTCGATGCCAAGCACGCTTTGCGGGCGCTCGAAGTCGAATGACAGGCGATCGATGCTGAGGCCCACGCCGCTTTCGGCATCGAGCCGGTAGATCGCCTTGATGCCGTTGAACAGCAAGTCGTTGGCAGGCCTGCCGGACCCGATCAGTACGCCGCTGCGCAGGCCGAACTCCCAGCGCGGGTCGGGCTTGAGCTGCGCCGAGGCCAGCGCGGGCGCCAGCATCGCGCCGGCCACGGCAAAGGGAAGACAACGCATAGGGCGCTCCTGTCGTCATGCGGGCCGGACGACCTCGCCTGCGCCGCGTGACCACGGCGACAAGCCCGCAGGGTGCGGGCGATGGACTTAAGGGCGACTTAAAAGTGGGCCGACGCGCAACGGCCTGCCACGCTCGGCGACTTGCGGTGCAGACCTTCGTGGGACCGCGTGCGCTAGCGACGCAACGCGCAGCGCTTGACGGGTGACTCGCATAAGGATCCGTTAAGCCAATCAGGCCGACGATGGCTGCGCGCGACCAGGAGCGCGCGGCCCTGCGAAAGGACTCGATGGAGCGCTACGACCCGTACTACGCGCAGGACACGGACGGCGTGCACTTCGCGGTCGACGTGGATGGCCGTCTCGTGCAGGCCTACATCAGTCGGCCGGTGCTGGCTCAGACCTGCGGCGTCGACGAGCCCGGCCTACCCTGTGTGGCCGCATACCAAACCCACCGTGACGCGATCGATGAAGCGGTGCGTCGTCGCGTGCGAACGCGAGGGCCGGAAACCGTGCTGGTCCTTGCTGAAGAGCTGGGAATCCGGGATGCCGCGCCGTCCTCGGTGGCCCGGCTCCTGCAGAAGCCCGTTGCGCGTTGACACTCGCTCGAATCCGGCCGGTGCGGGGTTGCCACGACATCATGCTGCGAACGATCTGGCGCTTGGGCGGAGCAATGATGGTCGCCGCGGCGGCACAGGCGGCGGAGCCTCCCGTACCCGGAGCACCGAACGCGTGGCGACTGGCCGCCCCGGTCGCGGTGGCTCCAGAATGGACAGTCGAGCCGGGGCGTGACGAATGGCAGGATGACGGTCGAGCGCGCCAACGCGTTGAACGAGGACCGGGCCGCGCACGCTCGGCCGGGCATGACGCGCAGCCGAGTGTCTTTCAGGCTTTCGTGCAGCAGGCCACGGGGCGCCTCTTGCCCGTCTTCGGACAGGCATTCTTCGAGCGAGCGCCTGCGCATGCCCCGCCAACCGACACGATCCCATTGTCGGCCGACTACGCCTTGGCGGCCGGAGATGAAATCCTCCTGCGCGTGTGGGGGTCGATCGACGCCGATCTGCGGGTGCGTGTCGACAGGGACGGCATGGTGCACCTGCCGCGGGTCGGCAGCTTCAACGTCGCGGGCGTGCGGGCCGCCGAACTGGAACGGCACCTCCAGGGGCAGATCGGCAGGCTGTACCGAGGATTCAGGCTGAGCGCGACACTGGGGCGCTTGCATGCCGTCAAGGTATCGGTGGTCGGCCCGGCCCGTCACCCCGGCATCTACACACTGCCCAGCCAGGCGACCTTGTTGACCGCTGTCGCCGCGGCCGGCGGGCCCGGCACTGGCGGCTCGATGCGGCACGTGCTGCTTCGCCGCGCTGGACGGGTGGTCGCGGACTGGGACCTCTACGGCTTCTTCGTCGGCGGCGAGCGAAGCGAGGACATTCAGCTGGTGGACGGCGATGCCGTCGTGTTGCAGCCGCTCGGCCGGACTGTTGCGTTGTTGGGAGCCGTCGACACGCCGGCCATCTACGAGCTGCGCGACGAGGACGACACGATGCGAAGCCTGCTTCGCTACGCGGGTGGAGCGTCGGTCGTCGCCGATCCCGCGTTCGCGCAGGTCGAGCGGATCGAACCTCGCAAGCCAGGTGCGCAGCGCAGCACGCAGCTGACACGCCTCGACGGTCCGGCCCTCGATCAGCGCCTCGCGGACGGTGATGTGCTGACGCTCAAGCCGATCTCGCAGGCGTTTGCGAATGCGGTGACCCTCAAGGGGCACGTGGCGCAGCCCATGCGCTACCCGCACAGGCCAGGGATGCGTGTCCGCGATCTGATCCCCGACACGGAGTCCCTGGTGACGGAGTCCTTCCACCGACTGCGGAATGGCCTCGTTCAGGTCCGGGCGCCCGAGGCACCAGCGGAGGCGAACGCGAACGCGCGAAGTGCGCTCCGAGCGTCGCCCGATACCGTGAAGGCGGCATCCCCCACCGGGTTGCCTGCCGGGGGCGCCGGCCGCCCCGATCGCGTCGAGGAAGGGACGGCGCAACGCATACCCGAGCCGCTGTTCGATGACCTCAACTGGGACTACGCCACCATCGAGCGGCTGGACGAGCGCACGCTGTCGACGCGTGTCATCGCGTTCGATCTGGGGGCCGTCGTGTTGCGCGGCGATGCGGCGAACAACCTCGAACTGCTGCCGGGAGACGTCGTCACGGTGTACGGGCAGAAGGACATCCGCGGACCGAAGGATGCCCGGACGCGGCTCGTGACGGTGGAAGGCGAGGTGGGCGCCGCCGGCGTGTACCAGCTGCGACCGGGTGAAGGCCTTCGCGCGCTTCTCGAACGTGCCGGCGGGCTGACGCCGGAGGCCTATCTGTATGGCATCGAGCTTGCGCGGGAGTCGGTCCGTCAGCGGCAACGGGCGAACCTTGCCGACGCGATCGCACGCCTGGAGTCCTTGTCGGCGACGCAATCGGCACGCGATGCCGCCAACCGCCGCGACGACGGCCCGCCCGGTGCGGTGTCCGCCGCCAGTGGGGCCGCGACGCAGGCCCAACTTGCGCGGCTGCAGAGGTTGAGGCCGAACGGGCGCATCGCGCTCGAGACGATGGCGAATGCGAAGGCGCTCGCGGCGGTCCCCGACATTGCGCTCGATGCGGGCGATCGGATCGTGGTGCCTGCGCGTCCAGGGTTTGTCACCGTGATCGGAGCGGTCGCCAACGAAAACGCCCTGCTGTGGCGGGAGGGCCGAACGGTCGGCGACTACTTGACCCTGGCCGGCCTCGAGGATGCGGCCGACGTGTCGAAGTTGATCGTGCTGCACGCCGACGGCACCGCGGCGGCAGCGGCTCGGTCATCGTGGATAGGCGGCTGGGGCGGGGTGTCGGACAGCGTCCTGCAGCCCGGCGATTCGGTGATCGTGCCGAGCCAGCTGGACTACGAAACCTGGGGGCGCGTCCTCGCGCGCAACCTGAAGGACTGGTCGCAGATCTTTTCGCAGTTTGGGCTGGGCGCCGCTGCGATCAAGAGTCTGCGCAAGTAGCCGGACGGGTTGCTCAGTCGTCGCCGCGATCGCGCTTGCCCTTGTGCTTGCCGCGACGTTCGTGCCGGTCGTCGTCATGATCGTCATCACCGCGGTGGCGATGATCGCGGACCCACGACTCGCGGACGAAGTACACCGGCTGGCCGCAAGCCGCGTAGGCGTTGCAGTAGTGTCCCCACCTCGCTTGGTGGGCCGGCGGCACGTAGAGGTAGATCGGCTGCTGATACACCGCGACCGGCGTCGGCACGATGACCACCGGTTGCGGGTAGACCACGGCCGGGGGCGGCATGTTGCCGAGCTCGATGCGGCCGTACACGCCGGGTTGGTTGATGCCGATCGAGACGCCGATGCTGGGACCGGCGTGGGCGGCGCCGGCGGCCGCAAGTGCGGCAACGAGGAACAAGCGATGCATGCAGAACTCCGAAGTACCGCTCAGCCTAGCGCGGCTTGGTCTCGAGGGGACGGGCGGATTCCCGCCCGGCCTGACTCTTACCTGAACTTACAGATACTGAGAGCGCACCGCAGCCTGCACTCGAGTCGCGCGGTCGTGCGCGTCAGTTCGCCTGCCGCAAGGCCCGAACCGCCTCGTCCAGACGCTTGCCGGCACTCGGCGAGGGCGAATGTGTCGCGCCTTGCAGGGCCTGGTCGAGCGCCTGGATCCGGCCCGCCGGCACGCTGGGGGCCAGTTCCGGAAGCATGGCTTGCCACAGCGATCCGAAGTCCCCGCGCGCACCCTGGTACCCGATCGAATCGTGCCACACCAGCGCGCGACGCATGCGC
Organism: uncultured Methylibium sp.; assembly: GCF_902826655.1. Taxonomy (GTDB): domain Bacteria; phylum Pseudomonadota; class Gammaproteobacteria; order Burkholderiales; family Burkholderiaceae_C; genus Methylibium. The sequence continues at coordinate 37,737 of NZ_CADEFR010000002.1, read as the reverse complement.
CGAGCGAGGAACAACAAGGTCTCGATCTGCGGCGTCAACTTGTCGGAGCGTTCCGCGAAGGGCTGAGCGAGTTCGCCGGCGCGCGTCACGATGCGTTCGGCGACGCCGATCAGCCATCTGTGGTCCTTGACCGACAGGGCGAGGCCGGCCTCCACCAGATCGCCGCTGAGCCCGTTTCTCGCCTCGAAGTAGCGGTGCAACGCACCGCCGGCTTCGGTGAAGGGCCCGCCCAACGATGCGGCAGCGGTCGCGGCGGTCCTGGCTCGCGCCAGCGCCGCGCGTGCTTGTACCCATCGTGCCGATGCGGCAGCATCGAAGAGAACCAGCGCGGCGGCATCCAGATCGCGTACGGACGAAGGAAGAGCGCCCGCGGCGCGGGCACGGAGAGGAGCAAGCGTGCCTGCCATGATGCCGACCGGGCCAAGCGACGCGGCGGCAATCAGCCGACGTCGCTGCGACAACAACTCCGCCGTCGCGGCCTCGGCGCGCGCGCAATGGCCGGTCAAGTCTTGACGATAGGCGCTCATTGCATGAACCAGCCGTGGCTCACCACCATGGACTGCCCGGTCAATGCATTCGTCGGAAAGGCGGCGAACAGCAATGCGAGCTGCGCCACGTCGTCCACCGTCGTGAACTCGCCGTCGACCGTGTCCTTGAGCATCACCTTCCTGATGACTTCGTCCTCGGAGATCCCGAGGGCCTTGGCCTGCCCGGGAATCTGCTTGTCCACCAGCGGCGTACGCACGAAGCCCGGGCAGATCAGGTTGGCCCGCACGCCATGGGACGCACCTTCCTTGGCGATCACCTTGGCCAGCCCTTCGAGGCCGTGTTTCGCGGTGACGTAGGGCGCCTTGAGCACCGAGGCCTCCTTGGAATGCACCGATCCCATGAAGATGATCGAGCCGCCGCGCTGGCTGGGCACCATCTGGCGCATCGCGGCCCGCGCGGTCAGAAAGGCGCCGTCGAGGTGCACCGCGAGCAGCTTTTTCCAGTCGGCGAAGCTGAACTCCACCAGCGGCGCGACGATCTGGATGCCGGCATTGCTGATCAGGACGTCCAGGCCGCCGAACTGGGCCACGGTGCGCGCCACGGCGGCATCGACACCCGCCTCGTCGGTCACGTCCACGCCGATGCCGATCGCCCGGGCGCCCTGGGCGCGAAGCGCAGCGGCGGCGGCCTCGGCACCCTGGCGGTTGAGGTCGACCACGGCGACGCTCGCGCCGGCCTGCGCATAGACCTCGGCGATGCGCTTGCCGATGCCGCTGGCGGCGCCGGTGACGAAGGCCACCTTGTTGTCGAGTCTCATCATGTCGCGCTCCTTTGATCGGGGGTTCAGCGGCGGAGGTAGTCGTGCACCACGCGGCCGAGGCCGAGCGTGAGGTCGGTGTTCAGGTGCAGTCCGCCCAGCACCTGGCGCACCGGCAGCGCGGCCACGGGGGCGAGTGCGTGCTCGAAGAGCTGCAATGCGGCCGGCCCTTCCCACGCACCTTTCAGCACGACATCCTCGAGGCGGTACTCGACCAATTCGCACACGCGCGGGCTGCAGTCCACGTCGGGCATGATCTTCAGCAGCCAGTTCGGCTGGGCCAGCGACTGCTGCACCGCAGCGTGGTCTGCGGCACGGTGCTTGTAGCCCATCGTTCCGACAGCGATGCGGCTCTGCCCGTAGTCGAGCGTGCCGAGCAGGGTGTCCTTGTCCACGCGCAGCTTCGGGCTGCCCAGCTTCTTGGGAAAGCCCCAGATCTCGCGGCCACCGGCGATCGGCGCGTCATCGTCGAGGTACATGCTGTGCACGTACACGCCGGCGCGGCCTTCGAAGGTCACCGGGATGACCTGGCCACTTTCGGTGTAGTCGCCGAAGCCGGTCGAGTCGGGCATGCGGATGAACTCGAAGCGCACCACGTCGCCAGCCGGAACCAGCGGCTCGGGCACCAGTGCGGCGAGCGCGGCGGGGTCGGTGCGGTAGCTGATGACAAGAAACTCGCGGTTGACGAAGCGGTAGGGGCCGCGCGGATAGGAAGGGCTGGTCAGCGGCATCGCCCAGGCGGTGCGGCGTACGTCGTCGGCATTCATCGGGCGGTCTCCAGGTCGGGGGCGGTGTAGTCGAAGACCCGGAAGCTGCCGGGTTCGACCTCGTGGCGGGCGCGAGCCAGCGAGCGCAGCGAGTGCGCCATGTCGGCGCGCCCGGCGTCCCAGTGCTCCAGCATCGAGGCGCCCGAGAACTCGTAGTCGCGCGCTTGCGTCTCGCTGTTCTTGTGGCGGTGGATGAGGTGAACCAGGGTGACGGTCGGGTCGGGCGCGTCGGCACCCAGCTTGCGCAGGAGCTGCGTCACCCGTGCGTCGGCGCGCCGTCCGGCAGGCAGCAACGCCGCGAGCTCGCGCAACGAACGCCTCATCTCGTGGCGCTCGCACAGCATGTCGGTCAGGGCGCGCGTGCGGCTCGAATAGCGGATGTCCTTGTCGCGGTCCGACGCCTCGGCCAGCGTGCGCGGCACGCGCCCGCGTGCACTGAACAAGTCGACCTGGAAGATCGTCGCGTCGCGGCCATCGAGGTTCTCGACGATGTGGCGCAGCGGCGTGTTGGACACGAGGCCGCCGTCCCAGTAGGCCCGGCCCTCGATCACCACCGCCGGAAAGCTTGGCGGCAAGGCGCCACTGGCCATGACGTGCTCAGGCCCGAGGCGCTGCCGCTGGCTGTCGAAGTACACGAAGTTGCCACTCTCGATGTCGACCGCGCCGACCGACAAGCGTGTAGGCCCGTCATTGATGCGGTCAAAGTCCACCAGCTCGAGCAGTGTTTCTCGAAGAGGGGCGGTGTCGTAAAGGCTGGGGGCGTCGGCGGCGCCGGGCCACCAGGGTTTGCCGACGCGGGGCTGAAAGAAGTGTGGCAGTCCGAACACCGCGCCCCAGGTGGCCGCCCAATCGTTGGCCAACGCGCGAAGCGGCCCGTCCGCGCCCGCCCAGGCCGGCGAAGGAACCTGCGCGGTGATGCGTTGCCAGAACTCGCGCAGGCGCGCCGCGCGGCGGCCCGGGGCATTGCCGGCAATCAACGCCGAGTTGATGGCGCCGATCGAGATGCCGGCCAACCAGTCGGGCTCGCGTCCCGCCGCAGACAAGGATTCGTAGGCGCCGCCTTGGTAGGCGCCCAAGGCGCCACCCCCTTGCAGCACGAGCGCGGTCAGGGTGTTCGAGGCAGGCATCCGGGTGCCCATGTCAATGGGCTTTCGCGCTGGCGCGATGCTTGAACGCCATCAGCGTGAACGCGATGAAGGCCAGCAACGCCGCCGAAGCACTGAACCGGCTCAGGGCCAGCCCGCCGGCCGAGATCGGCTTGTCGAGGTAGTCGCCCACCACCGCGCCGAGCGGCCGGGTCAGCACGAAGGCGGCCCAGAACAGCGCGGTGCGCGAGATGCGGGTCTTGAAGTACGCCAGCACCACCAGGGTCAGCAAGGCACTGAAGATCATGGCCCCACCGGCGTAGCCGAGGCCGGCCGTGTCGGCGGTCCAGTCCCCGAGCGCTGTGCCGAGCGTCTGGGAGAACATGATCGTCACCCAGTAGAAGACTTCGGCCGTCGGGCTGCTCACGCTCTGCACGGACACCGAGCCCAGCGTGCGCCGCCACGTCCAGAGCGAGGCCAGCAGGAGGCCGAGCAGGATGGCCGTTCCCCCGCTGTAGCCGATGCCCAGCGAACGGTCGAAGAAGTCCGCCATCGTCGTACCGACGGTGGTGGTGGCGATGATGGTGGTCCAGTACAACCAGGGATGGAACTGGCGCGCGCGCATCTGCGCGGTGACCGCGGCCAGGAAGATCACGGCAAAGATACCGGTGCTCGTGAGGTAGCCCAGGTTGAGGGACATGGACAACGCGTCGCCGGCGGTCTCGCCGAGCGTCGTGGCGGCGATCTTGATGATCCAGAAGAGGAGCGTGACCGCTGGAACCTTGGTCAAGGCGTCATCGGCGCGTTGGGCGGTGAAGGTTGGGTTCATGGCGAGGCGTGGTTGGTAGAAGGGATCGGGATCACGAAGCCGAGCACGTCAGCGCCTCGGACGGCCGAACGGAGGCTGCCCGCGCCAGTAGCGCATCACGAGCCATCCGCCCAGCAGCCCGCCCAGATGCGCGAAGTGGGCAACGCCGCTGGCGCTGCCGGTGACGCCGAGCGTCAGTTCGAGCAGGCCGTAGAGCGTGACGAACAGCCAGGCCGGCATGGGGATCGGCGGCAGCAGCGGCGTGATCGTCCGACGCGGGAACACCATCGCGAAGCCGATCAACAGGCCGAACAGTCCCCCTGAAGCGCCGACGGTCGGCGCGGCGTTGCCCAGTGCGGACGTCACCAGCAACTGGACCGCCGCGGCGGTCAGCACACTCACACCGTAAAACAGTGCCAAACGGCGCGGCCCCCACACGCGTTCGAGTTCGCCGCCGAACATCCACAGGCCGAACATGTTGAAGGCCAGGTGCGTCAGGCCGGCGTGGAGGAACGCGTAGCTGCCGAGTTGCCAGGGCATGAAGAGCCCGGATGCCGGTGGCCAGAGGGCGAACCACCTGGTGAGAACCTGGCCCATCACCTGCCCGAGCAGGAACACGACGACGTTGACGGCGATGAGGGCCTGGGTCAGCGGCGGCATGTGAGATCCGATCGGCGTCGTGTTCTTCGGGGGCGCGTCGTCAGGCCGCGTCGACGAGGATCTGACGCAGCGTGCGCTCGACCAAGGATGCCGCGATGTCCACTTCGGGGCCCAGGCCGAATCCCTCGAGGATCGTTGTCGGCGCGATGGTTCCCAGGCGCGTGCCGTCCGCATGCTCGAACACCGCCACGCGGCAGGGCAGGGCGAGGCTGATTGACGCGTCGCGCGTCAGCATCTCCGAAGCGACGGTGGCGTTGCACACCTCGAGCACGGCCACCCGCTTGTCGATGGAGTGCCCCTTGGCTGCGAGTGTGTCGCTCAGTGCGTGCATGTGCAGCACGCTGAAGCCGTGGGCGGCCACGCTGCGCTGAAGGTCGGCGACGGCGACATCGAATGGCTTGCGGGAGTCGAGCAGGATGTTCATGGCGGCGGGGGAGTGAACCGATGGGCACAGTGTTGCTTCCCACCCGTCCGCCTGCCAGAGCCGCTGGTCACCGGCGAGTCATCGATTCGGAATGACGATCGTCATCGGAAGGTCGACCCGGTTCCGCAGCGGTGCGAAACACCCGGTCCCAGACGCCAGTGGTGACGCCGAAGTTGCTGCTCGCGCCGGGCCGATGGTGAAGGGCATGCCGGCGCTTCGCACCGGCCAACCAGCTGCCGGGCGACGCACGGAGGTGATGCACGGCGTCGTGCAACAGGGAGTACGCGAGGTAGCCCAGCATCAGCCCGACCGCGGCACCGCCAGCCGCTGAGCGTGGCATCTCCTGCGCAAGCGCCAGCCATGTCGCCGCGAACAGCGGCGCGCTGAGCCACGCGGGCGTGCCGATCAGTTCGGAGGGGTGCGCGTGATGCGCCTCGTGCAGGCGCCGAAACGGTTGCACTCGATGGAGCAGCCAGCGGTGCAACCCGTACTCGAGCAAGGTCCAGCCGGCGATGCCTGCAAGCGCGCTTGCAAGCCACGCCTCGATCTGCCAGGGGGACGCGTGCCACAGGGACACCAGACCCACCGCGGACGCGAGCAGCGGGAGGACGGCATAGTCCGCCCGGTAGCTCCATCGGTTCAATCGCACTTCGTGCCTCCTTGTCGGGCCGCCGACAGTGTTCGGCCGGCCGGGCGACGAAGCGAAGTGCCGGTCGTCACGACGACGGCATCTGACGCCGGAGTTTCAACCCAAGCTGCCGGCGAACACGTTCACGGCCAGGGCCAGCACGATCAGGTTGAAAGTGAACGAGAGCAGGCCGTGCAGCAAGGTCAGCCGGCGCATGCGCCGACTTGTCACCGCCACGTCCGAGACCTGCGATGTCATGCCCACCACTGCCGAGAAGTACAGGAAGTCCAGATAGTCGGGCTCCGGACCGCCGGGGAACACGAGCCCGCGCGCGGGCTCTCCATGCGACGGGGCGGGCCGATAGAAGACGCGCGCGTAGTGCAGCGCGAACATGGCCTGCATCAGCAGCCACGACGCCGCCAGCGAAGCCATCGCGAGTGCGAGATGTGCCCAGCGCGCCCAGCCGGCCAGGGCCCTGGCGGTCTCAACGGCCAGTGCCACCGCCACGATGCTCGCGCAGCAGGCCGCAGCCACCAGGACGAACAACGCCACCGCGCCCGGGTCGATGAGCTGCGCCCGCCGCCGCGTCGCATGGGCGTCGAGGTGGGCCGCGAGATGCCAGGTGGAGCCCAGCAGCACTGCGCAATAGGCCAGCCAGGCTGCGAGAAACAAGACCTCGCCGGTGGTGGTCCAGCGAGTCGCGGCGAAACCGGCAAGCAGCGCCGCGCCGACCGCAAAGCCTTGCCGTTGCAGCGCGGTGATGCGGGCCGACCAGTGCAGGCCGTGCAGCGGGTGGGTTGCCACGCGCTCAGTGTGATGCCGCGTCACTGGCCGTCACAGGCGGTCGAGCGTTCGCCACGAAAGCGACCAGACCGCCTGTCGCTGTCACGGACCTGGTCAAGGGGTGTCCTCGGTACGCTCACGGCGCCTCGCGTCGCCGCCAGGACGTTCGAAGAACATGCGCTGAAGCATGCGATGTCCCGTCAGCTGGTGCAGCACCGCCAGGCCGGCGTGGCCCACGACGTAGGCCCACATCAGGTTGGCGACGATCTTGTGCAACTCGAGAACGATGCCGCCCGGGATGGCCAGGGTGTACAGCCACGCACCGCTGGCCCCCATGAACAACGCGGCCAGCAGCCCCAGCCCATGAACGGCGCTGGCGAGCGGGGTCTCGGCTTCGCCACCGGGCAGGCGCAAGTGCTTCAGTTCAGTCCAGTGACGACCCAGGTCGGTTCTGACGGCCTTGAGCCTGCTGCCGGACAACCATGGAAACAGGGCGCCGAACGATGTTTCGCGGCGCCGCAACAAGCTCCAGAGCCAGAATGCCACCACCAGGCCAAGCGTGGCGAGGCCGCCGACCTCGTGCAGCTCGTACATCGCATTGCCCGGCTGAGCAACGCGCGGACGTTCGATGAAGTTCGAGCCGAGCAGTTGCCACAGCACGGCCAGCAGCAGCGCGCCGTGCAGGGCGCGCGTGGCGAAGGTGCGTCGTATCGGTTCGGGGGTCGGCATCGGGGCTCCTGGACGGGCGGGTCTTGTTGCGATACCCCACATGCTAGGAATCGCGACCCCGTCCGTCAGGGCCCGTTCGTCACCGGCGAAGTCACGAAGCGCCGGGCGAACGATGACGAACGTCACCCCGCGCCGGCAGGCAGGCCGCCGGATCAGCCGCGGCGGCCGACTGCCCGCACTGCCAACTCGGTGCGGCTGCGGGCATGCAACTTCTCCATGATGCGGCTGACGTAGTTCTTCACCGTGCCCTCGGCCAGGAAGACGGTGGCGCCGATCTGCTTGTTGCTCTTGCCTTCGGAAATCAGCTGGAGGATGCGCTCTTCCTTGTCGGTGAGTGGCTCCTCGAGACTCGACGCGCTGGCGCGCACGGGGGCTGCCGGTGGGGCGCTCGCCGGCGACGGCGTCGGCACCTCCTCGGCGCGAACCTGGGCCGGCAGTGCGCCGAAGCGGCGGAACTGCTCCATCACCTTGCGCGCGATCGACGGCGACAGCCGTGACTCGCCGCGATGCACGGCGCGAATGGTGTCCAGCACCTCTTCCTCGACCGCGTCCTTCAGCAGGTAGGCGCGGGCGCCGGCGCGGATCGCCTCGAAGACAAGATCGTCCTGGTCGAAGGTGGTCAACACCACCACACCGACGGATGGCAGCTTGGCCGTGATCTCGCGCGTGGCGACCACGCCGCTGGCGCGCGGCATCTGCAGGTCCATCACGATCACATCGGGCACGAGAGCCAGCGCCTGCTCGATCGCGTCGATACCGTCAACGGCCTGGCCGACCACTTCGATATCGCTCTCGACGCCCAGGGTCATCGCCAGGGCACGCCGGATCAGTGGCTGGTCGTCAACAATGAGCAGCCGCAGCCGTTCGGCCGCCGGGGCGGATTCGCTCATCTTGCATCTCCCGCGCCGGGTGTGTCGGAAGGCTTGCGCGTGCCGAGCCTTACATGCAATTCTCCGACCAGCGACGACGGCAGGCGCGCGGTGAAAAAGCGCAAGGCCGCCGCCACGGCCAAGGCCGCCTGGTCCGGCGACAGGCCGGCCCCCCGGGCCACCGCAAGGATCAGTTCTTCCATCATGGCAACATCTCGTTGGCGCCGGACTCGGTCGCGCCGTCACGGAGAAAAATGGCGTACATGTCATGCAATGTATTCGACGGGTCGGTTTCGGCCCAGTGACGACCGGCACCATGTCGTCACTTCCTTTCACGGTCGTAGCCTGTCGATGAGGCGGGGCGTCCGTGGGGCTGATCTCAAGTTTGAATCCGCGCCGCCATCTGTCGGCGGCGATCGGCTGGTCGATGCTGGCCGTGGTGGCGTTGGCCTCGCTGGTGGCCGGCAATCTGGCCGCTTCGGAGGCTGAGCGTGCTGCGCGCGAGAGCACCGAGCGGCTGATGGCGCAGTTCGCCACTCAGGTCGATCACGGTCTGGGCATGAATCTGCGCAATCGGCTGTCGATCGTCCAGGCTACCGCTGCGCAGATCGCGGCGTCCGGGCACAAAGGCTCGGATGCGCTGCGGCTCCATCTGGATGCGGTGCAGGCGCAGTTCCCGGAGTTCGCGTGGCTGGGCGTGGCCGACGTTCACGGCAGGGTCATGACGGCCACCGGCGGCATCTTGCAGGGCGAGAGCGTGGCGCAACGGCCGTGGTTCGCGGCGGCGCAGGCGGGCCCGCACCTGGGCGACGTGCACAAGGCTGTACTGCTGGAGAAGCACCTGCCGCGTGCGTCCGATGGTCAGCCCTTGCGCTTCGTCGATGTTGCCGCGCCGATTCGCCTGGACAGCGGTGGCTTGGTGGGCGTGGTGGGCGGCCACCTGGCCTGGGGATGGATCGACCGCTTGCAGGCCGAACTGCTGGGCTCGCTCGACAGCAAGCGGCGCCTGGAACTGGTGCTGTCCGACGGCGACGGGGTGGTCATGGTCGGGCCGCAGAACTGGGTCGGGCGCACGCTCCAGGCTGGCGACGACCTGACCGAGGGCGGAACCTATATCGTCGGGCGCCATCTGGACAAGGACCCCGACGACGCCAGCCTGGGCTGGAAAGTCACGGTTCGCCAAGCGGCCGATCCGGCGCTGGCGCATGTGCGCGGTCTGCACCACACGGTCTTCGCGACCGTTCTGCTGGCCGGCGTCGTGGCTGCGCTCGTGGCCTTGGCCGTCACCCATTGGCTGACCCGGCGCCTCGCATCGCTGGCGGCCGAGGCCGCGGCCGTGCGCCAGGGCCGGCAGACGGGCATCTCGGTGCCGGTCGGCGAGGATGAAGTAAGCCGCATCGGCGCCACCATGTCGGAGTTGGTCGGGCACCTGCAGCGCGAAAAGGCCGCGCTGAAGGAACTCAACGCCGAGCTCGACGCCCGGGTGGTCGAGCGGACCGCCCGCATCGAGCGCCTGGCCGACGAGTCGCGCCATGCCGCCGTCACGCGCGAACGACTGCGTTTGGCTCGCGATCTGCACGACACGCTGGCGCATTCGCTGATGGCCTTGTTGACCCAGTTGCGGCTGGTGCGCAAGCTCAAGGACAAGATGTCGGAGGACGAGTTCGGTGCCGAGTTGGCCCGCGCCGAGGAGGTGGCCGCCACCGGCCTGGCGGAAGCTCGTGCCGCGATCACACAGATCCGGCATGGCACCGTGCGCGAGAACGGGCTGGCCGCGGCCTTGCGTGACTTGCTCGCGCGATTTGGCGAGCGCACGGGGGCAGAAGCAACGTTGCGGGCGCAGGGTTGGGCCGCCGACCTGGCGGACGAACGCGCCGAGACGCTGTACCGCATCGTCGAGGAAGCGTTGCGCAACGTCGAGCGGCACGCGCAGGCGCGCAGCGTCTACGTCGAGATAGAGGACGCGCTGGCCGGAAGCGACGATCCTGATGATGTAGCTGTGCCGCGCGCGACGCTTTCGGTGCGCGACGACGGCGTGGGCTTCGACACGGCCGTGCCTTGCCCGGGTCATTACGGCATGCTGGGCATGCGTGAACAAGCGGATCTGATCGGTGCCGAATTGACCGTGCGCAGTGCGCCGGGTCAAGGCACCGAGGTGCGGGCGGAGATCGCGGCGTGAGCAAAGGGATTCCCTCGGTTCGGCACCTGTCTCGACTTGGCGATCCTGGCCGGCTGATGCGCACGCCGGCGCGGAGCGGCTCGCGGCCGGCCTGATGAACATCCGCTGGCCGATGCTGGTTTGCGCGCGTCTCGTCGTCACGGCCTCGATGCCGTTCGCGGCGCTGAATGCCACGGCCGAACCGCGGCTCGACGCCTTCTCAGCGGCTTTCGAGGGGCGCAAGGCGATCGCGCTTATCGACGCACGGGCCGAAGCCGTCGCGACCTTGCGTCGCTCGTCGTCGTATGCGATCTACACGCTGAAGGCCACGATCCGCTGGACGGTGATCTCACGCAGCTTCGAGCTTTGCAGCGTCGTGCGCTTCGACGGCGACCGACTCGTTCCCATCGCGTACGGGTACGTGGACCAAGGGGATCCCCGTCGTGACGTCCGCACCGACTTTGACTGGTCATCCGGCAAGGCAGTCACGCAGCTCGGCAACGGCGAAGTGAGCAAGATCGAGATTGCGTGGCCGGCGTGGGATCCGGTGTCGTTCCAGCTCGGCGTGATGGCTGCGGCGCGGTCGAGAAGGGCGGGCGAGATCGAAACCCATACCGTGATCGAGCGCGGCGTGCGCAAGACCTATCGCGTCGTCTACGAAGACCCGGCGACTGCGGTGGTGGCCGGCTCGTCGCGTCCCGTTGTCGCCATACGCGGCGAGAAGGAGGGCGGTGGCGGCATTCGGCTGCTGCTCGACCCGACGCATCATTACAGGCCCGTGCGCATCGGCATCGACGACGTGGACCTCGACCGCGTCGCGGACCGCGCGACGCCGGCCGCGCTTGCGGCGGACGAAGTCCCGTCGTGCCCGCCTCCTCGCCGGCCCTGATGGTCCTGACCTGCAGATGACGGCCGGCACTGCCATCGTGACCACCGGTCTCCTAGAGTGCAGAACTTTGAGGAAGAACATGCGGTCGAGGGTGTCGGCATGAGCAGTCAAGAGCGGGTGAGCCTGTCGACAGTTGCCGTGACGCTGGCGGGCGTGGCCCTGTTGTGGGTTCCGGTGCTGTTGCTGCATCTGACACCTGCTCTGTTCGCCGCACTGATCACTTACGGCGGCACGCGTGCGATCACGGCGCTGTTGACGCAGCGGTGGCCGCAACTGCGGCATGCGCAGGCGTGCTCGCTTGGTCTGCTGGTCGGCGGCGTCGCGCTGGTGGGCTCGATTGCGATCGAGCGTGCCGCTGAAGCTGCCGCGGAAGGCGGAGGCTACGCTGGCCTGATGCAGCAGATGGCCGCGGCGCTCGAACAGTTGCGGGCCATGCTGCCGGCCGCGCTGGCACCGCACCTGCCGGTATCGCTCGACGCCTTGCGCGAGGCGGCCGCGAACTGGCTGCGTGGCCACGCAGCCCAGGTTCAGCTCTGGGGCGGACACACCGTGCGCGGTATCGGCTACGCCCTGGCGGGCGTGGTGATCGGCGCGCTGCTGGCGATTCAGCTTCGGCCGCCGGCGGAGACTTCGGGTGGCGCGCCGCCCGTCGCCGGCAGCCTGCGCCGTGGCTTCGACAGCCTGGTGGCCGGGTTCACCGCAGTCGTGTTCGCGCAGTTGCGCATCGCGGCGCTGAACACCGCCCTTACCGCGTTGTATCTGCTGGTGGTGCTGCCACTGCTCGGCTCGCCGCTGCCGCTGGCCGGGACGCTGGTGGCCGCGACCTTCGTCGCCAGCCTCGTCCCCGTGCTCGGCAACCTGGTGTCCAACACGATGATCGTCGTGGTGAGCCTGACGCAGTCGGTCGCGATCGCCGGACTGTCGCTGGTCTGGCTCGTTGTCATTCACAAGCTCGAGTACTTCCTCAACGCCCACATCGTCGGCACCCGCATCCGCGCGCGGGCCTGGGAACTGTTGGTTGCGATGCTGGTGCTGGAGGCGCTCTTCGGGCTGGCGGGGCTCGTGAGCGCACCGGTGATCTATGCCCAGGCCAAGGCGGTGTTGATCGAGCATGGCTGGCTGTAGCGCGCTCGCTGTGCATCCCATACCAGGCGCAGGTCGAGCACGCGGCTTTCCACGACGGCAGGACCGATATGCCGAACCAGCTGCTGCTTTCGGACCGGCTTGCGTCAGGACCTGGGGGCGCCGAGCGGCAGCAGCACGAAGTCGCCGTGTGCTACCTCGATCTCGATGGGCTCAAGACGGTCAATGACACGCATGGTCATGAGGCCGGCGATTCGGTTCTCCAGGCAGGGGCGGCTCGGCTGCTGCACGGTGTGCGGGTCGGCGACACTGTGACGTACCTGGGCGGTGATGAGTGTGTCGTCGTACTGACGCCTGTCTTGTGAGAGCCGACCAGGCCATGTTCGAAGCCAAGAACGCCGGTCGTTGTGGCATCCGTCTCTGGGCGAACGCTGCGTCTGCGGAGAGTTTGTACCCACCGCTATCGTCCATGCTGTTTGAGGACTCGCAGCTTCAGACTGCTGTGGCAGCGAGCGCGAGGAGCCGGACATGGTCGATCGGCAGGCGAGCATCCTCGATGCGGGCTGGACCTTTCACCTGCAGCAGACTGTCGGTGGAGTCACGCAGCGCGGGTGGGACGAGCACCGCCTTGTCTGGGCCAAGCAGGCTGGCGACAACTGGTCCATTGGCCCGCTCGCCTCGACGCAACACGATGGCGATTTCGCCGTTCGTCAGAGTGACGAGGCTGCCTGGCGGGTAGGCACCGAGGGCTCGAATGATGGCGAGCCCAATGGCGTCTGCCGTACCACGGCCGCCGAGATAGGCATCGCGAAGCGCCAGCGTAGGCGCCATGCCTTTGCGTGCGTTGCGAGGGCTCAGTTTGGCGGTCAACACATCGACGCGTCGCAACAACGCGCCCAGGCGTTGGCCGGGGGCCATGTCCTCGAGCTTGGACTCGACCGGCGGATCGACGTGATGGAGCTCCACCGCCTGCAGCCATAGCGAATCGGTGACTCCAAGGGTGGTCAGCAACTCCACGCTCTGCGCAGGGTGCCGCTCGATGGCCAGTCGCTGATCCAGCGTCAGCGTGCGCTCGCGATAGACCAGCTCATCCTGCAAAGCAGTGATGCTCACGTTCATCGTGAGAGCGGCGCAAGCCAGGCTGCGGATGTCGGCTTCATCCCATCCGAGCTGCTGGGCGCACGCCGCAGCGGTGGCCGCGCAGACGAGCGCATGGTGGCTGCTGTAACGCTCCACTTTGCGTACTGCGGCGTAGTACAGCAGGTACAGGACAGCGTCAGGCTCTCCAAGCTGAAGCTCACCGAGCTTTTGCGCGAGGGCACGGACGCGCTCAGACCACAGCGCATCGTCGGCCGGGGCGGTCAACAACAGGGTGGCGATGCCATGAAGCCGGGACAGCGCGCCGATCAGTTCGGCAGCGCGCTGCTTGCTACCAAGTTCGGCTTCACTGTCCATCGCGTGATCAGTTGGTCGGTTCATTGCGCAATCTGCATGGCTCGTGCAGCCTCACGTTCCATCGTCAACACGCGAGCCACTCTCGGAGGCGATCGCGGAGCAGCTGGAAGTCGACCGGCTTGGTCAGGTAGTCGTCGACGCCCCGCGACAACGCCTTGCGGACTTGCTCGGGTTGGGCGTCTGCGCTCAAAGCAACGATCGTCATGCGGGCCGTCCGGCCTGACGCCGTCAGGCGATCCAGAACCTCGAGACCGTCCATGTCGGGCAGGTTCATGTCCAGCAGCACCAGGGCGGGGTCGAGCTCTCGCGCCATTCGCAGGCCGTCGGCGCCGTTGCTGGCCACCCGCAGACGAACCTCGGGCAGCTCCGCAAAGAACTGCTCCATGATCAAGGCGTTCACCGGCTCGTCCTCGATGTACAGCACCGTGCCCGCGAGGTGGTGCAGCCTCGTCGACATAGCCTGCCCTTGTCCTGAATCGAACAGCAGGTCGAAGCCGGTGTCCCCCGTTGTCTCCGGGCGTCGTGTGTCGCGCTTCAGGTGGACGGTGAATGTCGCTCCGGCGCCTTCTGTCGAGGCCGCAGTGATCCGTCCGCCCATGGCGTGGCAGAGCTGCTGGCTGATCGCAAGACCCAGACCCGTCCCCGCGCGTTGACGCGCCTCGTCGCCAATGCGCGTGAAGGGCTGGAACAGCACGCCAAGCTTGTTGGCAGGGATGCCAGCCCCGTCGTCTCGAACCTCGAGGTGGACATGGTCGGCGTCGGCGCTGGCCCGCACGACGATCGAGCAACCGTTGCCGGCGTACTTGATGGCGTTGCCGATCAGATTGAACAGCACCTGCTTGACGGCCCGTGCGTCCGCCTGGGCGGCCGGCAGATCCTCGGAAGCATCGGCGCTCAGGCGCAGGCCATGACCCACGGCATGCGGTTGCAGCATCTGGATGCAACGTTCGAGCAGTGTGCCCACGTTCACCGGGCGAAGCTTCAAGGATCCATGCCCGGCCTCCAGGCTCGACAGGTCAAGGATGTCATTGATGAGGGACAGCAGGTGCTCGCCGGCGCGCTGGATCTGCTCGATCCCCGACAAGGCGTGGGATCCTCGCAGGGCGGGGTCCCGTGCGATGAGCTGCGCAAATCCCAGGATCGCGTTCAGCGGCGTCCGCAGCTCATGGCTGACTCGCGACATCAGGTCGGCCCGCAGCTGCGTGGCGCGCTCGGCGGCGTCTCGCTCTTCCCGCAGCGCGCTGACACGCCGCGCTGCGGCGGTCTGCTCCGTGACGTCGGTGATGAGGCCGTGCCAGAGAATGCTGCCGTCCTTCAGGCGCTCGGGGCTCGACTGGCCGGACAGGATGCGCTCGCCACGGTGGGGCAGGATCACGCGATAGGTCTCGCGCCAGAGACTGAGATCGGTGGCCGATCGCTCGATGGACTGCATGACCCGCGCGGCATCGTCGGGGTGCAGGCGCGACACCACGCTGGCGGCGTCGGTCGCCGCTGTGGCGGGCGTGACCTCGTAGATCTCACGGATGCCGTCGCTCGCGTACGGAAAGCTGAACCGCCCGTCCGGATGTCGCTGGAACTGATAGATCATGCCCGGGACCTGGAGCGCCAGCTTGCGCAGCGCCGCGTCGGCCTCTTCTCGGGCGAGCTCGGCAGTCTTGCGGGCCGTCACGTCCTCCTCGATGCCACAGACGCGCACCGCCCGACCGGCGGTGTCACGCGTTGTGACCCGTCCCTGACTGCGTATCCAGATCCAGTGCCCGCCCCGGTCGTGGATCCGATACTCGCAATCCAGGATATCCAGTTCACCCTTCAGCACGGCAACGAATCTTGATCGAGCGGCGGCCCGATCATCGGGATGCACCAGCGAGCGGGCTTCCTCGATCGTGGCCGTGCTGTCCATCGCCGGCCCGCCGCGCAGCAGGCTCATGTTGGCACTCCGGTACACCTGGTTGGCGGGGATGTCCCAGTCGAAGACCACCTGATGGGAGCTGACCAAGGCGCGAGACAGCCGCTCCTCGCTCATCCGCAGGGCCTCCTCTTTCAGAACGCTCTCCGTGATGTCGCTCAGCGTGCCGGCATAGCCCTTGACCTCTCCGTCGATGACGACCGGTGCGGCGCGCGACGAGCACCACTTGCGGCTCCCGTCGGCCATTCGCAGGCGGATGCGCATGGCGAACTGGCCTTCCCCTTTCAGCAGCTTGCGCCACTGCTCGCGCATCGTTTCCATGTCGGCGATGTCGACGGCCTGAATCCAATTGAGTCCGAGGGCCTGTTCGCCGACGAGGCCGGTGATCTGCTCGTAGGTTCGGTTCACGTAGAGCTGGTTGCCTTGGCGGTCCGAACGAAACACACCCAGCGGCGAAGCATCTGTCAGGGCTTTCAGTTCAGCCTGTTGCAGCGACAGCTGCTGCGCTTTGGCATCGGCATCCGCCCGTGCGGATCGAGCTTGGGCATTGCTGCGCCGCAACTGTTGCAGAAGCACATGCAGGCCGCCGAATGCCCCGACGAGGAAGACCGTCGCCAGGCTCGCCGTGAGCAGGTGTGCGCGGCGGCGCTCGGTGTGCGCAACAAGCACCTCGTCCTCCGCCAGCCCGGCCAGTGCGACGAACGGGTAGCCTGTCAGCACCTTGTACGCCAGGACCCGCTGGACGTCGTCAAGCTTGCTACCGGCCCGATAGATTCCTTCGGTCGACTTGGCGACCTGCGGGGCCAGGAAGTTCTGACCCGCCCGGTCGCCGAACCAGACTTGGTCGCCGGAGCGGCGGCCGCGCACGATCCAGTCGAGGCCCACGAAGCTGACCAGGCCGCGTCGGCCGAACTGGGCCTCGGTGTAGAAGTCGGTGAAGTAGGCGGGGTCGACGCCAACCACCACCACGCCGAAGAACTCCCCGCCGGGGGCCACGAGCCGGCGCGTCATCTGGACAACCCACTTCTTGCTCAGCCGACCCAGGACCGGCTGGCTGATGAAGAGGTTCGCCGAGGCCGCGTCGAGGTGGACTCTGAAGTGTCCCCGGTCGGCGATGTTGATCTTGGGGCCTTCGATCGACGAGGCCACCACGTCGCCGGTCGCATTCGCGATGGAGACCGCCACCACCCCGGGCTGATCGATCAGCGACCGGCGTACCAGCGCCGGCAGATCGGCAGCCGCCGAGCCATAGCGTGCGATGTCGTAGGCGACGAAACGGGTGACTTGGTCGATCTGCTGGAGCGCTCTGGCGGAGTGAGCCTCGAAGGCACGGGCGAGGCCCTGCGCGCGTCGCTCGGCATCCATCAGGGTACGGTCGCGCTCGGCGCTCAGGTTGGTCAATACCGCAGACCACATCCCCGCAGTGATCAACAGGCACAGCGCCGGCAGGGCGAGACTTGCCCAGCCGATCCTCCAGACGGCCGAGCCCCTCGATTGATCGTTCGCGCCCACCGACATCTGCTCTTCTTCTTAACGACCACCACCGCGGCAGGCGAAGGGGCCACTCCTGCCAGCTCGGGCAGGTCGCCGGGCGGGGCGACTGCAGCGCCCTGACTCGTATGACCTAGCGTGCTACTTCCATCGCCAACGGTCCATTAGGGTTTTGTTCGAGTCTTGCTCAAGCGAATCGCTGTCTCTCTCGACACGCAAGACTCTGTGCCTGCCGTTCCGCGGTGAGCGCATCGTTCGGAGGCCGAATCGTTCGCGGGGGAGCGGCTTGGTGCAGCGCATTGTCACCTGCCGTGCGAGACCCTCGCTGACCCGGCAAGTCGGACCGACCCCTACCGGATGCCGACAACGAGTCTTCGCGTACCTAGCCCGTAGCCGTCCGCGAAAGCGGGTCAACTCCGGCATGTGTCCTGTGAGGCCAGTTGCTAAAGCGCCACGAGAAGCATGCGGACAGTATCCCAGTCGAACCTCGATACCGGCCTCGAGCGAGCGCGGCCAGGTGGGCGCTCCCGGTCAAGAGTTGCCCCGAGGTCGTGACCTGCCGATGACGGCTGGCACTGCCATCGTGACTTCTGACTTCCTAGAGTGCATGGCATGGGCAGCGTGCCGCGATGGTCGCGGCAGGCCCGCCCACACAGCCGAATGCAAAGGAGCTTTCGATGACCCGCAACCTCAACCCTCGGCGCGCGACCCTGGGTGCACTCGCCGCCGTCCTGCTGCTCGGCGCGGCCACGCTGCCGGCCCGCGCGCAAGACGAACTGATCCTGCTCGAAACCGCGCGCGCCACCACCTACGTCAATGGCGGCGTGAGCAAGGAAGAAGAAGCCCACATGCGCAAGATCGCCAAGGACTGGCCGCTGCGCATGATCTTCTCGGAGCGCAAGGACAACGAGTTCGTGGCCGACGTGAACCTCTTCGTCACGGACCACCGCGGCGCCCCGGTGCTGACCTTGAACAACACCGGTCCGATGACCTACGCGATGCTGCCCGCCGGCAAGTACCGCATCACCGCGACCTTCCACGGCATCACCGAGTC
Organism: uncultured Methylibium sp.; assembly: GCF_902826655.1. GTDB lineage: Bacteria > Pseudomonadota > Gammaproteobacteria > Burkholderiales > Burkholderiaceae_C > Methylibium. Next base: position 19,642 of record NZ_CADEFR010000002.1, on the reverse strand, counting down.
GCGCGAGGTCACGCTCGACGGCAAGCAGGGCAAGGACGTGTACTTCCACTGGAAGGGCAAGCCGAAGCTCGATCCGTGGGATGGCAAGCCGGTCGGCGGCAAGCAGGTTCCAGGTTGAAGCAGGCTGAGCGTCGATCATGAACCGATCCCGGCACCCTTCGCAGGCGAAGCCATCGGCGAGCCGCCCGCGCGTGCCCGCTCATGTTGGGCGCCTGGGTCACGGGCTGCTGCTCGTGGCCTTGGGCGTGCTCGTCTGGCTTGCCACCGCCCCAGCGGCGCATGCCCAGGTGCTGTACGAGTGGCGTGAACCCGGCGGCACCACCGTGTACTCGCAGATGCCACCGCGGCCTTCCGATGGTGTGCTGCTGCGCAGCCTGAAGCTGGCCGAACTGCCTCCCGCGGAGCAGGCCCCGGCGGCGCGTGTCGCCACCGCCAGCGGACCGCCCGGCGACAGCCGCGCGGCCTGGCAACGGGCCGATGCTCGTGTGGCCACCGCGCTGGCTCGTGTGCAGGCCGCCGAGCGCGCTGCACGCGAGGGGCAGTCGCCGCGCCCGGGGGAACGTCGTCACCTGGTCAACGGCCACAGCCGTCTCAGCCGTGCGTACTTCGACCGTGTCTCGGCACTGGACGCTCGGGCCGCGCAGGCGCGCGTCGCCTTGCAGTCAGCCTATGCGGAACGAGATGCGCTGACGGGTTCACGCTGAAGCGCGGCCGCTCGGCAGATTCTTCGCATGGGAGGCTCAACCTGGCGAGCAGCGCTGCGGCCGATGCGCCGAGCGCTGATGCGGCTCGACACGCCGTGGCGGCATCTCGTCGTCGCCACAGCGGTTGGAGCGCTGGGTGCGCTGGCGGTGGCGGCGTTCAGACAGGCCCTGTTTACGCTGGAGACGCTGCTTGTCGGCGCCAGCGGCGGCCACCTCGTGTCCGCCGCGCAGAAGCTGCCGGCCGACATGCGCATGCTCGCACCGGCGCTGGGGGGACTGGCGGCGGGCCTGCTGCTCTGGTTCGCCGAGCGCGGTCGCACGGCGCCTGCAGCCGGTGCGCCTTTGCGCCATGGCGGCGACTACATCGAGGCCGTGGCCATCGGCAACGGAAGGCTGGACATCCGCGGTGGCCTCCTCAAGGTGGCGGCGTCGATGCTGGTCGTGAGCACAGGAGGCGCGGTCGGCCGCGAAGGCGCGATGGTGCTGCTGGCGGCCATGCTGGCTTCGCTGCTCGGTCGCATCATCGGTCGCGGCGCGGATCTGCGGCTGGTGGTGAGCTGCGGTGCGGCGGCCGGGCTTGCGGCGGCCTATCACGCGCCGCTCGCCGGCGCACTGTTCGTGGCCGAAATCCTGCTCGGCTCGCTGGCGCTGGCCCAACTCGGCCCGGTGGTGGTGGCCGCAGTGATGGCGTTCGGCGTCTCGGTGACGCTGGGCGAGCGCTCGGTGCTGTTCCCGTTGGCCACCGTGGCACTGCCCGGCCTCGGGCAGGTTGGACTGATGTTGATGTTCAGCATCCTCGGCGGCGTACTCGGCGCATGTCTGTTGCGCTGGCTGCGAGCCGCTCGAACACTGTTCGTCCGGTCGCGGCTTCCGCTGCCTGCTGCCTTCGCGTTGGGCGGGCTGGCGGTTGGCGTGCTGTCGTTGTGGCGGCCTGAGGTCTGGGGCAACGGCTACAGCAGCATCCATCAGCAGCTCACGACCCCGGCGGCCTGGTCAGTGGTGGCGCTCGTGCTGGCGCTGAAGCTGCTTGCGATCGGTGCCACCACTGGATCGGGAGCGCCCGGAGGGGTGTTCACGCCGACGCTGTTCGCCGGCGCCGCGGTAGGAGCGTTGGCTGCTTCGGCCCTGGCTGCCGCGGGCGTGACCGCGGCTTCCGGGCCGCTGTATGCGGTGGTCGGGATGGCCGCGCTGCTGGCCGCGACCACCCACGCGCCCGTGATGTCGGCATTGATGGTGTTCGAGATGACCGGTCAGTACGCCTTGCTGCCTCTGTTGCTGCCGGCGTGCGTCATTGCCGCGCTGGTGTCGCGACGGTTCGCGGCGATGTCGGTGTATGGCCTGGGCGGGCCCGCCGACAAGGCGCATGACCAACGAGTGACGACCCGCACTGCCTGAACGGCTGCGCGCTGTCTAGAGTCGATCAAACCGAGGATCGGTGCAACGCGCGAAGGACCATGCCATGAACAGGATTGCCGAGTTCATCCACGAGGTGGACGAGCACAGGGTTCCAGACGAAAAGCGCCGCGAGCTCCTGCTGGCCGCCACTGGCGTGATGGGCGCTGCCGGTCTGATCGCTGCGGGCGTGCCTTTCGTTGCCAGCATGGCACCGTCGGACGCGGTGCGCGCGGCGGGCGGTCCAGTGGACGTGGATGTCGGCGCGCTCGCCCCGGGAGAACTGCGCACGGTCGAGTGGCGCGGCAAGCCGGTGTGGCTGATGCGGCGCACCGACGCGATGGTGCGCGCGCTGCAGGCCGCCGACAGCCAGCTGGCAGACCCGCTGTCCAAGCGCTCGATCCAGCCTGCCTCGTGCGTCAACGCCACGCGTTCAGAACGTCCGGATCTATTCGTCGCGGTCGGCGTATGCACCCACCTGGGCTGCTCGCCGCGCCTCGCGCTCGACGACCCGGCCCTGAACGCAGAGCTGCATGCTCCCGGCGGCTTCTTCTGTCCCTGCCACGGATCGCGTTTCGACCTGGCCGGGCGCGTGGTGAAGAACGTGCCGGCACCCACCAACCTCGACATTCCCGATTACCGGTTCACGTCGGCAACGGCATTGCGCATCGGTTGATAGGCCGCACCTCGGCGGCGCGGCAACGGCCCCTTGCGGGCCGCTTCTGTTTGTGGCCCGTGACGATCGGCATGGGCAAGCGATGACCGGGTGATGACGACGAGCACGGTCGCTGTGGCGGGCCGATTCCTACAGTGATTCCATCGACAGCGGGTGCTGCCGAACCCATCAACCGACAGCGGAGCGACACATGAGCAAGACCGACATCGCGGTCGCGATCTACGATTCTCACACTCAGGCCGAAGACGCCATCCACGCGCTCGCGCGCGCCGGCTTCGACGTGAAGACCATCTCGATTCTCGGCAAGGACTATCACACCGAGGAGCATGTGGTCGGCTACTTCAACGCCGGCGACCGAGCACGGTTCTTGGGCAAGCTGGGTGCCTTCTGGGGCGGCATGGCAGGCATTCTGTTCGGCTCGGCACTGATGTTCGTGCCGGTGGTCGGGCACATCGTCGTGCTCGGCCCGATCGCCGCGACGATCGCTGCCGGCCTGCAAGCTGCCGTGCTCGGCGGCGGCTTCAGCGCCCTGGTCGGTGCGCTGACCGCGATCGGCGTGCCGAAGGACTCGGTGCTGCGTTACGAGACGGCGCTGAAGGCCAGCAAGTTCCTCGTCTTCGTGCACGGCGGCGGGGACGCCATTCGCCGCGCGCACGACCTGCTCGGCGCCGCCGGCAGTATCGACGTGCAGACCCACGCCGGTCAGGGGTGATCGCGTCGACGCCGAGCCGGCCCTGAAACCTCGAACCTCAACCCCGAACGAAAGACTCGCACCATGAACACCCGTCACTCTCTCCTTGCAGCGGCCGCGTTGGCCCTGCTGACACCCGTGCCGTTCGCGGCGATGGCACAAGCCACGAAACCGGCGGCAGTTCCCGCGGCAGCAGCAGCCCCGGCCAAGGCACCGATCGTGGCCGGGGCGCCGGCCGAGTGGATCCAGTTCGATGACCTCAGCGTCACGCCGGTGATCGACGACGTGAGCCGCCATCTGGCGGCGGCCCGGGCGGCGCTGGCCAAGAAGGACACCGCCAAGGCTGCCGACGCGATGCATGCCGCGGCACGCGCGCTCGAGGCGCAGGGCGACCGGGCCGCCAAGCTCGACCGTCAGCGCGCCGCGGCGGACCTCAAGTCCGCCAAGGAGGTGCACGGCAAGATGACCGCATTGACCAAGCAGCTCGATGCGACGGCGGCCCAGATCCAGGCCGGCAAGGTCAGCAGCACCTCTGCGCTCGACAAGACCTTCGGCAGGGCGCAACGTGCCGACCTCGAGCGGCGCTGGCTGGTTACCGACGTGACGACCTGGTACCCGGTGGCCGAGGAGCCGCAACGGCACTTCGGCGCCGCCATCGAAGCCTATGCGAAGAAGGACTACAAGGCCGCCGCGACGGAAGTGCGCAAAGCGGCATCCTACGTGCGGCTGGAGGCCGCCCGCGCGGCCGGCGACGTGAAGCAGGGTCTCGACACCGCCAATGCCGACCTGGAGAAGACCGCGGCCGCGCTCGACAAGGGCGCCGTCAGGGTTCAGAGGGACATGGAGAAGACCTTCGCCGGCGCCAACCATGCGCTCGCCCTGGCCCACCGCGCACGGGCTGCCGAGTCGTGGGCACGCAAGAGCTACGACCAGGTGGGCTACGAGCTGAAGGCCGCCGCGCACGGGCTCGAGAGCGGAGCGGGCTGGGTGAGCAACGAGGCCAAGGCCGCGACCTCCGCGGCGACGGCGGACGCCCGCGCCATCGGCGACAAGCTCGCCAGCGGCGGCGTCTGGGCCAAGGAAGAGATCGCGAAGGGGTTCGAGTCGCTGGGCAGCGGCCTGAACAAGCTCGGCCAGTCCATCGGCTCCAGGAACAAGGCCTCGCCGTTCGACGTCGGCGCCTGAGCGCCTATCCGATGCGGCGGGTTCGCCCGCCGCGTAAGTCCTCCTTAAGCCGCCCACGCTTACGGTCGCCGGCCGCAAACATGCATCGAGGGAATCGAAGATGGAAAACACGCTCAGTGCGCCGATGACGCGCACGATGCTGAACAAGGTACCGCTGGTGACCTTGTACTTCTGGGTCATCAAGATCATGGCCACCACGGTCGGCGAGACCGCCGCCGACTTCCTGAACACCAACCTCAATCTCGGGTTGACCAACACGTCGTTGGTGATGGGTGCGCTGCTGATTGCCGCGCTCGTGGTGCAGTTCCGCAAGGACCGCTACGTGCCGTGGATCTACTGGGTCGCCGTGGTCCTCATCAGCGTGGTCGGCACCTTGATCACGGACAACCTGACCGATCACTTCGGGATCCCCCTGCAGACCACGACGACGATCTTCGCGAGCATGCTCGCGGCGACCTTCGCGGTCTGGTATGCGGTGGAGAGGACGCTGTCCATCCACACCATCTTCACCACCCGGCGCGAGTGGTTCTACTGGGCGGCGATCCTGTTCACCTTCGCGCTCGGCACGGCTGCCGGCGACCTGCTGGCCGAACAGCTCCAACTCGGCTACCTGCATTCTGCGATGGTGTTCGGTGCCGGCATCGCGATCACCTTCGCCGCCTACCGGCTGCTGAACCTGAATGCGGTGGCCGCTTTCTGGATCGCCTACATCTTGACCCGGCCCTTCGGCGCTTCATTCGGCGATCTGCTGTCGCAGCCGCATGCGAATGGCGGTCTGGGGCTCGGCACCGTTGGCACGAGTGCCATCTTTCTCGGTGTCATCCTGCTGCTGATCATGGTGATGACAAAGGCACAGCGACCTGTGATGGCCGAAGCGACGAACGACACGAGCAAACCGCAATGATCGGTGAGCCAGCAGCTTGCAGCGCCATCAGTCCGAACGGAGCACTCTGATGAGGCATGCCGAGCGCCATCGAAGCGGTGTGGTCGGCTGGCTGCGCGCCGCCGTGCTGGGCGCCAACGACGGCATCGTGTCGACGGCCAGCCTGCTGGTCGGCATCGCGGCCTCCGGGGCCGATCGCCAGGGCCTGGTGGTGGCGGGTGTCGCTGCATTGGTGGCCGGCGCCGCAGCGATGGCAGCGGGCGAGTACGTCTCCGTGGCCTCGCAGGCCGACACGGAGCGGGCCGATCTCGAACGTGAGCGTGGGGAACTGGCTGCAGACCCCGCGGCCGAGCAGGGGGAACTGGCGGCCATCTACGTTGGGCGAGGCTTGGCTCCCGACCTGGCCGTGCAAGTCGCGCGTCAGCTGATGGCGCACGACGGGCTGGCCGCCCATGCCCGCGATGAACTGGGGCTCTCCGACCAGCTGGCCGCACGGCCGATGCAGGCTGCACTGGCCTCGGCAGCAAGCTTTGCCGCAGGTGCGGGTTGGCCCTTGCTGGTGCTGGTGCTGGCCCCGCGCGCGAGCCCGACGGCTTGGCTGATTGGCGGGAGCCTAGTGGGACTGGCGGTTCTTGGCGTGCTGGCCGCCCACATCGGCCGAGCGGCACGTGTCCGATCCGCCATGCGGATCCTGGGATGGGGCGCTGCGGCCATGGCGCTGACCGCCGCTGCGGGCGCGCTCTTCCCGGCGTAGTTGGCGCGGCTGGCGCATGACGAAGCCGTCACGTCCTCGTAGTCCGCGCGCGCAGTCCGGCGGAGAGACCGCTGCGACGCAGTGGAACTCCGGGCCGCAGCTGCTGATCTGAGGCCGCGTCAATCTGAGGAGGATCGAACTCGGCGTCGATGGCTGATTTCGAGCTTGATCGGCCCGGACTCCGCCGCCTCTTTGCCCGCAAGTTCATGATCGTTGAACGATAGCGCCGACTTGAGCCTCGCCCGCTGGGAAGTGGCCCATCGCGGGCCACCGCGCATGATCTCGAGTGCATCTGAGGTGATGTTCGCAAAAAACAGAGACGGTTCGACGTGATGCTTCTTGATCACACGATTCATGCGCTTGATCCTCTTTTCCCACACATCCGAGTCCGCAGCGTCAGCAGGCGGCCCTGCATCCTGGTAGATCGATGCAGCCCAATGCAAACTTCTCCGGGCTGCGGCCGAAAGAATAGGCACGGCCCGTGCAGCGCGCAGACCAGGCTTGACGAAGTACGGGTTCCGCTCGACGACAAGTCCCCACGATCTCTGTCCCATGGCCGGATCGACCAATGTCGCCTCACGCTTGGTCAAGCCGAAGTGGCGGGCCAGCAGAAGCCTCGAAGCGATCAGCGGGTCTCGGCTGCGGATCTCACTGAGAACTTCGCATGCCTCGGCATCCCGCCCGTCCGGGCGAACGACGAGCGTTTCCAGCAGTCCAGTTGCTTCCGAATCACCGGACTCTGCCGCTAGATGTAGCCAGCTCACGGCTTTCTCAGTCCGGACCATATCCACGGCTTCGCCCAGCAGCAGCGCTCCTAGGATGCGTTGTGCCGATCGGTGTCCGCGGCGCGCGGCCTTCTCAAGAAACACGCGGGCCAGAGGAGGATTGGCGACCGACGATTTGGACGCTGCATGGAGGCAGTACAAGTGCAGCCAAGCCTCATCGAGGCCACCGTCGGCAGAACGCAGCAGCAGTGCGCTGCCCCAACGGAGGTTGGGCTGAAGCGTCAGCTGCCTGGGTGCGAGGCGACCCGAAGGAATGCTGCACATCGCGCGCCCGAGATAGTAGTGCGCCCTTGGGTCGCCGCGATCGCTGGCGCACCGCAGACAAGTCTCGATCCATGATGTCGGGATAGACCCTAGCGATAGCTGCCCTGCGCTGGCCAGGTCCAGGATCGATAGCGTGATCTCCGCGAGATCGTGCGTGGGTAGTGGTGCGAGGGCAGCAATGCTGCCCACGCATCTGACCGCATCGCTCGGCTCGCCCGAGTCCAGCGCCTTCCTCGCCGCGATGGCGTTCAACCGAGCGATGTCCGAGCCGTTTGCGCCGCAGTGCAGGGCCAGAAGACTGGAGGCAATCGTCACGCTTGCTTCGCTCTGCAGAGCGGAAAGCGACTCACGCGCTACGACGTTGCCGCTGTCGGCGCATACGCTCAGCCATGCGCGTGCGTCTTCACTATCGCCATGGCGCACCAGCAACCAGGCAGCCACCCTGATCTGGGCTTGGTGGTTGCCAGACACCGCGACTTGACGCAGTGTCGCCTCGTGACCCGTGAGCAAGAGTTCCTCCAGAGTCAGGCCCTCGACCAGGATCAAGGCAGCTTCAGGCGAACTGCGAGTTGCCGGACTGGTGAGATAGGAAAGCGCAGTACGTTGATGGCGAGGGAATCCGTCGGTCCCGTGCAGGTATCGACGCCCTAGCTCACGACAAGCGACTGGGTCACCTTGGCGAGCCGCCGCGATCATTTGAACGTACTGTCTCTTCACGGCTTTAGACGTCTCGTCGCGATCAGCGGCAAACCGGCCCGCGTAAGCTGCGTCACGCGATGCCTTCAATGCAGACCCCCGCCAGGACAGTAGCTACAGCCGTTCAACCGAAAGATTGCGGTTTGATGACGGTTCAGCAATGTTCGCCTCGGCCATGTCGCTGTAGGGAGACGCTGCCGATCCGAAAGGTCGCACCTCGCGCCGAGATAAACCTCATCGATACGAGGTCTGCGTCTCGTTGTGTGGATGAAGCAACGAAATCGACGTGATCTCCTTTGTCGCAGCTTGTGGAGTTCGTCGTTTCTGATCGGCAAGCAACGTTGCTCGTCTTCGGTCTCTAGGCTGCCGAGCTGGTGGCTGAAGGATCGACGTGCAGCGCGCATCTGCGCGACCGCTGGTTGATCAATCCCATGGCCGTCGCATGTCAACATTCTTTGCGGAGCATTCAATGAAGAAACCGGTACTCGCTTATGTCGTCCTGGGCGTCGCCGCCAGCTCGGCCAATGCCCAGTCGGTGACGCTGTACGGCGTTGTAGACGGCAGCATCAACTACCAAACCCCAGGTGACAGGGTCAACGGTGGCGAGTCGTCTTGGCGACTCGCAGGTGACGGCTCGCATCAGACGGCGGCAGGTAGTCGCTGGGGCTTTCGCGTTGCGGAGGATCTGGGCGGAGGACTGACCGCGACCGCTGTTCTGGAGAGCGGATTCAACTCGGACACCGGGACGTCGGGCCAAGGTGGTCGCCTGTTCGGCCGCCAGTCGTACGTTGGCATCCGGTCGACGTCTCTCGGCGAGGTTCGGCTCGGTCGCCAGCAAACGATGAGCTACGAGATGATGTCCATCATCGATCCAGGCAGCAATGCTTCAGCCACTACGATCAGGGAATCGGTCGTGATCCAGCGTGCCGGATTCGGTGTTGCCGGCGCGCCGGGCGCAGCGTTGGACTCGTACCAGATGTTCGGCACATATGGTGATCGACGCGACAACGCGCTTCACTATTACACCCCAAACGTCGGCGGCTTCGAGGCGGCCCTGTATGCAGCTGCAGGCGAAGGCGTGATTCCTCGGACGAACGGCGGGAAGCTGACGTTTGCGAACAAGCAGTTGCAGGCAGGCGTGTCGTACGAGCAAGCCGAGAAAGTGAACGGCATTGGCGCGGCGGGAAAAAGCTTGACCGTCGGGGCGAGCTATGACTTCGGCGTCATCAAGCTGCACGCCGGATACAACCAAGTGAAGGACTTTGGCTTCGTCAACGCTGGCAACAATGGCTTCTCGCTCAGCGCGCTGATTCGGGACAGCGAGGCCTACACGATCGGTACAACGATCCCGCTCGGTATGATGAAGTTCATGATCAACTACACGGCCGGTACGTTCGCCCTGACCAGCGGCGGCGACCGTGATCTGAACAAGGTGGCTGCCGTAGCGCAGTATCAACTCTCGAAGCGCACCCTGACCTACGCCAGCTACGAACGCAAGGGCGGAGACTTGGCGAACTTTGCGACTGATAAAAGCAATCTCACTGTCTTCGGGGTACGTCACGCCTTCTGAGCGGTTGGGTTCGCGCTGAGTGCGAGCAGTCGTTTCGCTATCGGTCCTGCCAGCAACAGCCGATTGGTCGAGACGGCTGCTCTTGGCGGTGCGAGCTCGAGCGTCACCGTTCGGCGCAGTCGATGCCGGCGTCGAGGGTCTGGGTGGCATTCGGCTGGCCCTCGATTCCAGGATAGCCGTACCGAGGCGACCCGATGCGACGCACTGATGCCGAATGTTCTCGCACCTGCGGATCATCGGCGCAACTCTGAGTCCACGACCGGAGGGCTGAGCCAGTGCGGCGCCTGCACGGTCCCCCGGCCCACCGTCGGGCCGTACCCCCGGGCCGGGGCCCCAAGGCAGCGGGGTGTCGGCGATGGGTACGTGGTCAGTCGATTTCGACAGCACGTAGCCGCAGCGCGTTGGCGATGACGCTGACCGAGGACAGCGCCATCGCCGCGGCCGCCACGATGGGCGAGAGCAGCAGGCCGAAGAAGGGGTAGAGCACGCCCGCGGCCAGCGGGATGCCGGCGACGTTGTAGGCGAAGGAGAGGAAGAGGTTCTGGCGGATGTTGCGCATCGTCGCCTGCGACAGCCTGCGCGCGCGGACGATGCCCATCAGGTCGCCCTTCAGCAGCGTGATCCCAGCACTCTCCATCGCCACGTCGGTGCCGGTGCCCATCGCAATGCCCACGTCGGCGGCGGCGAGTGCGGGCGCGTCGTTGACGCCGTCACCGGCCATGGCCGGCACCCGGCCTTCGCGCTTGAGCTGCTGCACCACGCGGGCCTTGTCTTCCGGGAACACCTCGGCTACGACCTCGTCGATGCCCAGCTCGCGGCCCACCGCCTCGGCGGTGGTCCGGCCGTCGCCGGTCAGCATCACGATGCGGATACCGGCCGCCTTCAGGGCCTGCAGGGCCTGCGGCGTGGTCGGCTTGATCGGATCGGCGATCACGACGAAGCCGGCGAGGCGGCTATCCACCCCGACGAAGATGACCGTGGCAGCCTTCAGTCGCTGGCGCTCGGCCGCGTCGGCCAGCGGACCGACCTCGATGCCCTGCTCGGTGAGGAAGCGAGCGCTCCCGGAGACGATCCGGGCGCCGTCGACCGTGCCGACCACGCCCTTGCCGACCGGCGAATCAAAGTCGCTGACCGGCGACAGCGGCAGCTTGCGCGCCAGCGCGTCGTTCACGACCGCCATCGCGAGCGGATGCTCGCTGGCGCGTTCCACGCTGGCGAGTTGCTGCAGCACCTCGTCGGCCGTGTGGCCCGGGGCCGGCTCGACGTGCACGACCTTCGGGCGGCCTTCGGTCAGCGTGCCGGTCTTGTCGACCACCAGCGTGTTGACCTTCTCCATGCGTTCCAGCGCCTCGGCATCGCGGATCAGCACGCCATGCTGGGCGCCGCGGCCGACTCCGACCATGATCGACATCGGCGTGGCCAGGCCCAGCGCACAGGGGCAGGCGATGATCAGCACGGCCACCGCCGTGATCAGCGCGTAGCTGAAGGCGGGCGACGGTCCCCAGACGAGCCAGGCCGCGAAGGTGAGCAGCGCCACGAGGATCACAACCGGCACGAACCAGCCGGCCACCTGGTCGGCCATCCGCTGGATCGGTGCCCGGCTGCGCTGCGCCGCGGCGACCATGTGAACGATCTGCGACAGCAGCGTGTCGGCGCCGACCTTCTCGGCGCGCATCACAAAGCCGCCGGTCTGGTTCAGCGTGCCTGCCGTGACCTTGGCGCCGGGCGCCTTGGCCACGGGCATGGGTTCGCCGGTGACCATCGATTCGTCGACCGTGCCCTTGCCTTCGGTGATTTCGCCGTCCACCGGCACCTTCTCTCCGGGGCGCACGCGCAGCCGATCACCCACCACGATGGTGTCGATCGCCACGCTGTCGTCCTTCCCGTCCGTGCTGACCCGGATCGCCGTCTTGGGCGCGAGGTCGAGGAGTGCCTTGATGGCGCCCGAGGTCTTCTCTCGCGCGCGCAGCTCCAGCACCTGCCCGAGCAGCACCAGCACCGTGATCACGGCGGCGGCCTCGAAGTAGATCGGCACCGCGCCATCGGCCAGCCGCAGGTCGGCCGGAAAGAGCTGAGGAGCGACTGTCCCGACGATGCTATAGAGCCAGGCCGCACCGGTGCCGAGCGCGATCAGCGAGAACATGTTCAGGCTGCGGTGCTTGACCGACGCCGCGGCCCGCACGAAGAAAGGCCAGCCGGCCCACAGAACCACCGGCGTGCCGAGCAGCAACTGGATCCAGTTCGACAGCTGCTGTCCGAGCACGTGGTTCAGGTTGGTGAGGTGGCCGCCCATCTCGAGCGCGAAGACCGGCAGCGTGAGAACGGTGCCGATCCAGAAGCGCTTCGTCATGTCGCGCAGTTCGGCGCTGTCGCCGGCGACGGCGGTGACCAGCACCGGTTCGAGCGCCATGCCGCAGATGGGGCAGTGACCCGGGCCCATCTGGCGCACCTGCGGGTGCATCGGGCAGGTGTACTCGACCTCGTCGGGGTTGCTCGGGAGCGCCGTTGGGGTTGCGTTGGTGCGCGCGTGACCGTGCTGGTGGTGCTGGTGATCAGAGTGCTGCTGACCGCCATCGGTCCGTGTCGGATTCAGCGGCGCGTGTTCATGGTGCGCACTGTCTCCAAGTGGGCGATCGGTCTTCGCCTCGGCCGCAGCCTGGTGGTGGTTGTGATCGTTGGGAGTTTCCGGGCTGCCTTGCATCGCGTGCTCCTTGTGAGGGAAGACAGTCTGGACCATCCCACCGTTGGAAAGTCAAGCGGCGCGTCGACGCCGCGCCGGGTCGCGGCGCAGCGAGGTCAACGGGATGGTCGTTCCTCGGTTGGCGCGCCGCCGTGGCGGCCATGATGGCCGCGGTGGGACAAGTGCATCAAGGGACAGGCCAGCAGCATCAGGAAGGGCATGGCCTGGAGCAGGTGATCAAAGTGCCAGGTCAGCAGCACGTAGGCGCCGGACACGGGGGCTGCCAGCAGGATCAGGCCGAAGGGGTTGCGCCAGATCGGCGGCTGGCGTGGCGCGGGATGTTCCATGACGAGGGCTCCCGGTCTAGCGCGCGGTGGGCGACTTCATGGCCTCGCGGGCAATCATCATTTCCATCATGTCGATGCGGCGCTTCATGGTCTCGCGGTCTATCGCCATCGGTCGCTTGCCGCTCATGCCCTCGCGCATCCGACCCATCATCGCCATGCCGTCCTGCATGGACTTGCTGTGATCCTTCATCAGCGCTGCGCGCTCGTCCGATGTCTTCGCGGCGGCCATCTTCTGGTGCATCTCGTGCATCGCCACCATCTGCTGCTCGTAGGCGGTGGGTGCCGCCGCTGCGGGCGACGCCGGCGGATGGTGACCCTGGTGCTCGTCCTTCGCGTCGCTGCCGACGACCGCCGCGCAGCCCGTCAGTGCCAGCAGCGCGATCGATCCGACGATGAGCTTCATGATTTTTCCCCGAAGGTGACGAAGCCTTCGTGGCGTCCATGCGGCCAGCTTGCGCTTGTGCGGCGGCGCCGGGCTGACGGAGGTCAATCCCGGCGCGCCGTGGTGCTTCAGCAGCAGCCGCAGGCGCCGCGCCGTGCAGCCTTGACGTCGGGCGCTTGCGGCGTCGGTGCGTCGGATACCGCCACGGGCGTGTAGCCCGCCGCGGCGATGGACTGCCTCAGCTGGTCGGCGGTGGCGGTGGCCGCGTCCACCCGCACCTGGCGGGTCGTCAGGTCGACTGCGACCTCGGCACGGGGGTCGCTCGCCTGGATCGCCTAGGTGATGGTGCGGGCACAGTGGCCGCAGGTCATGTCGTCGACTCGGAACCGGATCGTGTTGCTCAGGGTGCTCTCCTGCACGTTGATAACCCGGTTACTTTCGTGCTTGTCACCGTGGGAGGGTCAAGCCGCTTGGGGGCCTCGTCCAATTCGCTGCGCAGTCCTTGACCGTGCCACGATAGGAAGGTCTGAACTGACTAATCGTTCGAGAGATCGAGGTGCGCGTCATGATGAACATCGGCGAGGCGGCGGAGGCCTCCGGGGTCTCCGCAAAGATGATCCGGCACTACGAAGGTCGTGGCCTTCTGCCGGCCGCGCGGCGCACCGAGTCGGGCTACCGCCAGTACGAGCCCGGCGAGGTGCACACGCTTCGTTTCATCCGGCACGCGCGCGACCTGGGTTTTTCGCTGACCGAGATCGCCGAACTGGTCGGTCTTTGGCAGGACCGGCGGCGGCCGAGCCAGCAGGTCAAGGCCCTGGCCGAGGCGCATGTCCGTCAACTGGAGCAGAAGGCCTCGGAGTTGCTGGCGATGAAGGCCGCCCTCGAACACCTGGTTCATGACTGCCACGGCGACGACCGTCCGGACTGCCCGATCCTCGTGGGCCTGGCCGACCCAGGTGTCGCGCGGCCTGTGGCGGGTCGTGCCGCGTCGCGGCCCGCGGTACGGTGGGGCTAGACCGGCAGCCGAAGGCCGACAGCGTTGCCGTTGGCCTCGGACCGGACGAAGACGCTGCCCCGGTGCATGACGGCGATGGCCCGGACGATGGCCAGGCCGAGCCCGACGCTCTCGCCGCTGTGCTGGCGCGATCCGTCGGCGCGGAAGAAGCGGTCGAACATGCGTGTCCTGACGGCCTCGGGGATGGGCTCGCCGGGGTTGTAGACCTCGACGATGGCCTGACCGTCCTCCTGGCCCAGGCGCAACTCGATCGTGCCGCCGCGGGACGTGTGCTTGATGGCGTTGGACAGCAGGTTCGACAGTGCGCGCCGCACCAGGCCGGCGTCACCGCGCGAGCGCGCGTCGCCGACCAGCTCGGCGGTGATCGACGCGTCGGCGAGGGCCGCCTCGAAATAGTCCAGGGCCTTGCGGGCCTCGGTGCGCAGGTCGAGGTCGTGCCACACGGCCGCGGACTCACCGCGGTCGGCGCGGGCCAGGAACAGCATGTCGTTGACCATGCCCTTCATCTCTTCGAGCTGGTCGAGCTGCTGGGCCAGCGTCTGTTCGAGCTCTTCGGGGGGGCGGGCACTGGACAGCGTGACCTGCGCGGCATTGATCAGGCTCGCGAGCGGCGTGCGCAGTTCGTGGGCCACGTCGGCGTTGAAGGCCTCCATGCGGCGGTAGGCCTGCTCGACGCGGTCCAGCGCCGCGTTGAACGCCCGCACCAGTCCATGCACTTCTGGATCGACGGCGTCGTCGCGCAGCCGCACCGAAAGGGACGCCGGGGCGATGGCGGTGGCTTCCGCCGAGAGCCGGACCAGCGGCTGCAGGCCTCGCCGGGTCGTCCAGGCCGCGAGACCGATGCTCGCCAGCACGCCGATGGTGCAGGCAGCCACCAGCACGACGAGGTAAGCGGCCAGCAGGCGCAGGCGCGGACGGATGTCGATGGCGACAAGCATCGACGCGACGGGCAGGGCCCCGGCGTTGTCGACGGCAACCTCTAGGCCCTCCATCGGCGGGCCATCCGCATGCGCCAGGCGCAGCACGCCTTCCATACGCTGTGCGACCGTCGGCAGGGCCGGGTCGCCGACCGTCACGCGGCGCTGCGCGTCCAGCAGCCAGACGCGGAGTTCGCCGTGGCCGATCAGCACGTCGTCGATGTGATGGCGCAGGTCGTTCACGCTGCCGTCACGCGTTTCATCGATGAAGTGGCGGACGATCCGGACCTTGCCGGCCAGGCCGTCGCGGTCGGCCTGTTCGAGCTGGTGGGCCAGGGCCCAGTAGAGGATCCCGCCGACCACGGCGAAGACCGCCACGGCGCTCAGCCCAAGCGTCAGCACGAGCCGCTGGCGGATCGACAGAACCGTCATGGCGGTGGCGCTTCGCCGGGATCGCGCCATTCCATCACATAGCCCATGCCGCGCACGGTGTGGATCAGCTTGGTGCCATAGGGTTCGTCGACCTTCGCCCGCAAGCGACGGATCGCGACATCGACGACGTTGGTGTTGCTGTCGAAGTTCATGTCCCAGACCTGCTCGGCCAGCGTCGTGCGCGACATCGCTTCGCCTCGCCGGCGCATCAGCAGCGTCAGCAGGGTGAACTCCTGCGCAGTCAGCTCGATGCGTTCGCCGGCGCGGTGGACGCGTCGGGCCGACAGGTCGACCTCCAGATCAGCCAGGCGCAGCAGCAGCTGGTCCTCGATCGGCTGGGGCGTGCCGCGCCGCATCACCGCGTCGATGCGCGCCAGCAGCTCGGAGAAGGCAAAGGGCTTGGCCAGGTAATCGTCGGCGCCGGCGCGTAGCCCGCGCACGCGGTCCTCGACCTGATCACGGGCGGTCAGCATCAGCACCGGCGTGTTCTTGCGGGCCCGCAGGTCCTTGAGGACGGCGAAACCGTCCACGCCGGGCAGCATCACGTCGAGCAGCACCAGGTCGTAGTCGCCCTCCAGGGCGAGGTGGCGCCCGTCGATGCCGTCGCGGGCGACGTCGACGACATGGCCGTGCTCTCTCAGGCCCTTGTGCAGGTAGGCGGCGAGCCGCGGCTCGTCCTCGATGATCAGCAGTCGCATGGCGGGGAGGGGCATTTGTCGATAGATGGAGTGTCCGTCAGTGGACGCGCGACCTGCCTCGACGCCATGCGCCCATGACGAAGCTGTAATGATTCGGACCAGTTCCCGACCGAGGTGTCAACGCAACCATTGTTTCGTTCCCGGAACTCCGGCACAGCGTCGAGGGTCCGCAGCGCACTGGCTCGGCCCCTGGGCTCTCCGGTGCTCTCGACTTGAGCTAAGCTCTCGGCCATGTGGTTTTCAGTCCGCGCTGTGTTTATCTGGCTGGTGATGCTGGCGATCCCTCTGCAAGGGGTCGCCGCCTCGGCGATGCTGCATTGCGGCCCGGGACATGAACGCCAGATGCTGCAGGTGAGCGCGACCGATCACCACGACGGTCACTACGGTGCGGACTCTGAGTCCCATCGCCCGGGTGGTATTCACCAGCCCGACAGCACATCCGCGGCTCCGGATGCTGGTCCGGCTGACGATGGGCAGCTGTCGGTGCAGGCCGACCGGGCTCAGCTCGGCAAGTTCAAGTGCAGCGCCTGTGCGCAGTGTTGCGCTTCGGTCGCGCTACTCGACCGGATGGCCGACCCGATTCGGCTGGAGCCGATGTCGATGGCCCCGGTGATGATGGCGGGCGATTACCCCAAGGTTGCCCAGACCGGCCCCGAGCGGCCACCCCGACCCTTCCTCGCCTAGCGACGCGGCTTGCGCGCGCAACCTTGCGCGCCCCGTCCCGTCGCGATGAACCGTTCCCGGCTGCCCTGGCAGCCGGACCGATCACGAGTTCCTGCGAGGCCACCATGCTCCCTGATCCCATCCGCCGGATGCTGCCGGCGCTGTCGCTGACCGTCGCGGCGGCAGCGCAAGCCGGTCACGAGGCTCCCGCGGCGGGCCGCGCCAGCCCACTCGACGCGACTGCCGACGTGCCTGCCGTCACCTACGACTCGGCGTTCGCGCGCTACCGCCCGCACGCCGACCAGGCGCTGCGTCCGTGGAAGGACGCCAACGACAACGTCGGCCGCATCGGCGGCTGGCGCTCGTATGCGCGTGAAGCCGCCCAGGAGGAGCCCGCGCCAAAGGCTCCTGATGGCCACCACAAGCACTGAGGACGACCATGCACACAGATCTCATGGCAGACACCCGGCACCCGGGTCTCGGTCGCCTTCGACTGCCCGCCGCCGCCGCGATGTCGGTGCTGGTGCTGGCCGGCTGCGCCAGCTTCAGCCCCGACGGCGGCTTCGGTCCGGTGCAGCAGACCGCCAGCGAGCGGCTCGGCAAGGAGGTCCGCTGGGCCCGAAGCGCCGATGACCAGGACCGCATCGATGCCCGCGTGGGCGAGCTGCTGGCCAAGCCGCTGACGGTCGACGACGCGGTGCAGGTCGCGCTGCTCAACAACAAGGGGCTGCAGGCCCGGTTCTTCGAGCTGGGCATCGGCGAGGCCGAGCTGGTGCAGGCCAGCCGCCTACCGAACCCGGGCTTCAGCTTCGGGCGCCTGAAGCGCGGCGACGAGGTCGAGCTCGAGCGCGGCTACCACCTCAATCTCGCGCGCCTGCTGGCGATGCCGCTGATCCGCCAGGTTGAGGAGCGGCGCTACGCGCAGACCCGCGGCGCGGTCTCGGTGCAGCTGCTGTCGCTCGCCGCCGAAGCCCGCAAGGCCTACTTCACTGCGGTCGCGGCCGAGGAGACGGTGCGCTACATGCGCCAGGTGCAGCAGGCCGCCGAGGCCAGTGCCGAGCTGGCGCGTCGCATGGCAGAGGTCGGCAACTTCAACAAGCTGCAGCGCATGCGCGAGCAGGGCTTCTACGCCGACGCGACGCAGAACCTGGCGCGTGCCGAACGCGCCGCGCTGGCGTCGCGGGAGAAGCTCACGCGACTGATGGGACTGTGGGGCGCGCAGACACGCTTCCAGCTGCCTGAACGGCTCCCCGATCTGCCCGAGGCACCGAAGGACCAGCCCGACATCGAGCGCGTGGCCCTGGCCCAGCGGCTGGACGTACAGGGGGCGAAGCTCGCAGCCGAGCAAACGGCCAGGAATCTCGGCCTGACGAAGACGACGCGCTTCGTCAACGTGCTGGAGCTGGGCTGGGTCCGCAACAGCTCCAACGAGGTCCCAACGCAAACGGGTTGGGACTTGTCGCTCGAACTGCCGCTGTTCGACTGGGGTGGCGCGCGCGTCGCGCGCGCCGAGGCGGTCTATATGCAGGCGCTGAACCGCGCCGCAGAGACCGCGGTCAATGCCCGCTCGGAAGTGCGCGAGGCCTACGGCGCCTACCGCAGCAGCTGGGACATCGCGCGCCACAACCGCGACGAGATCGTCCCGCTGCGCCAGCGCATCGCCGAGGAGAACGTGCTGCGCTACAACGGCATGCTGATCGGTGTGTTCGAGCTGCTCGCGGATGCGCGCTCGCAGATCGCCAGCGTCAACGCCTACATCGAGTCGCTGCGCGACTTCTGGCTGGCCCAGGCCGACCTCGAGATGGCCCTGATCGGCCAACCCCAGCTGTCGGGCGCGGCCATGGCAGCCGGCGCGGGTATGTCAGCCGGCGATGCCGGCGGCGGCCACTGAACATCAAAAAGGACACACCCATGGTTTCCCGACGCAATTTCCTCGGCGGTGCCGGCGCGGTCACCGCGGCGGTCAGCGCCGCTGCGGTCAGCAAGGTCGCGATGGCCGCGCTGCCCGAGCCGGTGATGCAGACCAAGCCCGACACGATGCCGCCGCTGGTGCCAAACACCGGCCGCCCCTACAACCCGGTCGTCACGCTCAACGGCTGGACGCTGCCCTGGCGCATGAACAACGGCGTCAAGGAATTCCACCTCGTCGCCGAGCCCGTGGTGCGCGAGATGACGGCCGGCTTCAAGGCCCACCTGTGGGGCTACAACGGCCAGAGCCCGGGGCCGACGATCGAGGTGGTGGAAGGCGACCGCGTGCGCATCTTCGTCACCAACAAGCTGGGCGAACTGACCAGCATCCACTGGCACGGCCAGCGCCTGCCCAATGGCATGGACGGCGTGACCGGGCTGAACCAGCCCGGCATCCCGCCCGGCAAGACCTACGTCTACGAGTTCGTCGCGCGCCGGCCCGGCACCTTCATGTACCACCCGCACGCCGACGAGATGGTGCAGATGGCGATGGGGATGATGGGCTTCTGGATCACGCACCCGAAACAGAAGCACCCGCTGATCGACGAGGTGGACCGCGACTTCTGCTTCCTTCTCAACGCCTACGACATCGATCCCGGCAGCTACACGCCCAAGATCATGACGATGCTGGACTTCAACCTGTGGACCTTCAACAGCCGCATCTTTCCTGGTATCGACCCGCTGGTGGTGCGGCACATGGACAAGGTGCGCATCCGCGTGGGCAACCTGACGATGACCAACCACCCGATCCACCTGCACGGGCACGAGTTCCTCATCACCGGCACCGATGGCGGGCCGACACCGAAGAGCACGCGCCAGTACGAAGTGACGGCCGACATCGCGGTGGGGCAGATGCGGCAATTCGACTTCCTGGCCGACGAAGAAGGCGACTGGGCCTTCCATTGCCACAAGAGCCACCACACGATGAACGCGATGGGCC
>NZ_CADEFR010000001.1:183397-221029 GCF_902826655.1 uncultured Methylibium sp. | reverse complement strand
TGTTGCCGGCCACGCCGAGGTTGCTGCCGTGGATGTGCAGCGGGTGCGGCACGCCCAGTTCCTGCAGCGCGCGCGCCAGCGTGTGCACGATCTGCCGCGGCGTCACCTGCCAGTGCGCGTGCTGCTCGTCGACGTCGAGCTTGCGCTGGTTGAACTTGAAGGCCGAGATGCCGCCGGGGTTGACGACCTTCACGCCCAGCGCCTTGGAGGCGTTGATGGTCCAGCCGACATAGTCGCGGATCGTCTCGAAGTCCTTGCCTTCGGCGATCAGCTGGAGCATCAGCTCGTCGTTGCCGAGCATCACGTAGGCGCCGTGGTCGAGGATGGGCGTGTCGCCCATCTCCATATGGGCGTGGCGCGCGTTGGCGGCCAGCATCGCCGGCTCGAAGGCGGCCGTGTAGCCCATCTCGGCGTAGCGGTAGCCGGTGGCCAGCGTGCCGGGCGCGCAGTGGCCGCAAGAAGCGAGTTCCAGCGGATTGATCGGCAGCGCGATCGGGTCGCGGTTGAGGCGGTGGTCCTCGGGCAGCAGCATGCGCGCGAGGTTGATCTTGCCGCCGCCGATGTGGCTGTGCAGGTCGATGCCGCCGGCCATCACGACGCAGCCGGCGGCGTCGATCTCCTCGCCGACGGCCTCCTGCGGATGGATCTCGACGATGCGACCGTCGCGGAGGCCGAGGTCGCGTACGGCGTCGATGCCGTGTTGCGGGTCGATGACGCGCCCGTTGCGGATGCGGATGCTGCTCATGTCTTGAGCGCCCTCACGCGCGCCGTCAGCGCCTTGGCCACATCGGCCACACCGGGCAGGCCGTCGTCACGCACCGGCTCGAGCGGCAGCACGACCGAGCTGTCGGTGCGGAACAGGTGGCCGCTGCCGCCGAGGCCCGGCGTCGCGACCGGGATGAACACGCCGCGTGCCGGCGCCGCGACACCCGGGCCGCCGAGCACCACGGTCGGCAGCGCGCCCGGCGGGCACGGCGGCTCGGTGCCGAAGCTGGCGACCCACAGCAGCGCGTCGACCGCGCCGTCGTCGATCAGCGCCTGCGCGCCGTAGCGCAGCGGTTCGTGCTCCAGGCCCAGCGGCCCGGCGCGGCTGCGCAGCGGCAGGCCCGACAGCCAGGTCCAGGTCTGGTTGACGCTGGACGCGCCGTCGCCGCCGCCCAGCGGCAGCAGCGCGGCGCGCGTGCTGCGGTTCAGCGTCGCGACGGCCTGGTTCAGCGCCTCGACGATCAGCGTGCCCTGCGCAGGCAGGCGCTTGGACTCGAACATCAGCACCGCGTAGCGCGCCGCGCGCAGGCGCTCGGCCAGCGCGGCGATCGCCGGCGGCGCCGCGACGCGCCGCTGCGCGATGCAGGCCGCCAGCAACGCGACCGTGTCGAACAGGTCGCCTTGCAGCGGCACGCTGCTCGCGTCGATGCCCGCCCGGCCGGCCAGCACCGGATCGGCCGGCGCGCCAATGAAGACGATCTCGCGCTGCGCGACCAGGCGCTCATCGTCACCGCGGCCCACGCCGAGGCGACGCCAGATCTCCGGCAGGTTCTCGCGCGGCGACTCGCCGATGCAGACGATGAGGTCGGCGCGGTTGCGCACCTCGGCCAGCGTCGTCGTGAACTGGCCGCGGTCCTGCAGTGCGCGCAGCGTGTGCAGCAGCGCCTCGCCACCGGCCGCATCGCTGATGGCGCCGGTGGCACAGGCCAGCGGATACAGCGCGCGGGCGCCATCGACGTCGGTGCCCAGGCCGCCGAACAGCGGTTGGCGCGCGGCGGCCAGCAGGCGCGCGGCAGCGTCGAGGGCAGCGTCCGCGGAGGCCGGCTGCCCGTCGATCGTCGGCGTGACGGTCGCGCTGGCGCAGCGCGCCAGCGATGCGGCAGCGCGCGGGCAGTCGCTGCCGACGAGGGCCAGGCCGTCGGGCCCCTGGGCCAGCGCGTAGCCATCGCACAGCAGCGGGCAGAACGGACAGGTCCAGGGGGTGGCGGCGCTCGGCGTCGGGCTCATCCGTGCAGTGTGCTGCAAAGCGCGTGCCCTATTCTGCACAGCCGTGCCGACGCGGCGCGCATCGCATCGACCCTCAGACGATGACGCGACACTGTGTCGCCGCGGCCGGATCGGCCGCCTCCCCGCCGGCACACTGTGTCGCGAGCTCGCGCAGGGCCGCGCGGTCCAGCCGCCCGTCGTGCAGCGCCGATGCCACCAGCCAGGCCTCGGCCCCGGCCGCCGACGCGGCCCGCAGGTCGGCCGCATCGCGCACGCCGCCGGCGCCGACCAGGCGGGCCTGCGGCGCGCGCTCGCGCACGGCGGCCAGCGCGTCGAGATCCGGGCCTTCGGCGCTGCCGACGCGGTCCAGCGTCATGACGATCAGCCGTTGCGGCCAGCGGTCCGGCGTGGCCCAGACGCCGGCGCGGTCGAGCGGCAGGCCGCCGCGGCGGTCCAGCGACAGCAGGCCCTGCGCCGGTGTTGCGAAACAGCGCAGCAGTTCGTCGGCGGAGCGCAGCGACTCGCTGGCATACACAGGGATTACGCGGGCCGCCCCGGGCTCCAGCGCCTGCCGCAGCGCCTCGAAGTCGGTGCGGGCCGCGAAGCCGGCATCGAGCCACAGCTGCAGCGCCGGCTGTGCCTGCAGCAGCGCGGCCAGGGCGCCGACCTGCACCGGCCGGCCCTGCAGGGCGTCCAGGTCGGCGACGTACAGCGTGTCGGTGGCACAGTGTTCGCATAGGGCCTGGGCCACGGCGGGCGGTGCAGCGCTGTGGCACAGGGTCGACACGACGGGTCGGTAACGCTGCCGCTCGCCGCGAACGGCGCGGACCACCCGGCCTTCCAGAAGGTCGATGACCGGAACGATGTGCATCGGATGACAGCCAGCAGGATCTTCGTCTACGAGTATCTCAGCGGTGCCGGGCAGGGCGCCGACGCCGATCGCGAACTGCAGGACGCGGGCCGGGCGATGCGCGACGCGCTGGTCAACGAGCTGGCCCTGCGGCCCGGCCTGGGGGTCGCCTACGGCTGTGCCGCGGGCGTCGCGCCGGCGCCCTTCGGCAGTGCACTGCGCCCGCGCGCGGGCGAGTCGGCCCTCGACTTCGTGCGGCGCGAGGCGCCGCGCCACGATCGCGTCTGGGTCGTCGCGCCCGAGAGCGGCGGCGTGCTCGAACGCATGGCGATGCTGGTCGACCCCGCGCGCTGGGTCGGCTGCGGGCTCGAGGCGATCCGCATCGGCGCGTCCAAGAGCGCCACGCTGGCGCGGCTGGCGGCGCAGGGGCTCGCCACGCCGCTGGCCTTCGAGGCAGCGGCCGACGCCTGGGTCGTGAAGCCCGACGACGGTGCCGGCACGCTGGACACGCGCCGCCATGCGAGCCGCGCCGCCGCCGAGGCCGACCTGCAGCAGCGCCAGGCGCGCGGCCTGCCGGCCACGCTGGAGCCCTGGGTCGAGGGCGAGGCCCTGAGCCTGTCGCTGCTGTGCCGCGACGGCGACGCCGAGCTGCTGGCCATCAACCGCCAGCGCATCGCCGTCGATGCCACCGGCGTGCTGCGCGACGAAGGCGTGCGCGTCGCCTGCATCGGCCGCGGCGACGTGCTCGCCGCGCCGCTGGCTGCGCTGGCACGCGCGGTCGCGCAGGCGATCCCCGGGCTGCGCGGCTACGTCGGCGTCGACCTGGTCTGGCACCCGGTGCGCGGCCCGGTGGCGATCGAGGTGAACCCGCGGCTGACCTGTTCCTTCGTCGGCCTGTCGGCGGCGCTCGGCCGGTCGATCGCCGCCGAGGTGCTGGCGCTGCACGACGAGGTCGCCGATGCCGCCGCCTGATGACCACCACCCCCGTTGCGGCTGCGCCGCTCCCTCTCGAGGGGGCGCCGCTGGCGGACCGGCGGAGCCGGCTCCGCGGCGGCCGCGCGGTAGGCCGGTTCGTGCGTCGCGCCGGGCGTGGAGCGGCATTGATGTCTGAATCTACCGTCATCGGCTGGGACATCGGCGGCGCGCACGTCAAGGCCAGCCTGGTCGAGCGCGGCGTCGTGCGCGACGTCGCCCAGTGGCCCTGCCCGCTGTGGCAGGGCCTGGACCGGCTGGAGATCGTGCTGGCGGCCGCGCGCGAGCGCTGGCCGGCGAGCGCCGGCGCCTCGCATGCGATCACGATGACCGGCGAGATGGTCGACCTGTTCGAGCACCGCGAGGCCGGCGTGCTGGCACTGGCCGACGCGCTGGAGGCCTCGTTGCAGGGCCCGCTGGCCTTCTATGCCGGCGAGCGCGGCTGGTGCGCACCGGGCGATGAGGTCGCGCAGGGCTGGGAGGCCATCGCCTCGGCCAACTGGCGGGCCACCGCCGAGCTGGCGGCGCGCGGCATCGACGAGGGCGTGCTGGTCGATGTCGGCAGCACCACCACCGACCTGATCGCCCTGCGCGGCGGTACCGTGCAGGCGCGCGGCCGCAGCGACGCGGCGCGGCTGGCCAGCGGCGAGCTCGTCTACCAGGGCGTGGTGCGCACGCCGCTGTGCGCGCTGGCGCCGCGCATCGCCTTCGGCGAGCAGCGCTACAACGTGATGAACGAGTTCTTCGCCACCACGGCCGACGTCTACCGCCTGACCGGCGAGCTCGATCCCGCGCACGACCAGCACCCGGCCGCCGACGACGGCGCCAAGGACGCCGCGGCCACGCGACGCCGGCTGGCCCGCATGATCGGCCTGGACGCGCGCGATGCGTCCGACGACGCGTGGCTGGATTTCGCGCACGCCTGGCGCACCGCCCAGCTGACCGAGCTGTGCGGCCAGCTCGAACGCGTGATCGCCGCCGCCGGCCTGTCGCCCGATGCGCCCGTCGTCAGCGCCGGCTGCGGCGGCTTCCTCGCGTCCGAACTGGCGGCCGCCCTGGACCGGCCCTGCCTCAGCTTCGCGTCGCTGGCGCTGGACCGCGGCGCGGCCGACCGCGGCGACGAGCTGTTGCGCTGGGCCCAGGTCGCGGCGCCCAGCGTCGCGGTCGGGCTGCTCTTGCCGAAGGCAGGCGTCTGATGTGGGTCGTCAAGCTCGGCGGCAGCCTGTCGCGCGATCCGCTGCTGCGGCCCTGGCTGGACCTGCTGGCCGAGCTGGGCGGCGGGCGCGTGATCGTCGTGCCCGGCGGCGGTGCCTTCGCCGACCAGGCGCGCGAGGCGCAGGCCTGGTGGCGCGTCGACGACCTGGCCGGCCACAACATGGCGGTGCTGGGCATGGCGCAGACGGCGATGCTGATGCGCGGACTCTGCCCGGCGCTGCAGCCGGCTGCCGACGAGGCGCAGATCCGCCAGGCCCTGCACCGCGGCCAGCCGGCGCTGTGGGTGCCGCTGGACCTGCTGCGTCAGCAGGCCGGCGAGCTGACGCACTGGGGCGTCAGCTCCGACAGCCTGGCGCTGTGGCTCGCGCAGCGCGTGCACGCCGAGCGCCTGATCGTCGTCAAGTCCTGCGCCATCGACCCGGCGCTGTCGCTCGACCAGCTGGGCGAGGCCGGTGTGCTGGACACCGAGTTCGCGGCCCGGGCGCGCAGCGCCGCCTTCCCGATCGAGGTGCTGCACAAGGCCGAGCTGGCGCGAGCCCGCGCGCGGCTGCTCGACGACACGCTGAGCTGCCGGCCGTACGCCGCCTAGGGCCTGCCGAGGGCATCGGAGCCGCCTGCGCCCTGCGGCGCGCGGCTACAGTGAATGCGGAGTCTTCATGCCGACGCTCCCCGATCTGCTCTATGTGGCGCTGTTCGCCGTCGTCCTGCCGGCCTGGGACTACCTCGTGTTCTGGCCGGCGTTCCGACGCCAGTCACGGGCCGACCCGGCGCAGGCCCGCCGGCGGCTCTGGAGGCTGGTCATCGCCGGCGCCTGGCCGCTGGTCGCCGTCGGGGCGGCGCTGTGGATGGCGAACGACCGGTCCTGGGCGTCGCTCGGCTTCGTGCTGCCCGAGGGCTGGCGCTGGTGGGCCGCGGTCGCCTTGTGCCTGCTGCCGGCCGCGTACTACGCCTATGCGGTCGCGGCGCTGGTCCGCAGCGCCGACGCCAGGGCGAGCGTGCGGCAGCAGCTCGGCGGGCTCGCCGCCGTGTTGCCGCACACGCGGACGGAGCTGCACTGGTTCGGTGGGCTGTCGCTGACCGCAGGGTTCTGCGAGGAGTTCCTGTATCGCGGCTACTTCGTCTGGGTCTTCGCGCCGTGGCTGGGCTGGTGGGGCGCCGCGGCGCTGTCCCTGCCGTTCTTCGCGGTCGCGCATGCCTACCAGGGATGGAGCGGTGTGCTTCGCACCGGAGTCGTCGGCGCCTTGTTCACGCTGGTCGTGGCGATCCTCGGCTCGCTCTGGCCGGCGATCGTGCTGCACGCTCTGGTCGACCTGGGGTCGGGGGTGATCGCCTGGCTGGCGCTGCGCGAGGGCTCGGCAGGCACCGGGGCGGAGCGCGGGGAGTCCGACCGTCGAAGCGCCTAGACCGTCCTAGGCGGCCTGCGCGGCACCGGCCGCGCCGCGGTGGCCGGGCGCATCGGCCGTGCCCGGCGGCTCGTGCACCGGCGGTCGCGTGCGCGGCGCCTGCGGCGCGAGCTCGAAGCCGATGCGCGTCAGCCCCTCGCTCGACGTCGCCTGCGTGCGGCCCTCGTGCATGCGCGCGATCGCCGCGACGATCGCCAGGCCCAGGCCGTGGTGCGAACCGCCGTCGGGTCGCGACGAGTCGACGCGGAAGAAGCGGTCGAAGAGCCGCGGCAGGTGCTCGGGGGCGATCGCCGCGCCGCGGTTCTCGACCGTGATCCGCACCGCGGCCGCGGGCTCGGGGCTCTCGATCACGATCTTCAGCGTCGAGCCGGCCTCGGCGAAGCGCGTCGCGTTGTCCAGCAGGTTGGACACCGCGCGCTTGACCAGGCCCTCGTCCACCGCGACCTGCGCATCGCCGTCGACCTGCACGCGCAGGCCGCGCTCGTCGAGCGCGGCCTCGTGGAACTCGGCCACCTCGGACAGCAGCGTGGCCAGGCTGCGCGTCGCGCCGCGGCGCGCGCCGACGCCGCGGTCGGCGCGCGACAGGAACAGCATGTCGTGCACCAGCGTCGACAGGCGCTGCAGCTCCTCGAGGTTGGACTGCAGCGTCTCGCGCATGTCGGAGGCCGCCCGCTCGCGCGACAGCGAGACCTCGGTCTGGCCGATCAGGTTGGCCAGCGGCGTGCGCAGCTCGTGCGCGACGTCGGCGTTGAAGTTCTCCAGCTGCAGGTAGGCGCGCTCCAGCCGCTCGAGCATGGCGTTGAACTGGTCGACCCAGGGCTGCAGCTCCTCGACCGGCGGCGCCAGCACGAGGCGGCTGCCCAGCTGGTCGGGCTGGATCTCGCGCGTCTGGCGCGCCAGCTCGCGCAGGGGCGCCAGGCCGCGGCGCACCGTGACCAGCGCCGCGACGCCGATCGCCAGCGTACCGACCGGCACGACCACCGCGAGGATCAGTCCCAGCCGGTGCAGCAGCTCGGCGTCGTCGTGCGCGTCGACCACTAGGTGAAAGCGCAGCGGCTCGGGCAGCGCCGTGCCGAGTCGGGCCTCGAAGCGACGCTCGACCACGTGCGGCGACAGCACGAAGGGCGGCTGGTCCGGGTCGCGGTAGACCCGGGCGCCGCGCGCATCGGTGATCTCCAGGCGCGTGCCGCTGCGGCGCATCGCGTAGGCGGCGGCGCGCTCGGCCGGATCGGCGCCGTCGGCGGCGGCCTTGCGGGCGATGTCCAGCACCTTCTGCACGCGCAGGTCCATCAGGTGCTGCTGGGCCTGCGCGACCTGCATGCGCACCGCGAAGAAGACCAGCAGGCCCAGCAGCGACAGCCCCACGGCCGCCAGCCCGGCGAGCTTCCAGGAGAGCCGTCGCCCGATCGAGTACGGGCAGGTGCTGCGGTCGAGCGGCTTCATGCGCTGCGATCCTCGAGCACGTAGCCCATGCCGCGCACCGTGTGCAGCAGCTTGGGCATGAAGGGGTCGTCGAGCTTGGCGCGCAGCCGGCGCACCGCGACCTCGACCAGGTTGGTGCCCGAGTCGAAGTTCATGTTCCAGACCTGCTCGGCCAGCGTCGTGCGCGACAGGATCTGGCCGCGCCGCCGCAGCAGCAGCGTCAGCAGCTGGAACTCCTTGGCGCTGAGCTCGATGCGCTTGCCGGCGCGCTGCACGCGGCGGCGTTCGAGGTCGAGCTCCAGGTCGGCCAGCCGCCACGAGGTCGGCGGCCCGGCGGCGGGACCGGCACTGCGCCGCAGCAGCGCGCCGACCCGCGCCAGCAGCTCCGAGAAGGCGAAGGGCTTGACCAGGTAGTCGTCGGCACCGTCCTGCAGGCCGCGCACGCGGTCCTCGACGCGCTCGCGCGCCGTCAGCATCAGCACCGGCAGCTGGCCGCGGGCGCGGATCGCCTTCAGCACCTCGAAGCCGTCGAGCCCCGGCAGCATCACGTCCAGCAGCACCAGTTCGTAGCGGCCCTCGCTCGCCAGGTGGCGGCCCTCGATGCCGTCGCGCGCGACGTCGACCACGTGGCCGTTCTCGGTCAGCCCGCGCTGCAGGTAGTCGGCGGCCTTGGCCTCGTCCTCGATGATCAGCAGTC
The DNA here is from genome assembly GCF_902826655.1 of uncultured Methylibium sp. Taxonomy (GTDB): domain Bacteria; phylum Pseudomonadota; class Gammaproteobacteria; order Burkholderiales; family Burkholderiaceae_C; genus Methylibium. The sequence goes on along the minus strand of NZ_CADEFR010000001.1, from coordinate 212,499 downwards.
GTGCCATGGCAGGGTCGGTGGGACTCGTGCCGATTGTCCGCCGACGCGGCGGCGGCAGGGATTACGGAACCGTCATCCGCGCGTCGGGGCCTTGTGCGGTGGCCTGCCTAGATTTCACGGCGTCGACTTTCCGACACCACCAGGAGATCACGATGACGACGACCCGACGCCTTCTTCTTGCGGCCGCCGGCCTGCTGGCCGCCGCGGCGGCTCACGCCGCGCCGAGCGCGGCCGAGATGGAGCTCGGCATGGCGCTGCCGGCGCCGCGCGTGGCGATGGCCCGCGCCCTGCCGGCCGTGACCTGCACGCCCTGCGAGCAACTGCGCGCCGAGGTCGACGAGGCCCGGCGCCTCGGGCTGCTGGAGCGCGGCCGCCAGGAGGCGACCTGGACCGCGGCCGAGGTCGATCGCGTTCGCCAGGCCGGGCTGCGCGCGGTCGGCGCGCGCTGAGCGGCCGGGCTCAGGCCGGCGCAGCCTCGTTCGCCGGCCACGTCAGCGCCGCGGCGAGCCGCTCGACGCGTGCCGCGTCCAGGGCGCCGGTCCGTGCCCCGTCGCAGACGGCGCTGCGAAAGCCGGCGAAGTCCGGTGCCAGCGCCTGCAGCCGCGGCAGGTCGGCGGCGCGCAGCGCACCGGCCAGCCCCGACAGCTTGCCGTGACGGCGGACCTGCTCGACGAAGCGCCGCAAGGGCGCGTCGTCGAGGCGCTCGAGCAGGCTGCCCTGCAGCTTGTCGGCGGTGTCGAGCATCAGCGCCGGGAACGGGCCTTCGCACGCGGCCGAGATCAGCGCGGCGTCGACCCCCGCGTCGGTGATGAACACCGGGACGATGGCCTCGCGTCGCAGCGCAAGCCGGGCCAGCAGTGCGTGCGCGCCGGGCGCGACACCGACCTTCACGTAGTCGACGCCGCAGGCCGCCGTGAGGTCGACACGCTCCAGGACCGCGTCCACCTCGTGAGGCGCGAAGTCGCCGACGGTCGCGCTGACCGGCCGTCCCGGATGGCGCCGCCGCAGCGCCGCCACCACGGCGCGGATCGTCGCCGGCGGCAGGGCGCCGAGCGCGCCCGCGCGTGGCTCCTTCAGGTCGATGAAGTCCGCGCCGGCCGACGCGGCGGCCAGGGCCTCGTCGACATCGCGCACGCTGACCAGCAGCTTCATCGCGCCGCGCCCTCGCGATGCTGCCTGACCGCCTGCTGCAGCCAGCCCCAGGCTTCGCGCTCGTCGGGACCGGCGGTCTTGTCGATCGCGATCTGCAGGTAGGCCATCTCGCCATCGACCTTGTCGGCCGGCAGCATGTGCAGGCGGCTCACCAGCACGGCGCCCTCGACCACCGCGGCCTGCGCGCGGTTGAAGCCGGGGAAGGGCGCGTGCGTCACGTCGAGCGCGCGCGCCAGGGTCAGCGTCGGCCGTTCGGCATGCGCGTCGTCGGCGACGAGTTCGAGCTCGCTGTGGGCCAGCGCGCCGGCCAGGCGCAGGCCGGGGAGGCGGTTCGTCGGAACGAGCGGCGGCGTGCCGAAGGGCGCCGCGCCGAGCCAGCGTGCGCACACGCTGCTGGCGAACACGCGCGTGTCGGTCGTCAGGTTCAGCACGGCATGGCCGGTGGCGCGGATGTTGTCGAGCGTCGCGCTGGGCTTGAAGGGCATGAGCACGACCTGCGCGCCGCGATAGCGCACGCCGAAGGGTGCGACGTGCGCCGTCCCGTCGGCATCGACGGTGATGATCACCGCCTCGAAGATCTGGTCGTTCATGAGGCCTTCTTGTGGGTCAGCGTGCTGCCGGGGGCGCACCAGCCGTCGGTGTCTTCACGCTCGCGCCGCACCGCCACGCCCCAGTCCAGCGGCTGGTCCTGCACATAGCGCTTGCCCAGCTTGAAGGCGATCTCGGCGCGCGCCAGCTCGACGCCCATGTAGAAGGCGTGCGCCGCGTCGTCCTCCAGACCGAGCTGCGGCCACAGCGCGAAGGCGTCCTGCGCGCGCCGCACGCCGTCGCGGTTGTAGACATGCAGGCCGTCGGCCGCGACCTGCACCCGGAAGTTCGGGTCCTTGACCTGAAGCGCGGTGGCCGCGATCTCCTCGGGCGTGTCGGGGAAGGGGCGCTTGTCGTGCGCGGTCATCAGCGCGTCGCTCAGTCCCTTGGGCAGCTGGTTGTGGCGGGCGGCGGCGTGCATCACGCGGCGCGCGACGTCGGCCTCGGCGACCGCGCGCCGCGCATGGCGGCTGACCTCGGTGGTCAGCACCGCGGCCACGTCGAGCTCGGCGCACAGGCCGAACAGCAGCGCGTTGATGCCGCTGGTGTCGGCCTCGGTCAGCTCGGTGACGTTGCCGATGCCCATCATGATCGGCGCCTCCGGGAAGCGCGCGCGCAGCGCGTGGTAGCGCACGATCGAGCTCGTGAAGCCGAAGGGGATGGGGTCGAGGATGGGGTCGGCGAGGTAGGGCTTGCCGCGCGCTTCCATCGCCTCGATGGCGGTGTACAGCGTCGCCATGTCCGACTGGTCCTCGGCGATCAGCACCGGCACCGCCTCGACCTCGTCGGCGACCCACAGCGTGCTGGCCTTGAGGCTCAGCAGGTAGTCGGCGCCGGCGCGACCGCCGCGCAGCAGCTCGTCGGTCAGCATCGAGTCGACGCTGACCTCCAGCCCGGCGGCCTTGACCGCCTTCACGCAATCTTCCAGATGCGGGAAGGGCGTGGCCGGCAGGCAGCCGATGTCGATGACGTTGGCGCCGTCGGCGGCGTAGGCGCGCGCGCGCTCGACGACCTGCTCGACGCTGAGCCGCGGCGCGTCGACGATCTCGGCGAAGATCGCGACGCGGTACTCGTCGAGCGCGATCGGTGCGGCCTCCCGGTCGAAGAAGCGCGGCAGGTCCTTCAGCTCCTCGGGGCCGCGCTGCACCGGGAGGCCGAAGTGATCGCGCAGGCCTTCGACGTCGCCGCGGCAGCGGCCGGGGACGATGATGCGATCCGCCGCCACGGGCGGGGCCACGCGCCGCCGGATCATGTCGGCCGTCATCAGCGCGGCGACCTGCAGGCCGATCTCGCGCACCTCGTAGGCGAAGGCGGGCGGCTGGATGCTCGCGAGCACGCGCTCCAGGTTGGCCTGCGCGAGCCGGCCGGTCAGGAAGACGATGCGTTCCATGCGAGCTTCAGCGTCTGCAGGCGCGCGTCGAGCGCGGCCTCCAGTTCGGCCGGCGAGGTCAGCACCGTGCAGAAGTCGATCGCGCGCAGGCGCTCGACGTTGTCGAGCTCGATGCGCCGCGGGCGCAGCGTCAGCCACTCGGTGGCGTGGCTGCGCGGCGCCTTGGTCACGACCACCGGCTCGGTGTCGCAGGCGAACACCAGGCTGGGCACGCCCAGCTTGCCGGCCTGCGCGAACAGGTTGGTCGGCAGCGTGTCGCTCAACCCGTAGGCGCACTTGGCGACGGTGTTGCTGGTGGCCGGCGCAATGACCACCGTGTGATAGGCCTCGGCGTAAAGACGCCCGACCGGCACCGAGCTGGCGCTCTTGTCGCGGAACACGCGGAAGCGCTCGCGCAGCCACTCGAGCCGCATGCCGTACAGCGGCAGCACCTCGTCGGCCGCGGCCGACAGGAACAGGTCGACCTGCGGCAGCCGCTGCGCCAGCGCCATCGACTCCTCGAGGTAGTGCCCCGAGCCGGTCACGCACCAGGCGAAGCGCGAGCCCGGCGCGTCCTCGCTGGCCGGCGCGTGCTCGTCGCCATAGTCGGCCGCCCACCGACGGGCTTCGTCCCCCACCAGCGGCCGCCGCGGATCCGGCTCCGCCGGGCCGCCAGCGGCGCCCCCTGGGGGGAGCGGCGAAGCCGCAACGGGGCGGTCAAGCGTGGGAGAGGGCGATGTGCAGCTTGTGGAGCTTGCGGTAGAGGGTGTTGCGGCTGACATCGAGCGCCTTGGCGACATTGCTCACGTTCCAACGGTGGTCCTCGAGCAGCTGCAGCAGGACCTCGCGCTCCTTGGCCTGGATCGGGTTCATCGGCGGCAGGGCCGGAGCCTCGCCATTGTCGGCGCTGGTGGCATCGGCCGCGGCGGCCGGGGTCGTCGGGCGACCCGCCGCGCGCAGCGAGACCAGCTCGGCGCTGCCGATCAGCCCGTCGTCGCCGACCAGCGCCAGCGCCGTGCGCAGCACGTGGCGCAGCTGGCGCACGTTGCCGGGCCAGGGATGGGCCTCGAGCGCGGCCTGCGCCTGCGGCGACAAGCGGGCCGTGCCGCTGGACTCCTGGGCCAGCAGGTCCTCGATCAGCGCGCGCTTGTCGCTGCGCTCGCGCAGCGGCGGCAGCTGCACCTCGAAGCCGCACAGGCGGTAGTACAGGTCCTCGCGGAAGCGTCCCTCGGCCACCATCTGCGCCAGCGGGTGGTGGCTGGCGCTGACGAGCTGGAAGTCGACCTCGACCGTCTCCTCGGCGCCCAGCGGCGTGACCCGGCGTTCGTCGAGCACGCGCAGCAGCCGCGCCTGCAGCGGCAGCGGCATGTCGCCGATCTCGTCGAGGAAGAGCGTGCCGCGATCGGCTTCCAGCACCTTGCCGCGCCGGCCGCTGCGCAGCGCGCCGGTGAAGGCGCCGGCGCGGTAGCCGAACAGCTCGGCCTCGATCAGCGTCTCGGGCAGGCTGGCGCAGTTGACCGCGACGAAGGCGCCGGCCGCCTTGGGGCTGGCGGCATGCAGCGCGCGGGCGAAGACCTCCTTGCCGGAGCCGGTCTCGCCGTGCAGCAGCACCGGGATGTCGCGGGCGATGGCGCGACGGGCCTGGTCCAGCGGGCCGGCCAGGCGCGGCTCGCCGACGCTGCGCGCCGTGCCCGGGGTCGGCGTCATGTCGCGCCGCGGCTCGGCGCGCGAGGGCAGGCTGCGCGAGCGCGCCGTCGGCGCCAGACCTGCCAGGCCGCCGCCGCGCAGCTCGTGCGCCTCGATCTCCGACGCCGGCGGGCGCGCCACCACGAAGAAGCGGCTCTGGCCCTGCGCCCCGAAGCTCACCACCGGATGGAAGGCGCTGCGCTGGCAACGCTGCACGATGTCGTCGAGCCGCGTGTGGAAGAGTTCGTCGAGCCGTCGCGCCCGCAGCTCGGCCACCGAGCGCAGGCCCAGCTGGAACAGCGCGCTGCGGTTGCCGGCCAGGATGCGGCCTTCCTCGTCGAGCGCGAGCTTGCCTTCGTGCAGCGTGTAGACGAACTCGGGCCGGCTGTGGAAGTGCAGCAGGTGGGCCTCGGGGTGGCGAAGTTCGAGCAGGCGGTTCTCGATCATCTGCGCCGTCATGCCCAGCAGCACCAGCGAGTGCTGCTGCTGCAGGCTCGAGCGGCTGGTCACGTCCAGCACGGCCGTCATCTGGCCCTGCGGGTCGAACACCGGCACGGCCGAGCAGGTCAGCGAGGTCAGCTGGGTGAAGAAGTGGTCCTCGCGCCGCACGGCCACGGGGCTGGCCGCGACCAGGCAGGTGCCCATGCCGTTGGTGCCGGCCTCGGCCTCGCTCCACACCGCGCCCACATGAAAGCCGAGCGGCGTCACGTCCTCGGCGAACGCGGGCGAAGCGACCATGTGCAGGATCACGCCATCGGTGTCGGTCAGTACCACGGCCGACTCGGTATCGGCCAGCTGCTGGTACAGCGTCGCCATCTCGTAGCGCGCGCAGTCGATCACGTCGGCCAGGCGCGACTGCCGCTGCGCCAGCTCGGCCGGTATGACCACCGACGGGTGGCGCGGGCGGTCCGGGTGCAGGCGATGCTGTTCCAGGCAGCGCGTCCAGGACCGCGCCATCACGTCGTCGTCCTCGGTCGCGCGCAGGCGCACCGCGTCGAGGATGCGATGGGCGTGCTGGCCGGCCTCGCGCAGCGAGACCGGGCCGCGCGGCGGCAGCGGCTGGACCGTGCCGCGGGAAGTGGGGTCACCCGCCGGAAGGCGGTTGCTGGTGCTGCTCATGCTGTCCCCTTGTTTCTTGTGCGGACCGGGCGCGATGGGGCCGGGTCCGGGTTGCCCCCAGGGTGGGGCGCGACGCCGGACGCGCGCAGCCTGTCCCCCTGTGGGTCAATCCGTCTCGATTCTGGCGCGGCGATCTCGTCGGGCTAAAGGGGGTGGAAGCCCGGGGAACAGCCCCCAAGTGTTCCAAAATCTGGCATGGTCCGGCTCTTGCAGCCCGGCGCGGACCCTGCTGCAACGCCTGGCAACACCTGCATTCCCGGAGCCGCCCTTGATCGCCCATCGTCCCCATCTCCAGCCGCCGCTGGCCGAGCCCGGCAGCGACGCCCAGCCGCTGGACCTGATCTTCATCGAGGGCTTCACCGGCCAGACGGTGATCGGCATCCACGACAGCGAACTGCACCGCCCGCAGACGATCCGCATCGACCTGACGGCCGGCGTGCCGCGGCCCCGCGCCTGTGACACCGACCAGATCGGCGACACCATCGACTACGGCGTGGTGCGCGAACGCCTGCAGCGGCTGCTGAAGGAACACCGGCTCACGCTGCTGGAATCGTTCGCCGAGACGATCGCCGAGATCCTGCTCGGCGAGTTCGGCGCGCACTGGGTGCGGGTGGTCGTCGTCAAGCCGAAGAAGTTCGACGATGTCGATTCGGTGGGCGTGGCGATCGAGCGCCGGCGTCCGGCCGAATCCCCGGGCGGGCGCGGCGCGACCGTGCTCTCGCTGATCGGCGCCGGCATGGTCCCCGGGCGCTGAACGGCGCCCATGCAAAAAAGCCGACCGGGTGACCGGTCGGCTTTCTCGTTTCGGTGTGCAAGCCGGCGCGCTACGGCACGCCGGACACCGCCGGCGCCTTACTTGGCGGCGAACGGGTGGGCAGCGCTGCCCTTCTTGGCCACGACTTCGCGGGCGGTCGGCGAGCCGGACACGGCGCGCTTGATCGACTCCTTGACGGCCTGGTAGTTGTAGTCCTGGATCTTCTTGTCGTCTTCGGCCATCCAGTGGATGAACACGCCGACGCTGACGAAGAGGTTGTCGGCCTCGTCGGCCGGGATCGTGCCGTCCTCGACGCAGTCGGCGACCGCCATCGCGACGCCGCGCTGGGCCGGGCCGAACATCTGGACGGCCTGCTTGGCGCCCTTGATCGTGACCTTGTTGAACATCACGGTCGCCGGCTTGGTCAGCAGGTTGGGAGCCACCACCGCCAGCAGCGAGGTGAAGCCATCCTTGTTGTTGACCAGCGCATTGGCGAACGCGGTCTCGGCGGCGCTGCCGCGCGGGCCGATGATCAGGTCGATGTGAGCTACTTCATTGCCGTCGCCGACGAGCGATTCGCCGACCATCATCCGGTCAATCTTTGCCATGGTGAGTCTCCGTGTGCAGTTCTGCTGAGGAAGGGAAAGCACTGGGCGCGTTGCCAGTACTTCACTGAACTTACACGTTCCATGCCAGCGGCGCAATCATGGGGGAACCGGTAGTTCGGCAGCGCCGACTGCGCCAGCAATGAACAGTGTCGCCACGGTCAGGTCGGCGCTGCTGCCGGGGTTGAGTCCGCGGGCCTTGAGGCGATCGTCCCAGGCCGCGAAGGCGGGGTCGGCGCCGACCGGCTCGCCACGCTCGGCGCGCGCCAGCCAGGGCGCGGCCTCGTCGGTGACAGCCTGTGCCTGCTGCGGTCCGAACTTGCGGACAATGTGTGAATCCGGAAAGCGCCCCAGGAAAGCGAGGTAGAGCGCCTGGACCGCGGCCTCGTCGACCCGGCCCGGCCGAGGGGCATGCGTGGCCAGCGAGGCCAGGCCGAGGCCGAACAGGTCGCCGCAGGCACTGACGTACTGCAGCGCGATGCGGTCGCGGTCGGCCGCGAGGCGCATCGCCTCGAGCAGGGTCGCGCTCGGTGCGGCGTTCACGTCCTGCTGCTCGGCGCGACCCAGGCCGCCGGGGTGGGCGGCGGCGATGGCGCGGAACGCGGCGCGCGCGTCCTCGATGTCCAGGCTGTCCAGCACCTCCCGCAGGCTGCGCCGCAAGCTCGTGGCCGTGCAGGGTGCCGCGCAGCGTTCGATGGCCAGCGCGAGCGGCGCGCACAGCAGCACGATGCCGAGGTTGGTGTTGCAGCCGGCGACGGCGAGCGTGGCCTCGACCGCCGCCTCGATGCGCATGCCGACGCGGGCACCGGGAGCGAAGAGCCCGTGCCGCGCCGCGTCGGCGCTGTCGAGGAAGAGCCGCGCATCCATGCCGTGTCCCGGCGAGGCCGCGCTGACGTTGCCGGGCTTGCGCACCCCGACGTCGAGCGCGCAGGCGCGCAGGAACAGCGTGCGCGGATCCTGCGCGGCGCTCATGCGCGCCGCGCGCCGGCCGCCGCGGCCAGCTTGCGGTCGAGCAGGTCGTCGACGAGCGCGCGCGCGATCGGGAAGCGCGTCACCTTCTGCAGGCCCTGCCAGGCTGCGACGCCGTTGACCTCCAGCACCTGCGGGCCTTCGGGCGTGGGCAGCAGGTCGATGCCGGCGTAGTCCATCTGCAGCGCCGCGGCGGCGCGCTCGGCCAGGTCGGCCAGCGCCGCGTCCAGCACCGCCGGCTCGACGCGCGCGCCCTGCTTGACGTTGTGGATCCACGTCGTGCCGATGCGCCGCATCGCCGTCACCGCGCGCCCGCCGATCACCAGCACGCGCCAGTCGAAACCGGGCGTCGCGATCCCCGGCACGGCAGGCACGAAGCGCTGCAGGTAGGCCAGGCCGCCGTAGTCCTTCAGGTCGGGCAGCGGCACGTGCGCTCCGTCGACCCGGCCGACGCGCTGCAGGCCCTTGCCCTGCGAGCCGAACAGCGGCTTGAGCACCAGCGCCCGGCCGGCCGCGCTCTCGCGCGTGACCAGGCGCTGTGCCTGCGCCGCAGACTCCATCGCCCAGGTCGGCGGCGTCGGGATGCCGGCCGCATGCAGCAGCAGGCTGGTCATCGCCTTGTCGACGCTGCGCTCAATGGCGCGCGCGTCGTTGTAGACCGCGACGCCGAGTTCGCGCAGCGCGTGCAGCACGCCCAGGCGCTTGGTCACCTGCTCGAAGCTGCCGCCGGCGATGCCGCGCACGATCGCGGCGTCGGGCAGCGCGTCGCCGAAGCCCGGGATCACGAGGCCGTGCCAGGCCGCCGTGGTGTCGATGCGGCAATCCTCGAGATCGACGCAGCGCCCCTCGGCGCCGCGCGCGCGCAACGCGGCCTGCAGCTGGCGGGTGTGCCAGCCGGTTTCGTCGGTGAAGATCGCGACGCGCATCGCGGCCAGCTGATCAGGCCTCGCCCAGCCACTGCCCGCGCAGCAGCTCCAGGTTCAGCTTGCCGCCATGCCAGGTCCTGCCGGACTGCAGGCTCGAAACCCACACCTCGGCGGGTGCGAAGAGCGCGCCGTCGATCTTGTAGAAGTCGTACTCGGCGGCCTTGAAGATGTCGGCGAAGCCGCGGCCGTAGTCGCGCGAGTTGAGCGACGGCAGCTGCTGCGCCAGCGTGCGCGCGGCCGCGTCGTCGGCGTCCACGCTCAGGTGCACGCGGCCACCGTAGAGGATGGCGTCGTTGGTGCGGCCCATCGCATCGAGGCCGTCGGCGCCGGGCGCGGGCAGCGGTGCGCTGGCCACGCCGTCGACGATCGCCGCCAGCGGGAAGTGCAGCTCGTGCGCCTTGTGCAGCGCGACCTCGAGCACGCGCGCCACCACCTGCGTCGTGCCGGCGAGGCTGCGCGTCGGCGTGAGGATCAGCGTCAGCTGCTGCGGCGCGAGGCCGCAGTCGCGCAACACCTTGTCGATCACGACCTGCGGCGGCACGCGGTCGACCTCCAGCACCAGCGTGCCGCTGCGCTGCGCCGCCGCCACCGGATCGCGGTAGCCGAGTTCCTTGTACAGGTCCTCCTTCTGCGCCAGCGCGCGCGCCGGGCCCGAGCCGAGCGAGAAGAACTTCTTGCCGCCAGCCTCTTCCTTGGTCGCGCTCAGCGACCAGCCGGCGTACTGGCTGGCCAGGCAGGCCAGCACCGGCTGGCTGCTGCGCACTTCCAGCCAGGTCGGCCAGCCGGCGGTGGAGTCGGGCGCGCCTTGCGCGGCCAGCTCGACGCGGCCCAGCCCGCCCATGCAGATCTCGCCGATCAGGCGGCCGGCCTCCAGGCTGCCGGCCACGCCGATGCCGGCATCGACGATCGTCACGCCGCTGGCGTCGCGGCTGACGGCGACGCGCAGGGCGTCGGCCTCGGCGACCAGGCGCTGCACCAGCGGCTGCACGCCGGCGTTGACGCTGAGCGTGCTGGAAGCGAAGGCCGGGGCGGCGGTGGGTTCGGTCATGGCGCTCTCTCGCAGTTCATTCAAACGGGTTTCGGAGTCAGCGTGTCGCGCAGCGCCTGGCGCCGGCTCGCCAGCGCGGCACGGACCGCGTCGGCATTGTTCCCCAGCGCGCCGATGCTGCACACCGGGTCGCCGGCGGCGAAGGCGGTGCCGGCAGCCGGCAGGTCGTGGCAGTCGCCGGCCTCGGCCAGCATCGTGGCCTGCGCGGGGCTCAGGCGGAAGGCCTGGCGGGCGAAGACGATCTCGTGGCCACGCGTCGTGCCCGGGCCGCCGGCGCCTTCGACGGCGACCGGCGCATCGCCGCGACAGGCCGCGAGATGCGCGCGCACCAGCGGCCGCTCGGCGTACAGCGCCATGCTGGCGGAGGCGCGGGGGTTGATCTCGAGCAGCGTCCAGTGCTCGCCGTCCAGCAGGAAGTCGAGGCTGGCCAGGCCGCGCAGCGCGAAGCGCGCGGCCAGCCGGGCGATGGCGTCGCGCAGCGGAGCCTCGACCTTGACGGGCAACTGCAGCGGGCCGATCGCGCCTCGATAGACATGCGGATGCACACCGAGCGGCCGCACGATCAGCGCATTGAAGCCGACGAGCTGCACGCCGTCGGCCGCCGCGATGAAGAGCGCCGACATCGGCTGCCCCGCCGACTCGCGTTGCCAGTAGGGCCGGCGCGCGGCATCGGCCGGGTGCGGATCGTCGGCGCGGCGGATGTGCCAGCCGCCGGTGCCAAGTGCATCCTTGAGCAGCCAGCCGCGCGGATCGGCCGGGGGCGCGTCGGCCACCTCGGGATGCGGCAGGCCGAGTGCGTCCAGCGCCGCGAAGAACCGGGCGGGATCGCGCACGCGAGCCACCGCGTCGGGCGCCGTGCCGAGCAACGGCAACTGCGCCGCGGCGCTCGCGAGCAGCGCGGGTTCGCACTCGAAGTCGCTGCCGGCCATCCAGCCGATCACGCCGCGGTCCTGCGCCGCTTCGGCCAGGGCCGGCAGCAGGCGCGCCGCGTCGATGCGCAAGGCGGCATCGCCGACGTCGACCCAGCGCCGTGCCGCGCGCCGCGTGTCGGCATCGCCGAACACGTCGAGCGCGATCACCTCGCAGCCGTCGCGCGCGGCAGCCTCGGCCATCCACCGCGCCGAGCGGCCGGCGACGACCAGCGTCGCGCTCATTCAGGGGCTTTCGGAGAGCACCTCGCGCGCGACCGCCAGGGCCTCGGGGAAGCTCAGGTAGATCGGCTTGTCCGATTCCTGCATGCGCACCAGCAGCCGGTGCTGGGTCTGGTACTTGACGTTGCCGATCGCCAGCGCGCCGATGCCCACCGCCTTGCTGCCCGAAAGCAGCTTGCCGCTGTCCATCACGCCGACCCCGGCGATGCCTTCGGGCGGCACGGCATTCACGTCGGCCGCCACCAGCATGCGTGTCGCGCACAGGCGGTCCTGCTCGTTCAGCACCTGCACGCCGGCGGCGGCGGTGCCCAGCACCACGTCGGCGTCGGCGATCGACGCGCGGATCGCGTCCACGCCCTTGCCCGACACGCCGCTCATCGCGCTGCCGAAGCGCACGTTGGTCTCGTCGGCGGCGTGCTGCGCGGCCTCGACGCCCTGGCGGCTGGACAGGCGCACCTCGGCGCCGAGCTGCTGCGCCAGCACGCCGGCGATGCGGCCCACGGTGCCGGTGCCGCCGAGGATCACGACACGCTTGCCGGCCAGGTCGGTGCCGTGCACCTTGCGCAGCTGCGCCTCGACGCAGGCGACCATCGCCGCGGCGGTGGTGTAGGACCCGCTCGGGTCCGCCATCACCGACACGACGAAGGGCTTGACCATCGCCTTGCGCGCCGTGTCCAGCATGTCGGCCGCGAGCATCACGTCGCGCCCGCCGATGAAGATGCCGGTGCGCGCCACGCCCTTGGGCCCGCGCGAGAAGATCGCGTCCTGCGTCAGGCCGGTCACGCCCTCGAGCGTCACCTCGCTGTAGGTCGGCAGGATCTGGTAGCCGGCGTCGGCCGCCATATTGATGTCGAACGGGCTCATCTGCTTGCCCGGCGTGAACATGTGGAGGATGTAGGGGCGGTCCATCGCGGTGGCTTCCATCGGGTCGGGGGAGGGGAAAGGGAAGGGCGTCAGCGGGCGGGCTGGCTCGTGACCAGCGCCCCCGTGGCGCGAGGCGCTGCGACCTGAAGCCGCAGCGCCGGGTCGACGATGCCGGCCGCGCGGGCGCGGGCGGCCAGTGCCTCGGCGGCCTCGGCCGACGGCAGGAACGCGAAGCCGGTCGGGCCCCAGGAGCTCTGGCCGATGCCGGTCTCGACCTGCTGCGCGATCCAGTCGCAGACGCGCTCGACCGCGGCGCTGGCGTAGACGCGGCCGGCCTGCGCCGGCGCGAAATGCGAGCCGACCAGCTGCTGCACGCGGCTGACGCCGGCGGCGAAGGACGCGAAGTCGCCGGTCGCTGCGCCGGGCAGCACGCGCATCAGCACCTCGTGGCAGATCGCCGCGGCATCGGCCTGCGCAAAGCGCGGCAGCGCGGCGATCGCGCTCTTCTCGTCGCCGCCGCTCAAGCCCTGGCGCAACGGGTCGAGGATCAGCAGCACGCGCCAGTCGGCCGGCAGTTCGACGCGCGACAGCAGCGGCGCCGGACGGCCGTCCTCGCTCGGCCCGCCGTCGAGCAGCAGGCCGCCCTGGTCGAAGCCGGCGATGCCGACGCCCGAGCGCAGGCCGCGGCCCAGCAGTTGCGCGATCTGGCGCGTCGTGAGATCCAGACCGTGCAGCTGCGCGAAGGCCCGGCCGACCGCCAGCGCGAGCTGCGTGCCCGAGCCGAAGCCGGCATGCGCCGGCAGCAGCGACAGCAGCCGCAACTGCAGCGGCGTGTCGCAGCCGGTCGCGCGCTGCAGCGTGGCGAGGTAGCTCGCGGCGCGGTCGGCGTCAGCGGCAGCGCCGTCGGCATCGGGGACCGCGACCTCGACCTGCTGGCGTGCGGCAGCGCGCAGCGTCAGCGCCGTCTCGACACCGTCGATCACCAGACCCAGGCTGCCGAAGCGCCGGCCCAGCGAGCCGGAGGGGTCGAGGAAGCCCAGGTGCAGGCGACCCGGCGCATGCACGCCGACCGCACGGTCGAGCGCAGGTCGCAGCGGGGTCGGAGGGGTCATGAGCATCGGGAACGGGTCGCGGGGCGCCGGGGCAGGAAACACGCAGGGAGCAAGCGGCGTTCCCGCCGGCGCCATCCCGTGTTGCCGAGGTGCAGCGCGTCACGGGACGGGCCGACGGGGCGTGCTGTGCCAAAGCATGCACAGTGTGTCACGGCCGCGCGGGCGAGAAAAAGCCCCGGGCGACGCAGCGTCGGCCGGGGCGCGAGGGCGGCGGATCGCTCGTCCGCCGCGAGGGACTCGTCAGAATTTGAAGCGCAGTCCGGCGAACACCGAGCGCCGCGCGCCCGGCGCGACGAACAGCGCGTCTGCCTCGTCGCCGGCGTAGGCGCCGGTCGGCGTGAACACCGTTTCGGCCAGCGCGCCGAAGGTCTCGTAGCGCTTGTCGGTCACGTTGTTGACGTTCAGGTAGAACTCCCACTGCTTGCCGGGCTTCCAGCTCGCGCGCAGGTTCAGCAGCGTGTAGCTCGGGATCTTGAGCGTGCGCACCTCGTCGCCGGTCGCGCCGTCCTCGAGCAGGCCGTCCTCGTTGCCCGAGACGCCGCGGCTGCCGACCGTCTGCGTGTCGGCACCGACGCTGAAGCCGCCGCCGAGGCGCCAGTCGAGCGCCAGCTTGAGCGTGTGGCGCGGCAGGCCGGCGATGCGCGTGCCCGGCGTGATCGTGACGTTGCGCTCGCCCTGGCGCAGCACGCCGTCGGCCTGGTAGGTGGCCTCGAGGTAGCTGTAGCCGATGCCGAAGTCGACAGCGCCTGCGCTCACCGCCAGTTCGGTGTCGACGCCCTGGTTGCGCGTCTTCGGGAAGTTGGCGAAGTAGCCGAGCTGGCCGGTCACGCTGGTGCTGCGGAACAGGATGTCGTCCTTGTTCACCGTGCGGTAGGCCTCGATGCTGAAGCGCTTGCCCGGCGCGAACGGCCAGCGCAGTCCGGCCTCGATCGTCGTCGACTTGACCTGCTCGAGGAAGGGATCGGCCTGCAGGCCGGCCGGCAGGCGGCAGGGCTCCTCGGGGTCGGCGCAACCGAGTTCGATGACGGTCGGCACGCGGGTGTTGCGCGCGACGTTGGCGAAGATCGTCGGCGTCGTCACCGCCTCGCCGAGCCGGTGCGCGATGCCGAGCGCCGGGTTGATGCTGTTGTAGGTGAAGCGCTCGCGCGGCTTGGTCTCGATCTCGTCGGTGTCGTCGTCGCGCGTGGTCAGCGTGTTGCTGACCGTCGAGCGGTTGTAGCGCGCCGTGCCGGTGACGTGGGTGCGCGCACCGACCTGCCAGGTGTCGGTCAGGTAGAGGCCGAAGCTCGTCGACTTGCCTTCGACGTTGGCCGACAGCTCGGGGTCCTCGCCTTCCTCGGCGACCACGCCGCGGGTGTCGGTGAAGAAGCCTTCCTGCTCGAGCTGGCGGTAGCGCACCCGCGCCATGTCGACACTGGCGCCGACCTGCCACTGGTGGGCACCGCTGGCGCGCGCGAAGCTGATCGCCGCGCCGTAGCCGGTCTGGCGTGTGCTGGTGGTGTTGAACGCGGCGTTCGGATCGTCCGGCAGCACCGGTTCTTCCTCGGCCTCGTCGCCGTTGATGGTGTCGCGCTTGCTCTTGCGCACGTAGGCCAGCGCGGAGATCGAGCTGTTGGCGTCGACGGCGTGCTGGAAGTTGAAGCCCAGCTGGCCCAGCTGGTTCTTGGTCTGGTCGGGGTGGGTGTAGACCGCCTGGCGGCGGTTGAAGTACAGGTCCTCGGTCAGCTCGCCCTCGTCGATGGTGTAGGCCGGCAACAGGCCGTTGCCCACCAGCTTGCTGCTGCCGAGCAGCAGGCCGACGCTCCAGCTGGTCGTGCCGTTGTCGTGGCCGAACTTGCCGAGGAACTGGCCGAGCCGGCCGTCGGAGAAGTCGCGCCAGCCCTTCTCGTCGAAGGCGGTGGCGGCGACGTACTGGTGCCAGCCGCTGTCGCTGCTGTGGCCCCAGCTCAGGTCGAAGCGCTTGCGGCCGAAGCTGCCGCCGGAGATCTCGCCGCGCAGGCCCGGCGCGCTGCGGCCGTCGTGCGTGGTGTAGGCGAGCGCGCCGCCCAGCGAGTTGAGGCCGAAGGCCGGGTTCGCGCCCGGGACCAGCGCGATGCTGCTGACCGCGAACTCGGGCACGAGGTCGAAGTTGACGACGTCGCCGAAGGGCTCGTTGATGCGCACGCCGTCCAGGTAGACCGACAGGCCCTGGCCGGCGCCGATCAGCGGCGACGCGCGAAAGCCCCGGTAGGTCAGGTCGCCCTGGAAGGGGCTGCCCTGGATGTCGTTGACCTGCACGCCCGGCACGCGGCGGTTCAGGTAGTCGACCTGGTTCTGCGCCTGCGCCTCGTCGATGCGGTCGCGCTTGATGAGCTGGGTCGAGTAGGGCAGCAGGTTGCGGTCGATGCCCTGGCCGGGCAGCGGGGAAACACCGATGACCTCGACGCGCTCGAGTTGCTGCGCCGGAGCAGTCTGTGCAACTGCTCCACCGTGCATCGCGATCAGGGGAAGCCCTAGCGCGCCGATCGCGCGCAAGGCGCGGGACAGCGGCGATAGTGCGGGTCCCGCGAGGCGCGGGCGCTGCCGGAACCCAACGGCGGTCGATCGTGCAGAGCGTGTCATTCCGAGTCTCCTCATATTCTTCTGATGAACCTTGCGCCATGAACGTCGCGTCATGAACTTCGCAAAGGGCGCCGATTCTGTTGCGATGGACGTGCCAGTCCCTCCGGGAAAAACTCCCGACCTGACCGCGCCGGTCCCGGCGGCGGCCGCGCCGATGGACCTGCCGCGCCTGGTGATGCGCGGCGCCCTGGCGGTGGTCGCGGCCGCGCTGGTGCTGGCGTTGCTGCTGGGCCTGTGGCGCGCCCGCGAGGACATGCGCGACGAGCTGGCCGGCGCACTGGCGCAGGCGCGCACCAACGCGCTGCTGGTCGCCGCCCAGGTGCGCAGCGACGACGAGCTGGTGGCGGCGCTGCAGGCGGTCGGCCACGACGACGGGCCGCGTCACCTCGAGCTGCGGCTGATCGACGCGACCGGCCGCGTGCGCCTGGAGCCGCCGGTCGAGCCGCCGCCGTCGTGGCCGCTGCGGGCCCTGGTGGCGCTCAACGGCGTGCTGTTCGCGCCGCCGGCCGACCGCACCGTCGGCATCGTGCTGCCGCGGCCGGACGGCCTGCCGTGGCAGGCGCAGTGGGTCGCATCGCACGACGCCGAGCAGCGCGAAGCCATGGCCCAGCTGCTGGACATGCTGGTGCTGGTGGCGGGCTGCGGCGGCGTGATGCTGCTGGTGATGCGCTGGCACCTGAAGCGCTCGTTCCGCCCGCTGGCGCCGCTGCTGTCGGCGATCGCACGGGTCGAGCAGCAGGACGTGTCGGCGGTGCGTGCGCTGCCGGCGATGCCGATCCGCGAGCTCGATGCCATCGCCAATGCACTGCGCCACCTGGCCGGGGCCCTGGAGCAGGCCGAGGCGCAGCGCCGCCAGCTCGCTGCCCAGGTGCTGACGCTGCAGGAGGACGAACGCAGCCGCCTCGCGCGCGAGCTGCACGACGAGTTCGGCCAGCACCTCACCGCGCTGCGCGTCGACGCCGCGTGGCTGCAGCGCCGGCTGGCCGACCAGCCCGAGCTGGCCGCCGTGGTGGCCGGCATGAGCGGGCAGTGCGAACGCATCCAGCAGGAAGTGCGCGCGCTGCTGACGCGCCTGCGGCCGCTGGCCGGCGCGCCGGACGACGAGGCGGGGCACGATGCCGAGGACGTCGAGCGCCTGCGCAGCCTGCTGGACAACCTGGTCCGGGCCTGGGCCCAGTCGCCGGGCCAGACCACGCACTACCGGCTGCAGTTCGACATCGCCGGCCTGGACCACGACGCACGGCTGCCGCGCGAGCTGGTGCTGGCGGTCTACCGCATCAGCCAGGAAGCGCTGACCAATGTGGCGCGCCACGCGCGCGCCGCCGAGGCGACGCTGCGCGTGCACATCCAGCCGGTCGACGGCGGCGGCATGCTGCACTGGTCGGTCGAGGACGACGGCTGCGGCCTCGACCATCCCGGCGTCTGGCAGCGCGGCAACGGCCTGGCCGGCATCAAGGAGCGCGTGTGGGCGGCCGGCGGCGATCTCGACTGCCAGCCCGCGCGGCCGCAGCGCCCGGCATCCCCGGGGCTGCGCCTGCAGGCCCTGTTGCGCTACAACACGACTTCCGGATCCTGATGAACACGATGACTGCTGTGCGTACGACGCCGCGTGTGGACTCTTCATTCGGCGCGCCGCTGCGCGTCGAAGGCAGCCCGAGCGCGCCGCTGCGCGTCGAAGGCCGCGAGGGCGCGCCGCTGCGCGTCGCGCTGGCCGACGATCACGCCGTGGTGCGCGCCGGCTACCGGCGGCTGCTGGAGCTGGAGGCCGACATGGCCGTGGTGGCCGAGTACGGCGACGCCGACAGCGCCTACAGCGCGCTGTGCAACGGCGGCGCGTCGCACGAGCTGCCCGACCTGCTGGTGCTGGACCTGTCGATGCCCGGCCGCAGCGGCCTGGAGCTGCTGCGCCGCCTGACGCTGCGCCGGCCCGAGCTGCCGGTGCTGGTCTTCACGATGCACGAGAGCGCCGCGATGCTGGACCAGTGCCTGCGCGCCGGTGCGGCCGGCTTCGTGACCAAGAGCAGCGCGCCCGAGGTGCTGGTCGACGCGGTGCGGCGCGCCGCCCGCGGCGAGCGCGCGCTGTCGCCCGACATGCTGGCGCTGCAGGTCGCGCAGGGTGCGGGCGGCCCACCGCACGCGCGGCTGTCGAGCCGCGAGTTCGACATCCTCACGCAGCTGCTGGCCGGGCAGAGCGTCGACGAGATCGCGCAGACCCTGCGGCTGTCGGTCAAGACCGTCGCCAACTACCAGACCCGCATCCGCCAGACGCTGGGCGTCGTGACCGCGGTCGAGCTGCTGCGCTACGGGCGCGAGCACGGCCTGAGCGGGCCCTGAGGGCCCGCGGGCCGCCGGCTCAGCGCCCCAGGTTCTTCAGGCGCGCGGCCTCGACGATCTCGATCCAGTAGCCGTCGGGATCCTTGATGAAGGCCACGTCGCGCATCTTGCCCTGCTCGGGCCGCTTGACGTAGGCGACGCCGTTCGCGTCGAACCAGCGCACGGCCGCGTCGAGGTCGGGCACCGAGAAGCAGATGTGGCCGAAGCCCTGCGGCTGGGCATTGCCGTCGTGGTACCTGAAGTCGGCCTGCGCCTCGGTGCCCCAGTTGTGCGTGAGCTCGAGGATGCCGCGCTGCGCGAAGGTCCAGGCGGTGCGCTCGCCGACGTCGTCCGGTGCCGCGGCTTCGCCCGCCACCGGCCGGTGCAGGAAGTACAGCGAGAACTTCATCTCCGCAAAGTCCAGCTTGCGCAGCACGCGCATGCCGAACACCCGCGTGTAGAAGTCCAGCGCCACCGCCGGGTCCTTGACCCGCAGCATGCTGTGGTTGAGCGTGAAGCCGTCCGACGCGGCGTCGGGGCGGGCCGTGACGCCCGGGTGGGTTTCGGTGGTGAAGCTCATGCCGTGGCTCGCCTGAAGTGGAGACGCGCCCGGCCGTTGCGGTCCGGGCGGGCGGCAGTGTTGCACCGACCGCCGCCCGGCGGGTGTTAGCCAAGTACCTACAAGGGGAATCCCCGCGCCGCCCGCCTACCGGGCCTGCAGCGTCAGCGCGACCAGGTATTCGGCGAGGTCCAGCGTGCCGTCCTTGTCGGGGTTGGCCGCGTCGAAGGTCTTCCTCGACTTGATGCCGGCCTTGCGCGCCTCCTTCCAGTCGAGCGTGCCGTCCTTGTCCGGATTGGCGGCCTCGAACATCGCGGTGACCGCCGCGAGCATCTCCTTGCGGTCCAGCGTGCCGTCCTTGTCGGGGTTGGCGGCCTCGAACGCCTTCCTGGAGATGCCGAACTTCAGCGCCTCCTTCAGATCGAGCGTGCCGTCGTTGTCCGGGTCGGCCTTCTTCATCGCGGCGTCGATCTGGGCGTCGGTGGGCGTCGCCGCCGTGGCGAACGAGGCCCCGACGATCAGGGCCAGCAGGGTCAGGGTGCGCTTCATGGGTGGTACTCCGGTCGATGAGCCGACAGAGGCTAGCAACGCGGGTGCCGGGCGGCTCGGGAAATTCTCCCGAGCGCGGGTCTGCGAGGCCTCGCGTGGAGCTACAGCCCCAGCTTCCCCAGGGTCCTCGGCCCGGCCTCCCCATCCGGCACCAGCCCCGCCTGCAGCTGGAAGCTGCGCACGGCCGCATCGGTGTGCGGCCCGAAGACGCCGTCGACGTCGCCCGGATCGAAGCCGCGCACCCTGAGGGCCTGCTGCATCTTGCGGATCAGCGCGCCCTGCATCGGCGGGAATCGCAGGCGCAGGATCAGCGCGGCGGGCGGGCGGAACACCGCGACCGGCAACTCGTCGGGATAGTCGATCAGCGGCACCCGCATCGCCAGGTCCCAGCGCCGGCCGTCGACCTTGTCGGTGGTGACGCCGCGCCGTTCGGAGTGGGCCTCGACGGTGCTGCCGTCGCCGCGCGAGATGGCGACGTGGCCGATGCCGCCGGGCGCGGGCTTGCGCACCAGCACCGCGCCGGCGGTGGCGCGTGCCTGGCCCAGGCTCACGGGGCGCCGCGAGGCCTGGGCGTCGCGCGCCCATGCGCCCGAGTAGGCATCGGCGCGCGCCGGGTTGGCGGCGTTGTCGGTGCAGCCGACCAGCAGGCCGGTGGTCTGGAAGACCAGCCACGACGCGAACTCGGCACAGTCCCAGGGGCCTTTCCAGCGCGCGTTGTCCTTGGGCGCGAAGGCGCCGAGCTTGTAGGTCTCGCCGAGGTGCCTGTTGCCCAGCTTCACGAGGTCGGAACCGGTGGCCATGTCCGTCTCCTTGCGGGGCTAGAGCGCCAGCTTCAGCGCCGTCTTCAGGCCGCCGAGCAGCGTGCCGAGGAAGGCGTCGACGGCGGCCTGCGCGGCCGCCTTGACGGTCACTGCCAGCGCCGCGGCTTCGGACTGCAGCGCGCGGCCGCTCTCGTCGAGCAGCATCGCGCCGGTCTCCCTGGAGATCTGCCGCGTCGCCACGCCCTCGGCGATGGCGCGCAGCGCGCCGGCGTTGGCCCGGGCGCTCTCGCGGATCCAGTCCTGCGCGGCCTGGCCGCCGGGCTGGGCGGCCTTCAGGCCGGCGTCGAGCGCCTTGCCGAAGAGCGGGTCGAAGTCGAAGGCCATGGAGATGCTCCTCGCGCCAGGCTGGCCTGCCCACACCCGGGCGGTGCGCCTGCGTGGCGTCTGCGAGGCACTCTGAGCCTTGTGCGCCGAACGCGCATCCCCAGTTCCGACTTGCCAGACCCGCGCGCGCGCGGCGGTCGGCGGCTTCAGAGAAAGCGTTCGAGCAGGCGCTTGGAGCGCTTGTCCAGCGCCAGCAGGTCGGGCACCAGGAACTGGATGCCGTGGCTGTCGGCGACCAGCAGCGCGCCGCCGCCCAGGCGTCGGATGTCTTCCTCGCCCTTCAGCACGAAGCGCGTGTCGCCGCGGTCGGTGGCGACCTCCCAGGTGCTGGGGGTCGAGAAGGTCGACACGCTCCTGATCTGGCGGATCACCGGCGTGAACTCGCGGTTCGCCAGCTCCTCGTCGATCAGCGCGCGCTGCGCCGGCGGCAGCGCGGCCAGGCGGGCGATCCATTGCAGCTCGCGGCCCTCGGGTCCGATCAGGGACAGGCCTTCGTCGGGGGCGGCCAGCGGGAAAGCGCGCACCGGCACCACGCCCTCGTGGCGTTCGCCGGCACGCAGCAGCACGAGGCGGCCGTGGCCGTCGCGCTCGAGGTGGAAGTCGTCGTCGCGCTTCATCGGGTCAGGCCAGGTCGGCGGTGTGGGCCGAGGGCGCGGCCTCGCGGCGCGGCGGCTCGGCATCGTCGTCGGCCTCGACGCGGCGCAGCTGCGCTTCATACAAGCGCCAGTAGGCGCCGCGCCGCGCCATCAGTTCGTCGTGCGGGCCGACCTCGACGACCTTGCCGCGGTCCATCACCACCAGCCGGTCGGCCTTGCGCAAGGTGGACAGGCGGTGCGCGATCGCGATCGTCGTGCGGCCCTGGACCAAGTTGTCCAGCGCCTTCTGGATCTCCTTCTCGGTCTCGGTGTCGACCGAGGAGGTGGCCTCGTCGAGGATCAGGATGCGCGGGTCGATCAGCAGCGCGCGCGCTATCGAGATGCGCTGGCGCTCGCCGCCGGACAGGCCCTGGCCGCGCTCGCCGACCAGCGAGTCGTAACCCAGCGGCAGGCGCAGGATGAACTCGTGCGCGTGCGCGGCGCGCGCGGCGGCCACGATCTCCTCGCGCGTCGCCTCGGGCTTGCCGTAGGCGATGTTCTCGGCGATGGTGCCGAAGAACAGGAAGGGCTCCTGCAGCACCAGGCCGATGTGGCGCCGGTAGTCGGCCACGCCGAAGCGGCGGATGTCGGTGCCGTCGACCAAGATGCGGCCGTCGGTCACGTCGTAGAAGCGGCAGATCAGGTTCACCAGCGTGCTCTTGCCCGAGCCGCTGTGACCCACCAGGCCGATCATCTCGCCGGGGCGGATGTCCAGGTCCAGGCCGCGGATCACCGTGCGCGTGCCATAGCGGAAGCCCAGCTCGCTCAGTTCGATGCGGCCCTGCAGCCGCTCGATCTTCACCGGTTGCGAGGGCTCGGGCACGTTGGAGACGTGGTCCAGGATGTCGAAGATGCGCTTGGCGCCGGCGGCCGCCTTCTGCGTCACGCTGACGATGCGGCTCATCGAATCCAGCCGCGTGTAGAAGCGGCCGATGTAGGCGATGAAGGCCGTCAGCACGCCCACCGTGATCTGCCCGCCCGCCACCAGCCAGATGCCGAAGGCCCAGACCACCAGCAGGCCGATGTCGGTCAGCAGCGACACCGTCGGCGAGAACAGGCTCCAGGTCTTGTTGAGCTTGTCGTTGACCGCGAGGTTGAGCTTGTTGGCCTCGCGGAAGCGCCCCGCCTCGCGCCGCTCCTGCGCGAAGGCCTTGACGACGCGGATGCCCGGGATCACGTCGGCCAGCACGTTGGTCACGTCGCCCCAGACGCGGTCGATCTTCTCGAAGCCGGTGCGCAGCTTGTCGCGCACGCGGTGGATCATCCACGCGATGAAGGGCAGCGGCAGCAGCGTCGCCAGCGCCAGCCAGGGGTTGATCGAGAACAGGATCGCCGAGGTCATCGCGATCATCAGCACGTCGGTGGCGAAGTCCAGCGCGTGCAGCGACAGGAAGACGCTGATGCGGTCGGTCTCGGAGCCGATGCGCGCCATCAGGTCGCCGGTGCGCTTGCTGCCGAAGTAGTCCAGGCTGAGGTGCAGCAGGTGCTCGAAGGCGGCGGTGCGCAGGTCGGCGGCGATGCGCTCGGACACCAGCGCCAGCAGCCAGGTGCGCGCCCAGCCCAGGCTCCAGGCCACCAGGGCCGCGCCCAGCAGGCCCGACAGCAGCAGCATCACGTAGCCGGGTTCGATGCGCTGGCCGTTCTGGAACGGGATCAGCACCTCGTCCATCAGCGGGATGGTCAGGTAGGGCGGCACCAGGGTCGCCGCGGTCGATGCCAGCGTCAGTAGAAACCCGGCCAGCAGCTGGCGCCGGTAGGGCCGGGCAAAGCGCCACAGCCGCAGCAGCACCCAGGTCGACGGCGGCTGGGCCTCGGCTTCGGCGCCGCTGGCCTCTTCCGGCTCGGCGGCGACTTCGTCCGCCGCGGTGTCGGCCGCACCGTTCTGGCGCTGGGCCTGCAGCTGCTCGAACTGCCGCAGCAGACGCAAGGCTTGCACGTTGTTACCCAGCGTGTAGCGCCACAGCCGGAGGCGGGCGCGATCATCGTGGAGCTCGAGGCTGCCGACCCCGCCGTGGTCGGCGTGCCGCAGTGTCAGCCGGGCGTCAAGAGGCCAGTCCTGCCACTGTTCGCTGCCCGCACAGAGGGCCATCAGGCGCCGGTCGGTCAGCGCGAGCAGTCCGTGCGCGAAGTGCAGCTTCGCGTCGAGGTCAACCTCCAACGTGGCCAGCACGTTCTCGTCCGGTGCAAGCCGGGCTTGCAAGGCCGCACGGGCCGCCCCGGAGGCGGCCGCCTCGTCGACAGGATGGTGATGATGCATTCAGACTTTTTTGCCAAGGCCCGCAAGGCTGGCCACTATCCCCCGGAAGGGCCCGAGATTCTGACCGATGCCGGACTGGCCTGCCGCATGGAGAGCGGGCCGGAGCATGGTGCCAAGGAGCCCGCCGGGCGCACAATCGTGCGTCGGTCCTGGGCCGCCCGGGGCCATCGCCCCCGCAAGAAATGAGCAAGAAGAGCGACGTTCAGCTGCTACGCATCAACTACCTGCGCGGTCCCAACATCTGGACCTATCGCCCGGTACTCGAAACCTGGCTCGACCTCGGCGAACTCGAGGACTTTCCCTCCAACCAGCTGCCCGGCTTCAACGGCCGGCTCTGCAGCCTGCTCCCGGCGCTGGAAGAACACCACTGCGGCGTCGGCGAGCGCGGCGGCTTCCTGCAGCGTCTGCAGGAAGGCACCTGGTCCGGCCACGTGCTCGAGCACGTCGTCATCGAACTGCTCAACCTGTCGGGCATGCCGACCGGCTTCGGCCAGACCCGCAGCACCTCCCGGCGCGGCGTCTACCGCATGGTGTTCCGCGCCCGCGAGGAGCAGGTGGCCCGCGCGGCGCTGACCCAGGGCCACCGGCTGCTGATGGCGGCGATCAACGACGAAGGCTTCGACGTCCCCGGCGCGGTGGCGCAGGTGCGCGAGCAGGTCGAGGCCTGCTACTTCGGGCCCAGCACCGCCGCCATCGTCGGCGCCGCGACCGACCGGCGCATCCCGCACATCCGCCTGAACGGCGGCAACCTGGTGCAGCTGGGCCACGGCCGCAAGCAGCGCCGCATCTGGACCGCCGAGACCGACCGCACCAGCGCCATCGCCGAGGGCATCGCCGGCGAGAAGGACCTGACCAAGTCGCTGCTCAAGGCCTGCGGCGTGCCCATCCCCGAGGGCGAGGTCGTCGCCAGCGCCGAGGCGGCCTGGGCCGCGGCCGAGGACATCGGCCTGCCGGTCGCCGTCAAGCCCACCGACGGCAACCACGGCCGCGGCGTGACGCTGGACCTGCGCAGCCGGCCGGACATCGAGGCGGCCTACGCCTTCGCGGCCGAGAACGGCAGCGAGGTCATGGTCGAGCGCTACGTGCCGGGCAAGGAGCACCGGCTGCTGGTGGTCGGCGGCAAGGTCGTGGCGGCGGCGCGCGGCGAGACCGCCTGGGTCACCGGCGACGGCCGCTCCACGGTGCTGGAACTGGTGGCCAGCCAGATCAACAACGACCCGCGGCGCGGCGAGACCGAAGACCATCCGCTGGGCCTGGTCGAGGCCGACAAGGACGGCGCCATCGTCTCCGACCTGCAGCGCCAGGGCCTGACGCCGGGCTCGGTGCCCGAGGCCGGGCGGCAGGTGCTGATCCAGCGCAACGGCAACGTCTCGATCGACTGCACCGACCAGGTCCACTCCGAGGTCGACCACATCGTCTCGCTGGCCGCGCGCGTGGTGGGCCTGGACATCGCCGGCGTCGACGTCGTGGCCGAGGACATCTCGCGCCCGCTGCAGCAGCAGGGCGGGGCGGTGGTCGAGGTCAACGCCGGCCCCGGCCTGCTGATGCACCTGCGGCCCGCCGAGGGCGTGCCGCGGCCGGTCGGCCACGCGATCGTCGACCACCTGTTCTCCGAGGACGAGAGCGGCCGCATTCCCATCGTCGGCGTCGCCGGCTCGCAGGGCACGCACACCGTCGCACGCCTGGTGGCCTGGCTGGTGCACCTGAGCGGGCGCCACGTCGGCCTGGCCTGCCGCGACGGGCTCTTCCTCGGCAGTCGCCAGGTCGAGCGCGGCGATTGCGCCCACTGGGACGCCGGCCACCGCCTGCTGATCAACCGCCAGGTCGAGGTGGCCGTGTTCGAGAACGGCGCCGAGGCCATCCTGCGCGACGGTCTGGCCTACGACCGCTGCCAGGTCGGCGTCGTCACCGACCTGGGCGGGGCCGAGGCCCTGGGCGAGTTCGACGTGCGCGAGTCCGACCAGCTGGTCAAGGTGCTGCGCACCCAGGTCGACGTGGTGCTGTCGGACGGCGTGGCGGTGCTGAACGCGGCCGACGAGCGCGTGGCCGGCCTGGCCGAGCTGTGCGACGGCGAGGTCATCCTCTACGCCCGCGACCCGGCCACCGCGGCGCTGGCCGCGCAGCGCGAATCCGGCGGCCGCGTCGTGTTCCTGCGCGACGGCCGCGCGGTGCTGGCGACCGGCACGATGGAGACCGGCTCGGTGGCGCTGGGCCGCGGCCGCATGGCCGTGGTGCCCGACGAGACCGTGCTCGCGGCGGTGGCCACCGCCTGGGCGCTGGGCATCGCGCCCGAACTGATCGCCGCCGGCATCGAGACCTTCGAGCCCGAAGTGAAGTGGGCCCGCTGAGGCCCGGCGCGCCGTACCGACATCGAACCACGAACAACAACGAGCGATGCAAGTCTCCCGCATCCGCGCGCTGCGCGGCCCCAACCTGTGGAGCCGTCACACGGCCATCGAGGCGATCGTCGCCTGCACCACGCCCGAATGTGCGATCGCCGATCGCGCCGCCTTCGAGGCCCGGCTGCGCGCGCTCTTCCCCGCCGTCGGCGCGCTGCAGCCGCTGGGTCACACCGGCTCGCTGGCGCTGGCGCACGTGCTGGAGTCGGTGGCGCTGGCCCTGCAGGCGCAGGCCGGCTGCCCGGTGACCTTCAGCCGCACCTCGCAGACGGTCGAGCCGGGCATCTTCCAGGTCGTGGTCGAGTACAGCGAGGAGGAGGTCGGTCGCCTGGCCTTCGCCATCGCGCGCGAGCTGATCGAGGCCGCGCAGACCGGCCAGGCTTTCGACATCGACGCCGCGATCAAGCGCCTGCGCGAGACCGACGAGGACGTGCGCCTCGGCCCCAGCACCGGCTCCATCGTCGCGGCCGCCGTCGCGCGCGGCATCCCGTACCGCCGGCTGACGCAGGGCAGCCTGGTGCAGTTCGGCTGGGGTTCGCGCCAGCGGCGCATCCAGGCTGCCGAGGTCGACACGACCAGCGCGGTCTCCGAGGCCATCGCCCAGGACAAGGACCTCAGCAAGAACCTGCTGCGCGCGGCCGGCGTGCCGGTGCCGATCGGCCGGCCGGTCGCCAGCCCCGACGAAGCCTGGGCCGTGGCGCAGGAGATCGGCCTGCCGGTGGTGCTGAAGCCGCTGGACGGCAACCAGGGCAAGGGCGTCACCGTCAACATCGTCGACCGACCGCACCTCGAGATCGCCTACCGCGCCGCCGACGAGATCGGCACGGTGATGGTCGAGAAATACCTGCCGGGCAACGACTTCCGGCTGCTGGTGGTCGGCGACAAGCTGGCCGCCGCCGCGCGGCGCGATCCGCCGCACGTCAGCGGCGATGGCGTGCACACGGTGCGCGAGCTGGTCGACCTGGTCAACGCCGACCCGCGGCGCGGCGAGGGTCACGCGACCTCGCTGACCAAGATCCGCTTCGACGAGATCGCCATCGCGCGGCTGGCGGTGCAGGGTCTGGAGCCCGGCTCGGTGCCCGAGAAGGGCCGCCGCGTGATCCTGCGCAACAACGCCAACCTGTCGACCGGCGGTACCGCCACCGACGTGACCGACGACGTGCACCCCGAGGTGGCGGCGCGCGCCGTCGCGGCGGCGCAGATGGTGGGCCTGCAGATCTGCGGTGTCGACGTCGTCTGCGAGAGCGTGCTGCGCCCGCTGGAAGAACAGAGCGGCGGCGTCGTCGAGGTCAATGCCGCGCCGGGCCTGCGCATGCACCTGTCGCCGTCCTACGGCAAGGGCCGCAACGTCGGCGAGTCCATCATCGGCCACCTCTACCACCACGGCGACGACGGCCGCATCCCGGTGGTCGCGGTGACCGGCACCAACGGCAAGACCACCGTCACGCGGCTGATCGCGCACCTGTTCGCCACCAGCGGACTGCGCGTCGGCATGACCAACACCGACGGCGTCTACGTCGAGGGCCGCCAGATCGACAGCGGCGACTGCAGCGGCCCCAAGAGCGCACGCAACGTGCTGATGCACCCCGACGTCGACGCGGCCGTGTTCGAGACCGCGCGCGGCGGCGTCCTGCGCGAGGGCCTGGGCTTCGACCGCTGCGAGGTGGCGGTCGTCACCAACATCGGCAGCGGCGACCACCTGGGCCTGAACTACATCACCACGGTCGAGGACCTGGCGGTGCTCAAGCGCGTGATCGTGCAGAACGTCGCCGACCACGGCTATGCGGCGCTGAACGCGGCCGACCCCATCGTCGCGGACATGGCGCACACCTGCCCCGGCGACATCATCTTCTTCGCCGCCGACCGCCACCATCCGGTGATGGCGACGCACCGTGCGCAGGGCAAGCGCGCGGTCTTCGTCGAGGGCGATGCGGTGGTCGCGGCCGAGGGCGCCTGGCGCGAGCGCGTGCTGCTGCGCGACGTGCCGATCACGCGCCACGGCGCCATCGGCTTCCAGGTCGAGAACGTGATGGCCGCGGTCGCCGCCGCCTGGGGCGTGGGCCTGGACTGGGACGTGGTGCGCGCCGGGCTGGCGAGCTTCGTCAACGACGCCGACAACGCGCCCGGCCGCTTCAACGTGATGGACTACAAGGGCGCGACGCTGATCGCCGACTACGGCCACAACCCCGACGCGATGCGCGCGCTGGTGGCCGCGGTCGACGCGATGCCGGCCGCGCCGGGCCAGACGCGGTCGGTCGTCATCAGCGGGGCCGGCGACCGGCGCGACGACGACATCCGCGAGCAGACCGTGATCCTGGGCGGCGCCTTCGACGAGGTGCTGCTGTACCAGGACGCCGCGCAGCGCGGCCGCGCCGACGGCGAGGTGATGAAGCTGCTGCGCGAAGGCCTGGCCGGCGCGCCGCGCACCCGCCACGTCGACGAGATCCGCGGCGAGTTCATCGCCATCGACACCGCGCTCGCGCGGCTCAAGCCCGGCGACCTGTGCCTGGTGCTGGTCGACCAGGTCGAGGAAGCGCTCGCGCACCTGGCGAAGCGCGTCGCGGAAGGCTAGCTCGCGATGGACCGCGTCGATGCGGTCGTCGTCGGCGCCGGTGTCGTCGGTCTGGCGGTCGGTCGCGCGCTCGCGCTGCGCGGGCTCGAGACGCTGGTGCTGGAGCGCGAGGCCGCCGTCGGCACCGGCACCAGCTCGCGCAACAGCGAGGTCATCCACGCCGGGCTCTACTACCCCACCGGGTCGCTCAAGGCGCGCCTGTGCGTGGCCGGCAAGCAGGCGCTCTACGCTTTCTGTGCCGCGCGCGGCGTGGCCCATCGCCGCTGCGGCAAGCTGGTGGTGGCCGCCGACGAGGCGCAGCACGCGAAGCTGGTCGCGCTGCAGGCCCGCGCCCGCGCGAACGGTGTGGACGGCGTGGACGGCGAAGACGACACCCGACTGCTGAGCCGCGACGAGGCGCTGGCCATGGAGCCCGCGCTGCAATGCAGCGCCGCGCTGTGGTCGCCGTCGACCGGCATCGTCGACAGCCACGGCCTGATGCTCGCGCTGCAGGCCGACCTGGAGGCTGCCGGCGGCCTGGTCGCGCTGGCCTCGCCGGTGGAGCGCATCGTCTGCGGCGGCGTGCGCCACCGCGTGCAGGCCGCGGGCACCGAGATCGAGGCGCGCATCGTCGTCAACGCCGCGGGCCTGGGCGCGCCCGCGCTGACGCAGCGCACCGACGGGCTGGCCGCGGCGTTTCAGCCGCGCGGGCGGCTGTCGAAGGGCAACTACTTCAGCCTCGCCGGGCGG
>NZ_CADEFR010000001.1:77545-183387 GCF_902826655.1 uncultured Methylibium sp. | reverse complement strand
ACCTCGGCGGCCAGGCGCGCTTTGGCCCCGACGTGCAGTGGCTCGACGAAGGCACGACCGAGCAGGACCTGGACTACCGCGTGGACCCGCAGCGCGGCGACAGCTTCTACGCCGAGGTGCGCCGCTACTGGCCGGCGCTGCCCGACGGCGCCCTGCAGCCCGCCTACAGCGGCGTGCGACCCAAGCTCGGCGGCCCCGACGACGCGGCGAGCGACTTCCGCATCGACGGGCCCGCGGAGCACGGCGTGCCCGGGCTCGTCAACCTGCTGGGCATCGAGTCGCCGGGGCTCACCTCGTGCCTGGCGCTGGCGGCCGAGGTAGCGGGGAGGGTCGAATGAACGGCCCGCGCTGGTTGCGATTCAACATGAAGGCGCTGCACGACATCGCGTCGATCGCCTACGGCGGCGCGCTGGCGGCCTGCCTCGTCATCAACCAGGTCGCCGACCGCGCGTCGCCCGCGGACTTTGCCGCGGCCCGGCAGGTGTTTGCCGCGATCGCGCAGTACCTGCTGGTGCCGTCGATGGCCGTCGTCGTGGTCAGCGGCCTGATCGCGCTGGCGGCGACGCAGGCCTACAAGGACGCCGGCTGGGCCTGGGTGAAGGCGCTGCTGGGCCTGAGCGTGTTCGGGGCGACGCTGCTGGTCGTCGCGTCGGGTCAGAAGCAGGCGCAGCTGGTGGCGGCAGTCGCCGATCCGGCCGTGCTCGACTCGCTGCTGCGGTCCGAGCGCAACACGCTGTGGCTGCTGATCGTGGTCAGCGTGGTGAACGTCGTGCTGGCGGTGTGGCGGCCGAAGCTGATGGTGAAGGTGCGCTGAGGCGCGGCAAAGCATCATCATGGGCGGGTCACGAAGGCCGAGCTTCCGCACCGCGCTGCTGGCCGCGGCGGCGGCCATGCTCACGACGACCGCCGCGGCCCAGCCTTCGGCGCCGGCGCCCGTGCAGACGATGGTGCAGGCACTCGACGGCCACCGCGTGACGCTGGACGTGTACCCCGCCACCGGCTCGCCGCGCGGGGCCGCCATCCTCTCGCACGGCTTCACACGCAGCCGGCGCACGCTGGCGGGCCACGCGCAGGCGCTGGCCGATGCGGGCGTGCTGGCCTTGGCGCCGGACCTGCCCTGCACCTTCGACTTCCGCTGCAATGGCCGGGCGATCGCCGCGCTGGTGGAGTCATTGCGACGCGGCGGCACCTTCGGCAAGCCGGTGGAGAAGGTCATGCTCGTGGGCTTTTCTGCGGGCGGGTTGTCCAGCCTGCTGGCGGCGGACACGCCAGGCGTGGTCGGCTTCGTGGGGCTGGACCCCTTCGACCGCACGATGGCCGGCGAGACCGACCGACTGGGCCTGGCGGCCGCCGGCCGGCTGCGCACCGAGGCGCTGCTGCTGCGCGCACCGCCGTCGCGTTGCAACGCCGACAGCGTGGCCGCCCCCTGGGGCGCCGCGCTGCCTGCGCTGTGGCGCGACGAGCTGATCGTGGGCGCCTCACACTGCGACTTCGAGTCGCCCACCGACTGGATGTGCCGCCTGGCGTGCGGTGACGCCGACCCGGTGCGCCAGCAGCGGGTGCGGCAGGGGCTGCTGGACGCAGCGGGACGCTGGATGCCTTGATCCGGCCGGCCGCGAGGTCTCTGGGTTCAGGTGACCTGCTGATGCATGGTTCGTCTGGTTGAAGGCCGCTCTGCAGCGTGTGCAGACGCTGGCACTGGCGACCCAAGGGACCGATCACGTGCAGCAAGCAGACGCGCGCAGGCTCAGCGCCCCTGCTGTGGCGCACAATCGGCCGCGATCGAAAGCGCACCGGCGCACGGATCGCTAGGGAAGGGGAGAGGATGGTCACGAACAAGACGCAAGGCGAGCGCGTCGAAGTTGCTCTGTCGCGCCTGCACTTGGACCCGCAGAACCCGCGGCATAAGCCGATCGAGGACGAGGCGAAGATCATCGCGCAGCTCTTCAAGTCGGAGCGCGTGATGTCGATGGCCAGGGACATCGCGAAGAAGGGAGGCATCAGCCCTCTCGAAACGATGGGTGCGATTGAACTAGAGGACAACCCCGGACACTACGTCGTGCTCGAGGGCAATCGGCGCACCGCGGCCTTGAAGGTGCTCAAGGACCCGAAGAAGGCACCGACGTCGGCCGCGAGAACTGCGCTCGAGGTGCTCGGTGCGACGCTTCCGGTCAAGTTCTCGATCGTCGTTTTCAAAGACCGAGAGAGCGCGCGGCAGTGGCTCGAACTGCGGCACCTGGGCCAGCAGGATGGCGTCGGCACGCGCCCCTGGGACACAACGCAGAAGGCGCGCTTCGCCAAGGGGGCGTCTCCTGACAATCTTGCGGTCGCGATTCTCGATCGAGCGGAGGCGGGCGGGTGGATTGACTCGGGGATCCGCGCCAAGATCCCCGTCACAACGCTGACGCGGTACCTTAGCAATCCAGTGGTCCGTGCTGCCATGGGACTGGGGCACCGGGGAGAGTTGCTGTTCACACACGACCCGGACGAGGTTGACGTGGCCCTGAAACGCTTTGTGCTGGATGCGGCTCCCCGTCGTGATCCGGACGATCTGCCACCGGTGAATTCGCGGTCGGACCAGAGGGCCCGCGTGGCCTATGCCGGATCGCTTCAGGCTGACGGCGTCTCGCCGCGAACACTACTGCCCTCGCCGGTGACACCACCGCCCGCGGCGCCAACGTCGCCTCCGAAGAAGCGCGGCCCGCGTCACCCAAGCGATCGCCCGACGGTCATTCCTTCCGACTTCATCGTGACCCACCCGAACAAGCCGTTGCGTCGGCTCGTGGATGAGCTGCGCAGGGCGAAGCCCGATGAGAACTTCGAGTACGCGGCCAACTACCTGCTGCGTGCAGTGTTGGAGTGCGTCATGGTGTTGTTCGCCAAGAAGCGCGGTGTGTATCAGCCGAAGATGGCTGACAACTTGCTGGTCAAGGTGTGCATGGAGAAGCTTGAGGCCGATGGCTGTACGCAGGGGCAACTGAAGAACATGCGCATAGCGCACTCCAGCAAGGACCACGCGACCAGCCTCGACACCCTCGGTGCGGCTGTTCACGCCGCCCACCTGCCGACGCGAAAGGGCTTGATCGCGGTTTGGGACAACTGGGAGGAGGCCGTCAAGCTGATGCTCGATCGGCTGTGATCTTGGCCTCTGGCCAGCAGCGCCCGTTTTCGCTACCCTCCGCCGCCAATGCCCACCACCGATTCCCCTCTCAGATACCCTGGCGGCAAGACACAGCTCGCACCGTTCGTGACCGAGCTGCTGCGGGTTAACGACCTCGCGCAAGGCATCTACGCCGAGCCGTTCGCTGGCGGTGCCGGCTTGGCCTGGCGCCTTCTCTTTGCTGGGCACGTTGCCGAACTGTGGCTCAACGACATCGACCCGGCGATCTTCTCGTTCTGGCACGCGGCCCTGAACAACGCAGACGATCTTTGCGAGCTCGTAGAGACGACGAGCATCGACATGGACCAGTGGTACCGGCAGCGAGCCGTCTTCCTGTCGTCCCGGCCGAAGCGCGTAAACCTCGCATTCGCGACGCTCTTTCTGAATCGCACGAACCGGTCGGGGATCGTGAGCGGCGGCGTCATCGGTGGCAAGGACCAGACCGGCAACTACAAGCTCGACTGCCGGTTCAACCGACAGGAGCTGATCGCGAAGATCCAACGAATCGCGAGCTATCGCGACGCCGTGACGCTAAGCCGCTTGGACGCCGGCGAGTGCATTCCGAAGTGGGCCGCAGCGCTGCCCCCGCGCTCGCTGATGAACATCGATCCGCCGTACTACGTGCAGGGCCAAGAGCTCTACGTCAACTTTTATGCACCGGACGACCACGCGCGACTCGCTGCCACTATTCGGCGACTGAAGTGTCGATGGATGCTGACCTATGACGACGTGCCGGAGGTCCTTAAGCTCTATCGAGGGTTCCCGGTGTACCGCAAGGGCCTCATCTACTACGCGCAGGTCAAGCGCAAGGCGAATGAGCTGCTTGTGCTTTCGCCCTCGTTGACTGCGCCTCCGGCATTGCGTGGCCAATTGAAAGCTGCCGCGTAGGCGAATCGCGAGACGGGGGCAAGTCGGCGGATGCGCGCGGCGCCAGCCTCGACGAGCGCGGAAGCCTTGGCAGCGTAAAGCAAGGGACGTCTACCGGCTTGGCATCACGGCATCGTCGAGAGACGCGCACAGTGCCGGATCTATTTGCACTGAATGTGACGTTCGAGCGGCGGGGGCCATGCGGTGCGTTGGTTCGCCGATCGGTGAGGGCAGGCCGTTGAAGCGCCGGCTTCGCACACCGCGGGGCCGGGGTACTCCTACGTACCGAACGACAGATGGCCGCCGCCGCAGCTGATCACGCCGCAAGCCGCAGATGATTCAGGTCACTCTGCAGCCGCCACCCGCGACCAAACGATCCTTCCGCCGCAGGTGCAGCCAGTCGACTCGACCGCCGATACCGACGGCATCGCGCCGTCGGTGCCCTCACGCCGTCTGCTGAATCCCCGCAATCGCCCAGTTGCGGCTGCCGTCGTCGGGCTTGGTCAGGTGCCAGAGTTCGTCGAAGTCGCTCGCGGCGGTATCGCTTTCTTCGCGCACCAGGCCGTGGAAGCGCACGCTGACGACCTGGCGGCCGTTCTCCTGGGTCACATCGATGACCTCGGCGTCGATCTTCAGCACGTCGGTGCGCTGGGTCGTGGCGCCGCGCTCCTGCAGGTCGAGCCGGATCGCCGCAAAGAGCTCGGGCGTCGTGAACTCGCGCAGGTCGTTCAGGTCGCCGGAGTCGTTGGCCGCCTGGAGCCGGATGAAGATCATCTTGGCGATGCGCTCGAAGCCGGCGGTGTCGAAGTCGGCGGGGACCGACGCGGTCGCCGCCGTGGCACGCGGCGCCAGGCCTGTTGCCATCGGTGCTGCAGCGCCGATCTCATCGGCGCGCCGCTGCAGCGGCTGCTCTGCGGCGGCTGCTGCCGGCCACGGCCGCGCCGGCGTGCCTGCAGTGCCCGCCGCACCTGCACCCTGCATCGCCAGCTGCCCCGCCGGTTGTCCCCCGGCAAAGCGTCGCAGCATCCAGCGGATCACGAAGACCGCGGCCACCGCCAGCAGCGCCAGCATCAGGAAGTTGCCGAAGGCCTCGCCCAGGCCCAGATGGCTCATCAGCGCGGCGATGCCCAGGCCCGCGGCCAGGCCGGCGATCGGGCCCATCCAGGACCGCTTCGGCGCCGCCGCGCCGGCAGCTGCCGCGCCGGTGGCGGCCGGGGCCGCCGCCTGGGTCGGCGCGGGCGCGTCGGCCTGCGCGGGCTTGGCCGGCGTCGCGTCCGGCGTGCGCGGCGGCAGCTTGCGCTGCATGCCCGCCGAGCCGCCGCCGCCAAGGCGCTTGGCCTCGGCGCTGCCGGGCGCCAGGGTGGTGGTGGCAAACACTGCTGCAAGCAGGGCCGGTAGCAACCAGTTCTTCGTCATCGTCGTCTTCCTGATGGGATGTTCCACGGCCTCGGGTCTGCGGGCGAGCCTATCAGACCATGCGGCGGCGCCTCACCGCCCCCGCACCATCGCCAGCAGCTTGCCGGTGTCCAGCGTGCGCGCCTTCTCCTGCATCTGCGGCAGGTAGCGGCCCTGCAGGCCCTGCGCCTCGCTCATCACCGACGCGTAGGCGTCCTTCAGCATCTGGGCCGAGAGGACCCGCCCGCCCGCGTAGTAGCGCTTGGCGACGTGGCCCAGCGCGTAGGTCGACGCGAAGCTCATGCCCGAGCTGACCGCCTGTTTGCCCAGGCCGCCCAGCAGGCCGCCGCCGACACGGCCCAGCAGTCCGCCCAGCAGCTTGCGGCCGGCCTGCTCCAGATACTGCGAAGTCAGGCCGACGCCGGCGGTGGCGAGGAAGTCCTTGACGTGGCCGCTGTCGAGTTCGTAGCCGTGGGCCTTGCCGATGCCGTACACCAGCCGCATCTGCAGCGGGATGATGGCCATCGTCGACAGCGTCTCGGGCAGCAGCTCGAGCGCGCCGTTCAGGATGGCGGCGTCGAGGATGGACTTGTCGAGGGCGGCCTGGTCGACGCTGGCGGTCGCGGGGGTCGCTGCTGTCGTCGCGGCCGACGCCGCCAGCGGCGCGGCGGCGATCGCCTCGGCCTGCTGCGAGAACTCGCGTGCCGACGTGCCCGCCAGGCCCAGCGACCGGCCCAGCTCGGACAGGAAGTCCTGCTCGGCCTTCGACTGCACGCCGTCGGCGTCGCACACGCACACCGCCATCTCGTAGGCCAGCTGGCGCGACTCGTCGCGGGTCAGCCAGGGCAGCACGGTCGCCAGCGACACGCGCTTCATCAGCACGTCCTGGTACAGCGTGGGCAGCTGCACGCCGTCGGCGCCCGACAGGCCCTCGGCGATGCGCTTGATCTCGGCGCGCTCGCGTTCGTGCTTGTCGCCGTCGACGAAGGCGGCGAGCAGCGACACGGTGAGGATGGCCTGGGTCTCGGAAGCAGTCATGCGGCGGACGGTGCGGGTGGGGGACCCGGTTCGTCCGCCGCCGGGGGCGAAGGTTCCCCTCGGGTCGGTCAGTACATGGAGACGGCCTTGCTGCCGCCGGCCTTGTAGCCCTCGACCGACTTCTTCAGCGCGGTGTATTCGCTGCACGGCAGGAAGCAGGCCTTGTCCAGCGCGGCCAGTCGCTGCTCGGCCTGGGGCAGCTTGCCCGTCATCAGGTACAGCTCGCCGGAATACGCCAGCGCACCGCGGTGCTTCGGCTCGATGCGCAGCGCCTCGTCGTAGTAGCGCTCGGCGGCGGCGACGTCGGGCGTCTTCGCCTTGCGGTGGCTGTAGCCCATCAGGTTGTTCCAGTCGGCGCTGGCGGGGTCGTTGACGCGCTTGAGCTCGTCGATCGCGGCGGTCCACTTGCCGTCGGCGATCAGCGCGCGCGCCGGTCCCAGCTTGTCGGCCGGCGTGGCCGGGCCGGTGTCGGCGGCCAGGGCCGTGCCGGCGACGGCGAAGGCCAGGGCGGTGGTGGCGACCAGATTGGCGACCGGGTGGGCGATCGGGCGAGAGAAGGTGCTGCGCTTCATGAGGATCTCCTTGGGTGGGCAGACACCCCTCGGTGTCCTGCTGCCACTTACGGACCGACCCTGCGGTTCGGACGCAGCGGCCGCTACCAGAGCTTGACGCAGTGGCCCTGCAGCACGAAGGCGCCGCTCGGCGTGTCGCCCGGCTTCGCGGCGGCCGGCTCGACGCTGACCGCGAGCTGCGACACCTTGAAGAACAGCTTCTCCGAGCTGTCGGTCAGGGCCAGCGTCGCCGGGCCGGTGGCGGGCACCACGCCGACGGGGAAGGGCGGGCTGCCG
Source organism: uncultured Methylibium sp. (assembly GCF_902826655.1). GTDB lineage: Bacteria > Pseudomonadota > Gammaproteobacteria > Burkholderiales > Burkholderiaceae_C > Methylibium. Next base: position 176,079 of record NZ_CADEFR010000001.1, on the reverse strand, counting down.
TCCGCTGGCAGCGCCCACAGCTGCGCGACCTGCCCGGCCGGCACGGCCAGCGGCTGCAGCAGCTTCACCGTCAGCTGCCTGCCGTGTCGACGCGAGCTGGCCAGCACCGCGGGCTTGCCGGCGCCGTCGAGCAGCAGGCCCACATAGCTGGGCGGCAGGCCGTCGCGTTGCGGCTCCAGGTCGGCCAGACCGGGTTGCAGGCGCAGCACCAGCACGCACAGCAGCACGCCGGCCAGCGCGCCGCCGAGCGAGCGGCCCGACAGCAGCGCGCCCAGCCAGCTCCAGGCCGACGACCGCGAGGGCGGCGCGGCGGGCGCCGGGGCGCCGGCGAACAGGCGCTGCTCGAGCGCCCGCCACACCGACTCGCGCGGCTGCATCGGCGGCATGTGGGTGGACAGCTGCGCCAGGCGCCGTTGCCAGACGCCGACCGCCAGCATCGCCGCGGGGCTCTGCTGCAGCACGCGGTCAAAGCGGCGCCGCGCGCGCGGGCTCAGCGTGCCCAGCGCGTGCTCGCGCGCCAGCCGGTCCAGGCGTTCGGGCAGCAGGTAGTTCATGCGGCCGTCACCCCGGCCGCCTCGAGGCAGCCCTTCAGCTTGTCGAGCCCGCGCCGCACCCAGGCCTTGACGGTGCCGAGCGGCGCGCCCAGCGACTCGGCGATCTCGGTGTGCACCATGCCGCGGTAGTAGGCCAGCGCCAGCGCCTGGCGCTGCGAGGCGCCCAGGTCGGCCATGCAGCCGTCGATGCGGAGCTTGACGAGGTTGTCCTCCAGCAGGCGCTGCGGTTCGAAGGACGCGTCGGCGGCGAGGTTCATCGCCTCGTCGTCGAGCGCGCCGGTCGTCGCGCGCTCGGTCTTGCCCGAGCGCAGCTGGTCGATCGCCTTGTTGCGCACGATGTTGATCAGCCACGTCATCGGCGTTGCCACCGAGGCGTTGAAACCGGCCGCGTTGTGCCAGACGTTCATGAAGGCTTCCTGCAGCACCTCTTCGGCGCGCTCCTGCTGACCGGATATACGGAAGGCGACGCTCAGGAGATGCGAGCAGGTGGCGCGATACAGCAGCTCGAAGGCCGCGCGGTCGTGCAGCGCCACACGCGCCAGCCAGCGGGCGAGGTCTTCGTTGGTGGTCGCGGCGGCCATGGCAGGGCGGGTGGGCGGCAGGGCGCGAGTTTAGGGCCGGGCGCGAGGCGTTCAGCGCCGGGCCTGGATCGCATCCAGGCAGGCGTCGGCGTCCGCCGAGGCTTCCGCGGGGTCGATGAACCACGCGGGCCGGAAGGCCTCGCGCGGCGTGCCGCGCACGTGCAGCAGCTGCTCGGTGCCGATCTCGATGCGGGCTCCCGAGGCCTCCAGCACGATGTTCTCCATGGCGCCCAGCAGGTGGCCCAGCGGCGAGCCGACGGTCGTCGCGCCGAGCGCGTCGAAGCCGATCATCATTCCTTCGCCCATGCTGCCGGTCCAGCGGCCGCCGACCGCGAAGACGCGACCGGGGTAGTAGGGCGCGGCCGGCAGCACGTACTCCATGAACTTGCGCGGCGCGCCGTGGCGTCGCGCTTCCTCGGGCACGACGTGCAGCTGGTAGGGCATCTCGCTGCGCACGAAGTGCCCCATGATCCCGCGCGCGACGGTCGTGTTCCCACCGCTCGGCGTGTTGCGCAGGTCGATCACGAACGTCGATGCATCCAGCAGCGACGGCAAGGCGGCGCGGAAGGCCCGGATGGTCTCGAGCCGGCCCAGCGAGTTGTCGAAGCGCACGACCGCCAGGTCGCCGTCGCGCCGGACGTTCACCGGTGCGCTGGCGGCGACGCGACGCGCGAGTTCGGTCGTGGGGCGCAGGCTGAGCGGGCGCTCGACGCCGCCGGACTGCGACGTGAGGCGACGCGGGGCCGTGCCGCTGCCCGCGAGGGCGAGGTTGAGCCCATGGTCGATCTGGAGGCGCGACAAGGACGCCAGCGGCCGACCCAGTATCCGCTCGGCCGCCACGCGCACCGGCACGCCGTTCACGTCGACGACGGCGCTCCCTGGCGCGATACCCTGTCGCGCGGCATCGCTGCCGGCTCGCACGGCGGCTACGAGCACCTGGTCGCCGACCAGGCCGACATGCAGGTCCGATCCGGTCGGTACGAGTTGCGGGTCACCGGGCGTCCACGGGCCGACGTTGAAGTGAGGGTCCGCGAAGTTGCGGGCCGCCCGCTTCAGCACGGCGACGAAGCGCTCGCGCGAGGTCGCAGTCAGGGCGACGGCCTCGAAGTGCCGCAGGATGCCCTCGCCGTCGACACCGTCGCGCTCGAAGTAGGCATAGCGCATCCGCAGCAGCTCGGCGAACTCGGCCCAGGCCGCGCGGGGGTCGAAGCCGTCGGCGCGGCGGGCCGCGGCCAGCGAGGGCATCAGCAGCAGTGCCGCCGAGCCTTGCAGCAGCGCGCGGCGGGCACGCGGATCGTCGCGGGTCGTGGCGGCCATGACGGGGAACAGTGCCGGCACCGGCGGCGCTTCAGGGCGCGCCGGCCTTCGGCGCGGCGACGGCCTGCAGCAGCGTGCGCGCAAAGGCCTCGGGCGCCTCGATGTGCGGGATGTGCCCGACGCCCGCGATCACGTCGAGCCGCGCGTCCGGCAGCCACCGCTGCAGGGCCTGGGCCTGGGCCAGCGGCGTGATGCTGTCCTGGTCGCCCCAGATCAGGCGCAGCGGCAGCTTGCGCTCGGCCGACCACGCGGCCAGCGCCTTCGGGTCGAGGCTGCGCGCCGGCTCGCAGCTGGCGCGCGAGAAGGCCAGGGCCCAGTCGGCCAGGCCCGCACTGAAGTCGATGCGTCGCATCGGCCGCTGGTAGGCCGGCACGCGCGCCGTGTCCACGGCCTCCTTGCGGTGGACGAACTGCGACAGCAGCCAGGGCGTGAAGCGCGGCTGCGTGGCGATGCCACCGACCAGCGTGCGCCGCAGCGCACCGACGGCGAACACGCGGTCCATCGTGCCTTCCGGCTCGCACGCGGGCGGCTCGCCGGCGGGGCCCAGCCCCAGCGCCGGGTCGACCAGTACCAGGCGGCCCAGGCGCGTCTTGTCCTGCAGCGCGGCCTCGAGCGCCGGCCCGGCGCCGAAGGAATGCCCGACCAGCACCACGTCGCGACCGCCGAGCGCATCGACGACGGCCAGCAGGCGCCGCGCCTGGGCCGTGCGCGTGTAGTCGGCCGGGCTCGCCGCGACGTGGCTCAGGCCGAAGGGCGGCAGGTCGACGGCGACGACGCGCCAGCCGGCCGCGGCCAGCGCATCGGGCAGCTCGAACCAGGTGCCGCTCCAGGCGCCGGTGCCGTGCACCAGCAGCAGCATCGGCCCGTCGGCCGGCCCCCATTGCTGCACGAAGACCGAGGCGTCGCCCGCATTGATCCAGCGCCCGCCGACCGGGGCCAGGCGTTCCGCCGGCTGGGTCTCGCGCTGCGACCGCAGCTGTTCGGCCAGCAGCAGCACGGCCGACAGCAGCAGCGCCAGCAGCGCGATGGCCGCCACCAGGACGCGCAGCAGCCGGGGCGCGGGCGCGCGGTGCTTGCGCATCAGAAGTCGTAGACGTGCTCGATCGCCGACGGCCCCAGCGCCGACTCGGCCTGGCGCAGCAGCGCGGCGAGCTCCGGCACCGGCGTGGCGAGCACGACGCGGCGCGTGCCGGGGCGGGTCAGGATGGGCTGCGTGAAGAGCGTGCGCACCGCAGCGCTGTCGGCGCGCCAGTCGTCGGGCACCAGCAGGCTCACGACGATGTCGCCGCGGTTGCCGGCCACCTCGCGGAAGGCGATGCCCTGGCCGGCGAGCCAGCGGCTGTAGGCGGTGAAGGCCTCGTAGCGCGGGACCGTCGCCAGCACGGCGTCGCTGCCGGCGGGGGCGGCGAGCGGCACATAGTCGGGATGCGCCGCGTCGGCCGCGGCGGCCCGGCTCAGCACGACCGCGGTGACCGGCTTGGGCGCGTCGTAGATCGACTGCGTGCCGAGCTTGATGAGGCGCGCGTAGCCCTCCTTGGCCAGCAGCTCGGAGCTGAGCGCGAAGCGCCGCTCCCAGCGGCGCACCGTGTCGGGTCCGCTCCAGGGCACGTCGGACCACAGCGTCTTCAGCTGCGACCAGAAGTCGAACAGATACCAGGGGTCGATGCGGATGAAGTCGACGTAGGCCTGCGCGTAGGCGGCGGCGAAGCGCTCCTCGGGCAGCGGCGCGTCGCTCGACTTCATGGCCTCGGCCAGCCGGCCGATGGTGTGTTCGTACAGGCCCTTCAGGCCGTACTCGACCGTGGTGCTGGTTCCGATCACCATCACCATCAGGTGGTAGCCGCCGTTGAAGGGGTACTTCGAGATCTCGTCGCCGACGGCGCGGTAGCTCTGCCAGAACTGGCCGATGTGCGAGAACAGCGGAAAGCCGCTGGGCGCACTGCCGCGGCCCAGGTAGGCCGCGTACTCGGCCGGGCTGTGCACCAGATACCACTCGGGGAAGGTCAGGAAGGTCTGGTCCGGCGTGCGCCGGTGCTCGACGGGCGTCAGCGACCCGGCAGCGTCGGTCGCGGGAGTCTGCGGAGTCGCCAGCGACGAAGCCACGAGCAGGGCGGCGGCCAGCGCGCGCTTCATGCGCGCGCCTCGCGGCGCGGCGTCGCCGTGTCGGTCGCCTCGCCGCGGCGCGTGAAGCACAGCAGCGTGTTGTCGGTCGGGTCGTTGTCCTGCAGCACGCGGTGGCCGGTGTCGTCGAAGCCGGCGGCGTCCAGTCGCGCGACCCAGGTCGTCACCGGCTCGAAGTAGCGCAGCTCGGCGAGGTTGGTCTCCCAGGTCTCGCCGAGTCCGGCGTTGAAGACCGTGTGGGCCAGCGACACCAGCGCGCGCATCGGTTCCTGCCGGACGTCGTGGTCGCGCACGATGAACTTGCCGCCCGGCCGCAGCACGCGCGCGACCGAGGCGAGGAAGGGCTTGAGCTTCTCCTCGGTCATGTGGTGCAGGCCGACGTAGCAGGCGACGAGGTCCAGGCTCGCGTCGGCGATGGTCCCGGGCAGCGGCGTGTAGTCGCCCAGGTCGATGTGGCGGCCGAGCTTGCCGATCTGGCCGCGCTCCATGATGTCCACCGGCGAATAGCTCGGCGGCTTCTCGTCGATGAAGAACAGCGGGCCGGTGAGCTGGAGCTGGCGCGCCAGGCCGCGGTAGTAGCGCGCCTTGGAGCCGATCTCGGCGTAGCCGTCGAAGCGGCGACGCCCGTCGAGCACGCGCAGCGTCTGCGCCGTCATCTCGGCCTTCTGCTTGAAGAGCGAGGGCAGCGCATAGCTCAGGTCGGCCAGCGGCGGCTTGATGCCCGCGAGCTCCTGCTGGATGTAGCGGTAGACGCTTTCCTCCTCGCGGTGCAGCTTGCAGGCCTCGCGGATCAGGTGGTGGAAGCGGTCCTCGGGCACGGTGCGGAACACGCTCTGCAGGAAGCGGTAGAAGGCGTCGGACAGCGGCACGTCGCCGAACACGCGGTGGAACTCGCTGGGCGCGGCGGCGGCGGCGGCCGCGGCCGCGGCCGGCGTCGAGCGGTCGAGCCAGGCGCGGTAGTACTTGTCCCAGAGCACGTTGGTGAAGCGGAACTGCGGGTCGACCTCCCACTTCAGCGCGAACAGGTCCCTGGCCTTCGGGTAGGCGCGGTGGAACTGCTCGGCCGTCGCGTGCGGCTGGTAGGGCAGGTAGTAGGTGCCGCCGACCGACAGCACCGCGTCGATGAGCTCGCGGGTCCACACGCCGACGCGGCTCTTCGCGTTCTCGCGCGTGCGCTGCTTGTGATACAGCACGAAGGCGAAGGTCTCGACCGGTGCCCAGGCCAGCGTCGTGCCGTGGTCGGGCATCGCATGGCGGATCGAGATGTTGAGCGCGTTGACGCGATGGCGGTTCAGGATCGCGGCCATCTTCGCGACGAAGTCCTCGAGCCGCTCGACGGGCACGAAGTACTCCTGCAGCACGTAGGTGCGGTGCAGCCGCGTCGGCGGCTCGAGCTCGGCCACGTCGTAGCCGGCCTCGTAGTTGCGCCAGTGGACCTTCTTGCGCAGGTAGAGCAGCGGGTCGATCAGCTTCTCGCGGCGCTGCTTGCCCAGCGGCGTCTCGGAGACGGCCCACAGGAAGTACTGGTGCAGCGGGTAGGACTTGCGCGGTACCTGCAGGTGCGCCGAGGTCGTGGCCTTGCGGTCGGTCTCGACCCAGGTCACCGAGCGCACCGTGCCGTAGTGCGGCGCGTACAGGTCGGCGTTGTGGAACACCGCCTTCGGGTTGTTGCGCACCGTGTCCTTGAAGTGCGACCAGTACTGCGCCAGCGGCATCACCGCGTCGGTGCGCAGCACGCGCCTGTTCTCGGCCAGGTCGAGCTCGATCTCGACCACCACGCCGAGCGCGCCGTAGCCGCCGATGGCGCCGAAGAAGAGCTCGGGGTTGCTCTCGCGGCTGGCCTCGACCAGCGTGCCGTCGTGCAGCACGATGCGGATCCGCCGCACCGACAGCACCAGCGGCCCCAGTCCCACGTAGCGCCCGTGGCAGTTGACGCCCAGCGCCCCGCCGACGGTGAAGTTGGCGTAGGTCTGCATGATCTTCACCGCCAGGCCGTGCGGGTCGACGAAGCGCTGCAGGTCGCACCAGCGCACGCCGGCCTGCACGACGACGCGCCGGTCGTCGGGCGAGAACGAGACGATGCGGTTCATGGCGCGCATGTCGAAGTGCAGGCTGCCGGGGCTGGCGGTCTGCCCGCCCATGCTGAAGCGCCCGCCGCCGATCGACACCGGCCCGCTGGTGCGGCGCAGCGCCTCCTGCACCTCCTCGATCGTCGACGGCGCGACGATGGCCATCACCCGCACCGGGTTGAGCTGGGTGACGTCGTTGACGACGTGGTGGTTCGTGCTCATGCGGCCCTCCCTCGTGCCGGACCGTTCAGACGGTCCTGTAGTCGATCGCCCGGCGCTCCCTGCGGGAGCCGAGCAGCGCACAGTCGATCAGCAGCCACAGCGCGCCCAGCAGCGGCACGGCGGCCAGCAGCAGCCACCAGGCGGAGCGATCGCGGTCGTGCAGCCGCCGGCCCCAGACCGAGACCAGGAACAGCGTCGTCGCCGCGGCGGCCAGCAGGTCCCAGGGCGCGCCGGGGGTGCGGGCGGCGGCGATGCACAGCGCCAGCAGCAGCGGCAGCACCAGCAGGTGGCGCCACCAGAAGCCGAGACGGCTCAGTCGACCGAGGGGCAGGAACTCACGGACGATCGGCATGGAGGCGATGACGGGCGACGCGCACGACGGTGCGCGAGCTTATCAGCGGCTCAGGGGGCCAGCTGGCGGCTCACGTTGACCACGTCCTCGGGCTTGAGCGTGCCGGTCGCCTGGCGCAGCCGCAGGTTGCCCAGCAGCACGTCGTAGCGGGCGCGCGCCAGGTCGCGCTGGGTGGTGAACAGCTGGGTCTGCGCGTTCAGCACGTCCAGGTTGACGCGCACGCCGACCTTGTAGCCGAGCTGGGTCGCCTCGAGCGCCAGCTTGTTGGACGCCTCGGCGGCCTCGAGCGCCTTGACCGAGGCCTCGCCGGACTGCAGGCTCGAGAACGCCTGGCGCGTCGCCAGCGTCACGCTGCGGCGCGCGGCCTCCAGGTCGTTGCGCGACTTCTCTTCCAGTGACAGCGTCTCCTTGACGCGGTTCTGGATCGAGTAGCCGGCGAACAGCGGCAGGTTGAGCTGCACGCCGACCTGGGCCTGGGTGGTGTTGCCCGACAGGCCGGTGCTGGTGTTGCGGTTGCTGTGGCTTTCGCCGACCGAGCCGACCAGCGCGACGGTCGGCAGGTGGCCGGCGCGCGCCTTGGTGGTCTCGAGCTGGGCGATGTCGTAGCCGAGCTGGGCCTTGCGCACGCTGGGCGAGTCGACGCTGCGCGAAACCCAGTCCTCGGCGTTGGCCGGGGTCACCGTCGGCAGCTGGGCCGGCAGCAGCAGCGGACGGGGTTCGACGCCGGCGCGGCCCACCAGCTGGTCGAGCGCGATGCGCTTGACGCGCAGGTCGTTCTCGGCGGCGATCTCCTGCGCCAGCGCCAGGTCGTAGCGGGCCTGGGCCTCGCGCGTGTCGGTGATGGTGGCGGTGCCGACCTCGAAGGCGCGCTTGGCCGATGCCAGCTGCTCGGCGATGCCGGTCTTGTTGGCGCGCGTCGTGCCCAGCGCGTCCTGCGAGGCCAGCACGTCGAAGTAGGCCTGGCTCAGGCGGATGATCAGGTCCTGCTCGGCCAGCGCCAGGTCGGCGGAGGCGATCACCAGGTTCTTCTCGGCCTGGTCGATGCTGACGCTGTTGGGGCGGTTGAAGAGCGACTGCGAGGCCGAGATCGACGCGCCGGTCGTGGTGCTGCCGCTGCGGCCGAGCGAGGTGTCGGTCTCGCTGCGGGTGCTGCTGGCGGACAGGCCGACGTTGGGCCGGTTCAGCGCCTTGACCTGCTCGTTGCGGTATTGCGCCGAGTCGGCCAGCGCGCGCGCCGCCAGGTAGGTGGCGTCGTAGCCGCGCGCCGCGTCGTAGAGCTCCTGCAGGCTCTGGGCGCGGGCACCGGCCGCGGCGGCAATCAGCAGCAGGGCCGGCAGGCCGGCGCGCAGCAGGCGCTGTGCGCGGGGACGGCGTTGCACGGCGGGCGTCACGCGAAGCGGAGGGCGCAGGGACATGGTGGGTCTTTCCTTCGTGGGGACTATGACGGTCAGCAAGAGGCGCCCTCGTGGGCCGCCGCGCCGGGGTTGTAGCCGGCCGCGGCGCAGGCCGCCAGACGGCATGCGACGGGCTGCATGCCGGTGCCGCCGTCCTGCCGGAACGCGGGCATGAACGGCATCTTCAGAACACGAACCGCGAAGGCTCGGACACGCCCTCCAGCCGGGGCGCGACGGTGTCGAACAGTTCGACGCGCCGGAAGGCCCGGGCCGCGGTGCGCGTGACGAGCAGGGCCTGCATCACCGGCTCCTGGCCGACGATGGCGGCGAGGCGTCCGCCGACGGCCAGCTGGTCCAGCAGGACCTGCGGCAGCTCGGCCACCGACCCCGACAGCAGGATCACGTCGAACGGCGCCTCGGCCGGCAGGCCGCCCGCGCCGTCGGCGCTGCGCACCTCGGCGTTGACGACGGCGGCGCGCTGCAGGTTGATCAGCGCCTGCTGCGCCAGCGCCGGGCGGATCTCCAGGCTGATGACCTGCCGCGCCTTGTGCGCCAGCAGCGCGGCCATGTAGCCCGAGCCGGTGCCGATCTCCAGCACGCGCTCGTGGCGCTGCACCGCCAGCTCCTGCAGCAGCCGCGCCTCGACCTTGGGCGCCAGCATGCGCTGGCCTTCGCCGATCGGCAGCTCGAGGTCCATGAAGGCCATGCCGCGGACCGCGGGCGGCACGAAGTCCTCGCGCCGGACCAGGGCCAGCAGCGACAGCACCGACGAGTCCAGCACGTCCCAGGGCCGGATCTGCTGCTCGATCATGTTGAAGCGGGCTTGTTCGATGTTCATGCAGGTCTCGCAGGGCAGGGTGTCGCAGGGCGCGGCATTCTATTTCGGGGCTACTTGGCGGGGCCGGGCTGGGCCGCCGACCCGCTGAGGGGCCGGGCCGGGCTGCGACCGCCGAAGCGGCGCTTCGCCCACGCGGCCAGGTCGTCGAGGTAGCAGTAGATCACCGGCACGACCACCAGCGTCAGCAGCGACGAGGTGATGACGCCGCCGATGACCGCCTGGCCCATCGGCGCGCGCTGCTCCGAGCCTTCGCTCAGCGCGAAGGCCAGCGGCACCATGCCGAAGATCATCGCCAGCGTCGTCATCAGGATCGGGCGCAGGCGCACGCGGGCGGCGTGCAGCAGGGCGTCCTCGCGTCCCATCGGCGCGTGCTCGCCCGCCGCTCCGTGCGTGCCTTCCCGCGAACGGATCGCGAAGTCCACCAGCAGGATCGCGTTCTTGGTCACCAGGCCCATCAGCATCACGATGCCGATGATGCTGAACATGTTGAGCGTCGAGCGGAAGAACAGCAGCGCCAGCACCACGCCGATCAGCGTCAGCGGCAGCGAGCTCATCAGCGCCAGCGGCTGCAGGAAGCTCTTGAACTGGCTCGCCAGGATCATGTAGATGAAGACCACCGCCAGGCCCAGCGCGCCGACGGCGTAGGCGAAGGACTCGTTCATGTTCTTGGTCGAGCCGCCGAAGCTGTAGCGGTAGCCGGGCGGCCAGGCGATGCCGTCGAGCACCTTGCGGATCTCGGCCGAGACCTCGCCCGAGCTGCGCCCGAAGGCGTTGGCGTCGATGTTGATCTCGCGGTTGAGGTCGCGGCGGTTGATCTGGTTGGGCCCGGTCGACGGCGTCACGTCGGCCACCTGCGACAGCCGCACCACGCGCGGCGAGCCGTCGGCGGCAGCGCTCACGTTCAGCGGCAGGTGCTGCAGGTCGGACAGCGCGACGCGCTTGTCGGGCGTGAGGCGCACGTTGACGTCGTAGTTCTCGCCGTCGGGCGCGCGCCAGTTGCCGACCGTCGTGCCGGCCACCAGCGTGCGCAGGCTGGTCGCCAGCGCGTTGACGTTCAGGCCGGCGTCGGCCGCGGCGTCGCGCTTCATGGCGATCGCGACGGTCGGCTTGTCGGGCTTGAGCGTGCTGTCCAGGTCCACCAGGCCGGGGATGTCGCGCAGCTTCGCGGTGATGATCTTCGACAGCCGCTCCAGCTCGGCCAGGTCGCTGCCCTGGATCGAGAACTGCAGGCTCTTGCCGCCGCCCAGGTCGGTCTGCCCGATGTTGGTGACGGTGATGCCGGGGATGCGCGACAGCCGCTCGCGCAGCGGCACGGCCAGGTCGGTCACGCTGCGGCTGCGGTCCTTGCGGTCGACCAGGCGCACGTAGACGGCGCCGTAGATCTTGCCGAGCGCCTGGCCGCTGTTGATCGTGGTCACCGTGTACCTGACCTCGGGCATCTCGCGCAGCACCGCGTCGATCTGCTTCGCGCGCTGCTCGGTGACCTCGAGCGAGGACCCGACCGGCGTGTAGAAATTGATCTGCGTCTCGGAGAAGTCGGCCTTGGGCACGAACTCGGCGCCCAGCACGGGGATGATGAAGAAGCTGCCGACGAAGGTGGCCGCCGCGACCGCCAGCGTCGCCAGCTTGTGCGCCAGCGACCAGCGCAGGATGCGCCGGTAGACGTCGGACAGGCCTTCGGTGAAGCGGTCGAAGGCGTGCGTGATGCGGCCGATGGTCTTGTCGTACAGCGTGACCGGCGGGCCTTCGTGGCGGCCATGCGCCTGGGGGTCGTGCCACACCGACGACAGCATCGGGTCCAGCGTGAAGCTCACGAACATCGAGATCAGCACCGCCGCGACGATGGTGATGCCGAACTCGTGGAAGAACTTGCCGACGATGCCGCCCATGAAGCCGATGGGCAGGAAGACCGCGACGATGGACAGCGTGGTCGCCAGCACCGCCAGGCCGATCTCGTTGGTGCCGTCGAGCGCCGCCTGGTGCGGGCTCTTGCCCATCTGCACGTGGCGCACGATGTTCTCGCGCACGACGATGGCGTCGTCGATCAGCAGGCCCACGCACAGGCTCAGCGCCATCATCGTGATGGTGTTGATCGTGAAGCCGCAGGCGTACATGAACAGGAAGGTGCCGATCAGCGCGATCGGCAGCGTCAGGCCGGTGATGACGGTCGAGCGCCAGGAGTTCAGGAACAGGAAGACGATCAGGATCGTCAGCGCCGCGCCCTCGATCAGCGTGCGCTTGACGTTGGCGACCGACACCCGGATCGAGCGCGAGTTGTCGCGGTTGACCTCGAGCTTCACGCCCGGCGGCGTCACGTCCTGGGCCGCGGCCAGCGCGCGCTGCAGGCCGTCGACTACCTCGATGGTGTTCTCGCCCTGGCTCTTCTGGACCGACAGCAGCACGGTGCGCTGGCCGTTGTAGAGGGCCAGGCTCTCCAGCTCGGCCGGGCCGTCGACCACGTCGGCGACCTGCCAGAGCTTGATCGGCACGCCGCCCTTGCGCGTGACGACGATCTCCTTGAAGTCCTCGGGCGTCTTCATGCGCGCGTTGATCTGCACCACGCGCTCCTGCTCGCGCGAGCGGATCGCGCCCATCGGCAGTTCCTGGTTCTCGCTGCGCACGGCCGCGACGACCTGGTCGACGCCGACGCCCAGCGCCTCCAGCGCGGCCGGCTTCAGGTAGACGTTGATCTCGCGCTCCAGGCCGCCGATCACCGACACCGCGCCGACGCCGCGCACGTTCTGCAGGCGCTTCTGCAGCACCTGGGTGGCCCAGGTGGTCAGCTCCTGGGTGGAGCGCTTGCCATCGTCGGACAGCACCGCGACGTTGAAGATCGGCTGGCTGGCCGGGTCGAAGCGCGAGACGCGCGGCTCCTCGACCTCGTCGCGCAGCAGCGGGCGGATGCCGGCGACCTTCTCGCGCACGTCCTCGGCGGCCTTGCGGCCGTCGACGTCGAGGTTGAACTCGACGATCACGACCGAGGTGCCTTCGTAGGAGCGCGAGTACAGCGAGTTGATGCCGGCGACGGTGTTGACCGCCTCCTCGACCTTCTTGGTGACCTCGCTCTCGACGATCTCGGGCGAGGCGCCGGGGTAGTCCATCGCGACCACGACGGTCGGAAAGTCGATGTTCGGGAACTGGTCGACCGACAGGCGCTGGTAGCTGAAGAGGCCGAGCACCACGAAGGCCAGCATCACCATCGTGGCCATCACCGGGTTGGCGATGGAGACGCGGGTGAACCACATGGCCGGGACTCCGCCTCAGCGCGCGGCCGCGGCGTTGGCCGAGCCGGACGCCGTCGCGGCCGCTGCCGTCGCGCCACCGGCCGGCGCCGTCAGCCGCACCAGCGTGCCTTCGCGCACGCCGCCGACCGTGCCGCGCAGCAACCGGTCGCCGTCGGCCAGGCCCTCGGTCACCTCGACCAGCGCTTCGCCGCCGTCGGGGCTGCTGCCCCGCGCGCCGAGGCTGACGAGGCGCTGCACCACCTTGCCGTCGATCACCGCCAGCGCATAGGGTCGCGCCTGGTCGACGCGCAGCACCGCCGCCGGCACGGCCAGCGTGGTCTTGCGTTCCAGCGCGATGCGTCCCTGGGCGAACAGGCCCTGGCGCAGGCCCGGCTGGGGATCGACGCCGAGGTAGACCATCACGGCGCGCGTGCCCGCCTGCGTGGCCGGGTTGATGCGCGCCACGCGGGCCGTGACCGGCGCGGCGATGCCGTCGACCTGCAGCCGGGCCTCGGCACCGATGCGCACCGCGCCCACGTCCTCGGGCGCGAGCGCGGCCTCGATCTCCAGCCTGGAAAGGTCGACGATCTCGACGATCCGCGCGTCGATCGCGACCCGTTCGCCCGGCTGGACCAGCCGCTGCGACACCCAGCCTGCGATCGGCGCGCGCAGCACGGTGTCGTTCTGCGACTTGCGCGCCAGTTCGGCGGCGGCGTTGGCGGCCTGCAGCGCGGCGCGGGCCGCGGCCGCGTTGGAGACGGACGTGTCGAGCGCGTTCTTCGAGATGAAGCCCTGGTTCACCAGCGCGCGGTTGTTCTCGAGCGCGCGCTCGGCGATGTCGAGCTGGGCCTGGGCCTGGGCGGACTGCTCGCGCGCCTGGCGCAGCTTCCACTCGTACTCGGTGGCATCGAGCCGGCCCAGCACCTGGCCGGCGACGACGCGATCGCCCTCGCGCACGTTCAGCTGCTGCAGCTCGGCGGCGACCTTGGCCTTGACGACGGCCGAGTTGACGGCCTTGATCGCGCCGGTGATCTCGAGCGACCGGACCAGCTCGCGCCGGCTCGCCGTGGCCAGGTCCTCCGGCGCCAGGTCCAGCGCGACCGGCGCCGCGCTCGCGGCAGCGGCCGCGGCGGCGCCGGCAGCCTTGCGTGCCAACAGCCCGCGCCCCACCGCGGCGGCCAGCAGCAGGACCACCAGCAGGCCGATGCCCCACTTGAGCGAGCGCTTCATTTCTTCTTGCGGCCGGCGGCAGCGCGCGGCAGCAGGCCGTTGAGCACCAGGTCGAGGTGGACCGCGATCAGCCGCTCGGGCGGCGCGCGGTCGTGCATCGCCGGGCAGGCGCCGATCGAGTGCTTGTGCAGCATGATGAAGAGCATGGGCGCCATCAGCGCGTGGATGACCTCGTGCACCGGCACCGGCCGGAACTCGCCGCGGTCGATGCCGCGCTGGATCACCGAGGCGAGCATGCGCTCGGCCGGCTGGATCACTTCCTCGACGTAGAAGGCCGCGATGTCCGGGAAGTTGCGCACTTCCGAGACGATCAGCTTGCAGATGCCCGAGGCGCGCGTCTCGCCGATGCGGCGCCACCACTCGTGCATCAGGTAGGGCAGCAGTTCGGCGGTCGGGCCCTCGAAGCCGCGCACGATGTCCTCGCCCTCGGCGATCTCCTGCGAGATGTTCTCGCGGATCACCGCCTTCAGCAGCTCTTCCTTGCTGGGGTAGTAGAGATAGAGCGTGCCCTTGGAGACGCCGGCGCGCGCCGCCACCTCTTCCGAGCGCGTCGCGGCGAAGCCCTTCTCGACGAACAGGTCGAGCGCGGCATCGAGCAGCTCCTGCGGGCGGGCTTCCTTGCGGCGCTGGCGGGCGGTCGGTGCGGGCGGGGGCGGCGTGGTGCGGGCGGTACGGGGCATGGGCTTACTGACTGATCAGTCAGTAATGTAGCTTCCGGGAGCAGGGGGGTCAAACCGCGGGCCTTGACCTGCGTCAGGCCGCGAGCATGCCTGCCCGCCGCGTTGCCCGCGCGTGGCGGGCGTGGCGCAGCGGTAAAGATCGATGAAGATCCCCTTGGAAGACGGCCTGCCGTGGGCCGCTGCCTAGAATCGCGCCGCATGAAACGCAAGGTCTGGATGCTCGTCGCGCTGCTGCTGGCCCTGGGGGCGGCCGGCGCGACATGGTGGTTCGCGCGCGGCGACGACGGCGCGCCGAAGTACCGCACCGCCAAGGTCGAGCAGGGCCCGCTGCAGGCCGTGGTCGCCGCCGGCGGCACGGTCAACCCGGTGCGCCAGGTCAGCGTCGGCAGCCAGGTGTCGGGCCAGATCAAGGAGCTGTTCGCCGACTTCAACACCGAGGTCAAGGAAGGCCAGCTGATCGCGCGCATCGACCCCGAGAGCATCCAGTACCGCGTGCGCCAGGCCCAGGCCGACGTCGATGCGGCGCGCGCCCAGGCGCTGCAGGCCCAGGCCAACGTGGCGGCCGCGCAGGCGGCGGTGTCGCGCGCGCGGCTCGACGCCGACAACGCGCAGCGCGACCTGCTGCGCAAGCAGGAGCTGCTGGACAAGCAGTTCATCTCGCAGGCCGACTTCGAGACCACGCGCAACCTGGCCGGCACGCTGGCCGAACAGCTGAAGGTGACGCAGGCCCAGGCCGAGGTCAGCAAGGCCCAGGCGATCAGCGCGCAGGCCACGGTCTCGCAGCGCAGCGCGGTGCTGGCACAGGCCAACGTGGACCTGGCGCGCACCGAGATCCGCTCGCCGGTCAGCGGCGTGGTCGTCAAGCGCAGCGTCGACGTCGGCCAGACCGTCGCCGCCAGCCTGCAGGCGCCCGAGCTCTTCATCATCGCGCGCAACCTCAGCGACATGCAGGTCGAGGTGGCGATCGACGAGGCCGACATCGGCCGCGTGCGCGCCGGCCAGCCGGCCAGCTTCACCGTCGATGCCTTCCCGACCCGCACCTTCGAGGGCAAGGTCACGGCGGTGCGCAAGGCCGCCCTCAACACCAACAACGTCGTCACCTACACGGTGGTGGTCGAGTTCGCCAACAGCGGCCGCGGCGGCACGCAGCTGCTGCCCGGCATGACGGCGAACGCCCGCATCGTGACCGACACCCGCGAGCAGGCGCTCAAGCTGCCCAATGCCGCACTGCGCGTGCGCCTGCCCGGCGTGGCCGAGCCGGCCGCGCCGGGTGGATCGCGAGGCGGCGCGGCGTCGGCGCCCGCGGCCCAGCCCGCACCGCCCGACGGCAACGCGCCGGCCGCGCGCCCCGGCAATCCGCTGCAGGCCTTCCGCGACGGCCTGGCGACGCAGGTGGGCCTGAGCGCCGAGCAGCTGGAGAAGGTCGATGCCATCACCGCCGGCCTGCGCCCGCGCTTCGCCGCGCTGCGCGAGCTGCCGGAAGAAGAGCGCGGCAAGGCCGCCGATCGCGTGCGCGCCGAGCTGCGCGCCCAGGTCGCGGGCCTGCTGACGGCGGAGCAGAAGCCGAAGTACGAGCAGTTCATCGCCGAGACCACCGAACGCCGTGCCGGCGCCGCCGGCGGCGGCGGCAGCACGCGCGGTCGCGTCTACGTGCTGGACGACAAGGGCCAGCCGCAGGCCGTGGCCGTGCGCCTGGGCATCAGCGACGGCAGCATGACCGAGCTGCTGGGCAGCAGCCTGAAGCTCGGGCAGGAGGTCGTGACCGGCACCATCGGTGCGACCGGCGCGGGCAACCGGCCGGGCGGCCCGCGGCCGCTGTTCTAGGAGCCGGCATGGCGCTGATCGAGGCGCGGGACCTCGTCAAGACCTATCGCATGGGCTCGACCCATGAGGGCGCGGCCAACGAGGTCCATGCGCTGCGCGGCGTGTCGCTGGACATCGAGGCCGGCGAGTTCGTCGCGATCATGGGCGCGTCGGGTTCGGGCAAGAGCACGCTGATGAACATCCTCGGCTGCCTGGACCAGCCCACCAGCGGCAGCTACCGCCTGGCCGACGAGAACGTCGAAGGCTTGTCCGGCGATGCGCTGGCGGCCATCCGCAACCGCCGCATCGGCTTCGTGTTCCAGCAGTTCAACCTGCTGGCACGCACCTCGGCGCGCGAGAACGTCGAGCTGCCGCTGGTCTATGCCGGCGTCCCGCCCCGTGAGCGCCATCCGCGCGCCATGGCCTGCCTGGAACAGGTGGGCATCGCCGCGCGCGCCGACCACACGCCGGCCGAGCTGTCGGGCGGCCAGCAGCAGCGCGTGGCCATCGCGCGCGCGCTGGTCAACCGCCCGCAGATGATCCTGGCCGACGAGCCGACCGGCGCGCTCGACAGCGCGACGTCGGAGGAAGTGATGCGGCTGCTGACCGAGCTGAACGCCGGCGGCATCACCATCATCCTGGTGACGCACGAGTCCGATGTCGCGGCCTGGGCGCGGCGTCGCATCCTGTTCCGCGACGGCCACGTCGTCGAGGACGTGGCCCAGCCCGAGCGGGTGCCGGCGTGAACGCCCTGGCAGCCCTGCGGTCCGAATGAACGCACTTGCAGCCCTCCGGTCTGCGTGGCGCGCCCTCGCCACCAACCTGCTGCGCAGCATCCTCACGATGCTGGGCATCATCATCGGCGTGGCCGCGGTCATCACGACCATCGCGATCGGCAGCGGCGCGCAGCAGCGCGTGGCAGAGCAGATCAAGGGCCTGGGCTCCAACATCATGCTGGTGATGCCCGGCGCGCAGACCACCGGCGGCGTGCGCCTCGGCGCGCAGACCGGCCAGGCGCTGGTGGAGGAGGACGCCTACGCCGTCGCGCGCGAGGTGCCGGAAGTGCAGGTCGCGGCACCGACGATGCGCACCGGCGTGCAGATCGTCGCCGGCAACACCAACTGGGCCACCTCGGCCTTCGGCATGACGCCCGACTACCTGGAAGCGCGCGACTGGCCGCTCGCCAGCGGCCGCAACTTCGAGATGAGCGAGGTCAACGGCTCGGGCAAGGTGGCGATCATCGGCCTGACCGTCGCGCAGCAGCTGTTCGGCGACGCCGACCCGATCGACCAGGTGATCCGCGTCAAGAAGGTGCCGCTCACCGTCGTGGGCGTGCTCGAACGCAAGGGCCAGAACAGTTTCGGCCAGGACCAGGACGATGTCGTGATGGTGCCGATCTCGACCTACCGCAACCGCATCCAGGGGCAGAGCGGCGGCAAGCTCAAGCGCGTCGGTTCGATCAGCGTCAAGGTGCGCGAAGGCGTCTCGATGAAGCAGGCCGAGGACGGCATCCGCGAACTGCTGCGCCAGCGCCACCGCCTGCAGCCGGGGCAGGACGACGACTTCAGCATCCGCAACCTGACCGAGGTGCTGCAGGCGCAGGAGGCCTCGAGCCGCGTGCTGGCCCTGCTGCTGGCCGCGGTCGCCGGCGTGAGCCTGGTGGTCGGCGGTATCGGCATCATGAACATCATGCTGGTCAGCGTGACCGAGCGCACCCGCGAGATCGGCCTGCGCATGGCCGTCGGTGCGCGCAGCAAGGACATCCTGGCGCAGTTCCTGATCGAGGCGGTGACGCTCAGCCTCGTCGGCGGCGCGATCGGCATCGTCATCGGCGCGCTCGCCACCTGGGCCGTCGCCACCTTCGCCGGCTGGCAGGTGGCGATGGACCCGAGCGCGATCGCGCTGGCGGTCGGCTTCTCGGCCGCGGTCGGCGTGTTCTTCGGCTTCTATCCGGCGCGGCGTGCGGCGGCGCTGCTGCCGATCCAGGCCTTGCGGTACGAGTAGGTGGACTGAGTAGCCGAGCCCATGTGATGGGCATCGAGCCTTCCCCCGTCCTGTAAGACCTGCCAGTAGTTTGTGCGATGGCGCACCGCTACCAATCCGGCGCGTCGCAAAGACGGCGCAACGACAAGCACTCAACGAATGCAGGAGGCAATCGTGACGTCAGGTGGCTGCGTCAACGGTAGGACGCTCGCTGCCAGCTTCTTCGCAGTTGCTGTTTGGCTTTGCACCCAGGCGTTCGGCCAGTCGAGCGACCCTTCGACCCCGACGGCGCCAAGGCGCGAGCTCCGGCCGTCCACATGGGAGCTTAGGCAGCTACGGGAGTAGGCCGCCTCGATGGGCCAGCTGGCCGCGATGGCGGCTCGGCCGGGACGTCGACCCCTGCCGGGCACTCTTGGGAGGGATAGGGCTGCGCCGGCTCAGTCCTTACCCTGCCTCGAAACCTGTTCAGGTCTCGGGGGGTGAATGCGACAGGCCTTGAAGGACCGCGAGCCGGTCGTCGCGGAGTCGTCGGTTGCGGACAACGCCGGCCCGTCAGCATCGGTTCCTCATGGTCCGGCCGCGCTGCTGGCGCTGTGTTTGCTGGCCCGCCTGCACCGAGTGGCGGCTGACCCGATGGCGCTGACGCATCAGCTTGGCAAGAGCGTCAATGCCTCCTGGAGTGCGACTGAACTGGTGCTCGCTGCCAAGCATCTGGGCCTCAAGGCCAAGCTGTCTCGCACGGGCGCCGAGCGCCTGGTTCTGACGCCTCTGCCCGCTCTTGCGCTGCTGCGCGACGATCAAGCCGGCACCCGTACCGTGCTGCTGGCCCAGTGCGACGGTCAGCGCGTGTTGCTGCAAGACCCTGCAGGCGACGCTGGCGGTCGCCCCACCATCGAGCCGCTGGCCGCATTCGCCGCGCGATGGACAGGTGAGCTCATCCTCGTCACCAGCCGCGCCAGCGTGGCTGGCGAACTGGCCAGGTTCGACTTCAGCTGGTTCATTCCCAGTCTGGTCAAGTACCGCCGCCTGCTCGGTGAGGTGCTGGTGGTGTCGCTCTTCTTGCAGCTGTTCGCACTGATCAGCCCATTGTTCTTTCAGGTCGTGATGGACAAGGTGCTGGTGCATCGTGGCCTGAGCACCTTGGACGTTCTGGTCATCGGCCTGCTCGTGGTGGTGGTGTTCGAAAGCGTGCTGACCGCGCTGCGCACCTATGTCTTCAGCCACACCACCAGTCGCATCGACGTGGAGCTCGGCGCCCGGCTGTTTCGCCATCTGCTGAACCTGCCGCTTGCCTACTTTCAGGCACGGCGTGTCGGCGACTCGGTCGCCCGCGTGCGGGAGCTGGAGAACATCCGCAGCTTTCTCACGGGCAACAGTCTGACACTGGTGCTCGATGTGCTGTTCTCGGTGATCTTCATTGCGGTCATGTTCTTCTACAGCATCCCGCTCACCCTCATCGTACTGGCCAGTCTGCCGCTGTACGTGGGCGTCAGCCTGCTGCTGATGCCGGTGCTGCGCGCGCGCCTGAACGAGAAGTTCAGCCGCGGCGCCGAGAACCAGGCCCTGCTGGTGGAAAGCATCACGGGCATCCAGACCGTGAAGGCCAGCGCGTTGGAGCCGGCCATCGCCAGGCGCTGGGACGACCAGCTCGCGGCCTATGTGTCAGCGGGCTTCAAGGTGCAGACACTGGCGAGCTATGGTCATGAAGCCATCAACCTGATCGGCAAGCTGGTCGCCGCTGTCAGTCTCTGGTACGGGGCCCGGCTGGTGATGGATCAGCAACTCACGGTCGGACAGTTCGTCGCCTTCAACCTGTTCGCGCAGCGCGTGGCCCAGCCCATCATGCGCATGGCCCAGTTGTGGACGGACTTCCAGCAGGTTGGCATCTCGATGGCAAGGCTGGGCGACATCCTCAACGCCCGCACCGAAGTGCCGCCACAGGCGGCCGCCCAGTTGCCGCCACTCAAGGGGCGCATCCAGTTCGACCAGGTGAGCTTTCGCTACCGCCCGGAGGCGCCGCCGGTACTGCAGGGCTTGAGCCTCGACATCAAGCCGGGAGAGGTGATTGGCATCGTCGGCCGGAGCGGGTCCGGCAAAAGCACCCTGACCAAGCTGGTGCAGAGGCTCTACACGTCCGAGCAGGGACGGGTGCTGGTCGACGGCATGGACATCAGCCTGCTCGATGCCGCCCAGTTGCGCCGCCAGGTCGGCGTGGTGCTGCAGGAGAACTGGCTCTTCAACCGCAGCGTGCGCGAGAACATTGCGGTTGCCGATCCGGCAGCGCCGATCGAACACGTCATGGCGGCGGCCACCCTGGCGGGCGCTCACGACTTTGTCAGCGAGCTGCCCGAGGGCTACGACACCGTCGTCGGCGAACAGGGTACGGGGCTCAGCGGCGGGCAGCGCCAGCGCATCGCCATCGCCCGGGCCCTGTTCACCAATCCGCGCATCCTGATCCTGGACGAAGCCACCAGTGCGCTCGACTACGAGAGCGAGGCTGTCCTGCAGAGAAACATGGCCAGCATCTGCAAGGGCCGCGCGGTGGTCATCATCGCGCACCGGCTCAGCTCGGTGCGGCAGGCTCACCGCATTGTGGTGATGGACCGTGGACGTATCGTGGAGGCGGGTCCGCACGAAGTGCTGGTGGCCAAGCCGAAGGGCCTGTATGCGCACCTTTGGGGCTTGCAGTCGGGAGCGCCGGCATGAGCGCGAACGAGACGATGCCCAGGCCGCCCGCACTGGAACTACTGGGGCGCTACCGGGCGGTCCTGCACGCCGCATGGGCGGCGCGCCATCATCTGCCGGGGCCCAGGCGGCTGGCTGACGAGACAGCGTTCTTGCCGGCCGCCCTGAGCCTGCAGGAAACCCCGGCGCATCCCTCGCCGCGCCGCGTCGCCATCGTGATCTGCGCGCTGTTCGTCACGGCGTTGACGTGGAGCCTCGTCGGTGAGGTCGACATCGTGGCCGTGGCGCCCGGACGCATCGTCGTCAGCGAGCGCACCAAGACTCTGCAACCGCTTGAGGCCGGTGTGGTCAGACGGGTGCTGGTCAGGGACGGTGACCGTGTGCAGGCCGGGCAGGTGCTGGTCGAGTTGGATGCCACCGAGGCACTGGCCGACGGCGCCAACGTGCAAGAGCAGTTGGACGTGGCCAGTTCCGATGAGCGCCGGGTGCGCGCCCTTCTTGCGGCCTTGCGCACCGGTCGTCCGCCGACGCAGGGTACGGTTCTCGACGCGGCGCAACTCCATGCGGAATACCAAGACATCACGGCTCGCCTGGCCAAGCTTGCCGCCGAGCGGAACCGCCGTGAAGCCGAGTTGGCCACCGTGCAGCAACTCATCGCGAAGCTCGAGGCCACCTTGCCTATCGCCCTGCAGCGCGAAGCCGACTTCAAGAGCCTCACCGACCAGGGTTTCGTCACCGGCCACGCCGGCCAGGACCGCATGCGCGAGCGTATCGAGCAGGAGCGCGACCTCGCGACGCAGCGTGCGCGGCTCGCCGAAGCCAGAGCGGCGCTGATGGAAACCGTACAGGCGCGCGCCGCATACCTGGCCGAGACCCAACGCGTACTCAATGATCGTGGCGCCCAAGCCAACCTCAGACGTCAGCAGCTCACGCAGGAGCGCAGCAAGACCGAGCAGCGCAGCCGCCTGACTCAGCTCGTCGCGCCGGTAGCCGGCACGGTGCAGCAGGTGGCTGTCCACACCGAAGGTGGCGTGGTGACGCCGGCGCAAGCATTGATGGTCATCGTTCCGGGCGATGCGGAAGTGACGGCGGAGGTGGTCATCGACAACAAGGACATCGGCTTCGTGCATGCCGGGCAGGCGGTGGCGGTGAAGCTGGAGACCTTTCTCTTCACGCGCTACGGCACGGTCGAAGCCACGGTGAAGAGCGTCACGGCCGACGCGGTCAGCGACGAAAAGCGGGGAGCGATCTTTCCTGCAACGCTGAAGCTGGAACGCACTTCCATCGTCGTCGATGGCCGACCGGTGAAGCTCGGTCCCGGGATGAATCTGACCGCCGAGATCAAGACTGGCCGGCGGCGCGTGCTCGACTACTTGCTGAGCCCGATACAGCGGACGGCCGACGAGAGCCTGGGAGAACGTTGACATGCGCCTGCTCGTCGTTCACCAGAACTTCCCCGGTCAGTTCGGGCACCTGGTCAGTGCCTGGTCCCAGAGGCCGGGCTGGGACGTTCGCGCGCTCGGTCGCGATACGGCTCCCGGACTGGCAGGGTTCGAGCGGCTGGTCCGGTATCGGCTTCTGCGCGGACCCGGGCCGCAGCAGCACCACTATCTCCGGCAGATGGAGACCGCTACGCTGCATGGGCAGGCCACTGCCCGCGCGATGCTCGAGATGCGACGCAGTGGTTTCGTGCCCGATGTCATCCTGGCGCACCCGGGCTGGGGCGAGACTCTGTACGCGAAAGACGTGTTTCCCGATGCGCGGCTCGTCCACTTCTGCGAGTGGTATTACCAGGCCGATGGTGCCGACCTCGGCTTCGACCCCGAGTTCCCGCTGAGCTTCGACGATCGTGCGCGGATCCGGACATGGAACGCCTTGCACACGCTGAACCTCACGAACTGCGATGCTGCGGTCACGCCCACCCGGTGGCAGTGGAGTCGGCATCCGGAGGTGTTCCGCCCGAAGATCGCGGTTCAGCATGAAGGGATCGCCACGCACGCGCTCGGACCAGATCCGCAGGCCCCGCTGACCACGCCCAGCGGGGTGACGCTGCGAGTCGGGGATCCGGTCGTCACTTACGTCGCACGCAACCTCGAGCCTTACCGGGGATTCCACATCTTCATGCGCGCGTTGGAGCAGCTCCAGAAGATCAATCCACGGTGCCATGCGCTGATCGTTGGCGGCAACGATGTGAGCTATGGCAGGCGACCGCGCGACGCCGCCAACTGGCGAGAGCGGATGCTGAGAGAAGTGAAGCTCGACGCGGCGCGGACGCACTTCCTCGGCCGCGTGCCCTATGCGCAGTACCTGAAAGTGCTGCAGATCTCAGCCGCGCATGTCTATCTGACCTACCCTTTCGTGCTGAGCTGGTCACTGCTCGAGGCGATGGCTTGTGGGGCGCCGATCGTGGCGTCGGACACGGCGCCGGTACGGGAGGTAGTCACCGATGGCCACAGCGCTAGCCTGGTTGGATTCTTCAACAGCGACGCACTGAGCAGGCGGATCAGTCAGATGTTGACCGATCCCAGTAGACAGGAGAGACAGCGGTGCGCTGCAATCGCGGATGTCCAAGCGTATGCACAGAAACACGGCGTGGCCGGCTACGACTGGCTGCTCGCGTCAGCGGACATCTGCATGCGACCGATGGTGAGCAAGACTGAACTCATTGGAGAGACGGTATGACCAGCAAAGCTCTACCAAGATTGTTTGCAACGGTGGCAGCAGCAGTCGCGGCGTCGGGCGTCAGCCTAGCCATCGATGGCTTGAATCCCGGCACTACAGAGGACGATGGCAATGTGATCGAGGGTGGAGCCGGCGACGACTGGATCGTTGCGGGTGCGGGCGCCGACATGATCGGCGGCGTCGCGGGCAACGACGGCAGCTTCATACAGAAGGAGGTCGCATGAACTTCGGCGGACCGATCGACTTGACGCCGTTTGGCTCGGTGCTTACGAGCATCGGCGTCGTCTACTGGCTGCTCGCTGCCATTGCGGTGGTGATCGCGCTCGCTCAGCCGAAGACGACCGGCGGCAAGGCTTGGGCGACGGGCATCGTGCTCGTCGTGTTCGGTGCCATGCCAGTCAGCGGCATGTGGCAGCAGCACAAGGCGCATAGCCGATGGAAGGAAGCGATGGCGCTGTTCGAGCAGAGGTGCAAGTCCGCGGGCGAGAGGATCACGCGCACTGTCGAGAACGTCGAGGGTGTGGTGTGGATGAAGTGGCGCGAGCCAGGCCCGAATCTCGACGATCAGTTCAAGCTGGACGATCCATATGGCCAAGACTGCTGGGGTGAAGGCTGCTTGATCGAACTCGTGCGAGTTACCCGCGGTGTGCAGTTCAGTCCCGAGGGTGCCAAGCAGCACCAAGGCGCCTATGCTTTCGTCGAGACGATCGATCCGAAAGATGGCCGCTGGTATCGCTACTTCGGTGCAATGAAGCTCCCGCCGTCATGGACGGCCGAAGGAGTAGCCAAGCTCAAGCGAGAGGAGGGAAAAGATCCTCCGTCGTTCAGCTACCGCGTCTCTTTCGAGCGTGAGCCGATCGACAAGCCGACTGCGCGCTACGGGATCACCTGGGACGACATCTCGACCCGTGAGGACCGCGAGCACTGGATCGCTGGTGGCTCGTTGAAGGCCATCGATCTTTCGAACAACGAAGTCATTGCCGAGCGTCGCGGCTACATGGTAGATCGAGGGCAAGGCGCGGGCAGGCAAGGCAGCTTTCGGTCGCCGTGGGGATTCGCTGCCGAAGTAGCTTGTCCTCCGAAGCTGGACGCTGGCGGCAAACGCACTCAGGTCGGCTTCACTGCCAGATTTGCAAACAAGGTTCTTCAACCAATCAAGAGAGAATGAACATGCCAACAGCTTCGACGTACCTGACCTTCGCTCAGCTTCAATTGGCCGCTGAGGCGCGCCTCGAGCGCTTTGGCAACCAAGCAAGTGCGGAGGCACTTGTGTTTGGGAACGACCGCAGCAGCAAGTTCACCGATGTAGACGCCGCCCAGTTCGCCCGCGAGTGGACCGTCGTCGCGCACCAAGCCAACACCTCGACCGGCTTCAGCGGCACGGTCTTCAGGTACACCGGTTCGAACGATCCGACGCGCGGTCTCGTGAACGGCCAGCTCGTCGTCAGCCTCCGCTCCACCGAATTCGCCGACGACGCCGCGCGCGACAACATGGCGACGAACACGCTCGAGATCAGGGAACATGGCTTCGCCTTCGGCCAGATCGCCGACATGCAGGCGTGGCTGGCGCAGCTCAATCAGCCCGGTGGCGCGTTGGCTGGGCAGAACTTCAGCGTCACCGGCTACAGCCTCGGCGGCCACCTCGCGACGGCGCTCAATCTGCTGATGAACGATGCCGGTCAGGCCGGACGCATCACCGCGACCTACACCTTCAACGGCGCAGGCGTCGGTGAGCTGAGCGCGGGCACGACTCTGACGCAGGCGCTCAACGTCTTCTCCTCCGCGCGCGGCAACGGCAGCGCGGCCTTGTTCTCCGCACCGATCGCAGCGCAGTTCTACACCGACCTGCGCGCGCGGCTCGACGGCTCGGCGACCTTGGCTCAGATGGATCAGGCGCTGACCGACCTGGTCGGCGCCAGGAACGGTATCACCGTGGGTGCGCAGACCACGGCCGAACTGAACGTCTTGATCGAAGCGGTCTCGCGCAGCCGTCGCGTGCTCTACGAAGCGAACCGCATCAACGCAGGACTTCCCAGCGGCGGAGACGGTGGCGCGGCTCAGCCGGTGGTCGCCACCTCCATCGACGCAACCCGACTCGACTACCAACTCGCCGTGTGGCAGGCGCAGGCGACGACAAACTCGTTCGCCTCGTTGCTGACCGACGGTCTCGGTGCAGCCTACGCGACCAACCGTGCTCCGCTGAGTCTGGCCGGCCTCTCGCCGATCTACGACATCTACGGCGCGCCGCTGCCCTCGGCCGTCGCGAACTCGCAGCACCATTACGGCGAGGCCACGCCGGTCTTCATTGAAGACCAGCCGTTGTACCGCGGCAATGTGTTGACCTCGGTTCCTTGGAACTCCGGTTCGCGAATGGTCTTCGGTGAATGGCGTTTACTCGTGCCGAGCTTCAACCAGAACGACTTCGGTGACACCCACAGTCTCGTGCTGCTGGTCGACTCGCTGAGCGTGCAGGCGGCGTTGTCGCGCTTGATGCCAAGCGCGAGCCAGGATGACATCGAGGCGATCTTCCGCGCTGCCAGCAGCGCAGCGGCAGCGGCCACGCCCTTCACGCAAGGCGTGGCAGAAGGCGACGTGCTGGAGAACGTCGTCAACGCGCTCAGCCGCATCTTCATGGGGCCGGACGCGACGCGGCTCACCGGCCGGCTCGAAGGCGGCACCTGGGCCAACCTCGCCGACCGTAACGCACTGCACAACCAACTGCGCGATCTGGTCGCCAGCTCCGCCTTTACCAGCGCAGCAGGCCGGGTCACCCTCGTGCCGACAGCCGGTCAAGCGGCCGCAACCGCACGCACCGACTTCGCTGCGTTCCTGTCGCTGTACAGCCTCTCGCCCTTCACGCTGCGCTCTGCCAATGAAGCCGACGCCATCGTCGTGCAGGCCGCGCTGGCGCAGAATTGGGGAACGCTGCGCACTGAGTGGATCGCTGATCGCAACGAGGTGGAAGCAGGACGCGGCGCGCAGAACTTCAGCGACACCTACCTCAGAGATCGCATGACGATGCTGCAGGCGCAGATCGCCAACAACCTGCGCAACGTCGATGGCGTGATCGAGCCCTTGCGAGCGGCGGGCGTGCTTTACACGGACGCCATCAGTGGCGGCACCATCCGCATCGGATCGCTCACGACCGACGCCCAACGTCAGCAGATCTGGTTCGGCGGAACGGCTAACGAGAGCTACAGCGGAGCGGCCCAGGCCGACCGCCTCTACGGCGGCGCTGGCGCCGATACCCTGAGAGGCCAGGGTGGCGCCGATTGGCTCGAAGGCAACGCCGGCGACGACAGCCTCGATGGCGGGGCCGGTGCTGACACCCTGCTCGGCGGTACCGGCAACGACGTGCTCAACGGCGGCATCGACAACGATCGCCTCCTCGGCGGCGGAGGCCTGGACGTCTATGGCTTCGGTGCCGGCTGGGGCGCCGATGTGGTGGTCGACAGCGACGGTTCAGGCGGCATCTTCGTGGATGGGCTGGCGCAGATCGATGGCGCTGGCGCCATCAAGATCGCCGAAGGCGCATGGCAAACCCCCGATCGACGCATCAACTACAGCCTGGTGCCCATGGATGCGGGGCGCAGCGACCTGTTCATCAGCTTCTCCGACCGCAACGACGTCATCAGGATCGAGAGCTGGAGCCCGGATCGCAATGTCGGCGTTGTTCTGCCTGGCGAGATCACGGTCCCACCAGCCAATGGCAACGCGTTGGCAGGTGACATCGTCAAGCAGTACACCGGTACGACCTATGCGACTGTGCCCGATGGCGGCTACGTTGGCGCCGGTAGCCAGCCCGATGCGGCCGATATCCTGATCGGGACCCAGACGAACGACAGCTTGAGCGGACTGGGCGGCAACGATGGCATGTCGGGGGGCGAGGGACATGATCTGCTCGAAGGGGGCGCGGGCCACGACCTGCTGATCGGCGGCCTGGGCGCCGACACCCTCAACGGCGGTGCGGGCAACGACCTGATCTATGGCAGCGGGGTCGGTGGCATCGATCGGCCCACGCGCACGGATTTCACGCCGCCCACCACGACCGGCGTGGAGGTTGCCCGCGGGTTCAGCTGGGTGGCGGCGCGGGCCAACGTACCGCGCCGTCAGGGTGACACGGCGACCATGCGCTACGTCGGCGTGACAGGCGCCTATGTGAGTCCGCAGTTCACCAACGGCGGGCAGGTCTATGTGGAGACTCACAGCAATGTGATCGATGGCGGGTCCGGTGACGATTACATCGTGGCGGGTGCCGGCAGGGACGTCGTGCACGGAGGAGACGACAACGACGACATCATCGGCATGCGCGACGACGATCTGCTGTTCGGCGATGCAGGCGACGACTACATCTGGGGCGACGGGCAAGGTGTTGCGGGTACCGCCGAGTACACGCCAGCGGATCAGCAAGGCGACGACACGCTGATAGGCGGCCTGGGCGACGACGTGCTCGTCGGCCAGGGTGGGCGCGATCAGCTGTACGGGGGCGCTGATGACGACATGTTGTGGGGCGACGATCTTGCGGAGAACGACGTGGATACGCCGTTGGCGACCCACGGCCAGGACCAGCTCGACGGTGGCGGGGGGCGTGACACCCTGGTGGGTGGAGGGCAGGACGACACGCTACTCGGCGACGACGGTGCCGATCTGCTCTGGGGCGATGGGTCCGGGACGCGCACCTTGTCGGGCGCAGCGCACGGCAGCGACCTCCTCGACGGAGGTGGTGACGCAGACGAGATCCACGGCGGCGGCGCCAACGACACGTTGGAAGGCGGGACGGGCAACGACCGCCTCTGGGGCGACGATGATCTCAACCATCGCGTCGATGCCATCTGGCACGGCAACGACGTGTTGAGCGGCGGCGATGGGGATGACTATCTCGAAGGCGGAGCTCGATCCGACACGTTGTACGGGGGATCTGACAACGACTCGTTGCTCGGCGACGGCCGCGTCTTCGATCAGGCTGAGTACGGCGCGGACTATCTGGATGGCGGCGAGGGCGACGACGAGCTCGAAGGGGGCGGCGGCGCCGACACCTTGAGCGGAGGTTCGGGCGACGACGTCCTGGTTGGCGACAGCCAGATCGTCGAGATCGGCGAGAGCAGCCAACTGGGCGACGTGCTGTACGGCGATGGCGGGAACGATCTGCTTCGGGGCAATGGTGGCGGCGACACACTTCTCGGCGGGACAGGCATCGATCGACTCGAAGGTGGAGCGGGCGACGATGTCTACCGGTTCGCCGCTGGGGACCTGATACCCGGTGATTCCGGACTGACCGAACTCATCGACGATGAGGACGGCGACAACCGGGTGGTCTTCGACGAGATCTCGATAGCGAGCCTGCAAACTTTGCAGCTGACCGGTGACGGTGATGTGGTACTCGGGCTGGCCGGCGGCGAGCGGCTTGTGCTGACGGCGACGACTTTTGGGGCAATGCAGTCCTTCTCGTTCTCCGACGGTTCGTTGACGGCGAGTCAAGTCTTCGGGCGCCTGGCCGACGACGTGTTTCGGGGGCAGACCGCCGGAGGCCAGCAGATCCTCTATGGCGGACGCACCGCACAGAGTGTCTACGTGGTGGGACGGCCGGGCGGAGCGATGCTGTCGGGCGGGAGGGGCAACGACACCTTGGAAGCGTTGGGCGGCGGCAACCGCTACTTGTTCGATATCGGCGATGGCACGGATGTCATCCACGACAGCGCGAATGCCGGCGGCTTCTTCGGTAGCAACGGAGCCAGCCGCATCGTGCTCGGATCGGGGATCGAGGAGTCGGACCTCAGATTCTCCTTGGCTCAGGGGGATCTGATCATCCATGTCGGCGAAGGCACGACCGACAGCATTCGCTTGACGTCGGCGTACGGTGAGAGCTTGGCGGCCCCGTTGCCCATCGATCGGATCGAGTTCGCGGACGGGACCAGCCTCGACCTTCTCGCGCGGTACGCCGAGGGCTTCGACGTCACAGGCACAGAGACCGGCGAACGGCTGGCGGGCAGCAACGGGCCTGATCGCCTCGACGGCGGAGGAGGTGACGACTACTTGAACGGTGGGGCCGGATCCGACACATACGTCTGGGGACTGGGTCGCGGCTCGGATGAAGTGACTGAAAGCTCGTCGGCTTCCGATGTCGACATTGTTCAGCTGGATGGCAGCTTGACGTCGGCGAACTTGCTGCTGCTGCGACTGGGAACGAGTCTGATCCTGCATGCAAGGACGAGCGCGGAGTGTCTGACGATCTATGACCACTTCGGGGCGCTCGGGATCGAGCAGATCGCGTTCTCGGACGGCACGCGCTGGACACGGTCGGACATCGAGGCGCGACTGACGAACGAGCTGACCGAAGGCAATGACACTGTCTTCGGCTCCGGGCAGGCGGACACGATGGCCGGCTTCGGAGGTGCGGACGCGCTCTACGGTGGCGCTGGCGGCGACTTTCTCGATGGCGGGGTGGGCAACGATCAGCTCGCAGGCCAGGATGGCGACGATCGCGTCCTCGGCGGGGACGGCAACGATCAGCTTGCCGGTGGACCTGGGAGCGATCAACTCGACGGCCAGAGTGGAGTGGACTATCTCTTTGGTGGCGAAGGCAATGATCTGCTCAGTGACGATCGCTTCGACGACGATCTGTGGGGTGACTCGGGCGATGACACGCTCGTCGGTGGCCGCTATGCCAACGGCGGCAGCGGCAGCGACACGTACGTCCTGACAGCCTGGCCAGAGAGCACGGCGATCAGCATCGAAGAGCGGGTGGGGGCAGACGGCGGTGTCGACAGGCTCGAGATGCCGGCGGGTGTCGGTCTCAACGAACTTCGCTTCTTCCGGCAGGTTACGTACTCGTGGGACGACCTCTTTATCGAACGAGAAGGTTCCTTCGGACGCGTCTGGCTGCGCGCCTACTTCCAGGATGACGTCGCACGCAGTGGACTGGAGGAGATCCGCTTGAGCGACGGCACCGTCCTGCGGAGAGCCGATGTGATCTCGCGGCTCGAGGTCCACCCTTTGCAGACAACGGACGGAGACGACGGAATACTCGGGCTGCGCCTGTCTGAAACGATCGATGGTGGCGCCGGAAACGACACGCTCGACGGAAGTCTGGGTGACGACGTCTTGCTCGGCGGCGAGGGTGACGACGATCTGTCTGGCGGCGACGGCAACGACACCCTGCGAGGCGGCGCTGGCTACGACCGGGTGACGACCGGAGCGGGCAGCGACGCGATCCTGTTCGGTCGGGATTCGGGACGGGACTTCGTGAGTCACGAGGCAATCGTCGGCGCCGCGGCAGATCGGATCGTCTTCGACGCTGACGTCGACCCGAACCAGGTGACGCTGACTCGGGATGAATCGAGCTTGATCGTCCACATCTCTGGTTCGACGACTCAGATGACCGTCAACGGCTTCTACTTCATGAACGCGGCTGGTCAACCCACGACCAGCGTCCGGTCGATCGAATTCGCCGATGGCACCGTATGGGGGCACGCGGCGATCCTGGCGCGCTCGGTCACCCCCGGCGTCATCGTCGAAACGACGCCGCAAGGCATCGACACGGTCACCGTGGGTGCGTCTGCCACTCTCGCCGTCGGACAGGAGAACCTGACGCTCGGCGGCGAGCTTGGGGCTCGATTGGTCGGCAACGAGCTTGACAACGTCATCAGGGGCGGCGCAGGTGATGACGCCCTGAACGGACCGGGGCTCGACGATGCAATGCGCAGGGACGGCTTCACGGATCTGTGGCGGTGGTCCCTCCTTGGCTATCCTGAATTCAGCTATGTCGTGCGCGGTGGTAGCGACACGCTTATCGGCGGTGCGGGCGACGATCTCTACTTCACGACGTCGTCCAATGGCGAGAACCTCTACAGCATCTACTACGAGAGCGACATCGGCAGCGCCGATGACGCTGTGATCGAAAGTCTTGGTGGCGGTACCGACACGGTCGTGACCACTGCGTACTTCGAGACGCTCGATCCTCATGTGGAGAACCTCGTTGCGATCAACCGGCAGAGCTTCACGCGGAACGTGCCGGGCGACTGGCCGACGCCGATCCATCACGCGTACGCCGGCAACGACCTCGGCAACCGCATCGACGCAAGTCGGGTTCCTGGCAGCGTACGCCTCGACGGCGGGGGTGGAGCGGATGTGATGATCGGCAACAGCTTCGATCCGAACGTCTACGTCGTCGACCACGCAGATGACCTGGTCATCGAGTCGGGTTCAGCGGAGTCGCCGGCCATCGATGCCGTGGAGTCATCGGTGAGCTACGAGCTCGCCCCGGAGATCGAGAGCCTCGTGCTGACGGGGTCTGCAGCTATCGACGGTACGGGCAACGCACTCGACAATCTGCTCGACGGCAGCGGTAACGGAGCGATCAATCGCCTCGTCGGTGGGGCAGGCAACGATCGATACAGGATCGGCGCGGGGGACCAGGTCGTCGAGCGCGCAGACGAAGGACGCGACACGGTGATTGTCGGAGCGGGATCTGCACCGCAGGCGATCTACTCACTGTCGGACTATCTCAACGTCGAAGGCCTCACGCTCGAAGCGTCCGCGGGCGCGGCTGCCCTGATCGGTACGACGCTGGACGACGAACTCACCGGCAACGTCTCCCCCAATCTCTTCGAAGGCGGGCAGGGCGACGACACGATGCATGACGGACGGGAGCGCGAGTCCGTCTGGGGCAACAGCATGAGGTCAGGCGCCGACTCGATGTATGGTGGGGATGGAAACGATGTCATCTTCGTGTCTGGCGGTGGAGATGTGGTCCACGGGGGTGCAGGTGCCGATCGGATCGTCATCGATACGGCAGTGGCGCAGGACAGCAGCGTTGCCGTCCACTTTGGTCACGGAGAAGGCCACGACACCATCGAGGCCTTCTACAGCCCGCGCCCGTCCGTGACGGTGCGTTTTGGTCCGGCCGTTTCGTCGTCTGATCTTCGCGTCGAACGACAGGGCGCAGACATGATCCTGGTTCTTTCGAGCACCAGCGAGTCTGTTCGACTGATGCAAGCTTTCGATTCAGCCGAATCGCAGACGCTTACAGGATACGTGGGCGGCGCTGCATTTGCGGACGGTGTGTTCCTCGAGGCCGGCCATCTCGCCGCACGATGGCTGGCCGGCAACGAGAACCAGGCCTCTGATGGTCGCGACGTCCTGCTCGGTGGCTCGGGCAACGACGTGCTGACGGCAGGAGGAGGGGACGACGTCCTCTGGGGACAAGGCGGCGACGACGACATTGCGGGAGGCTCGGGCAACGACACGCTCAGAGGCGGCGTGGGCGACGACGTCTATCGGTTCGAAGCAGGCGGCGGACACGACACGATCCGCGAGGAGGGTGGTTATGACCGCGTTCTTCTCGGAGATGGTCTGCTGGCCGAGGAAGCGTCGGTGTTCGCAGAAGGGTCGTCCGTCCTGATCGAGTTCTCGAGCGGTGGGAGCCTCTTGCTTGCCGACGTGTTGAGCCCGGGTGGCAGCCAGATCATCGAAGCGATCGAGTTCGCAAACGGCACGGTCTGGACCGCGCCGATGCTCAGGTTCATGGCTGCACAGGTGCGCGGCACGGAGAGTGCCGACACGCTGGTCGGGACCGCAGATGCGGAGCAGATCCTTGGCCTTGGGGGCAACGACTCGATCGACGGACTGGGCGGCGATGACCTGCTGCAGGGTGGATCTGGCAACGACACGCTCGTCGGCAGCGCTGGGATCGACACGCTGGAAGGTGGAAGCGGCAACGACCTGTACCGCGCCGATGCTTCTGATGTGATCGTCGAGCAGGCGGACGGAGGGTCGGACACGATCGAGTCGGCGGTGACCTGGCGGTTGCCCGATCACGTGGAGCGCCTGCAGCTCACCGGAGGCACGCCGATCGATGGTTACGGCAATGTCGCAGCCAACGCCTTGCTCGGCAACGGAGCCAGCAATCTGCTGGACGGAGAAGGTGGGGTCGATACGATGACGGGCTACGGCGGTGACGATCTCTATGTTGTCGACCACGCGGCCGACGTCGTGGTCGAGGCTTCGAACGCAGGCATCGATACGGTTCAGGCCTCGGTTGGCTGGTCGCTGGGGTCGAATATCGAGCACTTGGCGCTGACCGGCGCCGCGGCGATCAACGGCACCGGGAACACGCTGTCCAATCGCCTTGCGGGGAACGGCGCGGCCAATCGCCTCGACGGTGGCTCGGGCGTCGACACGATGCTTGGTGGCGCAGGGGATGATGTCTACGTCGTCGATAACGCGTCGGACTTCGTCGTGGAGCTTGCTGGCGAGGGCATCGATCGCGTGGAATCCAGCGTCTCGCATGTCCTCGGTGCGGACATCGAGCATCTGACGCTCACAGGGACCGCCAGCACGAATGCCACCGGCAACGCTGCGGCGAACTCGTTGACGGGGAACTCCGGTGTGAATCGCTTGGATGGTGGGGCGGGTGCGGACTCCATGACGGGAGGTGCCGGGAACGATACCTATGTGGTCGACACCCTCGAAGACCTGATCACCGAATTGTCGGGTGGTGGTACCGACACGGTCGAGTCCGTGATCTCCTGGACGCTTGGCGCGCAACTCGAGAACTTGACGCTGACGGGCACTGCAGTCGCTTCGGCAACGGGCAACTCGCTGGCGAACACGCTGCGAGGCAACAGCGGCAACAATGTCCTGTCCGGCCTGGCTGGCAGCGACACGATGATCGGTGGGACGGGCGACGACACCTATGTCGTCGACGTCACGACCGACGTCGTGACCGAGAGCGCGAGTCAAGGAACGGATCTGGTCCAGTCAGCTGTCACCTGGACTCTGGGATCCAACGTCGAGAATCTGACGCTCACCGGCAGCTCGACCATCCACGGAACCGGCAACACGCTCAGCAACGTGCTGATAGGCAACAGCGCCAGCAACACGCTGACCGGCGGTGACGGCCACGACACGATTGATGGAGGCGCGGGCACGGACTCGATGGTGGGCGGCAACGGCGACGACGTCTACTTCGTCAATGTCAGCACGGATGTTGTGACCGAAGCATCGAGTGCCGGGACGGATCTCGTGAACAGCGTCGTGACGTGGACGCTCGGCAGCAATGTCGAGAATCTGACCTTGACCGGCTCCTCGGCGATCAACGGGACGGGCAACACGCTGAACAATGTCCTGACCGGCAATGCTGCAGCCAACACGCTTGCCGGCGCCGCAGGCAACGACATCTATGTGGGCGGCCTGGGCAACGACTCGCTCACCGACAGTTCGACTTCGTCGGCTGATGTCTATCGTTGGGGCCTCGGGCAGGGTAACGACAGCGTCAGCGACGCAGGGGGCTCAGACCGCATCGAGATCCTGCCTGGTGTCAGCAGCGCTCAGGTGACGCTAGCGCGCAGTGGCAACAACCTGCAGATCGGTATCAGCGGGGCGTCGGATGTGCTGACGGTGCTCAACTGGTACACGAGCAGCGCCAACCGGATCGAGGAGATTCGTCTGTCCGATGGTTCGATCATCGGCGCAGCTGCCGCGCCGCAGTCGGTCACGACCGGTTCGGTGTCGGCTCTCGGTGAGCGGGCCATGGCTGACAGCGAGACGATGCCGTCGCCGTGGCGTGGACCCGCCACGGCGACAGCGTGGCTGATCGCATCCAAGTCCGACCTGCTGCTGGACGCCATGGCGCAGTTCGATCCGCCGGCGGGCGTCGTGCTGGCTGGCGATGCAGATCGCCTGGTGACCACCATGCCGGCGCTGGCTGCCAACGCGATGTAGTCGTCGGCCGGGGGGCGAGGCAGGGCCTCAGCCCCCTTG
Organism: uncultured Methylibium sp.; assembly: GCF_902826655.1. Classification (GTDB taxonomy): domain Bacteria; phylum Pseudomonadota; class Gammaproteobacteria; order Burkholderiales; family Burkholderiaceae_C; genus Methylibium. The sequence continues at coordinate 140,584 of NZ_CADEFR010000001.1, read as the reverse complement.
CCGCATCAGCCCCAGCCGCTCGACGACCCGCTTCTCGTTGGCAAAGGCTTCCTTGCAGGCGGCGGCGTACTCGGTCGGTCCCAGGTAGGCCAGTTCCTGGTCGGACTTGGCCAGCTCGGCGATGTAGGCCGGCTCCTGCATCGCGGCGCGAAAGCCGTCGTGCAGCGTCTGCACCAGGCCGGCAGACAGGCCGCGCGGGCCGCCCAGGCCGTAGGGCGAGGTGGCGACGATGCCCAGGCCCAGCTCCTTGAGCGTCGGCACCTGCGGCCAGCGCTTGCTGCGCTTCTCGCCGAAGGTGACCAGCAGCCGCAGCTTGCCGTTGTCGACGAAGGGCCCGAAGGCGGTGGAGCCGACGCCGACCTGCACCTGCCCGGTCGCGACGCCGAGCATCTGCTCGGCCACGCCCTTGTAGGGCACGTGCACGTACTCCAGGTTGCGCTGGCCGAACAGGTCTTCCACCACCACGTGCGGCGTGGTGCCGACACCGTTGGTGGCGACGGTGAGCTTGCTGCCGGACCGGCGCGCCGCGCGCGCCGCGGCGAACACGTCCTCGACCGTCTTGATGGGACTGTCGGCGGCGACCACCATGCCGAAGGTCGTGCCGGTCAGCTGCAGGATCGGCGTCACGTCGCGGATCGGGTCCCACAGCACCTTCTGCGTGTACGGTGCGCGGAAGATGGTCTGCGGCAGCTGCGCGATCGTGTAGCCGTCGGGCGCGGCCTGTTGCAGCACGGGCATGCACAGCGTGCCGCCGGCACCGCTGCGGTTCTCGGTCAGGACCTTCTGGCCGAGGTGGTGGCTCGCGGCCTCGGCCAGCACGCGCATCGCCAGGTCGGTGCCGCCGCCGGCGGGCCAGGGGATCCACAGCGTGATCGGGCGGGTGAAGTGGCCGTCGGGCTGCGCGCGTGCGCCGGCAGCCGGCAGGGTGATCGACGCCGCCGTGCCGCGCAGCAGCGTGCGGCGCCGGATGCGGTTGTGCAGCAGTTCGAGGGCGTCGCGCATCGACTCAGCCTCCGCCGCCACCGCGCTTGGCCAGCTGTCCGAAGCCGCGCTGCGGGTCGTAGCCCCAGCAGGCCAGCACGAAGAACGCCGCCAGGCAGCCCAGCACCACGTAGGGCGCGAGTCCCGGGTCCTTGCCGTAGAGCGCGAAGCGCACCCACTCCACGGCGTAGGTGAAGGGGTTGACCCTTGCGATCTGGTAGACCCACTCGGCGCCCGACTCCTGCAGCTTCCACAGCGGATAGAGCGCGGTCGACAGGAAGTACATCGGGAAGATGACGAAGTTCATCGTGCCGGCAAAGTTCTCGAGCTGCTTGATGTGCACGCTGAGCAGCAGGCCCAGCGCGCCTAGCATCAGCGCCCCCGCCATCACGGCGACCAGAGCATGCACGCCGGCCAGCGTGAAAACCGGCAGCTCGGTGCCGATGGCCAGCGCCACCGCGACGAAGGCCAGCGCCTGCAGCACCGACAGCAGTGCCGTCGCGCAGAGCTTGCAGAAGAGGATCCACGGCCGCGGCAGCGGCGCGGTCAGCAGCAGGCGCATCAGGCCCATCTCGCGGTCGTAGACCATCGCCAGGCTGGACTGCATGCCGTTGAACAGCAGCACCATGCCCACCAGTCCCGGCGCAATGTAGACCTCGTAGGGGATGTAGGTGTCGTAGGGCTCGACGATGGCGATACCGAACACGTTGCGGAAGCCCGCCGCGAAGACCGCCAGCCACAGCAGCGGCCGCACCAGCGCCGACACCAGCCGGCCGGTCTGCTGGCTGAACTTGAGCACCTCGCGCATGACGATCGCGCGCAGCGCCTGCAGCGCGTGCAGCGGGCCGTGGCGCGCGCCGGAGGTCGACGTCAGGGGCAGGGCGGCAGTGTTCATCGTCAGCGCGGGTTCTTGCAGAGCTTCTCGGCGGCGTCGGCGCCCAGCGTGTCCAGGACGTTGACCGGGTGCAGGATGCCGTCGACCGGCGCCTGCGAGATCACGCCCTGGCCGTCGGTCAGCAGCAGCGGCTGGCGCAACTGGCCGTCCCAGGCGCGAAAGCTCATGTTCACGCCCTTGGAGCCGTCGAGCTGGGCCTTCGCCAGCGCGGCCTGCCACGCCGCGGCCGGGCCCTTGGGCTGGGCCGCGGCGATGGTGATCAGGGCCTTGCCGGCCAGCCAGGCGGTCCAGTCGTGGGCGGTCATCGGGCGCTTGGCGGCCCTGGCGAAGCGGCGGCTGACCTGCGGCGCGCCGAAGCGCTCGAACTGCGCATGCCAGGCCACCGCGACCAGGCCGGCGTCGCCGACCACCGGGCGCGGCAGCACGGTGTGGTACGGCAGGCTGCGCGCGAACTCGCCGTCGCTGTCGACGACCCAGACGGCGTCGTACTGCGCGCCGGCGGTCAGCAGCAGCGGGTTGGCGAGATTGCGCTCGCGCGGGTCGGCCGACAGCTTGTAGGGTTTGGTGGCGACGACCTGCAGGCCGTAGCGCTTGATCGAGGCCTGCGCGACCGCGGCGCGCTGCTGGTCGTCGGCGCTCGGGCCGGTCAGCAGCAGCAGCTTGCTCCACTTGCGCGAGACCAGCGTCTGCGCCACCGCGTCGCTGCGCTGGCGCTCGCTGGCGGCCAGGTGGAAGACACGCGCGCGGCAGTCGGCGCCACGCAGGCGATCGTCGGCCGCGCTGAGGTTCAGCACCGGGATCTTGACCGCGTCGGCGACCGCCAGCAGCCAGTCGGCCGGCAGGTCGGCCAGCAGCACGGCAGCGCCGGCTTTCTCGGCGGCGACGGCAGCGCTGCGCGCGGTGGCGGCGTCGCGCGCCTGCTGCGTGTCGAGCGCGACGCCGGCTCCAGCCGAATCGAGCTCGAACCTGCCTTCCTCGAGCGCGACCTTCAGCGCGTCCTCGGCCGGGCCGGTCGGGTGGCCGAGGTAGGCGCGCTCGGCGCGGCTGCGTTCGAGGCGCGCGTCGTCCTCGGGCACCAGCAGCGTGGCCTTCAGGGTCGCGGCCTGGGCGGCCAGCGCGCCCGCGGCCAGCGCCGCGGCGATCAAGGTCTGCTTCATCGCTCGTGTCATTCGACGATCACCACGCCGTAGGGCACGCGGCCCACCGGGATGGACTTGATCGCCTTGACGCCGGCCACGTCGACCACGGTCACGTCGTCGGACAGGCCGTTGACGACCCAAAGCTGCGACTCGGCCTTGTTGAGCGTCACGTTCCAGGCACGCTTGCCGACCAGCACCAGGCCGGTGACCTTGCGCGCGGCCACGTCGACGAAGGCCACGTGGTTGGCCTTGCCCAGGCCGACGAAGGCGCGCTTGCCGTCCTTGGTCATCGTGATGCCGACCGGGGTGATGTCCTCGGCGCGCGCGCCCTTGACCTCGAACTTGATCGTGCCGACGACGCTGTGGTCGGCGGTCGAGATGATGGACACGCTGGTGTCGAGCTCGCTGGTGACCCACAGCTCCTTGCCGTCGGCCGTGATGGCCATGCGGCGCGGGCGCTTGCCGACCTTGACGTTCTTCACGACCTTGGCGGTCGCGGTGTCGATCACGTGCACCAGGCTCGCGACCTCGGAGGTGACGTACAGCGTCTTGCCGTCGGCGCTGAGCTTCACGCCCTCGGGCTCCTCGCCGACCTTGACCTTCTTCAGCACCTTGCCGGTCGCGGCGTCGATGAAGCTGGCTTCGCCTTCGTCCTCGTTCGAGACGTAGATGGTCTTGCCGTCGGGCGACAGGTCGAAGGCCTCGGGCTCGTCGCCGAGCGCGACGCGACGCACCGACTTGCCGGTGGCGGGGTCGATGATGTCGGCGGCGTTGGAGTCGGTGCAGGCCACCATCAGCTTGCCGTCGGGCATGCGCTGGACGTGGCGGGCGCGCTTGCAGGTCTTGATCGTGCCCTTGACGGCGAGCGTCGCGGTGTCGATCAGCGTCAGGGCGTCGTCCTTCTCGCTGCTGACGTAGGCGGTGCCCTGGGCGGCCGCGGTGCCGGCGATCAGGCCGAACGAGAGGCCGATCGACAGTCCGGTCACGAGGGTGGCAAGGCGCATCGGGAATTTCTCCTGTGTTGTCGTTGTCAGCTGGCCGTCGCCGCGCGAGGCGCGCCTTCGGCACTCGTGCGTGCGATGAAACCCTGCTCCAGCGTCGGCTTGCCGAGCGCGGCGGTGACCTCGGCCGGCGTGCCGTCGGCCAGCAGCTGGCCCTTGTGCAGCACCAGCACGCGGTCGGCCTGCTCGGCCTCCTCGACCAGGTGGGTCGCCCACAGCACCGTGACGCCGCGCTCGCGGATGTCCTCGCGCAGCGCCGCGATCAGGTCGTGGCGCGACTTGGGGTCGAGCCCGACGGTCGCTTCGTCCATCAGCAGCACGGCCGGTTGGTGCAGGATGGCGCGCACGAGTTCCACCTTGCGGCGGTTGCCACCGGACAGCTCGCGCACCTTGCGGTCGAGGTCGGCGTCGACGCCGAGCCGCGCACAGCCGGCGGCAATGCGCTCGGCAGCCAGCTTGCGCGGCAGGCCCTGCAGGTCGGCCTGGAACATCAGGTTGCGGCGGATGCTGAGGTCCAGGTCCAGCGAGATCTGCTGGAACACCACGCCGATGTGGCGCAGCGCCGCGGCGGTGCCGTGACGCAGCGAATGACCCGCGACCTCGACATCGCCCTCGTCGGCCGCGAACAGGCCGGTCAGCACCTGGAACAGCGTGGACTTGCCGGCGCCGTTGGGGCCGAGCAGGGCAGTGAACTGGCCGGGGCGCAACTCCAGGTCCAGGCCCTTGAGGGCCGCGCGTTCGCCATAGCGCTTGGTGAGGCCGCGCACGCTCAGCATCGTCTTGTCGTCTCCATCGTGAGGCGGGGCCGCGAAGGCCCCGGTCGCAGGCGGCGCGTCAGCGGCCCTCGAGCGCCGCGGACTCTAACCCAGCGTCCTCTGATCCGCAGAGCGTCCGCGAGTTCGCATCGGTGCGGTAGAGCATCTCGCCGCCGCGCGCCGCGCCGGCCACGAAGCGCAGCGGCTGGGCCGTCGCCGATAGCGCGCTGCCCTGGGCGGCCGCCTGGGCCAGCGCCTCGTCGATCAGGTGCCGGTCGGGGCTCTTGGGGCAGACCGGGTCGGTCGCCGTCGCGTCGCCGGTGACCAGGAAGGCCTGGCAGCGGCAGCCGCCGAAGTCCTTGGGGTGCTCGTCGCAGGAGAGGCAGGTCTCGCTCATCCACGAGGTGCCGCGATAGCGGTTGAAGGCGTCGCTGTCGCGCCAGATGTGCGAGATGGCGTGCTCGGTGACCTTGGGGAAGTCGAAGCCGGGCAGCATGCGCGCGCTGTGGCAGGGCAGGGCGGTGCCGTCGGGCGCGATCACCATGAAGACCGCGCCCCAGCCGGCCATGCAGGGCTTGACCTTGGCGTCGTAGTAGTCGGGCGAGACCCAGAGGATCTTCATCCTGCCGTCGAGCCGTGCGCGGTGGCTGTCGGCCACGGCCTCGGCGGCCTTGAACTCGTCGGGCGTGGGCATCAGCGCGGCGCGGTTGTGCCAGGCCCAGCCGTAGTACTGGGTGTTGGCCAGCTCCAGGAACTCGGCGCCCATGCCCTCGGCCATCTCGATGATGCGGCCCACGTGCGGCAGGTTGTAGCGATGCATCACGCAGTTCAGCACCATCGGGTAGCCGAGCGACTTGATGATCGCGGCGACCTTGTTCTTGTGGTCGAAGGTGCGCGTCGACGACAGGAAGTCGTTCAGTTCCTTGGTCGAGTCCTGGAAGCTGAGCTGGATGTGGTCGAGCCCGGCTTGCTTGAGCGCCGCGGCGCGCTTCTCGGTCAGGCCGATGCCGGAGGTGATGAGGTTGGTGTAGTAGCCGAGCTGCCGCGCCTCGGCGACCAGTTCTTCCAGGTCGTCGCGCAGCAGCGGCTCGCCGCCCGAGAAGCCGAGCTGCACGGCGCCCATCTGGCGCGCCTCGCGGAAGACGCGCTTCCAGTCCTCGGTCCCGATCTCGCTCATGTGGGCGGCGTAGTCGGTCGGGTTCGAGCAGAACACGCAGTGCAGCGGGCAGCGGTAGGTCAGCTCCGCGAGCAGCCACATCGGCGCACCGGGCGCCTGGCGTTCAGACGATCCAGTGCTGCTCATCGGCATGTCTCAGGAAGTCGTCCACGTCCGCGCGCAGCCCGGTGGTCGAGAAGGCGCGCTCCAGGTCGGCGGTGATGCCGGCCACGTCGGTCTTGCCGTCGCAGCGTTTCAGGATCTCGGTGGCCGGGCCGTTGAGCTTGACCAGGCCTTCGGGGTAGAGCAGCACCCAGCAGTCCTGGGCCGGCTCGAACTGCAGGCGGTACATCGGTGCCAGCCTGGGCTTGCGGTCGTCGCTCATGGCCGCAGCCCCGGGGCCAGGTCGTCGGGGTACGCGCGCTCGACCGCGTCGAGCATCGCCCACAGCACGTCGATCTTGAACTGCAGGATCTCGGCCGCGCGCTCCTGCTTCTCGCGCGTCGACCCGTAGGCCATCGCGACCTCGAGGCCATGCTCGACATCGCGTTGCGCCAGCGGGATGCGGGCGCGGAAGTAGCCCAGGCCCCTGGCGTCGATCCACGGGTAGTGACTGGGCCAGCCGGCCAGCCGGTCGGCGTGGATCTTGGGGGCGAACATCTCGGTGAGCGAGGAGATCACGCCTTCCTGCCACGGCGAACGGCGCGCGAAGTTGACGTAGGCATCGACCGCGAAGCGCACGCCCGGCTGCACGTGCCGCTGCGACCACAGGTCCTCGCGCGTCAGGCCGACCGCCAGGCCGAGCTGGGTCCAGATCTCGATGCCGCCCGCGTCGGCGCCCTCGAAGTCGCCGTGGCCGTCGTGGTCCAGCATGCGCAGCAGCCAGCGGCGGCGCGTCTCGCGGTCGTCGCAGTTGCTCATCACCGCCGCGTCCTTCATCGGGATCGCGAGCTGGTAGTAGAAGCGGTTGGCGACCCAGCCGCGCACCTGGAAGGGCGCCAGCGCGCCGCTGTTCAGCCGCTTGTTGAACGGATGGTGGATGTGGTAGCCCGACTCCTTGGCGCGCAGGCGCGCCTCGAACTCGGCGGGCGACCAGGGTGCCGCGTCGGCGACGCCTTGCGGAAGCGGCGCGTTCATATCTCGATCTCCATGCCGTCGTGCGCCACCTCGATGCCGCGGGCGCTCAGCTCGGCGCGCTCGGGGCCGTGCTCGTCGAGGATGGGGTTGCTGTTGTTGATGTGGATCAGCAGCTTGCGCTGGGCGCGCGTGCGATCCAGCGCGTCCATCATGCCGCCGCGCTCCGCGCTGCCGGTCTGCGGCAGATGGCCCATGTCGGAGGCGCGCTTGCTGCCCAGGCCGGCCTTGAGCATCTCGTCCTCGGTCCAGAAGGTGCCGTCGACCAGCACGCAGGCGGCGTCCTGCATCCACTCCAGTTCGGCGGGGCCGACATCGGCGAGGCCCGGGGCGTAGAAGAGCCGCCTGCCGGTCGCGCGGTCGGTGATCTCGAGCGCGATGTTGTCGCCGACCTTGGGGTCGTGGCGGTGCGGCGAGTAGGGCGGCGCCTTGCCGGGGATGGCGATCGCGCGAAAGCGCAAGGTCTCGAAGCCGTCGATGGCGAACTCGGCCAGCTTCTGTTCACCGGCCACCGGCAGCATGTGCCAGCGCACGCCGCAGTAGTGCTCGAGCACGGTGAGGATGGGCAGCCCGGTCGTCAGGTCCTCGAATACGCAGGGCGTGACGTACAGCTCCAGCGGCGGACCTTCGCGCAGGCTCAAGAGGCCGGTCGCGTGGTCGATCTGCGCGTCCATCAGGACCACGGCCTTGATCGGCGAGTCGCGCAGGCCCTGCTTCGGATGCAGGGCCGGCTGCGATCGCAGCTGCGTGCCGATGTCGGGAGATGCGTTCAGCAGCACCCAGCGCTGGCCGTCGGGCGATACCGCGATGGAGCTCTGCGTGCGCGGGCGGATCAGGCGCGAGCCTTCGCGGGTCGCGGCGCACATCGCGCAATTGCAGTTCCATTGCGGGCAGCCGCCACCGGCCCCCGCACCCAGCACCAGGACTTTCATCGCGACAGGCGGCGCACACGGCGCCGGGCAAGAATCGGGCTCCTCATCCGCGAGAGAGTGGCCGACGCGAGCAGGTCGCCGCAACCCCGCACAGACCCTGTGAAGAAAACCATGAGCGACGCCTCGCGAACCTCGCCAGAGCCGGCCCCGGGCCTGCCGCCGGGCGACTGGCTGGAGGAATGCGACGGGCATCGCGTCTGGTGGGCCGAAGGCGGCGATCCGCAGGGCCTGCCGGTGCTGGTCGTGCACGGCGGGCCGGGCGGTGCCAGCCGCATCGAGCCGACACGCTGGTTCGCAGGCCTGGCGGTGCGCTGGATCGTGCTGGACCAGCGGGGCTGCGGGCGCAGCACGCCGCCGGGCGAGACCGCGCACAACGAGCTGCCCGCGCTGCTGGCCGACATGGAGCGCCTGCGCGAGCGCCTGGGCCTGGCGCGCTGGGCGCTGGCCGGCGGGTCATGGGGCGCGCGCGTGGCGCTGGCCTATGCGAGCCGGTGGCCGCAGCGGGTCGACGGGCTGTTCCTGCGGAGCCCGTTCACCGGCACCGAAGCCGAGACGCGGCGCTACATCGCGCCCTGGCGGCGCTGGCTGGGCGCGGACGGGCGGGCGTGGCTGGGCGAGGCCGTCGCCGACGCGGCCGAGGCGCTGTTTCATGGCGCGACAGCGGCGCGCCGCGTTGGCTCAGGGTTAACGCCGAGTGGCATCGACGACGAGCGCGTCGCCCGGGCCTGGTCGGCCTACGACGACCTGCAGTCGCAGCCCGGGGGCCTTGTCGCGCGGGCCGCGGCGCGCTTCGAGGCAGCGCGCCTGCCGGCCGCGACCCCGGCGATGCGCGCCGGCTGGCGTGTGCACGCGCACTACGCGCTGGGTGGCTGGGGTGGTGACGAGGAGGCGCTGGCGTGGTCGCCGGGCGACCCACCGGTGAGCGTGGTGTGGGGCGAGGCCGATGCCACCTGCGATCCGGCCGTGGCGCACGCACTGGTCGCGCGGCTTCCCGGTGCGTGTGCGCTCGCCGTGCGTGGCGCGGGGCACCGCATGAGCGACCCCTTGCTGGCGCCCGCGCTGGCCGCGGCCGCGCGCGACTGGGCGGCCGAGGTGGCGGCCTACTCCGGCGCGCGCCAGCGCAGCTTGCGATAGATCGTGTTGCGGCTGATGCCCAGCCGCTTGGACGCGACCGAGATGTTGCCGTCGGCGGCCTCGACCGCCTGGCGGATCATCTCGCGCTCCAGTTCCTCGAGCGTCGCGCCGGTGGTGGCGCCGACCGCGGCGCGGCTGACCACCGCGGCTTCGGATGCGGCGACGGCACCGATCTCCGCGCCGGCGCGTTGCAGCGCTTCCTCGAGGAAGTCGTCGGACAGGTGCTCGCGCGTGATCAGGCTCTCGCCGGCGGCCATGACCGCGGCGGTGTGCAGCACGTTGGCCAGCTGGCGCAGGTTGCCGGGCCAGTCGTAGCGCTGCAGCAGGGTCTCGACCTCGGGCACCAGGCCGAGGTCACGATGCGGCGACTCCTCGGACAGCAGCCGGCGCACCAGCGCCATCAGGTCGGAGCGCTCGCGCAGCGGCGGCAGCTTGACCGCCAGTCCGTTGAGCCGGTAGTAGAGATCCTCGCGGATGCAGTGGCTGTCGATCAGCTCGCGCGGGTTGCGGTCGGTGGCGGCGACCAGCGCGACGTCGATGTCGACCGGCTGCATCGCGCCGAGCGGCGTCACCTGGCGCTCCTGCAGCACGCGCAGCAGCCGGGCCTGCAGGCCCGACGGCAGGCCACCGACCTCGTCGAGGAAGAGCGTGCCGCCGGAGGCCTGCACCAGCTTGCCGACGGCGCCCTGGCGCCGCGTGCCGGGGAAGGCCCCCTCGGCGTAGCCGAACAGCTCGGCCTCGAGCTGGGCCTCGGCGGTCGACGCGCACTGCACCGACACGAAGGGCCGCGCGGCGCGCCGCGACTCGGCGTGGATCGCGCGCGCCAGCATCTCCTTGCCGCTGCCGGCCTCGCCGAGGATCAGCACCGGGATGTCGCGGTTGAGCACGCGGCGCAGCTTGCCGATCACGGTCTCGACCTGCGGGTCGCCGCACAGCAGTCGCGCGAAGGTGGGGGTCGGGGCCTTCGGTGCAGTGGCCTCGGCGACGAGGGGCGACGTCGGTGTGCCCGCGTCGACGGCCTTGCCGACCAGCTCGGGGGCGGCCGGCATCGCGCCGGCCGGCGCGTCGCTGACGGCCGTCCAGCCGCCCTGCCACAGCGGCCAGTTGCAGCGGGCCTGGACGTGGATGGACTGGCCGCTGGGCAGCGCCATGCGCATCGGCGCGACCAGCAGGGAGCGACCGCGGTCGACGATGGCCCCCATCGGCGTCGACAGCAGGCTGGTCACGGTGTGCATGCGCAGCGCCGCGCCCGACAGGCCCAGCAGGTCGAGCGCGCTGCGGTTGGCACCGAGGATGCGGCCGTCGCGGTCGACCGCGAGGATGCCCTCCATCAGCGTGCCGATGAACTCCATGCGCGGGTGGAAGTGCAGGCGCAGCGAGTCGCTGAAGTCGTCGTTCAGCCAGTGGTTCTCGATCATGCGGGCCGACATCTTCACCAGGCCCATCGTGTGCGGGTGGTAGCCGCGGCGGTCGCCGGAGACGTCGAGCACGCCGAGGATGTTGCCGCGCGGGTCGAGGATGGGCGCGGCCTGGCAGGTCAGGAAGTGGTTCGCGTGCATGAAGTGCTCATCGGCATGCACCAGCACCGCGGTCTCGTCGACCAGTGCGGTGCCCATGCCGTTGGTGCCCTTGTTGCACTCGGCCCAGTTCACGCCCGGCGCCAGCGCCACCTTGCCGGCCTTCTCGAGGAAGTCCTCGTCGCCGAGCGAATGCAGGATCGTGCCCTGCGCATCGGTCAGCACCACCATGCTCTGCGTGCGCACCACCTGACCGTAGAGCAGCTCCATCACCGGCGCGGCGTGGGTGAAGAGGCGCCGGTTGCGTTCGCGGATCAGGCTGAAGTCGGCCCGGCCCACGGGGGTGTAGTCGGGTGCGCCGATGCGGCTCAGGCCCAGTGCAGCGCAACGCTCGTGCGACTCGTTGATCGACAGCACGTGCTCGCCGTCCAGCGGCAGGGCGCTGGCAATCGGACGCTCCATCGATTCGTCGCGGCGCCGACGTCCGGCGGACGGGGCGGGTTGCACGCTCTGGCTGGACATCCTGGGTCCTTTCATGCCGCCGCGGCGGCTTGTCCCGGTCTTCTTCGGTCTTCTTGTGAGGCCTGCCGGTGGTACGGAGGCACGGCAGACCTGGATGCGGTCCGCGAGCCATTGTGGAAGGGCGGATGCTAGAAGATATGGAAGTGCTGTTCAATTTCGCAGCAAGGCCCGCACGCCGGAACGGGCTTGCCGTCAGCATCCTGCGCCGCGCTGGAACATGCTCCCGCCTGCGGGGTGGGAACGGCGTCATCGGCCGGCGCAGCGCTTTGTACCGTGCCAGATCAGGGTTATCCCCGGATATGAACGGCGCTGCCGAGTCCAGAACATAGGCATCGTGGTTCCTATGGCGGGCTGGTGGCGGCCGTCGGGCGCCCGAGTCATCTTCACAACGCCAGCGGAGACAGCGAGCCATGCAGAAGACCCTCCACCTCGACCCGGAGAAGTGCACCGGGTGCCTGCAGTGCGAAATGGCCTGTTCCTTCGAGAACTACGCCACCTACGCGCCCAGCAAGTCGCGCATCAAGGTGTTCGACTTCCACCATACCGGCCGCAAGGTGCCCTACACCTGCACGCAGTGCGACGAGGCCTGGTGCCTGCACGCCTGCCCGGTGGAGGCGATCACGATCGACCACCTGACCGGTGCCAAGGTCGTCAACGAGACGACCTGCGTCGGCTGCAAGGTCTGCACCATCGCCTGCCCGTTCGGCACGGTGAACTACGTGCAGGAGACCGGCAAGGTCCAGAAGTGTGACCTGTGCGGCGGCGAGCCGGCCTGTGCCGAGGCCTGCCCGACCGGCGCGATCACCTACGTCGACGCCAACTGGACGGGGCTGAACAAGATGGCCGCCTGGGCCGACAAGCTCGGCAACCAACCCGCTGCGGCGTAAGGAGATCAAGATGTCCTGGGCTGGAAAAATCCTTCGCGTCAACCTCACCAAGGGCACGGTCACGTCCGAGCCGCTGAAGATGGAATGGGCTCGCAGCTATCTCGGCTCGCGCGGCCTGGCTTCGAAATACCTGGTGGAGGAGATCGATCCCAAGGTCGATCCGCTGTCGCCCGACAACAAGGTGATCTGGGCCACCGGCCCGCTGACCGGCACGATGGCGTCCACGGGCGGGCGCTACACGGTCGTGACCAAGGGACCGCTGACGGGCGCCATCGCCTGCTCCAACTCGGGCGGCTACTGGGGCGCCGAGCTCAAGTTCGCCGGCTGGGACATGGTGATCTTCGAGGGCAAGTCGCCCAAGCCGGTCTACCTGTCGATCGAGGACGACAAGGTGGAGTTGCGCGACGCTGCCCACCTCTGGGGCAAGACCGTCTGGCAGACCGAGGAGATCATCAAGAAGCAGCACCAGGACCCGCTGACCCGCGTGTCGAGCATCGGTGGCGCCGGCGAGAACCTCGTGCTGTACGCCGCCGTCGTCAACGACCTGCACCGGGCGGCCGGCCGCTCGGGCGTGGGCGCCGTGATGGGCAGCAAGAACCTGAAGGCGATCGCGGTGCGCGGCACCAAGGGCGTGGGCAATGTCGCCGACCCCAAGGAGTTCATGAAGGTGACCTTCGAGAAGAAGAAGATCCTCGCCGACAACGCCGTCACCGGCCAGGGCCTGCCGACCTACGGCACCCAGGTGCTGATGAACGTGATCAACGAGATCGGTGCATCGCCGACGCGCAACCACCGCGACGTGCAGTTCGAAGGCGCGAAGGACATCTCGGCCGAGGCCATGGCCACGCCGCGCAAGACCGACGGCAAGAAGCCGCTGGTCACCAACCAGGCCTGCTTCGGCTGCACCATCGCCTGCGGCCGCATCCAGAAGATCGACCAGGGTCACTTCTCGGTCGAGAACAAGCCGCAGTACTGGGGCGCCTCGGGCGGCCTCGAGTACGAAGCGGCCTGGGCGCTGGGCAATGCCAACGGCGTCAACGATCTCGACGCGCTGCAGTACGCCAACGTGCTGTGCAACGAGCACGGCATGGACCCGATCTCCTTCGGCGCGACCATCGGCGCGGTGATGGAGCTCTTCGAGATGGGCGTGCTGACCAAGGAGCAGCTGGGCACCGACGCGCCCTTCGGGTCGGCGCGTGCCCTGGTGCACTTTGCCGAGATCACCGCCAAGGGCGAGGGCTTCGGCAAGGAGATCGGCCAGGGCTCGGCGCGGCTGACCAAGAAGTACGGCCACCCCGACCTGTCGATGAGCGTCAAGGGCCAGGAGTTCCCGGCCTACGACTCGCGCGGCATCCAGGGCATGGGCCTGGCCTATGCCACGTCCAACCGCGGCGCCTGCCACCTGCGCGGCTACACGGTCGCGTCCGAAGTGCTGGGCATCCCCGTCAAGACCGACCCGCTGGCGGCCGAAGGCAAGCCGGACCTCGTCAAGGCTTTCCAGGATGCGACCGCGGCCTTCGACTCGGCCGGCATCTGCATCTTCACCAGCTTCGCCTGGGGTCTGGCCGACGTGCAGCCGCAGGTCGCGGCGGCTTGCGGCGACGAGTTCACGCTCGAGAAGCTGAACGAGATCGGCGAGCGCATCTGGAACATGGAGCGCGACTTCAACAACAAGGCCGGCTTCAGCGCCAAGGACGACACGCTGCCCAAGCGCCTGCTGACCGAGCCGGCCAAGACCGGCCCGGCCAAGGGCCTGGTCAACAAGCTACCGGAGATGCTGCCGAAGTACTACGAGATCCGCGGCTGGGACGCGAACGGCCAGCTCAAGCCCGAGACTCGCACGAGGCTCGGCTTGTGACTTGATCGTTCCCGAGAGGGACAAGGGCGGACGAGGCGACTTGTTCCGCCCTTCGCATTTGGTGGAGACAGACACATGAGACACATCATCCTGGGCGCCGGCCCGGCCGGCATCATCGCGGCCGAAACGATCCGCAAGCACGCGCCCTACGACAGCATCACCGTCGTCGGCGACGAACCCGAGCCGCCGTACTCGCGCATGGCGATTCCCTACCTGCTGGTGGGCAACGTCAAGGAAAGCGGCACCTACCTGCGGCGCGATCCCGACCAGTGCGTCAAGCTGAACATCCAGCTGCTGCAACGGCGTGCGACGGCGGTCGATGCGGCGCGCCGCACGGTGACCCTGGACAACGGCAGCATCCTCGGCTTCGACAAGCTGCTGATCGCCACCGGCTCGCAACCCGTGCGGCCGCCGATCCCCGGCATGGACCTGCCCGGCGTGCACCCGTGCTGGACGCTGGAGAACGCGCGCCACATCGAGCAGCTGGCCAGGCCCGGCGCGAAGGTCCTGCAGATGGGCGCCGGCTTCATCGGCTGCATCATCATGGAGGCGCTGGCCGCGCGCGGCGTGCAGCTCACGGTGGTGGAGATGGGCGACCGCATGGTGCCGCGCATGATGGGCCCGACCGCTGGCAACATGATCAAGGCCTGGTGCGAGAAGAAGGGCGTGCGTGTCTTCACCGGCACCAAGGTCGAGGCGATCGAGGCGGCCGGAGCGACGCGTGCCGCCGCGGCGGCGCCGGCACCGGCCTCGGGCGGCCTGCTGAACAAGGTCGCCAGCTTCTTCGGCATGGGCGACAGTGCGCCGGCCGCGGCGCCGGCGGCCCCGTCTTCTGCGGGCGGCAGTGCGATGCGCGTGCGGCTGTCCAACGGCCAGACGATCGAAGCCGATCTGGTGATCAGCGCCACCGGCGTCAAGCCCAACGTCGCCTTCCTGAAGGATTCGGGCATCGAGTGCAACCAGGGCGTGCTGGCCGACGAATGCCTGCAGACCAATGTCGCCGGCATCTTTGCCGCGGGCGACTGTGCCGAGGCCTTCGACCTGGCGACGCGGCAGCGCGTCATCAGCGCGATCCAGCCCAATGCCGCCGACCAGGCGGCCGTCGCGGCGCTCAACATGCTGGAGCGCGGCGCCGAGCTCAAGCGCGTGACGCAGATCAACGTGCTGGACACGCTGGGCCTGATCTCGGCCAGCTTCGGCGACTGGCAGGGCGTGGCGGGCGGGCAGCACGTCGAGCTGACCGACCGCGACGGCTTCAGGCACCTGAGCCTGCAGTTCGACAACGAGAAGCTGGTCGGCTGCAACAGCATCGGCTGGACCGAGCACGTGGGCGTGATGCGCGGCCTGGTCGAAGGCAAGGTGCGGCTCGGCGAGTGGCGTGACAAGCTGCTGGCCGATCCGACCCGGCTGGCCGAGGCCTACATCGCGCAGGGGCAGGCCCAGCAGCAGTGGGCACAGACGCATGCGCGCGCGCGCTGAGGCGGTCTGCGCCATCATGCCGGCATGAAGATCGCCTTCAAGCTCTACGCGACGCTCACCGACTACCTGCCGCCCGAGGCCCGCAGCGGCAACCGGGTCGAACTCGACATCGCGCCCGAGGCCACGATCGCCGACGTGATCGCGCCCTACGGGCTGCCGATGAAGCTGGTGCACCTGGTGCTGGTCAACGGCCACTACATCGCGCCGGCCGATCGGGCGACGCACACCTTCGTCGAAGGCGACGTGCTGGCGATCTGGCCGCCGATCGCAGGCGGCTAGGGGTCAGCCCATGCAGCCCGACTACCCGGCGCGCTTCACGCGCGACACCGGCGGGACCGAAGCGGAGTGGCTGGGGCGCCTGGCCGGGGCCTGCAACGGCCATCCGATCGAGATCGGCGAGCGCCGTGCCGCCATCGCGATCGACGGTGGCGCGCTGGTGCTGCGTTGGCGGCCGCTGCCGCCGCGGCGCATCGCACTGATGAGCATGCCGCGGCTCGAGGTCGAATTCGGCTTCGAGCAGCTGTCCGACGAGGCACGCATGCGCTTCATGCGCTACTTCGACCTCTACATGCAGCGCGGCGGCGGGTGAGCGCCGGCCTCATCTCGACCAGCTTCCGAGCCGGATCGCGCCGGCGATCGTGCCGCCGTAGACGACGAGGCTGAGCGCCACGACGACGAAGAGGCCGGTGGCCGGCATGTGCAGCAGGTGCACGCCGATCCAGCCGCCGACGGCGACGATCAACAGCCGCGCCGTGCTGCCGACGAGCGGCCAGACCATGCGACCGGCGCCCTGCGACGCGAAGAAGAGCGCAAGCCCGAGGCCGAAGAAGCCGTAGCAGGCGCCGACGATGTTGAGGTAGTCCGCGCCGAAGTCGATGACGGCGGCGTCGGCGGTGAACAGCCCCAGCCACGCCGTCGGCACGAGCGCACTCGCGATACCGATGAGCCCGGTGACGGCCGCGACCACGGCGCCGCCGCTCCACGTGGCGCGCAGCGCGCGCCCGGGCTGGCCGGCGCCCATGTTGGTGGCGACCAGTGCCGTGAGTGCACTCCCGAAGCCGAAGGCGATCGGCACCAGGATGTACTCGAGCCGGGCCGCGATGCCGTAGCCCGCCAGCGCCGCGACGCCGTAGCTGCCGACCAGGGCCGTGGCCGCTGCGATGGACGCGTTGCTGAGGACCGGGCTCAGCGAGGCCGGCAGGCCGACGCGCAGGATGTCGCGCAGCAGCGCCGTGCGCAGCCGCCACGGCGCGCGCCCCAGGTGCACCGCGCCGCTGCGCCGCAGCAGGTGAGCCACCATGACCAGCGCGGCCACGCCATTGGCCGCCAGTGTGCTGGCGGCCGCGCCGGTCGCGCCGAGCCCGGTCAGCGGCCCCCAGCCGAACACCAGCAGCGGGCACAGCACGACGTGCACCGCAGCAGTGGCCACCAGCATCAGCGACGGCAGCAACATGTTGCCGGCACCTCGCACGATGGCGGCCAGCACGTTGGTCAGCCAGATCACGATGGCTCCGCCGAACAGCAGGTTCGAATAGCCCAGCGCGTCCGACAGCGCCGCGCCCCGACCGCCCATCGCCGCGTAGACCACGGACCCGAACCCCAGCAGCACGATCGTGAACAGCACGGCCATCACCCCCGCGATCAGCAAGGCGTGCTGCGCCAGCCGGTCCGCCTCGTCGCGCCGGCCGGCACCCAGGGCGCGCGCGACGGCGGCCGTGGTCGCCCCGCCGATGCCGCCGGCCGACATCTGCAGCATCAGCATCGACAAGGGCAGCACGAGCGCGACGCCGGCCAGCGCCTCGGCGCCCAGGCGCCCGAGGATGTAGCCGTCGTAGCCGATCACCAGGGTCGTGGCGAACAGGCCGATGACGTTGGGCGTGGCGAGCCGGAACAGGGTCGGCAGCAACGGCCCGTGCAGCATCTGCTGGGTGGCGGCGTTCATGGCGTGGCGGCCGCAAGACCTAGCGTGCGATCGTTTGCAGGTAGACGCCCGGATCGGCCGACAGCCCGCGCTTGACCTGCTGGGTGATCTCGTCGGCCAGCACCTCCTCGGCGCCGGCCTCGAGGGCATCCAGCGCGCGGCGGACCACGTCGTCGGCCGTGGTCTTGGGCATGTCGATGCCGCGCGTGAGGTCGGTGTCGACAAAGCCCATGTGCATGCCGAGCACCTGGGTGCCCTGGGCGCGCAGTTCATGGCGCAGGCCGTTGGTCAGCGACCAGGCGGCCGACTTGGTCGCACCGTAGGTCGCCAGCAGCGGCGAGTTGATCCAGCTCGCGATCGACAGCACGTTGAGGATGGCGCCGCCGCCATGCGCGGCCAGCACCGGCGCGAAGGCCTGGCTCAGCCGCAAGGGGCCGAAGAAGTTGGTCTCGAGCTGCTCGCGGGCTGCGTCGATGCTGCCTTCGGCGAGGAAGCCGCCGACCCGGGCGATGCCGGCGTTGTTGATCAGCAGCGTCACGTCGCGGCAGCGCTGCGCCGCAGCCGCCACGTCGTCGGGGCGCGTGACGTCGAGCCGCAGGGCTTCGACACCCTCGAGCCGCACGCTGGCCGGGTCGCGGGCGGCCGCGTAGACCTTGCGCGCGCCGCGGGCGAGCGCCTCGCGGGCGAAGGCCAGGCCGATGCCGCGGTTGGCGCCGGTGATCAGGACGGTGGCGTTGTCGAGCTTCATGGTTCGGATCCTTGGGAACAGGGTTGCGGTGGTACCGCGAGAGTCCTTGATATGACGAACATCATAATCATGGACGGCGAAAGCGGGCCGCTCGGGGCGGCGCGGCGGTGCATGACTCAGCGGTCCGGAGGGGCGTCGTGCTGCGCCAGCAGGGCGCGGCGCGTGGCGGCCAGCAGGGCCTTGCCTTCGGCGTTGGGGCCGAGGGCGCGCGCCAGTTGCAGCGCGCCGACCATCTGGCTCGCGATGACCGCGGCACTGTCGCCAGCAGCATCCGCGGGCAGTGCGCGCTGCACCGCGGCGATCAGGCCACGCACGCGCCCCGCAGCCACCTGGCCGACCTCGCGGGACTGGCGCGGCATCTCCGACGCCAGCGCGGCGACCGGGCAGCCGTTCTCCGTCGAGACGAGGTGACTTTCCGACAGGTACTGCTCCACCAGCGCACGCAGGGCGCTGGCGCCGCGCGCCTGACGAGCGGCGACGGCCGTCACGACGCGGGCGGCGCTGTCCGTGCCCGCACGCTCGAGCGCTTCGCACAACAGCGCGTCGCGGGACGCGAAGTGGGCGTAGAAGCCGCCGTGCGTGAGTCCGGCCTCCTTCATGATGTCGGCCACGCCGACGCCGGCAAAGCCGCCCCGGCGGATCGCCCGCGCCGCCGTCTCCACGATGCGGTCGTGGGTGACTTGCTTGCGGCTGGGTTCACGATCCATGCCCGAAGTCTAGCACGAGTATGACGACCATCATATTGCTGTGCACCCACTGAGGTCGCAGACCGCGGCTCAGGCGCTCGGGGCGCCGGCCAGCACCACCTGATTGCGACCGCGTGCCTTGGCCTGGTACAGCGCCTGGTCGGCCTGGCGGATCAGGGCTTCGTGCGAGTCCTCGTCGCCCGGCGCCGGCGTCAGTACCGCCACGCCGATGCTGGCCGTGACGACACCGAACGGCGACAGGACATGCGCCTGCCCCAGGTCCTGGATCGCCTGACAGATGTTGTGGGACATGGCGAGTGCGCTGGGCTCGTCGGCGGCCACCGCGACCAGCGCGAACTCCTCGCCGCCGTAGCGTGCCACCAGGTCTCCGGCGCGGCGCACGTTGGCGTTGAGCACCTGGGCGACGAGGCGCAGGCAGTCGTCCCCGGCCTGGTGGCCGTAGTGGTCGTTGTACTTCTTGAACAGATCCACATCGAGCAGCGCCAGTGCCAGCGACTGGCCGCTCTGCCTTGCATGACTCCATTCGCTGGACAGGAACTCGTCGAAACGCCGGCGGTTGGCGATGCCGGTCAGGCCGTCGGTAGCGCTCAGGGCGCCGAGCTTGCTGTTCGATTCCTCCAGCTTCTGGGTGCGCTCGCGGACCTTGTCCTCGAGGCCGCGCGTCAGCGCCCGCTGTTCGCTCAACAGCACGGCAAAGCCCATGCCGACGATGCTGAGCGTCAGGATGAACTCCTGGGTGCGCAGGATCAGTTCGTGCGGAGGCGCGTCGCCGAAGGGCTGGTGGCCGGTGGTCTGGGCCCTGGCCGTCGCCAGCGAGATCAGCGCCACCGCCAGCGAGGTCCAGCGCGTGCCGAAGCGGACCGCCATGTACAGCACCGAGGGCAGCAGCAGGTTGGGCGTGAGCGACACGCCGCCCAGCTTCTCTGCCTGGCCCGACAGGATCAGCCAGGCCAGGGCGACCGTGAACAGCAGGACCGCGCCGTCCTGCCAGCGCAGGCGCACGGTTTCACGCGCCGGCTGCACCAGGGCCAGCAGCAGCGGCGTGTAGATCAGCAGTCCCAGGCCGTCACCGAACCACCACAGCAAGACCAGCGTCGGGTACGGCGCGCTGACGCCATCGAGCGTCCGCAACACGGTGCCCGCCAGCAAGCCGCCGCACAGCGCGCCGATCAGCGGGCCGCTGACGACGAACTTGCCCAGGTCCTGGATGCGCTCGAGCCCGGGCGACACGCCGGCGCGTCGCATCAGCAGGTAGGTCAGCGTCACCTCGGCCACGTTGATGAGGCTCAGCAAGGCGGCCTGCCGAGCCGGGAACACCGGCAGGTTGGCGACGAGGTCGGAACTGAAGGTCAGCGTCGCCAGCAGCCAGCCACGCTGCCCGCGGTAGTGCAGCAAGGCGGCCAGCAGCACCGCGTTGGGCAGCCAGACCACCACCTCGTTCTCGGGCGAGTAGGCGCACAG
Source organism: uncultured Methylibium sp. (assembly GCF_902826655.1). Lineage (GTDB taxonomy): Bacteria > Pseudomonadota > Gammaproteobacteria > Burkholderiales > Burkholderiaceae_C > Methylibium. The sequence continues at coordinate 120,357 of NZ_CADEFR010000001.1, read as the reverse complement.
GAAGGTCAGCTTGACGCTGAGGAAGTGCAGCAGCGGCAACGCCAGGAAGGTCGGCCAGCCCGGCCGGGGTTGCGTCATGGCGGCCAGCATAGAGCCGCCGCGGGGGCCGGATCGTCAGCCGTAGCGCAATTCCGTCGCCTTGCCCCAGAACACCCGGTACGAAAACACGGTGTAGGCCGCAATCGCGGGCACCGAGATGCACACGCCGACGAGGATCACCTTCAGCGCGGCCGGGCTGCTGGCGGCTTGCCAGATCGTCAGCCGGTCGATCACCACGTAGGGATAGATGCTGTAGGCCAGGCCGACGAAGCCGAGGCAGAACACCGCGACCAGCAGCACGAAGGGCAGCCAGCACAGCGCGCCGCGCACGATGGCCTTGTCGAGGACCACGCGCGTGACGACCAGCGCGATGCCGGTCGCCAGCGGGATCACCATCAGCGCGATGAACGCCGGCAGCGTGAACCAGCGCTCGCGCACGGTCTCGCTGATCCACGGCGTGGCGAGCGAGATCAGCAGCATGCCGACCACCACCGGCGCCCAGGCCGTCCTGGCCCAGTGCACGGCCTTTTCCTGCAGCGCGCCCTCGGTCTTCATGATGAGCCAGGCCGCGCCGAGCAGCGCGTAGGCCGCCGGCAGCGCCAGCGCGATGGCCGCGGCGAAGACCGGATAGTTCCAGCCGTCGTCGCCGAAGCCGCTGATGTAGCGGCCCAGCATCCAGCCCTGCGACAGCGAAGCCAGCATCGAGCCGGCGAAGAAGAGCCGGTCCCACATCGGCTTGGCGCCCGACTTGGCCTTGACGCGGAAGTCGAAGGCCACGCCGCGCAGGATCAGACCGATCAGCATCAGCGTCACCGGCAGGTAGAGCTGCGTCAGCACCAGGCCATGGGCCTTGGGGAAGGCCACCAGCAGGATGCCGACGCCCAGCACGAGCCAGGTTTCGTTGGCATCCCAGAACGGGCCGATCGAGGCGATCAGCACGTCCTTCTCCTCGGGTGTGGCGCGGTGCATCAGCAGGCCGACGCCGAGGTCGTAGCCGTCGCTGATCACGTAGATCAGCATCGACAGCCCCATCAGGGCCATGAAGATCACCGGCAGCGCGGCGTCGAAGCTCATGCCTGCTCCCGGGTCGTCATGCGCTTTCCTCCCCGGCCAGCACGCCGGCCGCATGGGCCTGCGCGGCCTCGACCGCATTCGGCTGCAGCACGTCCTCGGGCTTCTCGGCCATGTACTTGAGCACCGTCACGTAGGCGAAGATCAGCGCGATGTAGAGCGTCAGGTAGAGCGCGAAGCTCAACGCGATCATCGGCGACGGCACCGTGGTCGCCGCGACGTCGGCGGTGCGCAGCAGGCCGTAGACGATGAAGGGCTGGCGGCCGATCTCGGTGACGTACCAGCCGGCCACCGTGGCGACCCAGCCCGAGAAGCTCATGCCGGCCAGCACCCACAGCATCGCCGGCGGCAGGCGTTCCGGTCGCCAGCCGGCACGGCGCCCGAGGAACCAGCCGACCCAGCTGACCGCGAGCATCAGCATGCCCATGCCGACCATCACGCGGAAGGCCCAGAACACCGGCGCGACCGGCGGGTGCGCGCCGGGGAACTCGTTGAGACCCTTGATCTCGCCGTCGAAGTCGTGCGTGAGGATGAAGCTGGCCATCTTGGGGATGGCGACCTCGAAGTGGTTCTTGCGCGCCTCGCCGTCGGGCCAGGCGAACAGCAGCAGCGGGGCGCCCTTCTCGGTGTGCCACACGCCTTCCATCGCGGCGATCTTCTGGGGCTGGTGCTCCAGCGTGTTGAGGCCGTGCATGTCGCCGACGAAGATCTGCACCGGGATCAGGACCGCCGCCACCGTCAGGCCGAGGCGCAGCACCCGGGGAGCCGAGCGCTCGGCCTTGCCGCGCAGCAGCTGCCAGGCCGACAGGCCCGCCAGCAGGAAGGAGCAGGTCAGGGCCGAGGCCAGCAGCATGTGCGCGAAGCGGTAGGGGAAGGACGGGTTGAAGAGCACCTCGACCCAGTCCTTGACGTGGAAGACGCCGTCGACGATCTCGTGGCCCGCCGGCGTCTGCATCCAGGAGTTGAGGACCAGGATCCAGAACGCGCTGACGGTGGTGCCGAAGGCGACGAAGAAGGTCGCCATCAGGTGCACGCGCTCGCTGACGCGACCGTGCCCGAACAGCATGATCCCCAGGAAGCCGGCCTCCAGGAAGAACGCGGTCAGCACCTCGTAGCCCAGCAGCGGCCCGGCGATGTTGCCGGCCTTCTCCATGAAGCCGGGCCAGTTGGTGCCGAACTGGAAGCTCATCGTGATGCCGCTGACCACGCCGAGCGCGAAGGACAGCGCGAACACCTTGGTCCAGAAGCGATAGGCGGCGAGCCAGGCGCCGTCCTGCGTGCGCAGCCAGCGCCAGCGCATGAACAGCAGCAGCCAGCCCAGGGCGATCGTGATCGTCGGGAACAGGATGTGGAAGGTGATGTTGGCGGCGAACTGCGCTCGGGCCAGCAGGAGTGCGTCCATCGGGGTGCTTCAGGCCATCGGTCAGGCACTGTAGCGCGCAGCCCTGCGTTCGGCCGTCGATAATCGGAATCATGAGTGAACGTCTCGACCTTGCCGGCAAGCGTCTCGTCCTGGGCCTGTCTGGCGGCATCGCCTGCTACAAGGCGGCCGAACTGCTGCGCCTGCTGGTCAAGGCCGGCGCCGAGGTCCGGGTCGTGATGACCGAGGCAGCGCGCCAGTTCATCACGCCGGTCACGATGCAGGCGCTGTCGGGTCAGCCGGTGCTGAGCGACCAGTGGGACGCGGGCCAGCCCAACAACATGGCGCACATCAACCTGACGCGCGAGGCCGATGCCGTGGTCGTCGCCCCCGCCAGCGCCGACCTGATCGCCAAGCTGGCCCAGGGCCGGGCCGACGAGCTGCTGAGCCTGCTGTGCCTGGCGCGCCCGATTGCCGACTGCCCGCTGTTGCTGGCGCCGGCGATGAACCGCGAGATGTGGGCGCATCCCGCCACGCAGCGCAACCTGGCGCAGGTGCGCGACGACGGCGCGATCGTGCTCGGGCCCGGCAACGGCGACCAGGCCTGCGGCGAGACCGGCGACGGCCGCATGCTCGAGGCCGAAGAGCTGTTCGAGGACATCGTTAGCGCGCTGTCGCCCAAGCCCCTGGCCGGTGAGCGCGTGCTGATCACCGCCGGCCCGACCTTCGAGGCCATCGACCCGGTGCGCGGCCTGACCAATCGCTCCAGCGGCAAGATGGGCTTCGCGCTGGCGCGCGCGGCTCGCGAAGCTGGCGCGCAGGTCACGCTGGTCGCCGGGCCGGTGCACCTGCCGACGCCGCGCGGCGTGACGCGCATCGACGTGCAGAGCGCCGAGCAGATGCTGGACGCGGTGCTGCCCTTGGCGGCCACGCACGGACTCTTCATCGCCACTGCGGCGGTGGCCGACTGGCGGCCGGCGAAGCTGGCCGATCACAAGATCAAGAAGGACGGCAAGAAGGTACCGCCGGGCGTCGAGCTGAGCGAGAACGCCGACATCCTGGCGACGGTCGCGGCGCTGCCGCGCCCACCGTTCTGCGTCGGCTTCGCGGCCGAGAGCGAGCAGCTGGCGCGTCACGCGCGAGAGAAGCTGGTGCGCAAGAAGTTGCCGCTGGTGGTCGGCAACCTCGGGCCGGCGACCTTCGGCCGCGACGACAACGCCTTGCTGCTGGTCGATGCCCAGGGCGAGCGACCACTGCCCCCCGATGGCGGCACGGCCGACAAGCTGACGCTCGCGCGCCAGCTGGTGGCCGAGATCGCGCGCCGCCGGGCCACCGACGCCGCATGACGACCATCGACGTCCGCGTGCTCGACGCGCGCCTGGCCGACCAGCTGCCGGCCTACGCGACGCCGGGCAGCGCCGGCCTCGACCTGCGCGCCTGCCTCGACGTGCCGCTGGTGCTGGAACCCGGCCAGGCCCAGCTGATCCCGACCGGCCTGGCCATCCACCTTGGCGATCCGGGCCTGGCGGCGATGATCCTGCCGCGCTCGGGCCTGGGTCACAAGCACGGCATCGTGCTGGGCAACCTGGTCGGCCTGATCGACTCCGACTACCAAGGCCCGCTGATGGTGAGCTGCTGGAACCGTGGCCGCGAGGCCTTCACGGTGCAGCCGCTCGAGCGCATCGCACAGCTGGTGATCGTGCCCGTGGTGCAGGCGGCGTTCCGCGTCGTCGAGAGTTTCGAGGCCTCGGCGCGCGGCGAGGGCGGCTTCGGCTCGACCGGCAAGGCCTGAGGCCGCCGGTCGACGACCTCAGTGCAGCTGCGGCGGCGGGGGCAGGGTGCTCAGCACCGACAAGGGCGACGTCGCGACCGAACGGTGCTCGACTTCCTCGGCGCTGGCCGTGCGCACGTCGCGCACCTTCAGTGCCAGCACCAGTGCGATGCCCGCGAGCGGATGGTTGCCGTCGAGCACGACATGACTGTCGTAGACCTCGGTGATGGTGTAGACCGCATCGGTCGGCACGTCGCGCGTCGTCGCGCCTTCGGGCAGGCCGTCGAACTGCATGCCCTCTTCAATGTGCTCGGGAAAGACGCTGCGGTCCTCGAAGAACACCAGGTCGGCGTCGTACTCGCCGAAGGCATGTTCGGGTTCCAGATGCAGGGTCGCTTCGAAGCCTTCGCTCTGTCCGACCAGCGCTTCCTCGACCTTGGACAGCAGGTCGTCGCCACCGACGAAGAACTCCACCGGCTCGGCCAGCTCGTCGATCAGCTGGCCCTGGGCATCTTCGAGTCGCCAGGTGAGGCTGACGACGCAGGGCGGGTCGATCTGCATGCGGAGATGATCGCACAATGAATGCATGAGCCAGCCTCCGGACATCGACGCGCGGACCCCCTTGCTCGGCGGCCTGAGCCCGCGAGCGTTCATGCGCCGCCACTGGCAGAAGCAGCCCCTGCTGGTGCGCCAGGCCGTGCCAGGCGTGCAGGCGCCGCTGGGTCGTGCGGCACTGTTCGCGCTGGCCGGCAGCGAGGACGTCGAGTCGCGTCTGGTCGTGCGCGAACGCGAGTCCTGGCGCCTGCGACGCGGCCCGCTGCCGCGGCGCGCGTTGCCGCCGGTGTCGCGTCCGGGGTGGACCTTGCTGGTGCAGGGCCTCGACCTGCACGTGCCGGCGGCGCGCGAGCTGTTGTCGATGTTCCGCTTCGTGCCCGAGGCGCGCCTCGACGATCTGATGCTGTCCTGGGCCAGCGATCGCGGCGGCGTCGGTCCGCACGTGGACTCCTACGACGTCTTCCTGCTGCAGGTGCAGGGCCGCCGCCGCTGGCGCATCGGCCCGGCCGGCGATGGAGCCTTGCAGCCGGACCAGCCCCTGAAGATCCTGGCGCGCTTCGCGCCGACCCAGGAGTGGCTGCTGGAGCGGGGCGACATGCTCTATCTGCCGCCGGGCTGGGCACACGACGGCGTCGCCGAGGGCGAGTGCCTGACGGCCTCGATCGGCTTTCGTGCACCGGCGCGCGACGAACTGGCGCGCGAGGTGCTGGGCCGCCTGCTGGAACGCAGCGACGAGGACCCGCCGCAGCGGTACCGCGACCCGTCGCAGGGTGCGACGGCGACGCCAGGACGCATCCCCGAGGCCTTGCAGCGCTTTGCCGCGGCGGCGGTGGTGCGCGCGGTGCGTGAGCGCCACGCGCTGCAGGCGGCGCTGGGCGAGGCCCTGAGCGAGCCCAAGCCCCAGGTCTGGTTCGGATCGTCCGACACGGCGACGATCGCGCACGGGCTGCGCCTCGATCCGCGGTCGCGGATGATGTACGACGATGCCCACGTGTTCGTGAACGGCGAGTCGTGGCGTGCCGCCGGCCGCGACGCGACCCTGATGCGGCGCCTGGCCGATCGCCGGGTGTTGACGGCTGCCGAGATCGCGCGCGCGAGCGACGCCGCGCGCGAACTGCTGATGCAATGGACCGAGGACGGCTGGCTGCAGCCACTGGGAGTCGACGATGACTGATGACGACGCGAACCGGCCCGAGCCAGTGACGCCGATCGAGGGCCGCAAGGACTTCCAGCGCGAGGTGCTGGCCGCCCTGGAGGATGGGGCTGCAGCCGGCGTCCCGCAGCTGTGGATGGCGGACCTCGACTTCGACGCCTGGCCGCTCGGCCAGCCGGCGGTGGTCGACGCGCTCGCGCGCTGGGCCAGCTCGCGCCGGCGCCTCACGCTGCTGGCGGCCGACTACGCACTGTTCCCGCAGCGCTTCCCGCGCTGGATCGCCTGGCGCCAGCAGTGGTCGCACGTCGTGCAGTGCCTCGTCGTGCAGGAGGAGTTCGTGGCGCAGCTGCCCTGCCTGCTGTTCGTGCCGGACCGGGTGGCGGTGCGGCTGTTCGACCGCGAGCGCCATCGCGGTCGCGTGCTGCGCGAACCGGCCGACCTGCTGCGGTGCCGGGAGCTGGTCGATGCGTTGTCGCAACGCTCGGAGGAAGGCTTTCCCGTCACGACTCTCGGCCTATGAGGGTATGCCCGGGGTACGGCTAGAATGCCGGGCTAGGCATAGGACTGCTCGAGCGGTCCTGGTCTTGTACGGAACTCGGCGCGCACGCGCGGGTTCTGCCAACTACCGGTATGTTTGCCACCCTCCGTTCACAAGGATCTCAAGATGACTAAGTCGCTCCTGCTGGCTTCGCTGATCGCCGCCGCCGCCCTCGCCGCCTGCGGCAAGAAGGAAGAAGTGGCTGCTCCCGCCGCCGCCGCCGCGTCGGCCGCCATGGCCACCGCCGCGTCCGCCGCTGGTGATGCCGCCTCGGCCGCCGCTGGCGCTGCCGCCGGTGCTGCCGACGCTGCCGCCTCGGCCGCCGCCGGTGCCGCCGCCACGGCTGCCACCGCCGCTGCCGATGCCGCCTCGGCTGCCGCCGGTGCCGCCTCGGCCGCGATCGACGCCGCGAAGAAGTAAGCAGCAGCGCGACAGGGCGCGAGCCCTGCGCCATCGAAAGCAGAAGGCCACCCCTCGGGGTGGCCTTCTGCCTTGGGCGCCGCGAAGCTTCAGCCGAGGGACAGCCAGGCGAAGCCGTTGCGCGCCGTCGCGACGACCACCTCGTCGGGGCTCGTGCCCAGCGCGCCGGCCAGCGCCGCGGCGGCGAGGGCCGGCCGGTTGTTCTGTTCGCTCAGATGAGCCGCGACGACATGACGCAGGCCGTCGTGGCGGCAGCTTGCCAGCACCTCGGCGGCACTGTCGTTGGCCAGATGGCCGAGCCGGCCGCCGACGCGGGCCTTCAGCGATGCGGGGTAGCTCGATGCGGCGAGCAGGCCTCGGTCGTGGTTGCACTCCAGCAGCAGGGCCGCGCAGTCCTGCAGCGCTGCCAGCAGGTGGCCGGTGATCGATCCGGCATCGGTCAGCACACCCAGGCGCGCCGCGCCGTCGCTGCAGCACAGCTGCAGCGGCTCCGCGGCGTCGTGCGGCACGGTGTAGGGCTGCAGCTGCAGCGCACCGACCTCGATGCTCTCGCCGTCGCGCGCGAACTGCAGCAGGCCGTCGTCGAACTCGGGCGCGCCGATCGCCCGCCAGGTGCCGCGGCTCATCCACAGCGGGATGCGGTGCCGGCGCGCCAGCGCCACGGCGCAGCCGATGTGGTCGCCGTGCTCGTGCGTCACGAAGATCGCGTCGACGTCGGCCGTGTCCAGGCCGATGCGACCGAGCCGCGCGTCGAACTCCTTCTGCGTGAACCCGCAGTCGATCAGCAGGCGCGTGGTGCGCGCGCCGTCGCGGGCCTCGACCAGCGTCGCGTTGCCGCTGCTGCCGCTGCCGAGGCTGCAGAAGCGCATGCCGGGCGCGCTCAGCGCGGCGTCACTTCAGGTCGGTGACCAGCAGGTCGAGGATGCGCTTGGCCGCGTCGCCGGTCTCGGACGCGCCCTGGTTGTTGAGCACGGTGACGACGGTCGAGTCGGCCTGCGTCTTCAGTGCGATGCGGTAGCGCTCCAGGCCGCCCTGCGGATCTTCCTTGGCGCCGAAGAGCTTGCTGAAGAAGCCGGGCTCCTCCTTGCCGGCCTTGGCCGGATCGACGTAGCGCACGAAGTACAGGCCCTGGGCGCGGTCGCGGTCCTCGACGGTGAAGCCGCTGCGGTCCAGCGCCAGGCCGACGCGCCGCCAAGCGCGGTCGAAGCCGTCGTCCACCTGCAGGCCGGCGCCCGGCCCGCCGGCCAGCAGGCGCGCGCGCGGGGCGGGGGCAGGCGCGGCGGCGGCCGTCGGCTGCGCGGCGGCAGCGGCGGCGGCCTTCGCCTGCTCTTCCTTGGCGCCGAGCTTCTGCATCAGGCGCGACAGCATCACCGCCTCGAGTTCCGGATCGGCCGGACGCGGCTGCCAGACGGTGTTTTGCTTGCGCTCGGTCGTGTAGAAGTCGAACATTCCTCGGTGGCTGATGTTGATGTCGGTGTCGCCGTCAGTGCTGCGCTCGATGCGCGTGCGGAAACGGTCGCGCTCGCCGGTGTCGTAGATGCTCTCAAACACCCTGCCCAGCGTGTTGCGGATGAAGTCCTGCGGCAGCTTGGCGCGGTTCTCGTTCCAGTTGGTCTCCATCAGGCCGGTGTCCTTCTGCTCGACGTCGAGCTGGAAGCCGCGCTCTGCCCAGAAAGCCTGCAGCTGCGGCCACAGCTGTTCCGGCGTCTGCTTCGTCACCAGCCAGCGCTGGCTGCCGGCACGCTCGAGCTTCACGTCGCCGACGACCGCCGGCGCGACGGTGACGGCTCCGGGCGCGGCGGTCGCGGCCGCAGCGCCCGCCGGCGCTGCCTGCTGCAGCGTCGAGGCGCTGATCGTGCCGCCGGTCGGCTGGTAGCGCGAGTCACGCGCCAGCTGCGTCAGGTCGGGCGGCACCTCGAGCGACACGGACTTCGAGGCGCTGGACTTGTAGTCGACCTTGTCGCCCTGGAGCGCGTTGTTGACCGTCGAACAGGAGGTCAGGCCGACGGCCAGGGCCAGCACCAGCAGGCGGGACGGAAGGGGAAGACGCGGGAAATTCACGGGAAGCTACTCCGAAGGTCGGGCGCTGCCGGCCGCAGCGCGGCCAGGCAGGGGCACGGGTGAGACGCGGCAGCGCCGGACGAGTTCAGGGGGAGGTTCACAGCAGGCCGGCGTCGCGCAGCGCCTGCTCGACCACGGGCTGCTGAGCTTCGCCGAGCGGGGTCAGCGGCAGCCGCAGGGCACCGCCGCAGCGGCCCAGGCGCTGCAGCGCCCACTTGACGGGGATCGGGTTCGGCTCGCAGAACAGCTGCTTGTGCAGCGGCAGCAGGCGCATGTGGATCTCGACGGCGCGCCGCGCATCGCCCGCCACGGCGGCCATGCACAGGTCGTGCATCGCGCGCGGCGCGACGTTGGCCGTCACGCTGACGTTGCCCTGGCCGCCCAGCAGCATCAGCGCCAGCGCGGTCGGGTCGTCGCCCGAGTAGATCGCAAAGCCCTTCGGGGCTTCCTTGATCAGCCAGGCCGCGCGATCGATGTTGCCGGTGGCTTCCTTGATGCCGACGATGCCGGGCACCTGGGCCAGCCGCAGCACGGTCTCGTGCTGCATGTCGGCCACCGTGCGGCCGGGCACGTTGTAGAGCACCACCGGGATGTCCACCGCCTCGGCGATGGCCTTGAAGTGGCGGTACTGGCCCTCCTGCGTGGGCTTGTTGTAGTAGGGCACGACCTGCAGCGTGCAGTCGGCGCCGACCTTCTTGGCGTAGCGGCTCAGCTCGATGGCCTCGGCGGTCGAGTTGGCACCGGCGCCGGCCATCACGGGCACGCGGCCGGCCGTGTACTCGACCGCGGCGCGGATGATCTCGCAGTGCTCGTCGGGCGTGACCGTTGGCGATTCGCCGGTCGTGCCGACGATGCCGATGCAGTCCGTGCCCTCGGCGACATGCCAGTCGATCAGTCGACGCAGCGCCGGGTAGTCGACGCTGCCGTCCTCGTGCATCGGCGTGACGAGCGCGACGATGCTGCCAATGATGGGCTTCATGGGGGTTCCTGTAGAAGCGGCGATTTTAGCCAGCCGCCCGGGCCAGCCTGACGGGGCGGCTACAGGGGATAACGCGGTGGTGCGGCGTCGGCCGACAGGGCCTCGCGCACGGCGGCGATGCGCTGCACGAAGCGCGGCGGCGCGTCGAGGAAACCGTCCTCGTAGCCCAGCACGCGCCAGTCGCCGGCCGGGTCGCCGCGCACCGCGTCCAGCAGTTCGCCGGGGCGCAGCAGGAAGTGCGGGTTCGACGGCTTGCCGACGCTGGCGTTGCCGGCGGCGAAGGTTTCGTAGACCAGCAGTCCGCCGGGCGCGACGCTGGCGACGATCGTCGGCATCAGCGGCCGCCACAGGTAGTGGGTGACGACGACCGCATCGAAGCGTCGACCGGCCAGCGGCCAAGCGCCGGCCTCGATGTCGGCGACGATCAGCTCGCCCTGGCCCTGCAGCGCGGCGAGTGCCGCAGCGTCGCGGTCGACGCCGGTCACGCGATGGCCCAGGCTGGCCAGCCAGCGCAGGTGCCGGCCCGAGCCGCAGGCGACGTCCAGCACGCTGGCCGCGCGCGGCAGCAGCGCCGCCCAGCGCCGGACCCAGGGCGACGGATCCTGCCCGGCATGCGCGGGCGTCATGCGGCGTCGCGGTTCAGCGCGGCGCGCGCCATCGCGTCCACCCGTGACGGCGCGATCAGCTTCAGCCAGCGGCCGAGCTTGCCCTTGGTGCTCATCACCACGTCGCGGCGGCGCCGGTCCATGCCGTCGACGATGAGGCGCGCGCATTCGTCGACCGGCATCGCGTCGCGCTCGTCCAGCCCGCTGCGGCCGGCCGGCTGGCCGGCGGCGTCGTAGCCGCGGCGGCGGATCTCGGTCGCGACCACACCGGGGTAGGCGATCGTCACGCTGACGCCCTGCGGGTCGAGCTCGGTCCTCAGGGCCTCGAAGAAGCCGGTCATCGCGAACTTGCTGGCGCAGTAGGCGGTGCGTGCCGGCACGCCCACCAGCCCGGCCAGGCTGGACACCGCGACGATGCGGCCGCGGCTGCCCTTCAGGTGCGGCAGCGCGGCGTGGGTGCACCAGACGCTGCCCCAGTGATTGATGCGCATCAGCTGCTCGGTCCAGGCCAGGTCGGGCGTGTCCTCGAGCAGCGCGTGGGCCGACATGCCGGCGTTGTTGACGAGCGTGTCGATGCGGCCGAAGCGTTCGACCGCCGCGGCGACCAGGGCCTCGCAGTCGGCCCGGACCGACACGTCGCAGCGGCGCACCAGCACCTGGCTGCCGTGCGCGGCGCACTGCGCAGCCACCTGCGCGAGCTTGTCCTCGCCGCGCGCGGCCAGCACCAGCGCCAGCCGGGTGCCGTCGCGCGCCGCCAGCTGGCGCGCCATCTCGGCGCCGATGCCATCCGAGGCGCCGGTGATGACGATGACCTGCGCCGTCACGCTAGAAACAGCTCCACACGCGGTTCGCCAGGTCCACCATCAGGTCCGGCTGCAGGTAGCTGAAGAAGACCAGGCTCAGCGCCAGACCTGCCGCGAACCACAGCAGCGCGCGCTTGAGCGTCGACGGAAGGACCATGGCCCGATCATGCCGCGGCCGGCAGCGGCCGCTGGATCGCGGTTTCCCGCACCGGCAGGTTGACGAGGGCGGCAAACACGCCCAGCGCCACGGCGATCCACCAGACCACGTCGTAGCTGCCGGTGCTGTCGTAGAGCTTGCCGCCCAGCCACACGCCGAGGAAGCTGCCGATCTGGTGCGAGAAGAAGACGAAGCCGCCCAGCATCGAGAAGTGCTTGACGCCGAAGATCTGCGCCACCACCGCGTTGGTCGGCGGGATGGTCGACAGCCACAGCACGCCCATCACCGACGAGAACACGTACACCGACATCGGCGTCAGCGGCAGCACCAGGAAGGCGACGATCGCGACCGAGCGCAGCGCGTAGATCGCCGCGAGGATGTGGCGCTTGGCCAGCTTCTGACCCAGCACGCCGGCGGCATAGGTGCCGAACACGTTGAACAGGCCGATCAGCGCCAGCGCGGTCGTCGCCACCTCCGGGCCCAGGCCCTGGTCCTTCAGGTAGCTCGGCATGTGGACGCCGATGAAGACGACCTGGAAGCCGCAGACGAAGTAGCCCGCCATCAGCAGCTGGAAGCTGCGGTAGGCGAAGGCCTCGCGCACCGCCTGCCCGATGCTCTGCTGGTGGCCGGCGCTCGTCGTGGCGAACGGCGCTTCCTTCAGGCCGAGGGCCAGCGGCATCATCGCCAGCGCCGCACAGCCCAGCAGGATCAGCGCCTGCTGCCAGCCGAAGCTGGCGATCAGCCAGTTCTCGACCGGCACCATCAGGAACTGCCCGAAGGACCCGGCCGCAGCCGTGATGCCCATGGCCCAGGAGCGCTTCTCGGGCGCGACGTTGCGGCCGATCACGCCGTACACGATGGCGTAGGTGCAGCCGGCCTGCGACATGCCGATCAGCAGCCCGGCGCTGCCGGTGAAGGCCAGTCCCGAGGTCGCCAGCGCCATGCCGACCAGGCCCAGCGCGTACATCACCGACGCCGCGAGCAGCACCTTGAAGGCTCCGTAGCGGTCGGCCAGCATGCCGGCAAAGGGCCCGGCGATGCCCCACATCAGGTTCTGCACCGCCAGCGCGAAGGCGAAGGTCTCGCGGGTCCAGCCGCGGTCCATCGTGACCGGCTGCAGCCACAGGCCGAAGCCGTGGCGGATGCCCATCGACAGGGTGACGATCGCGGCGCCGCAGATCAGCACCTGGGTCATCGACAAGGTCTTGGGCGGGGAGGCAGTGTTCATCGCCGGTCACTGTAGCCAAAGGCCGTGAATCCTGCTGTCGACCGCGCGACCCGGCCCGGAGCGTCACGGGGGCGTCCCTAGAATCCCCGGCAACATGTCCACCAAAGCCAGCAAGACAAGCTCACCCGGCCGCTACGGCGAAGCCTCGATCCGCGTGCTCAAGGGCCTGGAGCCCGTGAAGCAGCGTCCTGGCATGTACACCCGCACCGACAACCCGCTGCACATCGTGCAGGAGGTGATCGACAACGCCGCCGACGAGGCGCTGGCGGGCCACGGCGCCCGCATCGCACTGACCCTGCACGCCGACGGCTCGATCAGCGTCGAGGACGACGGTCGCGGCATCCCCTACGGCCTGCACCCGGACGAGAAGCTGCCGGTCGTCGAGATCGTCTTCACGCGCCTGCATGCCGGCGGCAAGTTCGACAAGGGTGCGGGCGGTGCCTACAGCTTCTCGGGGGGTCTGCACGGCGTGGGCGTCAGCGTCACCAATGCGCTGTCGACGCGGCTCGCCGTCACCGTCTACCGCGACGGCAAGGTCGCGAGCATCGCCTTCTCCGGCGGCGACGTGGTCGAGCCGGTCGCCACCCGCAAGGCGCGCGCCGACGATCGTGCGCAGGGCACGACGGTGCGCGTCTGGCCCGACGCGAAATACTTCGAGAGCGCCGACCTGCCGAAGGCCGAACTCGTGCACCTGCTGCGCAGCAAGGCCGTGCTGATGCCCGGCGTCACGGTGACGCTGACGCACGAGAAGACCGGTCGTCATGAAGAAGAGCGGCAGACCTGGCGCTACGAAGGCGGCCTGCGCGACTACCTGATGCAGACGCTGGTGGCCGATCCGGTGATTCCGCTCTTCGAGGGCGCGCACTACGCGGAAGAGGGCGAGACCGAGAACTTCGCCGAAGGCGAAGGCGCCGCCTGGTGCGTGGCCTTCACCGAGGACGGCAACGCGGTCCGCGAGAGCTACGTCAACCTGATCCCCACGGTGGCCGGTGGCACCCACGAGTCCGGCCTGAAGGATGGCCTGTTCCAGGCCATCAAGGGCTTCATCGACCTGCACAGCCTGCTGCCCAAGGGCGTGAAGCTGATGCCCGACGACGTGTTCTCGCGCGCGAACTTCGTCCTGAGCGCCAAGGTCCTGGACCCGCAGTTCCAGGGCCAGACCAAGGAGCGCCTCAACTCGCGCGACGCCCTGCGGCTGGTCTCGACCTACACGCGTCCGGCCTTCGAGCTGTGGCTCAGCCAGCATGTCGAGCATGGCCGCAGGCTCGCCGAACTGGTGATCCGCCAGGCGCAGGCGCGCCAGCGCGCCGGCCAGAAGGTCGAGAAGCGCAAGGGCTCCGGCGTGGCCGTGCTCCCCGGCAAGCTGACCGACTGCGAGAGCCGCGACCTCGGACTCAACGAGCTGTTCCTCGTCGAAGGCGACTCGGCCGGCGGCAGTGCCAAGATGGGCCGCGACAAGGAGACCCAGGCCATCCTGCCGCTGCGCGGCAAGCTGCTCAACTCCTGGGAGGTCGAGCGCGACCGGCTGTTCGCCAACAACGAGATCCACGACATCTCGGTGGCGATCGGCGTCGATCCGCACGGCGCGGCCGACGAACCCGACCTGAGCGGCCTGCGCTACGGCAAGGTCTGCATCCTGAGCGATGCCGACGTCGACGGCTCGCACATCCAGGTGCTGCTGCTGACGCTGTTCTTCCGCCATTTCCCCAGGCTGATCGAGCGCGGCCACATCCACGTCGCGCGACCGCCGCTGTTCCGCGTCGACGCGCCGGCGCGCGGCAAGAAGCCCGCGGCCAAGCTCTACGCGCTGGACGACGGCGAGCTGACCGCCATCCTCGACAAGCTGCGCAAGGAAGGCGCGCGCGAGAACGCCTGGACCATCAGCCGCTTCAAGGGCCTGGGCGAGATGAGCGCCGAGCAGCTGTGGGACACGACGCTCAACCCGGACACCCGCCGGCTGCTGCCCGTGGCCTGGGGCCAGGTCGATATCGCCGCGACCGAAGGCTCGTTCAACAAGCTGATGGGCAAGGGCGAAGCGGCGGCGCGGCGCGAGCTGATGGAAATCCACGGCGACACGATCGAGGTGGACGTGTGAGCGCGGCCGTCGCCGGCGTGCGCCTGCGCCCCACGATGCTCTCCGACCTCGACTTCGTGCTCAGCGTCGAGGAAGACCCGGCCTGCCGCCCTTACATCACGCCCTGGGAGCGTACCCAGCACGAAGGCGCGGTGCGCTTCCCGGACTTCCGCCACTTCATCGTCGAGGCCGGTGCCGGCACCGAGGCGGTGGGCTTCGTGATCCTGCAGGGCTGCCGCAGCCGGCACCGGTCAGTGGAGCTCAAGCGCATGGTGATCAAGACCCAGGGGCAGGGCCTGGGCCGCGCCTGCCTGCGGCAGCTCAAGCGCATGGCCTTCCGCGACCTGCATGCCCACCGCTTCTGGCTCGACGTGAAGGCCTACAACACGCGCGCCAAGGCTCTTTACGACAGCGAGGGCTTCGTCGAGGAAGGGCGGCTGCGCGAGTGCGTGAAGACCGACGCCGGCTACGACTCGCTGATCGTGATGTCGATGCTGGAGACCGAGTACCACGCCCGCCTGGAGGCGGGCACGGAGGAAGCGGCCGCGTGAGCCGCCCCTCGCTTCCGAGAAACGAATGGATCAACTGGAACTGAGCGCCGCGATGGGCGGCGACGGCGGCGACGCGATCACGCTCGCCCACTACGCGGAGCGCGCCTACCTCGAGTACGCGCTGTCGGTCGTCAAGGGCCGCGCGCTGCCCGACGTCTGCGACGGCCAGAAGCCGGTGCAGCGCCGCATCCTCTACGCGATGGAGCGCCTGGGCCTGGCCTTCACGACCGCGTCCGGCCCGAAGGCGATGAAGAGCGCGCGCGTCGTCGGCGACGTGCTGGGCCGCTACCACCCGCACGGCGACCAGGCCGCCTACGACGCGATGGTGCGGATGGCGCAGGACTTCAGCCAGCGCTACCCGCTGATCGACGGCCAGGGCAACTTCGGCTCGCGCGACGGCGACGGCGCCGCGGCGATGCGCTACACGGAAGCGCGCCTCGCGCCGATCACGCGCCTGCTGCTCGACGAGATCGACGAAGGCACGGTCGACTTCGCGGCCAACTACGACGGCTCGACCTCCGAGCCCAAGCAGTTGCCGGCGCGCCTGCCCTTCGTGCTGCTCAACGGCGCCAGCGGCATCGCGGTCGGCCTGGCGACCGAGGTGCCCAGCCACAACCTGCGCGAAGTCGCGGCTGCGGCGGTCGCGCTGCTGAAGAACGAGAAGCTCGCCGACGAGGACCTGTTCGCGCTGCTGCCCGGCCCCGACTACCCCGGCGGCGGCCAGATCATCAGTGCCGAGGTCGACATCCAGGAGGCCTACCGCACGGGCCGCGGGTCGCTGAAGCTGCGTGCGCGCTGGAAGATCGAGGACCTGGCGCGCGGCCAGTGGCAGCTGGTCGCGACCGAGCTGCCGCCGGGCACCAGCGCGCAGAAGGTGCTGGAAGAGATCGAGGAGCTGACCAACCCCAAGGTCAAGGCCGGCAAGAAGGCGCTGACGGCCGACCAGACCCAGCTGAAGACCACGCTGCTGGCGGTGCTGGACGCGGTGCGCGACGAGTCCGGCAAGGACGCCGCGGTGCGCCTGGTGTTCGAACCCAAGACGCGCACGGTCGAGCAGCAGGAGCTGATCAACGTGCTGCTCGCGCACACCAGCCTGGAGAGCTCGGCGCCGGTCAACCTGACGATGGTCGGCGCCGACGGCCGGCCGACGCAGAAGTCGCTGCGGCAGATGCTGCAGGAGTGGATCGCCTTCCGCCGGCTCACGGTCGAGCGGCGCACGCGCCATCGCCTGGACAAGGTGCTGGACCGCATCCACATCCTCGAGGGCCGGCAGCTGGTGCTGCTGAACATCGACGAGGTGATCCGCATCATCCGCAACGCCGACGAGCCCAAGCCGGCGCTGATCGAGCGCTTCCGCCTGAGCGAGCGGCAGGCCGAGGACATCCTCGAGATCCGGCTGCGCCAGCTGGCGCGGCTGGAGGCGATCCGGATCGAGCAGCAGCTCAAGGAGCTGCGCGAGGACCAGGCGAAGCTGCAGGACATCCTGGACAGCCCGGCCTCGCTGAAGCGCACGATGGTCAAGGAGATCGAGGCCGACGCCAAGGCCTACGGCGACGAACGCCGCACGCTGATCCAGGCCGAGAAGCGGGCGGTGGCCGAGGTCAAGGTGGTCGACGAGCCGGTCACGGTGGTGATCAGCGGCAAGGGCTGGGTGCGCGCCCGCCAGGGCCACGGCCACGATGCGGCGAGCTTCGCCTTCAAGGCCGGCGACGCGCTCTACGGGACCTTCGAGTGCCGCACGGTGGACACGCTGCTGGTCTTCGGCAGCAACGGGCGCGTCTACAGCGTTGGCGTCAGCGGCCTGCCCGGGGCACGCGGCGACGGCCAGCCCATCACCTCGATGATCGAACTCGAGTCCGGCACGCAGCCGCAGCACTACTTCGCCGGCCCGGCCGACGCGACGCTGCTGCTGGCCAACACCGGCGGCTACGGCCTGCTGGCCCAGGCCGGCGACCTGGTCTCGCGTCAGCGCGGCGGCAAGAGTTTCCTCGCGCTGGCCGAGGGCGAGAAGCCGCTGCCGCCGAGCCGTGCCGACGGCGCGCAGCAGATCGCCTGCCTCAGCCTGTCCGGTCGACTGCTGGTGTTCGCGCTGGCCGACCTGAAGCTGCAGCCCAAGGGCGGGCGCGGGCTGACGCTCATGGACCTCGATGCGAAGGACGCGCTGGTGAGCGTGGCGGCCTTCGACAAGACCCTGCGCGTCGTCGGCACCGCGCTGCGCGGCGGCAAGCCGAAGGACGAGGTGTTCGGCGCGGCCGCGCTGTCGTCCTACAAGGGCGCGCGGGCGCGCAAGGGCAAGGCGGCCGACCTGGGTCTCAAGCCGACGCTGCTGCTGCGCGCCTGAGGCGCCGAGCTACTTGCCGCGCGCCGCGCGCTGCGGACGCCGTCCGCCCGCGCCTGCCGCGGCGGCCTTGGCCGGGGCGGGCCGCGCCTTGCTGCGCGCCGCCTTGCGGGGCGCGTGTTCCACGGCCAGCTCTTCGGCCGGCTTGGCCGGCGGCGGCACGACGACGCCGACCGGCGGCTGCAGCGGCACGCCGGGCCAGGCGGTGCGCCAGTAGCGCCACCAGTCCTCGGCCGCCTGCGCGGCGTGCTGCCACAGTGCGCGCTGCGTCTCCGCGATCGCCTGCGGCGTCCACAGCGCGGCATCGCGCGTCGCGGCCGGGGTCTCGTCGCCGTGGGGGAACCAGAAGCGGTGCCAGGGGGTCATGGCCGTCTCCTACGACACCTCGCCGGTGTCTCGGGCCACAGCTTAGTCCTCTCGCGTGTCGCGGTCTTGACCCCGGTCAGGCGCGGGCCTTCCAATGCCACAGCAGCAGCAGCGACGCGGCGGCGATCAGCGTGAACAGCAGGCCGCTCCAGATCTCGAAAGGCAGGCCGAGCAGGCGGTAGGACGCGGCCTCCATGCAGGTCGCCGTGACCTGGAACAGCCAGGGCACCGCGGTCTCCAGGCCCGTCGCGTTCAGAAAGCGGTCGGCCAGCGTGAACGCGCAGCTGCTGTCGCGCGCCGCGACCTGGTGCTGGAACACCGCCGAGGCGATGCCGCCGAGCGCCAGCGCCAGCACGCCCAGCGTCGTGAGCAGGGTCACCGGCCGGGCGCCCGCCAGCCAGCCGGCGAGCGCCACGATGGCGATCACCAGGTAGAGCACGCGCTGGAAGATGCACCACGGGCAGGGCAGCATGCCGAAGACATGCTGCGACACCAGCGCGCTGCCGACCGCGGCCAGCGACAGCAGCGCCACCAGCGCCAGCACGCCGCGCGGCATGCGGTGGAAGACGCTGGTCGGGCGGCTCGTCGCCTTCACGCGATCTCTGCGATCAACTCGATCTCGACGCAGGCGCCCATCGGCAGCTGCGCCACGCCGAAGGCGCTGCGCGCGTGGGCGCCGCGCTCGCCGAAGACCTGCCCGATCAGCTCGGAGGCGCCGTTGGTCACCAGGTGGTGCTCGGTGTAGGCCGGCGTGCTGTTGACCAGGCTCAGCAGCTTGACGATGCGCTTCACGCGCTCGAGGTCGCCGCCGACCGCCGCGTTCAGCGTGCCCAGCAGGTCGATCGCGACGCCGCGCGCCGCGGCCTTGCCGGTCTCGGTGTCCATGTCCTTGCCGAGCTGGCCGACCACCGGCTTGCCGTCGCGCCGCGCGATGTGGCCGGACACGAAGACCAGCGAGCCGGTCCGCACGAAGGGCACGTAGGCCGCGGCCGGCACGGCGACCGGCGGCAGCACGATGCCGAGGTCCTGGAGGCGTTGCTGTATCGACATGATGGAGAGGCTCCGCAGGCGCCGTGGAAGTGGCCGGCATCCTACCGCGCGAGGATGCGGCCGGCGGCGTCGCTTCCTACACTGGATCGATGCGCGGCACAGCGGCGACGGCGGGGACGACAGGGCTGGCCGCCGGCCTCGGCTGGGTGCTGGGGGCCGCCCTGCAGTTGCAGCAGGGCGCGCTGTGGCCGGTGCCCGGCTACGCGGCGCTGGTCGGCGCCGGGGTGCTGGGGCTGGCGCTCGTGCTGGCAGGGCGCCGACGCGGCGCCGCCGCGCTGATCGTGCTGGTGGCGGCCTGCGCCGCCTGTGCCTTCGGCAGCACCGGATGGCGCGCCGGGGCACGGCTGGCGGCACCGCTGGCGCCCGAACTCGAGGGCCGCGACCTCGCCGTGGTCGGCGTCGTCGCGAGCCTGCCGCAGCGCTCGCCCGAAGCCTGGCGCTTTCGCTTCGAGGTCGAGTCGGCGCGGCTCGGCGACACACCCATCGCGCTGCCGCCGCGGCTGTCGCTGGGCTGGTACGCGTCCGGCACCGAGGCGCTGCCCGCGCTGCGCGCCGGTCAGCGCTGGCAACTGACGCTGCGGCTCAAGCGACCGCACGGCCTGGCCAACCCGCAGGGCTTCGACTACGAACTGCATCTCTTCGAGCAGGGCGTGCGCGCGACCGGCTACGTGCGCGCGGCACGCCCCGGCGCTCACCGGCTGCTGGGCGACGACGCCGGCCACGCGGTGGATCGGGCGCGCCAGACGGTGCGCGACGCGATCGCCGCACGCGTGCCCGACGCGTCGGCTGCCGGTGTGCTGGCCGCGCTGGCGGTCGGCGACCAGGCCGCGATCGAGCGCGAGGACTGGGCGCTGTACCGCGCCACCGGCGTCGCCCACCTGATGTCGATCAGCGGTCTGCACGTCACGATGTTCGCGTGGCTCGCCGGACTGGGCCTCGGCGCCCTGTGGCGCCGCAGCGCGTGGCTGATGCTGCGCTGCCCGGCGCCGCTGGCTGCGCGCTGGGGCGGCCTGGCGGCGGCCGCTGCCTACGCGGTGTTCGCGGGCTGGGGCGTGCCGGCGCAGCGGACGCTGCTGATGCTCGCGACGGTCACGGTGGTCGGCGCAGCCGGGCTGCGCTGGAGCTGGCCGCTGGTGTGGGGCAGCGCGATGGTCGTCGTGACCGCCATCGACCCCTGGGCGCTGCTGCAGCCGGGCTTCTGGCTGTCCTTCGTCGCGGTGGGCCTGCTGATGGCGTCGGGCGAGGCGCGCGCGCTGGTCGGCGCGTCGAGCGGCCTCGACGCCGTCGCCGACCGGCCGCGCTGGCGCGAGTGGCTGGCCGGCCTCGGGCCGCTGCTGGGCGGCGCGCTGCGCACCCAGGTCGTCGCGACGCTGGGGCTCGCGCCGCTGACGCTGGTGTTCTTCCAGCAGCTGTCGCTGGTCGGCTTCGCGGCCAATCTGGCGGCGATCCCGGTCGTGACGCTGCTGGTCACGCCGCTGGCCTTGCTGGGCGCCGTGCTGCCGGTGCTGTGGAGCGCGGGCGCGTGGATCGTTGCCGCGCTCAACGCCGGCCTGCAGGTGCTGGCGGCGCCGGCCTGGTCGTCGTGGACCGTGCCGGCTGCAGCGCCCTGGGCCGTGGCCAGCGGCCTGCTCGGCGCGGCCGTGGCCCTGCTGCCGCTGCCCTGGCGCGTGCGGGCGCTGGCCTTGCCCCTGCTGCTGCCGCTGCTGTGGCCGCAGGTGCCGCGGCCGCCGGAGGGCGCCTTCGAGCTGACCGCGGTCGACGTGGGGCAGGGCACCGCGGTGCTGCTGCGCACCGCACGCCACACGCTGCTGTACGACGCCGGCCCGCAGTACTCGCGCGAGACCGACGCCGGCGAACGCGTGCTGCTGCCGCTGTTGCGTGCGCTCGGCGAACGTCGCATCGACACGCTGATGCTGAGCCATCGCGACACCGACCATGTCGGCGGCGCCGCGGCCCTGCTGCGCGGCCTGCCGGTGGCGCGGCTGTCCGGCTCGCTGGAGCGCGCCCACCCGCTGCTGGCGCTGGCGCGGCAGCAGGGCGTGCCGGTCGATGCCTGCGCCGCCGGCCAGCGCTGGGACTGGGACGGCGTGTCCTTCGAGCTGCTGCACCCGCCGGCCGCGATGCTGGACCGCGCCGAGCACGAACGCATCAAGCCCAACACCCTGAGCTGCGTGCTGCGCGTCGTCGGCCGCTGGGGCGGCATCGAGCGGCGCGTGCTGCTGACCGGCGACCTGGAGCGCGAGCAGGAACTGCGGCTGGCCACGCTGCCGCCGGCGGCCCTCGCCAGCGACGTGCTGCTGGTGCCGCACCACGGCAGCAAGACCTCGTCGAGCGCGGCCTTGCTCGACGCCGTCGCGCCGCGCGTGGCGGTGCTGCAGGCCGGCTATCGCAACCGCTTCGGGCATCCGGCGGCCGAGGTGATGGCACGCTTGCGCGAGCGCGGCATCGCGGTGATCGACAGCCCGCGCTGCGGCGCCTGGCGACACGGCCCGGACGGATCGACCTGCTGGCGCGAGACGCGCAGACGCTACTGGCAGCACACGGATCGCCCTGACAATGGCGTGGAAGTTGCTATTCCCGCCGAGTCCGAACCGTCCGACTGAGCAGGCCGGTTCGGGGCCGCCGTCCCGAAGGAGAGCCTCTTGTCCATCCATGTCGCGCTGAACCACGTCACGCACTACCGCTACGACCGGCGCATCGCGCTCGGGCCGCAGGTCGTGCGCTTGCGCCCGGCGCCGCACTGCCGCACGCCGATCCTGAGCTATTCGCTGCGCATCGAGCCGGTCGGCCACTTCATCAACTGGCAGCAGGATCCGTTCGCCAACTACCTGGCGCGGCTGGTGTTCCCCGACAAGACGACCGAGTTCAAGATCACCGTGGACCTGGTCGCCGAGATGGCGGTCTACAACCCCTTCGATTTCTTCCTCGAGCCCAGCGCCGAGAACTTTCCCTTCGTCTACGACGACGGCCTCAAGCGCGAACTCGCGCCCTACCTGGTGAAGGGCGAGCTGACGCCCCGGTTCAAGGCCTTCCTCGACAGCGTGCCGCTGAAGACGCAGCGCACCATCGACTTCCTCGTCGGCATCAACCAGCGGCTGCAGCAGGACATCCGCTACCTGATCCGCATGGAGCCCGGCGTGCAGACCCCCGAGCAGACGCTGGAGACGGCCGCCGGCTCGTGCCGCGACACCGGCTGGCTGCTGGTGCAGGCGCTGCGCCACCTGGGTCTGGCGGCGCGCTTCGTGTCGGGCTACCTGATCCAGCTCAAGCCCGACGTGAAGGCGCTCGACGGTCCCTCCGGCGCCGAGACCGACTTCACCGACCTGCACGCCTGGTGCGAGGTCTACCTGCCGGGCGCCGGCTGGATCGGCCTGGACCCGACCTCGGGCCTGATGGCCGGCGAGGGCCACATCCCGGTCGCCTGCACCCCCGAGCCGTCGAGCGCCGCACCGGTGACCGGCGCGGTCGACAAGAGCGAGGTCGAGTTCACCCACACGATGGGCGTCACGCGCATCTTCGAATCGCCGCGCGTCACCAAGCCCTACACCGACGCGCAATGGGCCGGCGTGGTGGCGCTCGGCAAGACGGTCGACGCGCGGCTGGCGGCCGGCGACGTGCGGCTCACCCAGGGTGGCGAGCCGACCTTCGTCTCGGTGACCGACCGCGACGGCGCCGAATGGAACACCGCCGCGCTGGGGCCGACCAAGCGCGGCTACGCCAACGAGCTGGTGCAGAAGCTGCGCGCGCGCTACGGCGCCGGCGGCTTCCTGCACTTCGGCCAGGGCAAGTGGTACCCGGGCGAGCAGCTGCCGCGCTGGGCGCTCAGCATCTTCTGGCGCGCCGACGGCGAGCCCTGCTGGATCGACCCGACGCTGTTCGCCGACGAGCGCCAGCCCTCGTCGTGCACCGAGGTCGACGCCAAGGCCTTCATCGAGCGGCTGTCGTCCAAGCTCGGCCTCGCGACCGACTACATCCAGGCCGGCTACGAGGACACCTGGTACTACCTGTGGCGCGAGCGGCGCCTGCCGGTCAACGTCGATCCCTTCGACGCGCGGCTCGACGACGAGATGGAGCGCGCACGGCTGCGCAAGGTCTTCGACCAGGGCCTGACCAAGGTCGTCGGCTACATGCTGCCGATCAAGCGGGAGAACGGCGCACCGGGCCTCGCCGGCCCGAGCTGGACCACCGGACCCTGGTTCTTCCGCGACGAACGGATGTACCTCTTCCCCGGCGACTCGCCGATGGGCTACCGGCTGCCGCTGGACTCGCTGCCCTGGGTGTCGAAGGCCGACTACCCCTACCTGATCGAGACCGACCCCTTCGCGCCGGCCGGGCGGCTGCGCTCGGTGGCGGCCTTGCGCGCGCAGTACGGGAGTCACGCGCTGCGGCCGGCGGCCGGCGAGGCTGCGAACGCGGGCAGCGGTGCGGCCGCGGGCCGCGCGGGCGGTGACGGCAACGGCCGGGGCGCCGCGGCGCGTGGCCTCACGCACATGCCCGACCGCTTCGAGTCGGCGCACTGGATCACCCGCACCGCGATGTGCGTCGAGGCGCGCGGCGGCATCCTCTACGTCTTCATGCCGCCGCTGGCCGTGCTGGACGACTACCTCGACTTGCTGGCCGCCGTCGAGGCCACCGCCGCGTCGCTGGGCGTGAAGATCGTGCTCGAGGGCTACCCGCCGCCGCGCGACGCGCGCCTGAAGATGCTGCAGGTCACGCCCGATCCCGGCGTCATCGAGGTCAACATCCACCCGGCGTCCAGCTGGGACGAGCTGGTCGACCACACCGAATTCCTGTACGAGGCCGCTCACGAGACGCGGCTGTCGACCGAGAAGTTCATGCTCGACGGTCGCCACACCGGCACCGGCGGCGGCAACCACTTCGTGCTCGGCGGCGCGACGCCGGCCGACAGCCCCTTCCTGCGCCGGCCGGACCTGCTGGCCAGCCTGCTGACCTACTGGCACAACCACCCGTCGCTGAGCTACCTGTTCAGCGGCATGTTCATCGGGCCGACCAGCCAGGCGCCGCGCATCGACGAGGCGCGCAACGACCAGGTCTACGAGCTCGAGATCGCGCTGCAGGAGATCGAGCGCCAGACCGCGACCTACGGCCAGCCCGGCCAGATCCCGCCCTGGCTCGTCGACCGCACGCTGCGCAACATCCTGATCGACGTCACCGGCAACACCCACCGCGCGGAGTTCTGCGTCGACAAGCTCTACTCGCCCGACGGGCCGACCGGCCGCCTGGGCCTGCTGGAGCTGCGCGCCTTCGAGATGCCGCCGCATGCCCGCATGAGCCTGGTGCAGCAGCTGCTGCTGCGCGCGCTGGTGGCCTGGTTCTGGAAGACGCCGTACACGGGCCGCGGCACGACGCGCCTGACGCGCTGGGGCACCGAGCTGCACGACCGCTTCCTGCTGCCGAGCTTCGTGCAGATGGACTTCAACGACGTGCTGGCCGAACTGCGCGACCAGGGCTTCGGCTTCGACGCCGCGTGGTTCGCGCCGCACTTCGAGTTCCGCTTCCCGATGATCGGCGAGGTCTCGGTGGCCGGCATCCACCTGACGCTGCGGACCGCGCTCGAGCCCTGGCACGTGATGGGCGAGGAGGGCGCGCCGGGCGGCACGGTGCGCTACGTCGACTCGTCGCTCGAGCGCCTGGAGGTCAAGGCCGGCGGCCTGAACGGCAACCGCCACGTCGTCACCGTCAACGGCGCGCCGCTGCCGCTGCACCCGACCGGGCGCGTCGCCGAGCACGTGGCCGGCGTGCGCTACAAGGCCTGGGCGCCGGCCTCGGCGCTGCACCCGACGATCCCGACCCACGCGCCGCTGTCCTTCGACATCGTCGACACCTGGGTGGGCCGTTCGCTCGGGGGCTGTCGCTATCATGTGGCGCATCCCGGCGGTCGCAACCACGACAGCTTCCCGGTCAACGCCTACGAGGCCGAAAGCCGGCGGCTGGCGCGCTTCTTCAAGCTCGGCCACACGCCGGGCAGGATGCAGGTGGCCGCGGTCCCGCCGAGCCTCGAGTTCCCGTTCACCCTCGACCTGCGCCAGCTCTGAACGCCATCCCCGCCGCTGCGGTGCCGCAGTCCTCGCCAGAAGCCGACACCGCGGACGCCAGGGCCGCGGTGGCGAAGGGCGTGCTCTGGGCCGCGATGCCGGCCGAGAGCGGCCACTACGACGAGTTGCTGGACCCCAAGGGCGAGCATCTGCGCGAACCCTGGCAACGCTTCTTCGGGCTGATCGGCGACGAGGGCCTCGAGGGCTTCGACCGCCGCGTCGAGCAGATCGCCCAGCAGATCCACCGCGACGGCGTCACCTACAACGTCTACCAGGCCCTCGGCGAGGGCGGCTCCAGCCAGCGGCCCTGGTCGCTGGGGCCGCTGCCGCTGCTGATCGAGCCGGCCGACTGGCGGCAGATCGAGGCCGGCATCGCGCAGCGCGCGCGCCTGCTCGAGGCAGTGCTGGCCGACTGCTACGGCGAGCGGCGGCTGCTGCGCGAAGGCCTGCTGCCGGCTGCGCTGGTGCTGGGGCATCCCGGCTACCTGCGCGCGGTGCAGGGCATCGAGCCCGCCAGCGGCGTGCGCCTGCACGTGCAGGCCTTCGACATCGCGCGCGGCCCCGACGGCAGCTGGTCCATCGTCTCGCAGCGCAGCCAGGCGCCGTCGGGCCTGGGCTACGTGCTGGAGAACCGGCTGATCGTCTCGCGCCAGTTCCCCGAGGCCTTCCGCGAGCTGCAGGTCGAGCACATCGCGTCCAGCTACCGCTGCCTCGTCGACAGCCTGCTGCTGCCGGCCCAGGCCATCGCCGCGGCCGACGGCTGCGCCTCGCCGCGGCTCGCGCTGCTGACGCCGGGGCCGTACAACGAGACCTACTTCGAGCAGGCCTACCTGGCGCGCTACCTCGGCCTGTCGCTGGTCGAGGGCGGCGACCTGACGGTGCGCGACGAGCGGCTCTACCTCAAGACCGTGCAGGGACTGGAGCCGGTGCACGGCCTGCTGCGGCGACTGGACGACCCCTGGTGCGACCCGCTCGAGCTGCGGCCCGACTCCGCGCTCGGCGTGCCCGGACTGCTGCAGGTGCTGCGCGCCGGCAAGCTGGCGATGGCCAATGCGCTGGGTGCGAGCTTCCTCGAGTCGCCCGGCCTGCAGGGCTTCCTGCCGGCGCTGGCCGAGCGGCTGCTCGGCGAGCCGCTCGCGCTGCCGGCGCTGCCGACCTGGTGGTGCGGCGAGGACGCCGCCTGGCAGGCCACGCAGGACGAGCTGGCCGCGCGCGTCATCCGTCCGACCTTCCCCGGCGTGCCGGGCCGCGACTTCGAGCCGGCGATCGGATCGACGCTGTCGGACGACCAGCTGGAGGCCTGGCGCGCGCGCATCGAGGCCGACCCCGACCTGCACACGCTGCAGCGCTACCTGCCGTTCTCGCAGACCCCGTGGTGGCAGGGCGGCGCGCTGCGGCCGCGCACGGCGATGCTGCGCGTCTACGCCATCGCCGACGGCCGCGGCGGCTGGCGCGTGCTGCCCGGCGGCATGACGCGCATCGCGGCGCGCGACCCGCATGCGGTGTCCATGCAGCAGGGCGGCGCCAGCCTCGACACCTGGGTGCTGCGCGACGGCCCGGTCGACACCTACTCGATGCTGCCGCAGCGCCTCAGGCCCGACGAGATCGCCGGCCACCGCCGCGCCGTGTCGAGCCGCACCGCCGAGAACCTGTTCTGGATGGGCCGCTACACCGAGCGCACCGAACACCTGGTGCGCATCGCGCTGGCCAGCGTCACGCTGGTCGAGGAGGACGACGACACGCCGGCACCGGTGCTCGACGCGATGTCGCTGCTGGCGCAGCTGAGCGGCCTGGCGCCCTGGGGCGTGCCCTCGCTGACGCAGTCGCCGCGCGTGTTCGAGCGCGCCGTCGTGGCCGGGCTGGCCGACGCGCACGAGCAGCAGAGCATCGCCTACAACCTGGCCGCGCTGGACCGCGCCGTCGGCGCGCTGCGCGACCGGCTGTCGCCCGAGCACGCCGCCCTGGTGCGCGCGATGGCCGAGGACTTCAACGCGCGCATGCTGTGGGCCGGCATCGCGCCCGGCCCCGAGCCGACCGGCGTCGGTTTCGCCAGCGACGAACTGCAGGCCGCGCTGGAGCGCCTGGCGCAGCAGCTCGCGGCGGTGACCGGCGCGCAGAGCGACCGCATGACCCGCGACGACGGCTGGCGCCTGCTGACCATCGGCCGCCTGGCCGAGCGCCTGATCGCGATGGGCGGTGCGCTCGGGGCCTTCTTCGAGGGCGGCGCGGTGCACACCACGCACGGCTTCGACCTGCTGCTGCGCCTGTTCGACAGCAGCATCACCTACCGCGCCCGCTATCCCGGCCGCCAGGAGGCGCTGGCGCTGCTGGACCTGCTGGTGATCGACGAGGCCAACCCGCGGGCGCTGGGCTGCGTGCTGCGGCGCCTGCGCACCGAGATCGGCAAGCTGCCCGGCGGCCCGCAAGCCGCCGCGGGCCTGCTGGCCCTGCTGCCGGCGGCGGGCGCCGGCGCGACGCTGGTCGAGCTGTGCGAGCAGGCCCACCAGGGCGGCGACGAGACCCAGGTCGACGACGCGCGCGTGGTGGCGCTGGCCGACCGCCTGGCCGATGCCGGCATGCGGCTGTCCGACGAGGTGGGCCGGCGCTACTTCGCGCTGGCCGGATCGCATGAACAGCATCTTGCGGTCTGAGGCGACGGAAGCCCCGGCGCCGACACCGGCCGGGGCCGGGCCGGCCGAACTGATCGTCGAGCACGAGACCACCTACGCCTACGGCAGTGCGGTCGAGCTGGCCCATCACATCGCGATGCTCGAGCCGCGCGGCGACGGCGCCCAGGAGCTGCTGGACTTCGCCCTGCACATCGACCCGGCTCCGGCACGCGTGCAGCAGCGCGTCGACACCTGGGGCAATGCGCTCGGCCACTTCTCGCTGACGGTGCCGCACGAGTCGCTGTGCGTGCGCGCCGTCAGCCGCGTCCGGCTCGCGCCGTCGCCGCCGCTGCCGCCGGCGATGCCCTGGGAGGCCGCGCGCGAGCACTGGCGCTACCAGGCCGGCCGGCCGCTCGATGCGGCGGCGGAGTTCGTCTACGACTCCGGCCTGGTGGGGCGGGCTGCCGTGCTGCAGGCCTGGGCGGCGCCGTCCTTCGTCGCGGGCCGGCCGCTGGACGAAGCCGCCTGCGCGCTGATGCACCGGCTGCACGAGGAGTTCACCTACGAGCCGGCCAGCACCGAGGTCGACACGCCGATGCTGCAGGCCTTCGAGCAGAAGCGCGGCGTCTGCCAGGACTTCGCCCACGTGATGATCGGCGCGCTGCGCTCGCTGGGGCTGGCGGCGCGCTACGTCAGCGGCTACCTGCTGACCGACCCGCCGCCGGGCCAGCCGCGCCTGCAGGGCGCCGACGCCTCGCATGCCTGGGTGGCGGTGGCGCTGCCGCGCGCCGACGGCAGCGGCAGCGACTGGCTGGAACTCGACCCCACCAATGACTGCGTGGCCGGGACCGGCCACGTGCGGGTGGCCCATGGCCGCGACTACCGCGACGTCACGCCCCTGAGCGGCGTGATCCGCGGCGGCGGACGGCACACACTCACCGTGCGCGTCTCCACGCGCCCGGCCTGACACCATCACCGGCAGAGGACCGCTTGGCACAATCCCTGCTAAACCTCGGCGCGTGGGAGACACGATGACGAAGTACGACGAGATGCACGCTGCGGACCGTGCCGTGCGGGCGCACTACGCTGGCTACGACCGCTGGCTCGCGCAGCAGCCGGCCGAGGCCATGAAGGCGCGCCGCGAAGAGGCGGAGATGATCTTCCGCCGCGTCGGCATCACCTTCGCCGTCTACGGCGCCAAGGACGAGGACGGCTCGGGCACCGAGCGGCTCATCCCCTTCGACCTGATCCCGCGCATCATCCCCGCGCAGGAATGGCGCGAGATGGAGAAGGGCCTGAAGCAGCGCGTCAACGCGCTCAACCGCTTCATCCACGACGTCTACCACGACCAGGAGATCATCAAGGCCGGCATCGTGCCCGGCGAGCAGGTCTTCAAGAACGCGCAGTTCCGGCCCGAGATGATGGGCGTCTCGGTGCCCGGCGACGTGTACTCGCACATCGCCGGCATCGACATCGTCCGCGCCGCCAACCCGGACGGCAGCGGCAGCTACTACGTGCTCGAGGACAACCTGCGCGTGCCCAGCGGCGTGAGCTACATGCTCGAGAACCGCAAGATGATGATGCGGCTCTTCCCCGAGCTGTTCAGCCTGCACCGCGTGGCGCCGGTGGCGCACTACCCCGACCTGCTGCTCGACACGCTGCGGGCGGTGGCGCCCAGCGGCGTCAACGAGCCGACCGTCGTCGTGCTCACGCCGGGCATGTACAACAGCGCCTACTTCGAGCATGCCTTCCTGGCGCAGCAGATGGGCGTCGAGCTGGTCGAGGGCAAGGACCTGTTCGTCAAGGACCACTACCTGTACATGCGCACGACCCAGGGGCCGCGGCGCGTCGACGTGATCTACCGCCGCGTCGACGACGACTTCCTCGACCCCAAGGTGTTCCGGCCCGACTCCACGCTCGGCTGCGCCGGCCTGCTGGACGTCTACCGTGCCGGCAACGTCAACCTGTCCAACGCGGTCGGCACCGGGGTCGCGGACGACAAGTCGATCTACCCCTACGTGCCGAAGATGATCGAGTTCTACCTCGGCGAGAAGCCCATCCTGAACAACGTGCCGACCTACCTCTGCCGCGACGCCGAGGACCTGAAGTACGTGCTGGCGCATCTGTCCGAGCTGGTCGTGAAGGAAGTGCACGGTGCCGGCGGCTACGGCATGCTGGTCGGGCCGGCCGCCAGCCGGGCCGAGGTCGAGGCCTTCCGTGCGCAGCTGCTGGCCAACCCCAGCAACTACATCGCCCAGCCCACGCTCGCGCTGTCGACCTGCCCGACCTACGTGGAGAGCGGCGTCGCACCGCGCCACATCGACCTGCGGCCCTTCGTGCTGTCGGGCAAGACGGTGCAGATGGTGCCCGGCGGGCTGACGCGCGTCGCGCTGAAGGAGGGGTCGCTGGTCGTCAACTCCTCGCAGGGCGGCGGCACCAAAGATACGTGGATGCTCGAGGCCTGAGGGAGGAGAGAACCATGCTGTCCCGCACCGCCGACCACCTGTTCTGGATGGCCCGCTACACCGAGCGCGCCGAGAACACCGCCCGCATGCTCGACGTCAACTACCAGACCTCGCTGCTGCCGCAATCCAGCGAGGCCACCGAGCAGGGCTGGCGCGGCCTGCTGTCGATCAGCGAGCTGACGCGCGACTACCACCGCAAGCACACCAGCGTGAACGCGCGCGAGGTGATGGACTACATGGTGCGCGACGAGACCAACGCCTCGAGCATCTACTCCTGCCTCAGCGCCGCGCGCGAGAACGCGCGCGCCGTGCGCGGCACGCTGACCACCGAGGTCTGGGAGACCGCCAACACCACCTGGCTCGAGTTCAAGCGCCTGGTGGCGGGCGGCGACTTCCACCGCGACCCGTCGGAGCTGTTCGAGTGGGTCAAGTTCCGCTCGCACCTGTCGCGCGGCGTGACGCTGGGCACGATGCTGCAGGACGAGAGCTTCCACTTCCTGCGCATCGGCACCTTCCTCGAACGCGCCGACAACACGGCGCGGCTGCTGGACGTCAAGTTCCATGGCGCCCAGAGCGAGTTCTTCGGCGTGCGCGAGCAGCGCGAGCCGGTCGAGGTCGACTTCTACTACTGGAGCGCGATCCTGCGCACCGTGTCCGGCTTCGAGGTCTACCGCAAGGTCTACCGCAACGTGATCCGGCCCGACAAGGTCGCCGAGCTGCTGATCCTGCGCGCCGACATGCCGCGCTCGCTGGCGGCCTGCATGAACGAGCTCGTCGGCAACCTCAAGATGGTGGCCAACGAGCAGAGCGACGAGACCCTGCGCCGCGCCGGCCGCCTGCGCGCCGACCTGAGCTTCGGTCGCATCGACGAGATCCTGGCCACCGGCCTGCACGCCTTCCTGACGCAGTTCCTCGACCGCGTCGGCGACCTGGGCGTCGGCATCAGCAGGGACTTCCTGGTGCCGGTCTAGCCGCGTCTTCCTGCAGCGGGTCCGTTTGTCCACTCTCGCGAGGAGCCTTCGATGTTCGGACTGACTTCCCTCGGCATCGTGCACACGCTGATCAGCCTGGTCGCCGTCGCGACCGGTGTGTGGGCCCTGGCGCGCCACAAGGAGATCGCGCTCGCCAGACCGCCCGGCAAAACCTATGTCGTGACCACGCTGCTGACGGCGCTGACCGGCCTGGGCATCTTCCAGCACGGCGGCTTCGGACCGCCGCACGTGCTGTCCATCCTGACGATCCTGGCGCTGGCCGCGGGCGCGGCGATCGAGCTGAAGGGCCTGCTGGGCGCGTGGTCGCGCCAGGCCCAGGCGATCGCCTACACGTCGACGATGCTGTTCCACATGA
The DNA here is from genome assembly GCF_902826655.1 of uncultured Methylibium sp. GTDB lineage: Bacteria > Pseudomonadota > Gammaproteobacteria > Burkholderiales > Burkholderiaceae_C > Methylibium. The sequence continues at coordinate 88,761 of NZ_CADEFR010000001.1, read as the reverse complement.
TCCCGGCCTTCACCGAGACGCTGACGCGCGTGCCGCTGGGCGCGCCCGTGCTGCCCAACGCTGAGGCGCCGGAGTTCAAGCCGATCTACGGGACGCTGATGCTGATCTACGTGGTCGGCCTGGTGCTGCAGCTGCGCTGGCTGCGCGGCCAGGGCACGCGCGCAGCCGCCGCCTGAGCCGGCGCTAGACGTTGCTGGTGGCCCGGACCTCGTCGATCGAGGTCAGGCCCTGCAGTACCTTCTCGATGCCGTCCTGGCGCAGCGTGTGCATGCCCTCGGTGAGGGCGACCTGCTGCAGCTCCTCGGCGCGCGCGCCGGTCTGGATCAGGCGGCGCAGCTCGCGCGAGATCGGCATCAGCTCGTGGATGCCGCAGCGGCCGCGGTAGCCGGTGTGGCCGCAGGCGTGGCAGCCCGGGCTGTGGAAGTGCGTGAGCCGCCCGTCGCGGCCGTAGCGGCCCAGCCAGCCCTCGCGCAGCGCGGTGCGCGCGGCCACCGGATCCTGCGGATGCTGCACGAACAGGTGGTCGTCGAGCAGTTCCTCGACCTCCTCGTCGCTCATCGGGCGGCTGCTGCGGCAGTCGGCACACAGGCGGCGCACCAGGCGCTGCGCCGCGACCAGCAGCAGCGAGTCGGCAAAGTTGAACGGGTCCATGCCCATGTCGAGCAGGCGCGTCACGGTCTCGGGCGCGCTGTTGGTGTGCAGCGTGGACAGCACCAGGTGACCGGTCAGCGAGGCCTCGATCGCGATGCGCGCGGTCTCCTCGTCGCGCACCTCGCCGACCATGATGACGTCCGGGTCGGCGCGCAGGAAGGCGCGCAGCGCCTTCGCGAAGGTCCAGTCGATCTTGGGGTTGACCTGCACCTGGCGCAGGCCGGGCTGGGTGATCTCGATCGGGTCCTCGGCGGTCCAGATCTTGCGCTCGGGCACGTTGATGTGTGAAAGCGCCGAGTGCAGCGTGGTCGTCTTGCCCGAGCCGGTCGGGCCGACGCACAGCACCAGGCCGTAGGGCCGCTCCATCGCGTCCTTGAGCTGCGCCAGGTGGCGTGCGCTCAGGCCCAGCTTGTCGACCGGCACCGGCCGCGCCGACGCCAGCAGGCGCATCACCACGTCCTCGAGGCCGTTGTTGGTGGGGATGGTGGCGACGCGCAGCTCGAGCTTGTGGCCGGCCGAGAACTTGGCGAAGTTGATCTTGCCGTCCTGCGGCTTGCGGCGCTCGGAGATGTCGAGGTCGCACATGATCTTGATGCGCCCGATCATCGCGTTGCGATAGGTGTGCGGCAGCTCCAGGTAGGGACGCAGCAGGCCGTCCTTGCGGAAGCGGATCTTGAGCTTGTCCTTGCCGGGGTAGTTCTCGATGTGGATGTCGGAGACGCCCTGGTTGTGCGCCTCGATGATCATCGTGTGGATCAGGCGCACCAGCGAGTTGTCGCTCTGCTCGATCTGCTTCTCGCCGAGCTCGCGCTTCTGCTGGTCGGCGTTCTCGCGCTCCAGGCTCTCGAGCAGCTTGTTGGTGTCGGCCGGCCCGAAGTCGAACCCGCCGGCGTCGATCGGCGCGCTGTGGCCGGCGATCTCGATGCCGATGCGTGCGTAGGCCTCGCGCAGCGCGGCCTCGATGTCGTGCGGACGCGCCAGCACCGGCGCGACCTTGCACTGGCTCGCGAACTCGATCTCGTCGATCGCGGCGCGCCGCGACGGGTCTTCGACGGCGACGACCAGCGTGCCCTCGCGCAGCAGCAGCGGCAGCGCGTTCAGGCGCTCGGCCACCGGATGCGGCAGCTTGCGCAGCGCATCGGCCTCGATCGGGAAGGCGCCGACGTCGACCAGCGGATAGCCCATCTTGCGCGCCAGCGCGGTCTGCAGATCGGTGCGCGAGACGCGACCCAGGCGGATCAGCAGCTCGCCGATCGGCACGCTGCGGTCGGCCTTCTGCTGCTCCAGCGCCTCGTCCAGCTGCGCGGCGTTGATCAGCTTCAGCGCGATCAGCGCCTCGCCGATGCGCACCATCGGCATCTGCTTCTGCTGCGCGATCGCGGCCAGCAGCTGGTCCGACGTCACGATGCGCTGGGTGACCAGGATGTCGCCCAGCTTCTGGCTGCGCAGCTGCTGCTGCATCTGCGCGGCCTCCTGCACCTGCTCGGGTGTGGCAGCGCGGCTCTCGATCAGCAGCTCGCCCAGGCGCGGGCCGATCTCGGTGGCGACCAGCGCCTCGGCCGGCACGAAGAGGCGGATCACCGCGTCGCTGTCGTCGGCGGGCGGAAACAGGAACAGGCCGAAGGCGGTCTCGACATGGCCGATGGTCTCGCCTTCCAGCGGCGCACCGGCCTTCAGCATCAGGCGGAATCGCGTGCGGGGCCGGTGGCCCAGCATCGCGGCGTGGGGGTCGTCGCCGTGCGACGCGGTGGGCTGCAGCGGCTCGGTCAGCGCGAGGCTGCGGAACTGGCCGAACTGCAGCGGCAGCGTCGTGCGGGCCGGCGGCACCTGCACGTTGGCGACGCTCTCCTCGGGCACGAACTGGATCAGCCGGCCGTGGACCAGCTTGCCGTTCAGGCCCTCGATGGTGCAGGGCTGGGCCTGGGTCTGCTCGCCGGTCTGCGGGTAGGCGGCGAACGGCGGCGTCGGCCAGCAGAACGGGGCGTGGCGCGTTTTTGTCGACGAGGTCGACGCATCGTCCGGGCGCGGGTCGGCGCCCGGCAGGTTCACCAGGGTCAGCGGCGGGGACGACAGGTCGGTCATGGCGGCGATGCTAGGAGCGGCGGCCCGCGCCGAAAGCCGGAATTGCGGGGTCTTCAGCCGCTAGTAGAGTGCGCAGCATGGAAGCGACGACGCGCTGGCAGTTCTGGATCGACCGCGGGGGCACCTTCACCGACGTGGTCGGCAAGCGCCCGGACGGCAGCCTCGTGACCCACAAGCTGCTGTCCGAGAACCCCGAGCAGTACCGCGACGCGGCGCTCGCCGGCATCCGCCACCTGCTGGGCCTGAAGCCCGCCGAGCCGATCACGCCGGACCGGGTCGAGTGCGTGAAGATGGGCACCACCGTCGCCACCAACGCGCTGCTCGAGCGCCGCGGCGAGCCGACGCTGCTGGTCACGACCCGGGGTTTCCGTGATGCACTGCGCATCGCCTACCAGGACCGGCCGCGCCTCTTCGACCGCCACATCGTGCTGCCCGAGCTGCTGTACTGCCGCGTGATCGAGGCGCAGGAGCGGCTGGCCGCCGACGGCAGCGTGGTGATGCCTCTAGACGAAGCCCACCTGCGCGAGCGCCTCTGGGCCGCCTTCGACGCCGGCCTGCGCAGCGTGGCGATCGTCTTCATGCACGGCTACCGCTACACGGCGCACGAGGAAGCGGCGGCGCGGCTGGCACGCGAGGCGGGTTTCACGCAGGTCAGCGTGTCGCACCAGGTCAGTCCGCTGATGAAGCTGGTGGGTCGCGGCGACACGACGGTGGTCGACGCCTACCTCTCGCCCATCCTGCGCCGCTACGTCGACCAGGTGGCGGGCGAGATGCCGGGCGTGCGGCTGCTGTTCATGCAGTCGTCCGGCGGCCTGACCGACGCGCACGCCTTCCAGGGCAAGGACGCGATCCTCTCGGGCCCGGCCGGCGGCATCGTCGGCATGGTGCGCACGGCGCAGCTGGCTGAGTTCGACCGCGTGATCGGGTTCGACATGGGCGGCACCTCGACCGACGTCAGCCACTACGCCGGCGAGTTCGAGCGCGCCTTCGAGACCCAGGTGGCCGGCGTGCGCATGCGCGCGCCGATGATGAGCATCCACACGGTTGCGGCCGGCGGCGGGTCCATCCTGTCGTTCGACGGCGCGCGCTTGCGGGCCGGGCCGCAGAGCGCCGGCGCCAATCCGGGCCCGGCCTGCTACCGGCGCGGCGGGCCGCTGGCCGTGACCGACGCGAACGTCATGGTCGGCAAGCTCCAGCCGGCCTACTTTCCCAAGGTCTTCGGCCCGGCGGCCGACGCGCCGCTGGACCGCGAGGTCGTGGTCCGGCAGTTCACCGAGCTGGCGGCGCGGATCGAGCAGGCCACCGGCACGAAGCGCGCGCCGGAAGAAGTGGCCGAGGGCTACATCGACATCGCGGTCGGCGCGATGGCGAATGCGATCAAGAAGATCTCGGTGGCGCGCGGCTACGACGTCACGCGCTACACGCTGCAGTGCTTTGGCGGCGCCGGCGGGCAGCATGCCTGCCGGGTGGCCGATGCGCTGGGCATGGACCGGGTGTTCGCGCACCCGCTGGCCGGCGTGCTGTCGGCCTACGGCATGGGCCTGGCCGACCAGAGCGTGATGCGCGAGGCCGCCGTCGAGCAGCGCCTGGCGGACGCGCTTCCCGCCGTCGTGCAGCGGCTCGACGCGCTGGCCGGCGAGGCCGAGGCCGAACTGCGCCGCCAGGGCATCGGCAGCGGCGCCGTGCGCACGCATCGCCGCGTGCACCTGCGCTACGAGGGCACGGACTCGGCGCTGGTCGTGCCCTTCGGCGCCCCCGACGACCTGCGCGCGGCCTTCGAGGCGGCCTACCGGCGGCGCTTCGCCTTCCTGATGGCCGAGCGCGCGCTGGTCGTCGAGGCGGTGTCGGTCGAGGCCGTCGGTGCCGGCGAGCTGCCGTCCGAGGCCGCGCAGGCCATGGCGCCGCCGGCCGCGGCCCCGGTGGCCCAGACGGTGAAGCTCTTCAGCGGCGGCCGCTGGCACGACGCGGCGCTGGTCGTCCGCGAGCAGGCCGGGCCGGGCCTCTTCGTCGACGGCCCGGCGATCATCGCGGAGAAGAACGCCACCACGGTCGTCGAGCCCGGCTGGCGCGCGCGGGTCACCGCGCTCGACCACCTGGTGCTCGAGCGCGTGCAGCCGCGCGAGCAGCGACTCGCGATCGGCACGACGGTCGACCCGGTGATGCTGGAGGTCTTCAACAACCTGTTCATGAACATCGCCGAGCAGATGGGCCTGCAGCTGCAGAACACCGCCTACTCGGTGAACATCAAGGAGCGGCTGGACTTCTCCTGCGCGCTGTTCGACGCCCAGGGCCAGCTGATCGCCAACGCGCCGCACATGCCGGTGCACCTGGGCTCGATGAGCGAGTCGATCAAGACGGTGATCGCCGGCAACGCCGGGCGCATGCAGCCGGGCGACGTCTACGCGCTCAACGACCCCTACCACGGCGGCACCCACCTGCCCGACGTGACCGTCGTCACTCCGGTCTTCGACGAAGCCGGGCAGGCCATCCTGTTCTACGTCGGCAGCCGAGGCCACCACGCCGACATCGGCGGCGTGACGCCCGGCTCGATGCCACCGTTCTCGACGCGCATCGAGGAGGAGGGCGTGCAGATCGACAACGTCCAGCTGGTGCAGGCCGGCCGACTGCGCGAGGCCGAGATCCTCGCTTTGCTGTCCAGCGGGCCTCATCCGTCGCGCAACCCGCAACAGAACCTGGCGGACCTGAAGGCGCAGATCGCCGCCAACGAGAAAGGCGTGCAGGAGCTGCGCCGCATGGTCGCGCAGTTCGGGCTCGACGTCGTGCAGGCCTACATGGGCCACGTGCAGGACAACGCCGAGGAGTCGGTGCGCCGCGTCATCACGAAGCTGAAGGACGGCGCGTTCACGCTGCCGCTGGACAACGGCGCACGCATCAGCGTCGCGATCCGCGTCGACGCCGCCGCCCGCAGCGCCGAGATCGACTTCAGCGGCACCAGTGCGCAGCTGGAGAACAACTTCAACGCGCCCACCGCGGTGTGCATGGCGGCGGTGCTGTATGTCTTCCGCACGCTGGTCGGCGACGACATCCCGCTCAACGCCGGTTGCCTGAAGCCTTTGCGCGTCATCATCCCCGAAGGCTCGATGCTCAACCCGCGGCCGCCGGCGTCGGTGGTGGCCGGCAACGTCGAGACCTCGACCTGCATCACCAATGCGCTCTACGGCGCGCTGGGCGTGATGGCGGCCAGCCAGTGCACGATGAACAACTTCACCTTCGGCAACGCGCGCCACCAGTACTACGAGACCATCTCCGGCGGCAGCGGGGCGGGCCAGGACTTCGACGGCACGAGCGTCGTGCAGACCCACATGACCAACTCGCGCCTCACCGACCCCGAGGTGCTGGAGTTCCGCTTCCCGGTGCGTCTGGACAGCTACGCGATCCGCGCCGGCTCCGGCGGCGCCGGCGCGCACCGCGGCGGCGACGGCGGCGTGCGGCGCGTGCGTTTCCTCGAGCCGATGACCGCCTCGATCCTGTCCAACGGCCGCATCGTGCCGGCCTTCGGCATGGCCGGCGGCCTGCCGGGCGCGGTCGGCATCAACCGCGTGGAGCGGGCGGACGGCCGAGTCGAGCCGCTGGCGCACATCGGCTCGGTCGAGATGCAGCCGGGCGACGTGTTCGTGATCGAGACGCCGGGCGGCGGCGGCTACGGCGCGGCATGAGCGCAGGAGGCGGATGCCGGCCCCGATGGCCGTGGCTGCTGGCCTGCCTCGCCTTGCCCTGGCTCACGGCCTGCAGCAGCGGCCCAGGTGCCCAGGGGAAGGAGCGCCTGGCCCGGGCCGAGGCGATGTTCGCGGAGCGCTGCAAGAAGGCTGGGGAGTTCATCCATCGGACAGTGGACAACGTCGAAGGCATCTTTCTCCTCAAGCTGCGGCCGAACACGATCAACTTTGGACACAGCCAAGAACGGCAGTTCGCTTTGGACGATCCCTATGGCCGGGACCTCGGCGGTGTGGGCTACATCCAGACGTTTTTGGCCGGCAGCCACAGAGAGGCTGCAAGCAAGGGACTTCCGGTCGCTGGCGCACCACCCCCTTTGAAGGGCTACCGTTACGTAGACGCTATCGACGTCGCGGACGGCCAGAGGTACAGGTACACGGGGTCCGTTCAGGAGTACGAATCGGTCGCAAGCCCACTGGTCGGAGGCAATGGCGAGAAGTTCAAGAGGACGGAGTTCGTCGTTAGCAAGGTGCCAGGGTCAAGTGCCACGCCGCGCTATGGCGTGACCTACGACGACATCTCCACGCGCGGCGAGCGCGAGCACTGGATAGCCGGTAGCTCTCTCAAGGTGATCGACCTGCAGACCAGGGAAGTGATCGCCGAGCGGGTGGGCTACATGATGGACCGCGGTCAGGGAAACATCTCGGGCGGGCGTTCACCCTGGCTCGAAGCGGCCGAGCACTCCTGTCCGCCGATTGCCTCTCGCCCACGCCTTCTATCCGGCCCGGCGTTTGCAGCTCAAACCTACAAGACCGCGAGCTTTGTCGAGCGAGTCCTCAAGCCAAGTACTAGTCAGGGAGAGTACCTGCTGTCGCCGATCCAACGAATCGGAAGCGAAGCCGCGCGGGAGCGGTGAGCGGGACCGAGCTGCCCCGAGGGTCACAAGCGCCCGTCACCCTCGACGTAGCCGCGCCAGCTGCCCATCGCGCTGTCCATCAGCTTGATCTGCCGCTCGAAGCGCGGGCAGGCCTTGCAAGCCATCAGGTGCAGCCGCAGGGCGACGCGGTCGGCCAGCGCCAGCTCGCGGTCGCGCCGCGAGGTGGTCAGGTACGCTGCTTCCCGGCAGGTGCGGCGAAGGAAGATCTTCATCGGGTCTTCGGCTTGGCTGGGGCTGATGGTGCAAGGGCAGGCTGGCCGAACCAGTTGATCTGCAGGCATTCCCGCAGCCGCAACCGGGCTCGATGCAGCATGACCCACAGGTTCGTCGGCGTGACCGACAGCTCCTTACAGATCTCGTCGGTGTCGAGTTCCAGCCACTCGCGCATCAGGAAGACGCGACCCAGCTGATTGGGCAACTTTTCCACGCAGGCGTCGAGCACCTTGATGAACTGGGTCTGCCCGACCACGGCCTGCGGGTCGCCCCACTCGGCCGGCGTCTCGCGGAAGTGGCCGCCTTCGTCGAACAGGCCGTCCTCGAGCGCCTGGCCGTCGTCGTCGTCGATGCTGACCTGGACCTCGCGCGAGTGCTTGCGCACCTGGTCCACGAGCTTGTGCTTGAGGATGCCGATCAGCCAGGTCTTGGGCTGCGCGCGGCCGGCAAAGGACTCGGGCTTCTCCAGGGCCGCCAGCATCGTCTCCGACACCGCGTCCTCGGCCCAGGCCGGGTTGCGCAACTGCAGCTGCGCGTAGCGCAGCAGTTGCGGGCGCAGCGTTTCCAGCAGGGCGGGCAGGTCGGTCATGGACGCGCAGTGTAAGAATCTTTCGGCACGTCCGACAGACTGCTGTCGCCCATGTCGCGGCGCGCAACCTCAAAGGAGTGACCCATGAGCCAACGTCTGATCGCATCGTCCGCCCTTGCTTCCATCCTCGCGCTCGGCCTGATCGGCCCGGCCGCCGCCCAGGACTCGGGCAAGGAAAAGTGCTACGGCATCGCCAAGGCGGGGCAGAACGACTGCGCCAACCTGTCGGGCTCGCACTCGTGCGCCGGCCAGTCCAAGGCCGACAACGACTCCGGCGAGTGGAAGTACGTCGCCAAGGGCACCTGCAAGGCCGCCGGCGGCCTGAGCGCTGCCGAAGCCAAGGCCAAGACCAAGAAGTGATCCAGGCAGTGATGCGGCGTACCGGACGCTGACGGGCTCGCGATGAACTCGCCCGCTTCCGGAGCCGGCATCGACGTGGGCATCGGCCTGCGTCAGCCGCATTACCGCGACTGGGCCGGGCGCCGACCGGCGCTCGGCTTCGTCGAGGTCCATTCCGAGAATTTCTTCGCCGACGGCGGGGCCGCGCTGGCGGTGCTGTCGGGCGTGCGCGAGACGCATGCCGTCAGCGTGCACGGCGTGGGCCTGGCGCTCGGCTCGGTCGTCGGCATCGACGACTGGCACCTGGAGCGCCTGGCGCGCCTGGTCGACCGCGTCGAGCCGGTCCGCGTCTCGGACCACGCCTGCTTCGCGCGCGCGCCGCTGCCCGGGTCGACCACGGTCGTGCACGGCGCCGACCTGCTGCCGATCGCCTTCACGCCGGCCTCGTTGGACATCCTGTGCGCCAACGTGCAGCGCGTGCAGGAGCGGCTGCGGCGGCCGCTGCTCGTCGAGAACCTGTCCGCCTACCTCAGCTTCGATGACGCCGACGCGATGGCCGAGCCCGAGTTCCTGGCCGCGTTGACCCGCCGCACCGGCTGCGGCCTGCTGCTCGACGTCAACAACCTCGTCGTCAATGCGATCAATGCGCAGCGCGCCGACGCATCGGCCGGCGAGCCGGTCGCCGCGGCCTGCGCCTTTGTCGATGCGCTGCCGGCGGCGGCGATCGGCGAGATCCATCTCGCCGGCTACTGCGACACCGGCGACCTGGTGATCGACGACCACGGCAGCCGCGTCCACGAGCCGGTGTGGGCCGTCTATCGCCATGCCGTGCAACGGCTCGGCCGCGTGCCGACGCTGATCGAGTGGGACACCGACGTGCCGGCGCTCGAGGTGCTGCTGGACGAGGCGCAACGCGCTGCGGCCGTGCAGCGCGAAGCGTCGCCGCGGAAGGCGGCCGCATGACGGCCTTGCGCGAGGCCGAGCGCCAGAGCCGCCTGCTGGGCGCGCTGCTGGCTGTCGATCCGGCGGTCGCCGTGCTGGCGACGGACCTGCGCGAGCGCGACCACCGCCTGCAGCGCGGCCTCGGTGCCTACCGCGCCAACGCCGCCGGCATCGCCGAACGGGCGCTGGCCGCGGCCCACCCGACGGTGCAGGCGCTGGTGGGCGTGGAAGATTTCGCCGTGCTGGCCCGCGCGCTGTGGCGCGCCTCGCCGCCGCCGCGCGGCGACCTGGCGCAATGGGGCCAGGACCTGCCGGCCTTCATCGAGGCCGAGCGCGACTTCGACCCCTGGCCCTATCTTGGCGACTGCGCGCGGCTCGACGCTGCCGTGCAGCGCTGCGAGTCCGCGGCCGATGCCGACCTGCAGCGCGAGACGCTGGCGCTGCTGGCCGAACGCCCGCCCGAGTCGCTGCGGCTGCGCTTCGTGCCGTCGCTGCAGTTGCTGGCGAGCGACTGGCCGATCGCGACCCTGCATGCCGCCCACCAGGATCGCGGCGACGCCACCGGCGACGATGCCTTCGCGCCGGTGCGCGAGGCCTTGGCCGCCGGACGCGGCGAGTCGGTGGTGGTGGCGCGGGCCGGCTGGCGCGCCCAGGTCAGCGCGCTCGACGCCGCGTCCCACGCCTGGATGCGCGCCTTGCACGATGGCCGGTCGGTGGCCGTCGCGCTGGCCGCGGCCGGCGACGACTTCGATTTCAACGCCTGGCTGGTCCGGGCCCTGCAACAAGGCTGGCTGTGGAAGGCCGAGCCCATCGACGAATCCCCCGAGGAGAACCCATCATGACCCCGACCTGGCTCGAAGCGCCGCTGTCCCTGGCGCGGCTGGCGACGCGCGCGCTCGACGCCCTGCAACCCGTGGCGCTGCTGGCGGCGCGGCTCTACGTCGGCGCGGCCTTCTTCCGGTCGGGCCTGACCAAGATCGCCGACTGGGAGACGACGCTCGCGCTGTTCCAGGACGAGTACAAGGTGCCGCTGCTGTCGCCCCACGTCGCCGCGCTGATGGGCACGGGCGGCGAGCTGGTGCTGCCGGTGCTGCTGGTGCTGGGCCTGTTCGGCCGCTTCGGCGCGCTGGGCCTGTCGGTCGTCAACGTGATCGCGGTGCTGAGCCTCGAGGAGATCGCGCCGGCCGCGCTGGCCCAGCACGAGCTGTGGGGCTGCCTGCTGGCGGCGGTGGTGCTGTGGGGGCCGGGCAAGCTGGCTGTCGACGCGTGGCTGTGGCCGAAGCTGTCGGGCGGCGCCGGCCCGGCGATGGGTGCTACGGCTAGAAGTCGCGCGGCCTGAAGTCGATCACCATCGCCGGCGGCACGCGGCCGTCGGTGTCGCGCGGCAGGACCTCGGTCTTGTCGATCGCGCGCAGCACCGCGTCGTCCCAGGCCGCGACACCGCTGCTCTTGACGAGCCGGCGGCCGACGATCGTGCCGTCCGGTGCGACCTTCACCTCGACCGAGGCCAGCGGGTTGCCGCTCACCTCGTCGGCGAAGACGATGTTGGGCATGATCTTCGCCTTGATGCGGCCCGCGTAGCTGGCCGAGGGCCCGGCGGTCTGCGCCGCGGTCCCGGTGCTGCCCGGCGCGCCGGTGGCACCGGCCTCGCCCATGATGCGCTTGAGCTGCTTCTCGCGGTCCGCCTCGATACGGGCCACGCGCTCGGCCTCGGCCTTCTTCTGCCTGTCGGCCTCGCGCTTGGCGTCGTCGGCCTTCTTCTTGTCGGCTTCGGCCCTGGCCAGCTCC
>NZ_CADEFR010000001.1:10721-77535 GCF_902826655.1 uncultured Methylibium sp. | reverse complement strand
TCTCGCGCGCGGTCTCGGCGTGGCGGTGGGGTGGCGGCGGAGGCGGCGCGGCCTTGGGCGTGGGCTCGGGCCTGGGCGCAGGCTTCGGCGTGGGCTGGGGTGGTGTGGGCTCGGGCTCGACGGCGCGCGGCGCGGCCACCTGCGGCACCGCGGCCCACAGCTCGGCTTCGACGCCCGGCGGATCGTTGCTGCGCCAGCTGACGCCCAGACTCAGCGCCAGCACCAGCAGGACGTGCGCACCGATCGCCAGCAGCGCCGCGCGCGACAGCCCGCCCGGCGTGCGCGGCCTCAGATCGTCCAGCGTCGCCGCGTTCATGACGACCCCTCGGTGGTCGAGTACGCCCACCGATCCCCCGCGGGGATGCGGGCCGGCTTGGGAGCGGCCCGGCGCTCGGCCCGCTGGCGTGCTCCGACGGGCATCGGCATCAGGTCCCCGTCGCCTTGACGGCCAGCCCGACGCGCTGCACGCCGGCCTTCTGCAGCGTGTCCATCACCTTCACGACCTGCTCGTACTTGACGTTGCGGTCGGCGGCGATGATCACCGGCGTGTTGGCGCTGCCGCCCTGCAGCGTGCCGACGCGCGCGGCCAGGTCCTTCAGGCCGATGCGCGGCTGGTCCTTGCCGTCGACGCGCAGCCGCAGCTGCTCGTCGCTGCCGACGACGACCTCGATGACCTTGTCGGGCTGGCGCTTGGCCTGGCCGACGCTGGGCAGGTCGATGACGCTGGTCGAGATCAGCGGCGCGCTGACCATGAAGATGATCAGCAGCACCAGCATGACGTCGATGAACGGGACCATGTTGATCTCGTTGATCGTGCGGCGGCGCGAGCCGTGGCGGAGTGCGAGCTGGGCCATGTCAGTCCCGCCCGGCCGTCCGAAGGGGCTGACGCGCCCCCTCGGGGGGCAGTGAACGAAGTGAGCGTGGGGGCTTCTTCATTTCAATGAGCTCCGGCAGGCTGCCCGATGTTGCGCTGGAGGATGTTGGAGAACTCCTCGATGAAGGTCTCCATCTGGATCGCGATGCGGTCGATGTCGCGCGCGAAACGGTTGTAGGCCAGCACCGCCGGGATCGCGGCGAACAGGCCGATCGCGGTGGCGACCAGCGCCTCGGCGATGCCCGGGGCCACGGTCGCCAGCGTCACCTGCTGGATGTTCGACAGGCCGACGAAGGCATGCATGATTCCCCACACCGTGCCGAACAGGCCGACGTAGGGCGAGACCGACCCGACCGAGGCGAGGAAGCTCAGGTGCGACTCGACCGTGTCGAGCTCGCGCTGGAAGCTGGCGCGCATGGCGCGGCGCGCGCCGTCGAGCAGCGCGCCGGCATCGGCGACGCGCTTCTCGCGCAGCTTCAGGAACTCGCGCATGCCCGACGCGAAGATGCGCGTCATCGGGCCGGCGCGATCGGCCTTCTTGGAGGCGTCGGCATACAGGTCCTGCAGGTTCTGGCCGGACCAGAACTCGCGCTCGAAGCCTTCGTTGAGCGAGCGGATGCGCTTCAGGCCGAAGATCTTGCCGAAGATCACGGTCCAGCTGGCCAGCGAGACGATCAGCAGGGCCGCGACGACCAGCTGCACGACGAGGCTCGCGTGCAGCAGCAGCTGGACGATGGAAAGATCTTGTGAGTTCATGCGATGCGATCGAGGATGGAGATCGGAATGCGGCGTGGGCGGAAGGTTCCGCAGTCCACGCAGCCGATGCGGATCGTGCCTTCGGCCAGCAGCGTGTCGTCGCGCCAGCATTGCTGGCTGACCGTCAGGCTGGCCTGGCGCCGGTCCTGCGCGATCACCGTGACGTGCAGCCAGTCGTCCAGCCGCGCCGGACGCAGGTAGCGTACCGCGGTCGAGCTCACCACGAAGATCGTGCCCTCGTCCTGCTTGAGCTTCTCCTGCTCGACGCCGAGCGAGCGCAGCCATTCGGTGCGCGCGCGCTCGAAGAACTTGAGGTAGTTCGCATAGAAGACGATGCCGCCGGCGTCGGTGTCTTCCCAGTAGACGCGCAGCGCAAAGCCGAAGTCGGCGTCGGCGCGCCCGGGCACAAGCGCTGCGGGCATCAGCGCTTGCGCAGCGTGCGCCGGTAGACCGGACCCCACAGCGGGTGGCCGGCCTCGGCCTTGCCGAGCACGAAGGCCGGATCGGCCTCGCGCGCCGCGACGAAGGCGGCTTCGCACTGCTTCGTGCGCTTGCTGGTGCAGTAGATGAAGGCGAGCGTCTTGTGGGCCGCGGCCACGTCCTTCGGCGCGCTGAGGCCGGCCTTCAGCGCAGCATCGAGCTTCTGCTCGGCCAGCTTGTACTGGCCGTCGTCGTAGGCACGCAGGCCGGCCAGCAGGGCCTGCTCGGCGGCGCGCGAGCTCAACTCGACGACGCTGACCGGCGGTGGCGGCGGTGGAGGGGGGGGCGGCGGCTCGGGCGGCGGCGGGGGGGGCGGTGGCGCAGGAGGAGGGGGCGGCGCGAGCTGCGCGCAGCCTGCGGCCAGCAGCAGCGCGCCGAGCGCGGTGAGACGGCGGCGCAGCCGCTGGTCGGTGTGCATGCTCATTTGAAGCGGTGCCGCACGACGACCGGCGTGTCGGCCTCGACCACCACGGTCGTGGTGTAGGGCGCGAAGCCGCTGTTGCGCAGCGTGATGGTGTGCGAGCCCGCCGGCAGGGTCAGGCGGTTCAGCGGCGGCGTGATGCCGCGTGCGCTGCCGTCGACCTCGATCTCGGCCCAGGGGCTGACGGCGAGCTGCAGCACGCCGCTGGCGGCCACGGCCGGTGCCGCCGCGGCAGGGGCCGGCTCGGCCACCACGCCCGCTGCGGGCGCTGCGGGCGCTGCCGAGGCGACCGGCTCGACGGGCGGCGGTGCGACCACCGCGGCGACCGAGGCCGCGGGCGCCACGACCGGTGCCGCCGCGGCGATCTGGCCGTCCGACGAGGCGCGCGGCACGAGGTTCTGCCACAGGCCGAAGCCGATCAGGCCGACGCCGCACAGGCCCAGCACGCCGAGCGCGGCTCGCGGCCAGCGCCGCGCCACGGCGGGCGTGTCGTCCTCGCCCGACTGCAGTGCCTCGGGGTGAGCCTCCAGCCATTCGTGCAGCTCGCGCGACAGCGCACGCGCCGAGCGCGGCCGGTCGTCGGGCAGCTTGGACATGGCGCGTGCCGTGATGTCCGCCAGCTCGGCGGGCACGCTGGCCAGGACCTCGTCGGCGCGCGGCGGATTGAACTCGCACACCGCGCTGGTGATCGCGCCCAGGCTGTCGCCCTCGAAGGCGCGGTGCCCGCACAGCAGTTCGTAGAGCACCACGCCGACCGAGAACACGTCGGTGCGGCGATCGGTGGGCTCGAGCTTCACCTGCTCGGGCGCCATGTAATGGGGCGAGCCGCCGCTGGCGCCGGAGTTCTCGCGCGCGTGGGCGACGCTGGCGATGCCGAAGTCCAGCACCTTGGGCTGGGTGCGGCCGGTCATGAAGATATTGGCCGGCTTGATGTCGCGGTGCACGACACCCTTGCTGTGCGCATAGGCCAGCGCGTCGGCGACGCGGCGCATGATCAGCACCGCCTGGCCGATGCCCGGACGCCAGCCCTCGGCCATCAGCTGTCGCAGGTCCTTGCCCTTGAGCAGCTCCATCGCGATGTAGGCGCCCTGCGGGCTGAGGCCGGCATCGAACACCGTGACGATGTGCGGGTGGCTCAGGTGCGCCGCGGCGCGCGCCTCGTGCAGGAACATCGCGTTGAAGGGCTCGCGCGCGTCGGTCTCGAGCGGCGTGCGCATGCCGGCGGGCTGCAGGCTCAGCGTCTTGATCGCGACGCGCCGCGACAGCAGTGGGTCGTCGGCCGCGTAGACCGTGCCGAGGCCGCCGTCGCCGATGCGGTACTTGAGCGCATAGCGGCCGATCTGGCCGATGGTGGGCATGCCAACCGGATTGGGATCGGCCGGCAGGTCGCCCAGATCGGACATCAGGACGGTGTCTTCGATCTCGGCGTTGTCGATCGCCTGCTGCAACGAGCCGGGCGGCAGGGCCTGGGAGGGAGCGCTTTCCACGCGGGCGAGCTTAGACCATGCCATGGGGGGCCTCAACCAAGCCCGACACGGGGCACCGGCTCCCGTGGTAACGGCGTGTCACGATCGGCCCGGGGAGTGTGCAGATGCTCACGCCAGCACGCGTTTCAGTCGTGTGACAGCTGCCTCCAGCTCCGGCAGGCTGCTGGCGTAGGACAGGCGCAGCATGTGCTCGGCGTCGGCCCGGCCGAAGTCCCGGCCGGGGGTCAGCGCGACGTGGGCCGACTCCATCAGCCCGAAGGCGAAGTCCCAGCTGCTGGCGGCATGGGCCGAGCAGTCGGCCCAGGCGTAGAAGGCGCCGTCGGGCGCGACCGGCACCGGCAGGCCCAGCGCCTCGAGCGCCGGCACGATGTAGTCGCGGCGTGCCTTGAAGGCGGCACGCCGGCGCTCGTACTCGGCGATCGACTCGGGCTCGAAGCAGGCCAGCGCCGCATGCTGCGCCACGCTGGACGGGCAGATGAAGAGGTTCTGCGCCAGTTTCTCGATCGGGCCGACCAGCCCGGGCGGCAGCACCAGCCAGCCCAGTCGCCAGCCGGTCATGCTGAAGTACTTGGAGAAGCTGTTGATCGAGATCACGTCCTCGCCATGGGCCAGCGCGCTGTGGCCAAAGGCCTCGTCGTAGCTCAGGCCGAGATAGATCTCGTCGATCAGCGTGACGCCGCCGCGCGCCCGCACCGCCTGCACGATGCGGCCCAGCTCGTCGTGCGCGATGGAGGTGCCGGTGGGGTTGGACGGCGAGGCCAGCAGGACGCCGCGCGTGTGCGGACTCCAGGCGCGTTCCACCGCGGCGGCATCGAGCTGGTAGCGCTGCGCCGGCCCGCAGGGCAGCAGCACGGCGCGGGCGTCGGTCGCCGCGACGAAGTGACGGTTGCAGGGATAGCTCGGATCCGGCATCAGCACCTCGTCGCCGGCCTCGAACAGCGCGGTGCAGGCCAGCTGCAGGGCGGCCGAGGCGCCGGCCGTCACGACGATGCGCTCGTGCGCGACGTCGAGGCCGAAGCGTTGCGCGTACCAGCGGCTGAGCGCCTCCCGCAGCGCCGGCAGGCCGGTGGCCTGGGTGTACTGCGTGCGGCCTTCGGCCAGGCAGCGCTGTGCGGCTTCCAGCACCGGCGGGGGCGCCGTGAAGTCGGGTTCGCCGATGTTGAGGTAGATCATCGGCTCGCCGCCGCGCGCCGGATCGCAGGCCGGGCCGGCGCCGATGCGCGCCGCGGCCTTGGCGCACTCCATGACGTAGAACGGCTCGATCGATGCGAGGCGGCTGGCGAGTTTCAACGGGACGGCACCGGGAGGTGGTGGTTCGGACCGGTGGATTGTCGCCGCGTTGAAAGCCGCACCGCGCCCCGCTACGATCGGCGTACGAGAGCGGGGGAGACACGATGGGCTTGCAGGCGGGCCGATGCGGCGGGCGGCGGTCGGAGTGGCTGATCGGTGTGCTGCTGTGCGGCCTGTGCGCCTGGCAGCCGGCACGCGCGCAGTTCACCGAGGTGCCCGGCCACGGCTATCGCGAGGTCGTGAATCCGAAGCGCCCGGTCGGCGGCGCGATGGTCGTCGGCGTGAGTCTGGCCGGTGGCGCCCCGGGCCGGCAACTCAACGTGCTGCTGTCCGAGCGCGTCCAGGGCGGACAGCTGCGCGTCGAGATCGATACGCCCGACGGGCGCTTTCACGGCTCCGGGCTGTTCCTGGGTTCCGCGGAGACCGGGTGGGTCACCTTGAACCTGTTGCCGGAAGACCGCCGCAGCCAGCGCCCCGCCGAGGTGCCCGTGGACGAGCTGGCCATCGCCGTCCGTCTGGTGTCGGCCGAAGGGACGCTGGCGCTGCGGCCCTTGCTGGCCAGCTGGGGCCGCCCCGACGTGGCCGGCGGCCAGGGCACGGTCAGGTTGCACGTCAACAGCCGGCGGGCGGAGGTCCAGATCCGGGGTCGACCCGGCACCGAGGCCGCCAGGTGCCGGAAGGTGACCCAGGCGTCGGTGGTGCGGTTCGATGCGATCTGCGAGATCGACGTGAGCCAGATGGAGGTACTCGACGGCGGCCAGCGCCGCGCGACGCTGCTGCGTCGCGACGGCTTCTCGACCGAGTCCCAGGTGGTGGAGTTGCGGCTTTGAAGCCCGCCTTCGCGAGCTGAGCCGTGCTGTCGACTGCCCTCGGCCTGTGGAATCAGCTGCCGGCGCTCGCGCGTCTGGCCGTCGTGTGCGGAGGCGCCTACCTGTTCTCCCTGTGGGGTGCGTCCGGCCTGTCGGCCGATTCGACGTTCTCGGTGCGGGCCAGGACGCAAGCGCTGGTGCTGGAGGTCCCGTGCGACGGCAAGGGCCTCACCTGGGATCTGCCGGAAGGGCACATCGTCGCGCAGCCGGTGGCGGACCGACCCGCGACCGCACCGCCGAAGTTCGTCACGGTCAGGATGCTCGGCGGCGCTCGCGCCAGCATCACGGCCCGTGACGACGGCCGCTGGACCATGGCCTTCGACCGGTCGGACACGCTCGGCTGCGCGCCGGCGCCCGACTTCGTGACGGTGGTGACCGAGCAGGCGGCGCTGCCGCTGTCGAGCGAGGGCTATGCCTACGAGTCGGTGCCGGCCGCCGGGCGAGGTCCGGTGCCGCCCTGGCTGGTGAAGGGACGCATCCAGATCGGGGCCGAGTTGCAGTTCGGCGCGGGCCTCGGCACCGCCCTGGCGATGCCCATGCTGGCGTCCGGTCAGCTGCAGGCGCGCACGCCGGACCCCGGCACCGGCCAGCGGCGGCTGGTCTACGAGGAGGCGTTCGATCCCGGCAGCATGGTCGACACCCACGCCTGCCTGGACGAGTCGGCCGGCACGCTGGCGGACTGCGTGACGCGCTCGAACTCGGACGTGCAGGGCTTCGTCCAGCTGGCCCGCGGCGAGGGCGGCGACGGCGAGGCCGCCGGTGCGCCGACTTTCGATGTGCTGCTGATCGTCAAGGGCGCCGCCATCGGCGTTCGCGAGCAGGGGGCGGCACAGCGGACGGTTGGCGTCACGCGCTGGGTGCAGTTCTACACGACGCCCTGGGTCCAGATCTTCGCTTCGGTGGTGGCGACCCTGGCCACGCTCGTATGCGTCGTGCCGGTCTTCGGGGCGCGGGCAGGCCCCGGCGATCGAGCCGAGTGAGCACGGCCGTGTTTCTCTTCATGAAAGGTGATGGCGTGAACGGGGACATCGATGGCAAGTCGGCACGCCGCTGCGTGTGGGGCATCGTGGGGTTCGTCGCGGCCTGTTCGATGGCGCACGCGCAGCCCGTCGAGCTGCGGCAGGGCACGACGGCGGGGGCCGGCACGGCGTTCCGCCGCGGCGACGTGTGCGTGGTGCTGACGGCGGCCCACGTCACGCGGGACGACGGCAGCGAGATCGTCGTGCTGGACCGCACCGGCGGTCGCGCAACGGGACAGGTGAGCTACTCGAATCCGCAGTACGACGTGGCGCTGGTCACGCTGCAGCCCGGCTTCGCGGTCGCGTGCAACCAGCGCTGGCCCGACACGAGCTGGATGGCCTCGGCCAGCTGGAACAGCCGCGTCCAGCTAGACGCCGTGCGGCACTACCCGAACGGCCGCGAGTCGATCATCGGCCTGCGCTGGGCGGGCGGCACCGACAGCACGCTGAGCCTGGCTCGCGTCGACCGCATGGAGATCCGCGAGTCCGACAGCGGCAGCCTCGTGCGGCTCGGCGATCGCCCGGCGGGCATGGTCAAGCTGGTCGACACGGCGATCGACCGGGTCGAAGTGGTGCGATTCGATGTCATCGACCGCCTGGTGGGCGAACGCTTCCGCGGTGCTGCCGGCAATGCGCCGGTGGCCTTCGACGGCGTCTCGTGGCGCGGTCAGCGCCATCCGAACTGGACCACCTACGTCGCGTCCTGGCTGACCGAGAAAGCGCGCCGCCCGGTCGTCCCGGCCGGCGACCCGCAGGCTCGCTGCAACATCCGGGCTCAGGTCATCGACTGGGGTCAGAGCAATGTCGAGAACCCCAAGTACGCCGAACTGCAGACCAGTCTGCAGGGCTGCAAGACGAACATCCTGTTCCGCAAGTCCAACTCGGCGATCAAGTTCTGCGAGGACAGCCTGCGACAGTCGCTGTCCACGACCCCACGGGTCCTGCGCCGGCACTCGATCCAGCTCAATGTCGAGGCCCAGCCTCGCTCGGGGGCGATCCAGAGCAAGCTGCGGGCGCTGGAGTACAGCGAGCCGGCCGAGTCGGGACGCAGTCGTCCCGACGTCGAGCTCGAAGTGATGCAGGCGGCCTTCGCGACCGTCGCCAAGGACGTGCTCGGTACCGGCGTCTGCGAGTAGAGCCGGCGCCGGTCGCCAGCCGTCTCAGGCCTGACCGCGCCGCGCCGCCACCTCGACCGGCCGCAACTCGGCGGCGGCCTTGTCGAGCACGCCGTTGACGTACTTGTGGCCGTCGGTGCCGCCGAAGCTCTTGGCCAGCTCGACCGCCTCGTTGATCGCGACGCGGTAGGGGATGTCGATGCAGTTCTTCAGCTCGTAGGCACCGATCATCAGCACGCCGTGCTCGATCGGCGACAGCTCGGTGGTCTTGCGGTCGACGTGCCGGGCCAGCACCGCATCCAGCGTGGCGGCCTCGGCCAGGCAGCCGTGCAGCAGCGCGTCGAAGTGGGCCGAATCGGCCTGCTTGAAGCCGTCGAGCTCGCGCACGTGGGCATCGATCTCCGCCGCCTCGCTGCCGGCGATCAGCCACTGGTAGAGGCCTTGCAGCGCAAACTCGCGCGAGCGGCGGCGCGCCGACTTGGCGGCGGGCTTGCGACCGGCCGGCTTGGTCCGCGGCGCGGCGGAGGGATCGGCTTCGGTCAAGAGATCTCTTCCATCAGGTTGGCCATCTCGACCACCACGCGCGCGGCGTCGCGGCCTTTCTCGTCGACGCGCGCCCAGGCCTGGGCCTCGGTATCGACCGTAAGGATGGCGTTGGCGATCGGCGTCTCGTGGTCGAGCGAGACGCGGGTCACGCCGGCGCCGCTCTCGTTGGCCACCAGTTCGAAGTGGTAAGTCTCGCCGCGGATCACGCAGCCGATCGCCACGAGTGCGTCGAAGTCCTGGCGCCGTGCCATGGCCTGCAGCGCGATCGGCACTTCCAGCGCGCCGGGCACCGAGACGTGTTCGATGTACTTGGCGGCGACACCCAGCTCCTCGAGCTCGGCCAGGCAGGCCTGGGCGATGCGGTCGGTGATGGCGGCGTTGAAGCGCGCCTGCACGATGCCGATGCGCAGGCTGTCGCCTTCCAGCTCGGCCACCGTGTTGCCGAAGATCGTCGTGCCGGGATCAGCGCCTTGCATCTCAGCCTCGTTCCAGGGAAGTGTTCATTCGGCAGCGACGAAGCCGGTGACCTCGAGCCCGTAGCCGGCCATGCTGGGCATGCGGCGCGGGCTGCCGAGCAGCTTCATGCGATGCACGCCGAGCTCGCGCAGGATCTGAGCGCCGACGCCGTAGGTGCGCAGGTCCATCATGGGGCCGCGCGAGGCCTTGCCCGACGCCGCGGTCGCGTTGCCGTCGGCGGTGAGCTGCTGCAGCAGGCCCTCGCCGGCTTCGCCGCAATTGAGCAGCACGGCGACGCCGCGCTCGGCGGCGCGCAGCGCGGCCAGGGCCTTGGGCAGCGGCCACGAGTGCCCGCAGCGGCCGGCGTCCAGCAGGTCCAGCACCGACAGCGGCTCGTGCACGCGCACCAGCACTTCGTCGTCGGGCTTCCAGCGGCCGACCGACAGCGCCAGATGCAGGCCGCCCGAGCGGTCGCGGAAGGCGTGGCAGTCGAAGGGGCCTTGCGGCGTGACCAGCGGCCGCCCGGCGACCCGCGTGATCAGCGTCTCGTTGCGGCTGCGGTATTCGATCAGGTCGGCGATGGTGCCGATCTTGAGGCCGTGCTCGCGCGCGAAGACCTCGAGGTCCGGGAGGCGCGCCATGCTGCCGTCGTCCTTCATGATCTCGCAGATCACGGCGGCGGGCGTCAGCCCCGCCATCAACGCGAGGTCGCAGCCGGCCTCGGTGTGCCCGGCGCGCATCAGCACGCCGCCGTCCTGGGCCTGCAAGGGGAAGATGTGGCCCGGCTGGACCAGGTCGCTGGGCTTGGCGTCGCGGGCGACGGCCGCCTGCACCGTGCGCGCGCGGTCGGCGGCCGAGATGCCGGTGGTGACACCGGTCGCGGCTTCGATCGATACCGTGAAGGCCGTGCCGTGCTGGGTGCCGTTGCGCGCGGCCATCGGCGGCAGCTGGAGGCGCTCGCAGCGATCGCGCGTGAGGGTCAGGCAGATCAGGCCGCGGCCGAAACGTGCCATGAAGTTGACGGCCTCGGGCGTCACGTGGTCGGCCGCGAGCACGAGATCGCCTTCGTTCTCGCGGTCTTCCTCGTCGACGAGGATCACCATGCGGCCGGCGGCGAGCTCTGCAATCAGCTCGGGAACAGGGGAGATGGCCATGGCGCGATTGTAGGTGGCGCCCCTGGCCGACGCCCCGCGCCGCAGGAGGCGATGCGGCTTACTTCTCGCCCAGCATGCGCTCGACGTAGCGCGCGATCAGGTCGATCTCCAGGTTGACGCGCGCGCCGGTCGCCAGCAGCCCCAGCGTCGTGTGCTGCAGCGTGTGCGGGATCAGGTTGATGCTGATCTCGGTGGCGTCCGCGCTGTCGCTGACCCGGTTGACCGTGAGGCTGACGCCGTTGACGGTGATCGATCCCTTGTAGGCGAGGTAGCGGCCCAGCGCGCGCGGCGCCGCGATGCGCAGCTCCCAGGATTCGCCGACGGCCGCGAAGTGCGTGACCGTGCCGAGGCCGTCGACATGGCCGCTGACCAGATGGCCGCCGAGACGGTCGTGGGCGCGCAGGGCCTTCTCGAGGTTGACGGGTCCGGGCGAGGCGAGGCCTGCGGTCTTGTCCAGGCTCTCGGCCGACACGTCGACCGAGAACCAGCCGCCGTCCGCACCGAAGGCCGTGACGGTCATGCAGGCGCCGTTGAGCGCGATGCTGTCGCCCGGCTGCACGTCGGCCAGGTAGCCGGGGGGGACCGCGACGACGAGGCGCTTGCCGTGCGATGCGCCGTCGCCGAGCGCGACGACTTCGGTGATGCGGCCGAGGCCGCTGACGATGCCGGTGAACATGCGGCGATTGTCGCCGCGAGCGCGCGTCCCCGGCTTCAGAAGGCCGCGCGGCCCGGCGGCCGGGCGATCAGCCGCAGGTCGGGGCCGATGCGCTCGACGGCGCCGAACTCGAGGCGCAGGCCGTCGGCCAGTTGCTCCAGCGGGCCGAAGCGCGCCATCTCGCGGCCGCTGCCCAGCAGCATCGGGGCCAGGTAGACGAGAAACTCGTCGACCAGGCCGGCGCGGACCAGCGAGCCATTGAGCTTGTGGCCGGCCTCGACGTGCAGCTCGTTGACGCCCCGTCGCGCCAGGTCGTCGAGCATCGCGGCCAGGTCGACCTTGCCGTCCGCGCCTGGGCATGCGATGACGGCGACACCACGGTCCGCCAGCTGCGCCGCCTTGCTGCTGTCGCCGGTCTCGGCGACGTAGACCAGCACCTCGCCGGGCGGCTGCAGCACCCGCGCGTCGAGCGGGATCTCGAGTCGCGAGTCCACGACCACGCGCCGGGGCTGCAGGGCGGTCTCGACCTGCCGGACGTCGAGCCTCGGATCGTCGTCCAGCACGGTGCCGATGCCGGTCAGTACGGCGCCGGCGCGCTTGCGGAAGGCGTGCCCGTCGCTGCGGGCCGCCTCGCCGGTGATCCACTGGCTGGCGCCGTTGTCCAGCGCGGTGCGCCCGTCGAGCGAGGCGGCGATCTTCAGGCGCACCCAGGGCCGGCCGCGCTGCATGCGCGACAGGAAGCCGATGTTCAGCTCGCGCGCGGCGATGGTCACGGCATCGTCGGCCGGCAGCACGGTCACATCGATGCCGGCGGCACGCAGACGCGCGATGCCCTGGCCCGCAACGAGCGGATTCGGATCCTGCAGCGCCACCAGCACACGACCGACGCGCGCCGCGACCAGCGCATCGCAGCAGGGCGGCGTGCGGCCGTGGTGGGCGCAGGGCTCGAGCGTGACGTAGGCCGTGGCGCCTTGCAGGTCCTGGCCGGCGGCGGCTTGCAGGGCCATGAGCTCGGCGTGGGCCGAGCCGGCGCGCTGCGTCGAACCGACCGCGATCAGCCGCCCGTCGGCCGCGGCCAGCACGCAGCCGACCCGTGGGTTGGGGTCGCTCAGGCCGATGGCATCGGCCGCGTGGCGCAAGGCGAGCGCCCAGGCGTCGGAAGCGCTGAGGTTCACGATCGAGACGATAACCGCTCAGGGCTGGTGCGGCGCGGTGCCGGCGGGGCAGGCGCCGGTGGAGAGCAAGAGGAAGTTCTGGTGCTGCAGCGACCGGGCCACGAGCGTGTACACGGCCGGGTGCCAGTCGTTGTCGGTGGTGGCTGCGTCGGGCGTGTCGCGGCAGACCGACCGGCCTGCGGCCGGAGCCGGCAGCACGGCTGATCGACCCGACCACGCGCGCGGGGTGCCGGGGTCGCCGTCGTGGTCGGCGGCGCGCATCAGGCAGCGGTAGTGGCGCAGGCCGACGATCGTCCGGCCGTCGTTGTGGTCGACGGCGTCCCCGACGACGCACTCGGGCACCGCCAGCAGGTGCTGCGCGTCGGTGATGACGATGTCGGTCACCGCGGCGAGCCAGTCGCCGCGCAGATCGCCGCGCAGCAGGTAGGCCGGCAAGGGGGTGCAGCTGGCAGCGATGTCGGTGTCGCTGCCCGGCGCTGCGGCACAAGTCGCCGTCACGGCGCCCGATGCGTCGTCGAAGACCAGGTGTCCGCCGCTGGCGCCCAGCCAGGGCAGGGTGCTGCGGCCGCGGTTGCTTCCCTCGAGCCGTGTCGCCTCGAACGGGATGTCGAGCGCGCGTTCCCTGGGCCGCAGGTAGCGGTCGCTCTGCGGCACCGGCAGGCCGAGGCTGCCGCCGTCGGCGGGGTCGCTGCGGGCGATCAGCGACACGAGGCGCACGCTGGCTGCATCGCCGCTGCGGTCGGTCCAGTCGACGCGGACCTCGACGCGCCGCTCGCTGGCGTCGGCGTCGCCGTCGACGGCCCAGTGGCGCTCGTAGCGGGTGTTGCTGGCGATCGTCGGCAGGTCCTGGCCGCCGGCGAGCTCGGCGTAGCTGGGGTGGCCGGACGCCGCGACGACCCGGGCGAAGCTGCGCAGATCCTCGAGCCGGGACTGCGCGAGTTGCGTGGCCTCGGTGCGCTGGCGGGCGAGGTCGGCATGCCGGGCCAGGCCGACGTGCAGGCCGGTCAGCGCCAGCATGCCGATCGACATGACCGCCAGCGCGATCAGCGCCTCGATCAGCGTGAAGCCGCGTGCGCGCACGTCAGTGTCCCGGGTTGCAGGCTTGCGCCGGGTCGTCGCTGCTGCAGCGTGCGTCCTGCCAGCTGCCGGGCAGGCGGGCCAGGATGCCGATGCGAGTGCGCAGCCGAGCCAGCACATCCGGGTCGTGGCGGATCGTGCCGGTGCCGCCGGCGGTGAGTCGGCCGCGCGCGACCAGCGCGCCGTGCAGTTGCGCGTCGACGGTGGCCACCGAGTCCGACGTGTCGATGTAGACCAGCCCGTGCATCGGCACGCCGCCTTCGAGCGCCAGACGGCCCCGCACGACGACCATGACCGGCCGCTCTGGCGTGCCGATCGAACCGCCGGGCCAGCCGGCGGCATCGAGCCGCAGATCACCGTCGACGACGAAGCTGTCGTGGCCGTCGGCGTGGGCTGCCTGCATGGCGACACCACAGCCGGCGCCGCTGCAGCTGGCGATGCGATAGGTCGTGGGCGTGGTCGCGAACTGTGCCGGTGTGGCGCCGAACCACGCGATGAAGAGGGCGGCGCCGTCGGCATCCTGTGCGGCGAGTCGCGCCAGCGACTCGTCGCGCGCGATCACGGCATTGGCGGGAGGGCTGCCGGGCAGTGTCGTCACGCTGCGGGCCGTGTCGACGTCGACGGCGCCTCCCGCGTGGACGACGTAGCCCTGGGTGCGGATGTCGGCGTTCGTGAGCCGCAAGGCGCCGTTGATCGTCACGGCATCGCCGGCCGTGACGGCGGCGACAGGGATCGATCGGATGGCGGGGCGCAGCTTCAGTACCGCCTGCACGGTGGCCGTGGCGTCGGCCGGGCCCAGGGCAGTGCCCGGCACGCATTGCGTGCCGAGGCCGCTGCAGCCTCGCGACACGATGTGCAGGCTCTCCGGGTCGCCCCGTACGGCAGAGAACTCGACCGTGAAGCCGGGCGCGTCGTCACGCAGCGACGGGGCCGAGTCGTCGGAGGGGCAACTGCACGACAGCGCGGTGGCATCGAGACTGCAACCGGGTCGCGCTGCCGAAGCGGGTGCGAATGCGAGGCCGGTCGTCAGTGGCGTGTAGCGAACGCGGAACGAACGCGCCGCGCCGGCGGCGCCGGTCACGGGCCGGCAGGCGGCGTCGATCGTGCGCGGGTCGTTGAGTCGTGCCGTGGCCCACTCGAGACCGGCCTCGGCGGCCTCGAAGGCCTGCACCGAGCGGTACTGGTTGGCCGAGCTTCGCTGCTCGAACAGCAACGACCGATTGGCGAAGAAGGCCACCATCGTCATTGCGAACAGCAGCACCAGCGCCACGCCGAGCGCGCCGAGACCTCGCTGGGCGTGCCGGCGCGCTCGTGGCGACGGGCGATGCTTCATGGGCAATCCACGGCGGCGACTTCGTCGTTGCGCACGCGGACCGCCTCGTGGATCTGGCGTTGGATCTGCGAGTCGCTCGCCGATTCGCCGTGCAACTCGAGACGGTAGCTGCGCACGGTCAGGCTGGGGCAGGCCGTGGTGGTGGCGTCGCAGGCCGGGTGGCACAGGTGCCCGAGCGGGATCGTCAACCGCCGGGGCGAGACGACGAAACGCGTGACGCGCAGGACCGCAGGGTCCGTCAGCGCCTGCCAGCTCCCGCCGTTCAAGGTCTGCAACGTTCCCTGGGACAGGCGGAAGCCGGTCGCCTCGCTGAGATCGACGAGGTCGTTCTCGGTCGTGTCGCGCGAGAAGCTGTAGGTCGTGACGTCAGTGCCGGGGCCGACCGACGGGGTGATGTCGCGGTAGGGGTTGGGGCGGCGCGGGGGCACCGTCGCTGCCAGGGCCTGCTGCCAGAAGCCGGCGCGACGCAGGTCGCGCGCGACGAGTGCGGCGGCGGCCCTCAGGTCCTGGTGCAGCCTGGCCTCGAGCAGCAGCCGGCGGCTGTCGCGAAGATGCTCGACGAAGAGCCGCGTGGCGCCGCCGGCGATCAGCAGGCCCACCGCGCAGCCGAGCAGCAGCTCGATCAGCGAGAGACCTCGTTGCGGGCGCATGCGATCCATGCGGCTTCAGCGGTTCCAGCACAGCCTGGGTGAGGCCGAGCCCGATGCGCCGTGAACGACCTGGCCGCCCTGCAGGCCGAGGCTCAGCGTGGTGCAGGCGCCGTCCGGCCACTGCGCCGTCGCCGTGGCGGTGTAGCCGTCGGCCGAGGCGGTGCTGATCGAGAGGCGGTAGCGGTCGGGCACCGCCGCGCTCAGACCCAGCAGCGCAAGGTCGTCGGTGTAGCGGGAGTGGTTGGCACGCCAGCGTTCCTGGGCCTGCTGCACCTGGTAGAGCGCGCTGATCGCATCGGTGCGGCGTCCCTTGTTCAGCTGCGCGGCGTAGCTCGGATAGGCCAGCGTCGCCAGGACGCCGGCGATGACGACGACGATGAGCAGCTCGATCAGGCTGTAGCCACGCTGCGCGGTGAACCGGCGGGACGTCATGTTCAGCACTCCCGGTAGCCGCCGATCGCACCGGACGGCGAGCAGGACCGCACCCGGCCCATGATGTTGACGACGTGGTGGATCGCCCGGCCGTCGCTGCCGGTGACGCGGATCGTCGCGGCCGGGCTGCTGGTGCCGTGACGCGGGTCGTAGACGATCGACCCGACGTTGGCGTGGATGCTGCTGCGGCTGCCCGGTGGCAGCAGGACGCTCTTCAGCGCTCGCGCACCCGGTCCGCAGCTGGCCAGACCCTCGGACTGGCAGGTGCAGCTTCCGGCCGGGCCGCTGTGCAGCACGTAGCAGCTGCTGCCTCCGGGCAGCGTCGTGAAGCTGGCGCGCAGCGACTGGTTGCGCGCGACCGCCTCCGAGCGCAGGTACTGCAGGTCGGTGGCGAGTTCGCTGGCGACCCCTTCGGTGTGGCGACGCTGCAGCACGTCGCCGAAGCCGGGCAGCGCGATGGTCGCGGCACTGGCGAGGATCGCGAGCGTGGCGCCGGTCTCGATGAAGGTCAGTCCTCGTTGTGCGTGCTTCAAGCGAGCCCCCTTGCCGCGTCGGTGAATCGATGCGGTCAATCTAGGCGCGCACTATCGAGGCTGCACTCCCCCCGCGGAGGGGCGAGCGGGGGTCGCTCTCGCGGCCCTCAGATGTCCTTGATCAGACGGCTGAACTCGTCGACGCCCTCGAAGCTGCGGTAGACGCTGGCAAAGCGGACGTAGGCGACCTTGTCGAGCTTCTTGAGCTCGCGCATCACCATCTCGCCGATCCTGGTCGACGGGACCTCGTTGGCGGCGGTGGCGAGCATCTTCTCCTCGATCCTGCCGAGCGCGGCATCCACCTGGTCGGTGCTGACCGGGCGCTTGCGCAGGGCCAGCAGCATCGACGCCCGGATCTTGCCGCGATCGAACTCGCTGCGGCTGCCGTCCTTCTTGACGACGGCCGGCATCGCCAGCTCGGCGCGCTCGTAGGTCGTGAAGCGCTTGTCGCAGGACGGGCAGCGGCGGCGACGACGGATGACATCGCCTTCGTCGGACTCCCGGGTCTCGGCGACCTGGGTGTCCTCGTGGCTGCAGAAGGGGCAGCGCATGGTGTCGGCGGCCCCGCGGTGCTCAGCGGTAGACCGGGAACTCGCGCGTCAGTGCGGCCACCTTGGCCCGTACCGCGGCGAGGTTGGCCTCATCGTGCGGCCTATCCAGCACGTCGGCGATCAGGTGGGCGGTCTGGATGGCCTGCGCTTCCTTGAAGCCGCGCGTCGTCATCGCCGGGCTGCCCAGGCGGATGCCGCTGGTGACCATCGGCTTCTGCGGATCGTTCGGGATGCCGTTCTTGTTGCAGGTCATGTGCGCGGCCCCGAGGATGGCCTCGGCTTCCTTGCCGGTCAGGTTCTTGGGCCGCAGGTCGACCAGCATCACGTGGCTCTCGGTGCGCCCCGAGACGATGCGCAGGCCGCGCTCGACCAGCGTGGTGGCCAGCGCCGAGGCGTTCTTCACCACCTGTTGCTGGTAGGCCTTGAACTCGGGCGACAGCGCCTCCTTGAAGGCGACCGCCTTGCCGGCGATGACGTGCATCAGCGGCCCGCCCTGGAGTCCCGGGAAGATCGCGCTGTTGATCTTCTTCGCGATGTCCTCGTTGTTCGTCACGATGATGCCGCCGCGCGGGCCGCGCAGGCTCTTGTGCGTGGTCGAGGTGACCACGTCGGCGAAGGGCACCGGGTTCGGGTAGACGCCGGCAGCGATCAGGCCGGCGTAATGCGCCATGTCGACCATGAAATAGGCGCCGACCGCCTTGGCGACCTTCGCGAAGCGCTCCCAGTCGATCCGCAGCGCATAGGCCGACGCGCCGGCGATGATGAGCTTGGGCTTGTGCTCGTGGGCCAGCCGCTCCATCGCGTCGTAGTCGATCTCTTCCTTCGCGTTCAGGCCGTAGCTGACGACCTTGAACCACTTGCCGCTCATGTTGAGCGCCATGCCGTGCGTCAGATGGCCGCCTTCGGCGAGGCTCATGCCCATGATGGTGTCGCCCGGCTGCAGCAGCGCGAAGAAGACGCCCTGGTTGGCCTGCGAGCCGGAGTTGGCCTGGACGTTGGCGAACTGCGCGGCGTAGATCTGCTTGAGCCGGTCGATCGCCAGCTGCTCGACCACGTCGACGTTCTCGCAGCCGCCGTAGTAGCGCTTGCCGGGGTAGCCCTCGGCGTACTTGTTGGTCAGCTGGCTGCCCTGTGCGGCCATCACGGCCGGGCTGGTGTAGTTCTCCGACGCGATGAGCTCGATGTGCTCTTCCTGGCGGTGGTTCTCGGCCTGGATCGCGGCCCAGACCTCGGGGTCCACGAGGGCGACGGTGGAAGTCGATCGGTCGAACATGATGCGGGAGTCCTCTGCGGTCAGCGGTGTCCGACCCGGGGGCCGTCGACACTGTCGACGGGTCGGGACGTGGCGCAGGCGAGCGGCGGGTGCGGAGCGTCCGGCCGCGCTTCGCGGTGGTTGCCCACCTCGGGCCCGGGACGGCCCTATCGCCTTTGCACGGCGGCCGCAGTGTAGCGGAGCGTCGGTGGGCGGCGCCCGCCCGCCGCTAGCGCAGGGCGATGGTCTGGGCGACCGTCGCCGTCGGCTGGCCCTCGGCGGCCGGCGGCGCAGCCTCCGGCGCGGCCCCACCCGCAGCTGGCACCACGGACGGAGTGACGATCAGGGGCGCCGTCACGGCGACGTTGCGGCCCGAGGCCACGGAGCGCAGGTAGCTCTGCTCGGCCAGCACCTTGGCGGCATAACCTCCATCGTCGGGCAGGTTGGCCGCGCCGACGTAGTAGCGCAGGCCGCCTTCCAGGCTGCCGGCGCGCGCGATGCACTCCTTCAGCACCTGCACGCCGACGCGCAGATTGGTCACCGGGTCGAAGGCCGCATGGGTTCCGCCGAACGCCTCGTACTTGTCGTCGTGAATGCGGGTCATGACCTGCATCAGGCCCTGGGCGCCGACCGGGCTCTGCGCAAACGGGTTGAAGCTTGACTCGATGGCCATGATCGCGAGGATCAGCGTCGGGTCGAGTCGCGCCCGCTGACCGACCTGCCAGGCCTCCTGGACCAGGCGGCTGACGGGTTCAGGTGCCACTCGATAGCGACGCGCCAGCCACGAGGCCACGGCAGCCTGCTGGCGATCCAGGTCGCGCGGATCCACGGCGGTAGCTCGGCCGACGGCGTCCCGGTCGCCCAGCGCGACGGCGAGGGCCGCGCCCGACGAGGGGTCGACCTCCACGCGCGCTTCCTGGCGCGACTGCAGCCAGTCGAGCGCGCGCTCTTCGAGCGAGTGCCTCAGGTCCGCGCGCGTCGCGAAGAACATCGACAGCGCAACCACGGCCAGGCCGACCAGGGCCAGCGAGTTGTGGCAGACCTCGAGCAGGCCGTGCCCCGCATCCTTGAGAAAGACCGCCAGCGGGCGGCCCAACGACGTGGCCGATCGGGCGAGCGACCGTTGTACTGACTGAAACGCTGTCATGCCTCTCCTTTCGACGAGCGCGGAACGGACCGGTCGGGTCCTGGATCCCGCGGAGATAATCCTCCCCGTTACATATGGCCGGACTGGTGGCAGAACCGGCGAGGGCTGAATTACCTGCAGCGTGGCGCCTTTGATCGGCGCGGGTTATCCCTAGCGGGGCGGAGTGTAGGTAGCCCTGTAATAACCAGTCAAGACTATCAAACAAGCCCTTTATTCTTCCAGAGAATGAAATACCGCGACCTGCGTGAATTCCTTGCCGGACTCGAGCAGCTCGGGGACCTGCGGCGCGTCGCAGAGCCAGTGTCGGCGCGGCTTGAGATGACAGCGCTCAGTGACCGGGTGCTCCGGGCGGCCGGACCGGCCCTGCTGTTCACATGCCCGACTCGAGGGGGCATTGGTTACAAATTTCCTGTGCTGACCAACCTGTTCGGAACCCCTCGGCGCGTCGCCCGAGGCATGGGTGCCGACGATGTCGGGGAGCTGCGCGAGGTCGGCCGCGTGCTGGCCAGCCTGAAGGAGCCCGACCCGCCACGCAGCCTGAAGGACGGCGGCCGACTGCTCCAGATGCTGAAGGCCCTGTGGGACATGAAGCCGGCCAGCGTGCGCCAACCAGCCTGCCAGCAGGTGGTCTGGGAGGGGGTCGACGTCGACCTGGGCCGGCTGCCAGTGCAGACCTGCTGGCCGGGGGATGCCGGCCCGCTGATCACCTGGGGCCTGGTGATCACGCGCGGCCCGCAGGTGGGGCCCGCGCCGCGGCTGCGGCAGAACCTGGGCATCTACCGCCAGCAGGTGATCGGCCCGCGCCAGACCATCATGCGATGGCTGGCGCACCGGGGCGGCGCGCTGGACTTCCGCGACTTCGCGCTGGCCTATCCGGGCCGGCCCTTCCCGATGGCGGTCGCGTTGGGCGCTGATCCCGCCACGATCCTGGGCGCGGTCACTCCGGTGCCCGACAGCCTGAGCGAGTACCAGTTCGCCGGCCTGCTGCGCGGCAGCCGGACCGAACTGGCCGCGTCCGGCGTCGGCGAGGGCGACCTCAAGCTCCAGGTCCCGGCGAGTGCGGAGTTCGTGCTCGAGGGCCACATCCCGCCAGCTGATGCGGGCTACACGGGGCAGAGCGAGCATGGAATACCGCTGAAGGAGAAGGGCGGGTACTTGCACGCACTGGAAGGGCCCTTCGGCGACCACACCGGCTACTACAACGAACAGGACTGGTTCCCCGTCTTCCAGATCGACCGCATCACCCATCGCGACGATCCGATCTACCACTCCACCTACACCGGCAAGCCGCCCGACGAGCCGGCGGTGCTGGGGGTCGCGCTCAACGAGGTGTTCGTGCCGATCCTGCAGAAGCAGTTTCCGGAGATCACGGATTTCTACCTGCCGCCCGAAGGCTGCAGCTACCGGATGGCCGTCGTCAGCATCCGCAAGAGCTACCCCGGCCACGCGAAGCGCGTGATGTTCGGGCTGTGGAGCTTCCTGCGCCAGTTCATGTACACGAAGTTCATCGTCGTGACCGACGAGGACGTCGACATCCGCAGCTGGCCCGATGTGGTCTGGGCCATCACGACGCGGATGGATCCGGTGCGCGACACGACCCTGGTCGAGCAGACGCCGATCGACTACCTGGACTTTGCCTCGCCGGTGTCCGGCCTCGGCGGCAAGATGGGACTCGACGCCACGAGCAAGTGGCCCGGAGAGACGGCGCGAGAGTGGGGCCGGACGATCGCGATGGATGCCGACGTCGAGCAGCGCGTCGACGCGATCTTCACGGCGTTGATGCGCGATCGTCCCGTCGGCAGCTAGCCGACAGCGACGGATCGCAATCGCGCGTGCGCGCTCCATAGGCGCAAAGGCTTTGAAATGGAGCGCCTCGCCGCCTAGTCTTGTCAGGCTTGCAACGCAAGCATCCCAAAGGACGCAGTCTCTGCGCGCCAGGGGCCCTGGACCGAATATCTCCGGAGCTCCGAAGGTGGCTACGCCACCTCACCCCTCCTGCCGTGACGGCAAGAGGGGTTTCTGCTTTCTGGGGCCGGCAAGTCGCGGTCAACGCTCGGCGCGCAGCGCCAGCCTTTCGCGCAGCACCAGCCGGACCTGCTCGAAGCCGCGGCTGCTGGGCAGCCAGTCCAGCAGCGCGCGGTCGGCCGGCACGAAGTAGCCCATCGGCGCGGCAACCAGATCGATCGATCCGCCGCCGATGCGCTCGAAGGCACGCAGCGCACGCGGCATGTGCCACGCGTGCGTCACCAGCACGATGCGCCGGATGCCGGCGCCCTTCAGCAGCCGGATGCTGAAGACGGCGTTCTCGACCGTGTCGCGCGAGTCGGGCTCGATCCACTGGATCGGCTTGAGGAAGTCCCGCTCGGCGACGCGTCGTGCGATCTCGGCCTCCGTCGCCCCGACGTCGCGGCGCTGGGACCAGCCGGTGCCACCGCTGAAGGCGATCGGCAGGCCGGTGGCGCGGGCCAGGTGGACACCGAATCGCAGCCGCTCGAGCGAGTCCGGGCTCAGGTCCGCCGCACCGAACTCGGGAGCGCGCGGCACCTGGCCACCCCCCAGGACCAGGATGGCGGTCGTCGGACTCGGTTCGGCCTTGGCCGGCTTCAGCGCGGCGATCTGCGCCTCGTCCAGCGGGTCGGGCGGCGGCAGGGCGACGGCTTGCAGCCAGCGACCCGCGCCCTGGCAGCAACTCAGCCACACCAGCGCGATGCCCAGCCAGAGCAGCGTCCTGCCGAGCCAGCGCCGCCAGGCCAGCAGCCGGGCGCCGATCAGGACGATCAGCAGGAAGGGCAGCGGGGGCAGCAGCAGTGCGGTCAGCACCGGCTTGAGGGCGTCGATGTCGGGCATGTAAGCAAGGCGCGCGCAGGGCGACCGATTGTGGCGTCAGGCCCGCAGGACCTGGCTGCGGCATGATCACCCTCACTTCTATCGAGCGAGCACGATGAACACGAACGCAGGATCCGAAGTCGCCACGCTCGGCGGCGGTTGCTTCTGGTGCACCGAGGCGGTGTTCCTCGACGTCGAAGGCGTGCTCGCCGTCGAGTCGGGCTACTGCAACGGCCACGTGTCGAACCCGAGCTACGAGCAGGTCTGCAGCGGCGACACCGGCCATGCGGAGGTCGTGCGCGTGAGCTTCGACCCGCAGCGCATCGCGTTCCGCGAACTGCTCGAGATCTTCTTCGTCGTGCATGACCCGACCACGCTCAACCGCCAGGGCAACGATGTCGGTACCCAGTACCGCTCGGGCATCTACACGCACGGCGACGAGCAGGACCGCATCGCGCGTGAGGTGATCGCCGAGCTGCAGGCCAGCGGGGCCATGCGCGGCAAGGTCGTGACCGAGGTGACGCCGGAGCGCAACTACTGGCGCGCCGAGGCCTACCACCAGAACTACTTCGCCCAGCATCCCGGGCAGGGCTACTGCGCCTTCGTCGTCGCGCCCAAGGTCGAGAAGTTCCGCAAGACCTTCGCGGCGCGCCAGCGCCGCTGAGGGCTTGACGCCTTGCGTATGCATCCGGCATGAGCATCGCGTCGCTCCGCCGTCCATGAGGGTCCCGATGCGTCCGCGCGTCGATCGCCGGCTGGCGGCGTTGCTGCTGGTCGCGTTGCTGTGGGCGCAGGCCCTGGGCCTGGCGCACCGTACGACGCACGGCCTGGCGTCGGCAGCCCACGCGACCGCCGCGATCGAAGCCGCCCACGCGAGCGACAGCCCGTTCGGCCACGACGAGAGCGAGGCTGCCCAGTGCCGGCTCTTCGATCAGCTGGCGCTCGGCGAGCCGCTGGCAGCGTCGGGTGAGGCTCCGGCGGCAGTGGCCGGCTCCTCGTGCGCGGCGGCACCCGCCGTCCGCGTCGCGGCGACGTCCTCGCTCGCCGCCTACCTGGCGCGGGCTCCACCGACGGTCGGCTGAGCCTGTCGTCGACCGGCGCCACGGCGCCCGTCGATCCGCCATCGCCGTCGCCGCGGGCATCGTCCCGGGGCGGACGCGCACCCGCCCCCTTCGATGGAGCCCGCTCGCGCGGGCCTGAACCCATGCGCTCGATCCTGAATCCCCTCGCGGCGGCCTGGCCTGCCGTCGCCCTGACCTGCCTCGGCGCGGCATCGCCCGCCCAGGCGCAATCCACCCCGACCCCGTCCGGCACCCTGCCGCCCGTGGTCGTGACCGGCAACCCGCTGGGCAGCGACGGCATCGCCACACCGAGCGACGTGCTCGCCGGCCCCGGTCTCGTGGTGCGTCGCGGCAGCAGCCTCGGCGAGACGCTGTCGGGCCTGCCCGGCGTGTCGTCGACCTACTTCGGCCCCAATGCCAATCGGCCGGTGATCCGCGGCCAGGACGGCGACCGCATCCGCGTGCTCAGCAACGCGGGCGCGACGCTCGACGCGTCGGCCTTGAGCTTCGACCACGCCGTGCCGATCGACCCGCTGGCGGTCGAGCGCATCGAGGTGCTGCGCGGGCCGGCGGCGCTGCTGTACGGCGGCAGCGCGGTCGGCGGCGTCGTCAACGCGATCGACAACCGCATTCCCAAGGCGCCGATCGACGGCGTCGACGGTGCGATCGAGCTGCGCGGCGGCGGTGCCGATCGACAGCGTGCCGCGTCGGCGCTGGTCGAGACGGGAGGGCCGGGCCTTGCGATCCACGCCGACGGTTTCAAGCGCCGCACCGACGACCTGCGCGTGCCGGACTTCGACCGCCCGGTGGACGGCGGCAGCGAACGCCGCGACCGGATCGTCAACTCGGCCAGCGACGCGCGCGGCGGCGCGCTCGGCGCGTCGCTGCTGTGGGACCACGGCTACCTCGGCGCCTCGTTCGACACCTACCGCAACGACTACGGCATCGTCGCCGAGGACGACGTGCTGATCCGCATGAAGCGCGACAAGTTCGCGCTGGCCGGCGAGTGGCGCGACGGGGGCGGCGCGATCCGCGCGGTCCGGGCGCGCCTGCAGTCGACCGACTACCGCCACGAGGAGGTCGAAGGCACGGACGAGGTCGGCACGACCTTCCGCAACGAAGGCCAGGACGGCCGCATCGAGATCGAACATGCCCCGCTCGGCAATCTGCGTGGCGTGTTCGGTTTGCAGGCCGAGACCGCGAAGTTCTCGGCGCTGGGCGAGGAAGCCTTCGTGCCGAGCACCCGCACGCGGCAGGCGGCGCTGTTCGCCTACGAGGAACTGCAACTGGAAGGCGCCTCGCGCCTGAGCTTCGGCGGGCGCGTCGAGCGCCATGCGCTCGACTCCGCCGGCGACGAGGCCGGCGCCGACCCGCGCTTCGGCGCGCCTCAGCAACGCCGCTTCACCACCGGCAGCGCGGCGTTCGGCGGCATCCGCGACCTCGCCGGGCTGCTGGGCGCCGGCTGGCAGCTCAGCGGCAATCTCGCCTACACCGAGCGTGCCCCCACCAACTACGAGCTCTTCGCCAACGGCGTGCACATCGCGACCGCGGCCTTCGAGCGCGGCGATGTGGGTCTCGGCAAGGAGAAGGGCGGCAACCTCGACGTCGCGCTGGAGTGGAAGGCCGGTCACGACCGCGTGCGGGCCGGCGTGTTCACGAGCCGCTACTCGAACTACATCGCCTTGCTGCGCACCGGCGAGCCGGACTTCGTCAACGACGAGGGCGAGGCCTTCCCGGTCTACGGCTTTCGCGGCGTGAAGGCGCGCCTCAGCGGTGTCGAGCTCGAAGGCGCCTGGCGGGCCTTCGAAGCGCACGGCGCACTCGATCTCGACGCCCAGCTCGACGCCGTGCGCGCCACGAACCTGGACACCGGCGAGCCCTTGCCGCGGATCGCGCCGCTGCGGCTCAAGCTCGGGGCGGTCTACGCGCTGGCGGGCTGGCAGCTGCGCGGCGAGGTCGTGCGCGCCAGCCGCCAGGACCGCGTGCCGGGCGACGACGTGCCGACGGCCGGGTACACGCTCGTGAACCTCGCCCTCAGCAAGCAGGTGATGCTGGCCGGCAACGACGCGCTGTTCTTCCTGCGGCTCGACAACCTGACCGACGAACTGGCGTTCAACGCCGCGTCGATCGCGACGGTGCGGGACCTAGCGCCGCTGCCGGGACGCAGTCTCAGCGCCGGGCTGCGACTCAGCTTCTGAAAGGAAGGCGACGGCCGGCCTGGCGCTACGGCGCCAGGCGCTCGCGCAGCCAGTGCCCGTCGTCCTGGCGCAGGTAGCGCAGCCGGTCGTGCAGCCGGCTGCGCCGCCCCTGCCAGAACTCCCAGCGATCCGGGACCAGCCGGTAGCCGCCCCAATGCGGCGGGCGCGGCGGGTTCAGCGCGTAGCGGGCGCCGGCCTTGGCGGCGTTGGCGACCAGCACGGCGCGCGAGGCGATCACCTGACTCTGCGGCGACGCCCAGGCGCCGAGGCGCGAGTCGAGGGGGCGCGACTGGAAGTAGGCGTCGGATTCGGCCGCCTCGGTCTTCTCGACACGGCCTTCGATGCGCACCACGCGCTCGAGCTCGACCCAGTGGAACTGCAGCGCCGCGAACGGGCTGCCGGCCAGCTCGCGACCCTTGCGGCTCTCGTAGTTCGTGTACCAGGTGAGTCCGCGCGCGTCGCAGCCCTTGATCAGCACGACGCGCGTCGACGGCCGGCCGTCGGGGCCGACGGTGGCCAGCGTCATCGCGTTCGGTTCGGGCAGTTCGGCCTTCAGCGCCTGGTCCAGCCACAGCTCGAACTGCGCCAGCGGGTCGGCGGCCGACTGCGTTTCGTCGAGTTCGCCGTGTTCGTAGCTCTTGCGCAGGGCGGCGATGTCTTTCTCCATGAACAAAAGTGTAGGGCGCAAGCGACCCGGCGCTTGCCCCCGTCGGCCGCTCGGGATTGGACGCACTGCGCCGGTGCCGGGCCGTCGCAGGCGCACAGTCCGCGCCTTTGGCCTTCTCCAGGAGCTTCGATGAGCACGAGCTTCACCCTCAACGGCAAGGCCGTCCGCGTCGATGCCGATCCCTCGACCCCGCTGCTGTGGACCCTGCGTGACAACCTGGCGATGACCGGGACCAAGTTCGGCTGTGGCATCGCCGCCTGCGGCGCCTGCACCGTGCACCTGAACGGCCAGCCGACGCGGTCCTGCGTGCTGCCGGTGTCGTCGGTCGCGGGCCAGAAGGTCACGACCATCGAGGCCGTCGGCGCCGACAAGGTCGGCAAGGCCGTCCAGGCGGCGTGGATCAAGCACGACGTCGCGCAATGCGGCTACTGCCAGAGCGGTCAGATCATGAGCGCGACCGGTCTGCTCAAGGGCAACAGGAAGCCCAGCGACGCCGACATCGACGCCGCGATGGCGGGCAATGTGTGCCGCTGCGGCACCTACCAGCGCATCCGCGCGGCGATCCACGACGCCGCCAAGAGCCTGGCCTGACAGGAGCCGACCATGCAACACGCACTGCTAGCCAAGCGCCTCTCGGACGACGTCGAGATGCCCGCCAGCCCGAGCGGCTTCGACCGCCGCGACTTCCTCAAGCTCAGCGCCGCAGCCGGTGGCGGCCTGGCGGTCAGCTGGTCGCCGGTGGCCAGCGCCGCCGACGCCGCGCCGGCCGCTCCCAAGCCGCCGGCCGATCCGGCGCCCTTCCTCCGCATCCTGTCCGACAACACCGTCGAGATCCGCGTCAACCGTCTCGACTTCGGCCAGGGCGCGCTGACCGCGCTGCCGATGCTGGTGGCCGAGGAACTGGACGTCGACTGGAAGCAGGTGCGCGCCAGCCTCGCGCCGGCCGGCGACGCCTACAAGGACCCGGTGTTCGGCATCCAGATGACCGGTGGCTCGAGCGCCGTGCCCAACTCGTGGATCCAGTACCGTCAGGTCGGTGCGGCGACGCGGATGATGCTGGTCGCTGCGGCCGCCGAGCAGTGGAAGGTGCCGGCCGCCGAATGCAAGACCGGCAGCGGCAAGGTGCGCCACGGCAAGCGCAGTGCGACCTACGCCTCGCTGGCCGCCGCCGCGGCGCGCCAGCCGGTGCCGGCCCAGGTGACGCTGAAGACGCCCGACCAGTACCGCATCATCGGCAAGAGCCAGGGCCGCATCGACGCGGTGGCCGTGGCCTCTGGCAAGAAGAACTACGGCATCGACCAGCGCCTGCCCGGCATGAAGGTCGCCGTGCTGCTGCGCGCGCCGACCTTCGGCGGCCAGGTCGCGAGCCATGACGCGAGCAAGGCCCGGGCGATCGCCGGCGTCGTCGACGTGTTCGAGGTGCCGACCGATCGCGGCGGCACGGGCCTGGCGGTGATCGCCGACGGCTACTGGCCCGCCAAGCAGGCGCGCGATGCGCTGCAGGTGCAGTGGAAGCCGGGCGTCGGCGGCACGGTCAGCTCGACCGCGCTGATCGCGCAGTACCGCGACGAGGCCAAGGCGCCGAAGCTCGTCGCGCTGAAGGGCGACGTCGCGGCGCTGGCGGGCGCGCCGAAGAAGATCAGTGCCGAGTACGAGTTCCCCTATCTCGCGCACGCGCCGATGGAGCCGCTGAACGCGAGCTTCGATCTGAAGGGCGACCGCGCGACCGTCTGGGCGGGCACGCAGTTCCAGACCATCGACCAGATGGCGATCGCGCAGACCCTGGGCCTCAAGCCCGAGCAGGTCACGCTGAACACGCTGCCGGCCGGCGGCGGCTTCGGCCGGCGTGCGGTGCCGAGCTCGGACTACCTGCGCGAAGGCGCGGCGATCGCCAAGGCCTGGGCCGCACGCCCGGGCGGCGGCGCGCCGCTGAAGGTGATGTGGAGCCGCGAGGACGACATCAAGGGCGGCTACTACCGCCCGGCCCACGTGCACCGCGTCGACATCGGCCTGGATGCCAAGGGCCAGGTGCTGGCCTGGGACCACGCGATCGTCGGCCAGTCGCTGCTGAAGGGCACGCCCTTCGAGGCCTTCCTCGTCAAGGACGGTGTCGACGGCACGATGACCGAGGGCGTGGTCGAGAACAACTATGCGGTGCCGATGCGCGTGCGCATCAGCCATCCCGAGGTGGCGGTGCCGGTGCTGTGGTGGCGCTCGGTCGGTCACACCCACACCGGCTTCGTGATGGAAACGCTGGCCGACGAGGTGGCGCGCGTCGCGGGCCAGGACCCGGTGGCGTGGCGGCTGGCGAAGCTCGACCCGAAGAAGCACGCCCGCCACGTCGCGGCGCTGAAGCTCGCGGTCGACAAGTCCGGCTACGGCAAGGCCCTGCCGGCGGGGCACGCCTGGGGCGTGGCGGTGCACGAGTCCTTCGGCTCGGTGGTCGCCTACGTCGTCGACGTGTCGGTCGTCGACGGGCGGCCCAAGGTCCACGCGGTGACGGCCGGCGTGCATGCCAACCAGGTCGTCAACCCGGTCGCGGCCGAAGCGCAGATCCAGGGCGGCGTCGTGTTCGGCATCGGCATGACGCAACCGGGCTTCGCGATCACGCTGAAGGACGGCGTCGTCGAGCAGAGCCAGTTCAGCGACTATTCGCCGCCGCGCATGCCCGACGCGCCCGTGGTCGCGGTGCACTTCGTGCCCAGCACCGAGCCGCCGACCGGCCTCGGCGAGCCGGGGGTGCCGCCGATCGCGCCGGCCATCGCCAACGCGGTGGCCGCGCTGACCGGCAAGCGACTGCGCAAGCTGCCGTTCGACACGCTCGCCTGAGGCTCACTGCCCCGAAACGCAGCAGTCGGCCGGGCCTGCCCACCGTTTGTCGGGGCAGGCCCTGTCCCTGCGTGACGGACCGTCGACGCACAGGGCCGCAGGCGCGGGGAAGGCCTTAGGTGAAGCTCCCACTTCCCGCAGACCGCCGGCCGCGGTCTGATGAGGACACTCGCGGGGACAAGGACCTGCGGCTCACGAAGACAACGCAGGGAGCGTTCGGTGGTGCAGGAACCGGTATTGGTCGTGTTGGCGGCAGGCCGCGGTTCGCGGTTCGGCGGCGCGACACACAAGCTCGAGCAGCCTTTCGGCGCCTCGACGGTACTCGGCTGCACCCTGTCGAACGCGATGCAGAGCGGCCTGCCGCTCGTCATCGTCACCACACCGGCCCTGAGTGCATGCGTGGCTTCGATGGTCGCGGCACGCGACATCGTGCTGGTGCCCGAGGTCGGGCAGGACGACAGCGGGTTGCCGCTGGGCATGGGCTACTCGATCGCCTGCGGCGTGTCGGCCCGTGCCAATGCGGGCGGCTGGCTCGTGTTGCCGGGCGACATGCCGCTGGTCGAGCCGGCGACGCTGCGTGCGGTGGCGGCCGCGATGCCGCAGCACCCGGTCGTCTATGCGCAGTACCGCGGTCGGCGCGGCCACCCCGTGGCGTTCGCGGCCGAGATCTACTCCGAACTGGTCACGCTGGGCGGGGACGAGGGCGCACGCCGACTGATCGGGCGCTACCCGGCGCACGGC
Organism: uncultured Methylibium sp.; assembly: GCF_902826655.1. Classification (GTDB taxonomy): domain Bacteria; phylum Pseudomonadota; class Gammaproteobacteria; order Burkholderiales; family Burkholderiaceae_C; genus Methylibium. The sequence goes on along the minus strand of NZ_CADEFR010000001.1, from coordinate 47,941 downwards.
GTCGACGTCGAGGACGCCGGCGTGCTGATGGACCTCGACACCGGCGACGACCTCGAGCGCATGCGCGCCTTCGAGGTCAGCCGCAGCGGCGCGCAGCTGGCCTGAGGCTCAGGCGGTCAGGCCGGCGCGGCGCGCCAGCGCCACCTGGCGCTCGATCGCGGCGTCGCGGATGCCGCAGCGGCGCAGGCAGGCGGCGGTCTCCACCAGATAGTCGAGCGTGCTGCCGAAGCGGCCGCGCGCATGGCGCAGGATGCCGAGCAGCGTGTCGTCGTCGATGTCGCCCGTGAAGTTGGGGCTGGTGCGGCTGAGCGTGAACGCGAGCGCCGTCACCGGACCCTGCGAGGTCTGGCACTGCAGCCACTTCGGATCGTAGACACCGGTGAACATCTCGCGGTCCCAGAGGCGCCGCAACTCGGCGTCGGCGCGCGCCGCCTCGATCCGGTAGACCATGCCCGAGCACGAGCCGCCGGGCACCAGCGCGCACACCAGACCGGGCCGCTCCGGCGTGCCGCGATTGATGCGCGAGCGCATCTGCAGCGCGCGGTGCTGGCCGTGGACCCGCGCGAGGCGCTGCTCGGCGGCGTCGAATTCCGGCCGCCAGATCAGCGAGGCATAGCCGAAGACCCAGAGATCGCGATGGCCGCGTGCCGCCATCGTGCGGGCCAGCAGCGGTTCGGGGTCGCGCAGCGGCGTGACCGCCATCGCGCCGCCACCGTCGACGCAGGCCGGTTCGGGGTCGAAATCGAGACCTTGCTGCACGGCAACAAGGTAGCGTCCCGCGGCCGTCGGCGTCAAGGGGCAGGGCGCGCCCGCATCGCGCGAAAAGCCACGTGCCGCACGCCGTTTACCGGCTCTTACGCGGGCTGCGCAGGCTGCGGCTTCGGCAGATCCATGATGAAGCAGGTGGTCGACGCGTGCGCGTAGAGCGTGCCGTCCGGGCCGACCAGGCGTGCATCGGCCGTGGCCGTGCTGCGGCCGAGGTGGATCACACGGCCTTCGGCCCGCACCAGGGGCACCTTGTCCGTCAGTGCGCGGACGAGGTTGATCTTCAGCTCCAGCGTCGTGTAGGTCTTGCCCACCGGCAGGGCCGAATGGACGGCGCAACCCACGGCGGAGTCCAGCAGGGTCGCGAACCAGCCGCCGTGGACCGTGCCAAGCGGGTTGTAGTGGCGGAACTGGGGCCGGCCCTGGAACACGGCGTGGCCGTGCTCGATGTGGACCAGCATGAAGTCGAGCGTGTCGTTGATCGGCGGGCGCGGCAGCGCGCCGGCGAGCAGGGCCTCGAAGAGCTCCAGGCCGCTCAAGGGCGCGACCTGGTCGAGGCGGCTGATGCCGCTGGCCGTCGAGCGGGTGCGCAGGGCGGCTTCATCGGCCTGCCAGCGGGCGAGGGTGGCTTCGGCCTCGGCGGTGGGGAGCTTGCTCATCGGATCGCCCTGAAAGTTGTAGATACAACAATTGTAGCTACAATCAAAGCATGCCGACCGATCCCGTCGCTGTCGCGGCCCCCCAGGGCTGCACCAACCTCAAGCTGCGTCAGCTGAGCCGGGCCGTGACGCGTCACTACGACGCCTACGTCGCGCCGACGGGACTGAAGAACACGCAGTACTCACTGCTGTCGCACGTCGTCAAGCTCGGCCCGATCCGACCGTCGGACCTGGCCACGTGGATGCGGCTGGACGCGTCGACGCTGACGCGCAACCTGCAGCCGCTGATCGCCCAGGGCTGGGTCACGCTCTCCCCGGGCGAGGACGCGCGCAGCCGGCTGGTCGAAGCGACCGATGGCGGCCGTGCCAAGCGTGCCGAAGGCCAGCGCGCCTGGAAGCAGGCGCAGCTGGCGCTGAACGACCGGCTCGGCCCGCCGCAGGTGGCGGCGCTGCACGCCTTGCTGGACGACTGCCTGCAGCGGCTCGATGCCGGGGACGACGATGAGTGAGCCCTCGGCTCCGGCGATCCAGCGGCCCCTGCTCTGGCTGGTGCTGCTGGCGGCGGCCGGCACCTTCGCACTGACAATGGGCATGCGCCAGTCGATGGGGCTGTTCCTGAACACCCTCAACACCAGCACCGGGCTGGGCATCGGCAGCATCAGCCTGGCCTTCGCGTTCGGGCAGTTGTGGTGGGGCCTGACGCAACCCTTCGCCGGGATCGTGGCCGACCGGATCGGCGCCGGCCGCGTGCTCTTCGTCGGCGTGCTGCTGGTGGCGCTGGGCACGGCGCTGACGCCCTTCATGCACACCACGCCCGGCCTGATCTTCGCGATCGGCGTGCTGGCGGCCGGCGGCGCGGGCATGGCTGGTCCGTCGGTGCTGATGGCGGCGACGACGCGCCTGATCGAGCCCGCGAAGCGCGGCATGGCCACCGGCATCGTCAACGCCGGCGGCTCCTTCGGGCAGTTCCTCTTCGCGCCGATCGCGCAGGGCCTCACCGTGGCGGTCGGCTGGGTGGCGGCGATGCAGGCGATGGCGGTCATGGTGCTGCTCGCCTTGCCGGCAGCCTGGGTGCTGCGCGGCAACGCCAGGCATCTCGCTGTATCGGGTGCCCGGCCGCAGACCACGCGCGAGGCCATCCGCGCCGCGCTCGCCGACCCGAGCTATCGACTGCTGTGCGCCGGCTTCTTCGTCTGCGGGTTCCACGTCGCCTTCATCGCGACGCACCTGCCGGGGGTGGTCGCGGCCTGCCAGTTGCCGCCATCGATCGGGGCGTGGTCGCTGGCCGTCGTCGGCCTCTTCAACATCGTCGGCAGCTTCGCGATGGGCTGGGCCATCGGCTACCAGGGCGGGCGCTGGCGCATGAAGTCGCTGCTGTCGCTGGTCTATGCCACGCGCGGCGTCGCCGTGCTGATCTTCCTGCTGGCGCCGAAGACCGAGTTCACGATGCTGGTGTTCGCCGCGGTGATCGGCTTCACCTTCCTGTCGACCGTGCCGCCGACGGCAGGCCTGGTGGCGAAGTTCTTCGGCCCGACGAACATGGCGACGCTGTTCGGCATCGTGATGCTGGCGCACCAGCTCGGCGGCTTCCTGGGCGCCTACTTCGGCGGCAAGGCCTTCGAGTGGACCGGCAGCTACGACGCGATCTGGATCGCCGACATCCTGCTGGCCTTCGGCGCCGCGCTGGTGCACCTGCCGATCAAGGAAGCGCGGCCGGCGCTGCGGCCGCAGGCCGCCTGAGCGACGGCCCGGGCGGTGCTCAGAGCCCGACGCCGGCCAGCACCAGCACCCCCAGCACCGCGAAGACACCGGCGGCGATGCGCCGCACCCAGTGCAGCGGCACGAAGTGCACCGCCCGGTCCCCCAGCAGCACGGCGGGCACGTTGGCCAGCATCATGCCCAGCGTGGTGCCGGCCGTCACCGTCAGCAGCGAGGCGTACTGGGCCGCCAGCATGACGGTCGCGATCTGCGTCTTGTCGCCCATCTCGGCCAGGAAGAAGGCCACCACGGTGATGCCGAACACGCCCATCGGCGAGCGGCTCGGCGGCGGCTCGTCCTCGTCGAGCTGGTCGGGCTTGAGCGTCCACGCGGCGACCGCGAAGAAGCTGATCGCCAGGGCCCACCGCAGCGTCTCGGCCGGCACCACGCCCTGCACCCAGGCGCCGAGCGCACTGGCCATGGCGTGATTGGCCAGCGTCGCGACCAGGATGCCCAGCACGATGGCCAGCGGCTGCCGGAAGCGCGCGGCCAGCAGCAGCGCCAGCAACTGCGTCTTGTCGCCGATCTCGCTGAGGGCCACGACGCCGGTCGAGACGGCGAAGGCTTCGAGGCTCACGCCGCGGCAATCGTGTAGTTCAGCGCCAGCCGTCCGCCGTCGGCGTAGACGATCTGACCGGTCATGTAGCTCGCGGCATCGCTGGCCAGGAAGGCCACGATGTCGGCGATCTCGGCCGGCTCGCCCAGGCGACGCATCGGCGTGCGGCCGAGGATGCGCTGCTTGGCGTCCTCGCTGGTCAGCACGGCCTGCGCCGCGAGCTCGGTCGCGATCGTGCCGGGCGCGACGGCGTTGACGCGCACGCCGCGGTCGGCCAGCGCCAGCGCCATCGCGCGCGTCAGCTGGTTGATGCCGCCCTTGCTGGCGTTGTAGCTGGCGATCGCCGGGATCGCCATCAGGCCGTTGACCGAACTCATGTTGATGATCGCGCCGGCACCCTGAGCGGCCATCGTGCGCGCGCAGGCCTGGCCGACGAGGAAGTGGCCCTTGAGGTTGACCGCGATCACCGCGTCCCAGTCGGCCTCGGTGACGTCCAGGAAATCGGCGGCCTTGAAGATGCCGGCGTTGTTGACCAGCACGTCGACGCGGCCGAACTCGGCGAGCGTCGCTGCCAGCGCCGCCTGCACCTCGGTGGCCTTCGACACGTCGCAATGCGCGTACAGCGCCTGCGCACCCGATGCGCGAAGCCGACCTGCCAGCGCCTCACCCCGCGCGTCGTCGACGTCCCACAGCGCCACCGGCGCGCCCTCGCGCGCGAATCGCTCGGCGCAGGCCGCCCCGATGCCCTGGGCCGCGCCGGTGATCACGGCCACCTTGCCGGCCAATGCGAAGTTCACGGCGTTCATGCGCGCCTCCCGGAGTCGCGGCTCTCGCGGTCCAGCCACACGCCCAGGCCCTGGGCATTGAGCTCGACGTCGACTTCCAGCAGCGCGTCGATGCGGGCATCGTCGAGCGTGCTGCCCTCGGCGCGCAGCCGCTCGCGGTACAGCACCGCGAGGGCCTGCTTCAACGCCGCGTGGCGCTCGGGCACCGCCTGCATCGGGCGCGCCAGCGCGACCATCGCGTCGACCTGCTCGGCGAGCTGCGCCGCCATCGCGTCGACCGCGTCGAGGCGGCCGTAGTGCGTGACGTACATGCACAGCGGCCGGCGCTCCAGCATGCGCGCGACCGAGGCCTTCAGCGCGTCGGGCTCGAACTGCACCGGCGTCGTCGTCGGCAGCAGGTAGCGGCCGCGCGGCGTGACGAACTCCGGGTACGACATGCCGAAGGTGTCGCCGCTGAACCAGCCGCGACTGCGTTCGTCCCAGATGCAATGGTGGTGTCGGGCGTGGCCGGGCGTGTCGATGAACAGCAGCGGCCGCCCGGCCAGGTCCAGCGTCATGCCGTCCTCCGTGCTCAGCACGCGTTCGGCCGGCACCGGCTGCACCACGCCGTAGGTGCGCGCGACCTCGTCGGCGCCGTAGACCGCGCTGGCGCCGTCGACCAGCGCGCTCGGGTCGATCATGTGCCGGGCGCCGCGCGGATGCACCACCAGCCGCGCCGCGGGCAGCTCGCGCATCAGCGAGCCGGCGGCGCCGGCGTGGTCCAGGTGCACGTGCGTGACGATCACGTGGTCCACCGCATCGCGTGCCAGGCCCAGCACGTCCAGCGCGCCCAGCAGCCGGGGCAGGGCCTCGTTGGTGCCGGTGTCGACGTAGGCGGCGCGGCCGTTCTCGACGATCAGGTAGGCCGCGTCGAAACGCGGCCGCACGAAGCCGGTGTCGATCGCGTGGATGCCGTGGCCCAGGGGCTGCAGCCAGTCTGGAATTGCGGATGAAGTCATGCGGCATTCTAGGAACTGGCCCGTTGGAGAGCCGGACCCAGGCACGCGACGCCGGCCTGTGCGACAATCTCGCTGCGCCGCAACAAGTGCGGTGCGCCCCGGGCGACCGGGGCTCTTGCATGTCGTCACCAGTCCGGCCTCGCGCTCCCAGGCGCATTGCTTCCAGGCCCGCACACCGTGCGTTCCGTCTGTTGGTCGATGTGTTGAACCAACCTGCCGTGGATAGTCCACGGCGCTGACGGACCCGCCGGTCACCCCGGCGGTTGAACTGTGACTGACGTTTCGAATTTCGAGGCCCTGGGCCTCGCCGCTCCCCTTTTGCATGCCGTGACCCAGCTGGGCTTCACGCAACCCACCTCGGTGCAGGCCCAGGCCATCCCGGCCGCGCTGAAGGGCGGCGACTGGATGGTGAGCAGCCAGACCGGCAGCGGCAAGACCGCGGCCTTCCTGCTGCCGCTGCTGCATCGCCTGCTGCATGCGCCGGTGGCCGAGGTCGGCCGCGTGGCCGCGCCGCGCATCGTCGTGCTGTGCCCCACGCGCGAACTCGCGCAGCAGGTGGCCTCCGACGCCATCGACCTGATGCGCGGTGTCGGCGACGCGATGCGCGCCGAAGGCAAGCACCACCCGATGCGCGACGCCGTGCGCGGCCTGCGCGTCGCCACCGTCGTGGGCGGCATGCCCTTCGGCAAGCAGCTGTTCGACCTGCGCGGCGCGCAGATCGTCATCGCCACGCCGGGCCGCCTGCTGGACCTGCACACCCGCGGCCAGATCAAGCTCGACGCGACCCAGGTGCTGGTGGTCGACGAGGCCGACCGCATGCTGGACCTCGGCTTTGCCGAAGACCTGGCTGCGATCCAGGATGCGACCGCCGCCCGCGAGCAGACGCTGATGTTCTCGGCCACCTTCGCGCCGCGCATCATGGCGCTGGCCGCCAAGCTGATGCGCAACCCGGGCCGCCTGGAACTGGCGACCGCGCACGACGTGCACGCCGACATCACCCAGACCCTGCACTGGGCCGACGACATGGGCCACAAGCAGAAGCTGCTCGAGCACTGGCTGCGCGACACCGAGGTCGACCAGGCGGTCGTTTTCGCCAGCACCCAGATCGACACCGAGGCCATCGCCGAGGCGCTGCAGCAGATGGGCCACTCGGCCATCGCGCTGCACGGCGCGATGCCGCAGGCGGTGCGCAACCGCCGCCTGCAGAACGTGCGCGACGGTCACGTGCGCGTGCTGGTCGCCACCGACGTCGCCGCGCGCGGCCTCGACGTGCCCAGCATCAGCCACGTCATCAACTTCGGCCTGCCGATGAAGGCCGAGGACTACGTGCACCGCATCGGCCGCACCGGCCGCGCCGGCCGCGCCGGCATGGCGATCACGATCGCCGAGCATCGCGAGCGCGGCAAGATCCGTGCGATCGAGGCCTACACGCGCCAGACCATCGAGGCCAGCGTCATTGCCGGCCTGGAGCCGACGCCGCCGAGGCCTCGCCCCGCCAAGCCGATGCCGGGCCAGCGCCACGGCCAGAACCGCGGCGGCGCCGGCCGTCCGGGCGGCGGCTACGCCGGCAAGGGGCCGCGTCGCGAAGGCGGCCCGCGTTTCGGCCAGCGCGACGGTCGCTAGACCCGAGAAAGAAGTCCCTGGCCCGGCAGGGCCTGGGCCATCGCCCGGACAATCCGGCCGGTCTCCACCGGTCCGGATCGTCCCCGATGAAATACCTGCACACGATGGTGCGCGTCACCGACCTCGACGCATCGCTGCGCTTCTATCGCGACGCGCTCGGCCTCGAGCTGATCGCCAGACGCGAGGTGCCCCAGGGCCGCTTCACGCTGGCCTTCCTGGCCGCGCCCGGCGACACCGAGGCCCAGGTCGAATTGACCTACAACTGGGACCCCGAGGCCTACACCGGCGGCCGCAATTTCGGCCATCTGGCCTATGCGGTGGACGACATCTACGCGATGTGCCAGCGCCTCGTCGACCACGGCATCACGATCAACCGGCCGCCGCGCGACGGCCGCATGGCTTTCGTGCGCTCGCCCGACGACATCTCGATCGAACTGCTGCAGCGCGGCGGTTCGCTGCCGCCGGCCGAGCCCTGGGCCTCGATGCCCAACGTGGGCAGCTGGTGAGGCCAGCATGGGATCGATGAACGAAGCGGTCCTGGCGCAGCGCGGCATCGTCGTCGCGACGATGCCCGGCTCCCTGCCGATGGGTGGCCTGGTCGACGACACGCCGATCCACGCGCTGCAGCCCGGCCTGGCGCTGCAGCCGCGGCCCGAACTGCGGCCGCGCCGCGATGACATCGAGCTCGGCGGCCTGCTGGCCTTCACGATCGGTGATGTCGTCGCGCCCGACGAGGCCGACGCCATCGCCGGCGCGGCCGGGTCGCTGGGCTACCGCGAGGCGGCACCCGGCATCCGCACGGCGCCCGGCATGCGCATGAACAAGTCGGTGCACTGGGTGGCCGACGAGCGCCTGCTCGGGCCTATCCACGCGCGCATCGCGGCGCTGCTGCCGCAGGCGCTGGATGGCCCGCGGCTGCATGGCCGGCTCAGCCACCGCCTCAACATGTACCGCTACGACCGCGGCGACGTGTTCAACCGCCACACCGACGGCGACTGGCCCGGCTACGGTCTCGACGCCTCGGGCCGGCGCATGGTCGAGTGGCCGTCGCCCCTGCGCTCGATGCTGACGATGCTGCTCTACCTCAACGGTCCCGAGGACGGCGTCGAGGGCGGTCACACCCAGCTGTTCCGCCCCGACGGCCGCATCGTCGACGTGGTGCCCAGGAAGGGCTCGGCGCTGTTGTTCCGCCACGGCTTCGGGCCGGGGTCGGTGCTGCACGTCGGCGCGCGCGTGACGGGCGACGTCGCCAAGATCGTGGCGCGCATCAACGTGATGTACGAGCCCGCCTAGCGGGGCGCGGGCCGCTACCAGCGCGTGCGCGCCAGCTCGTCCAGCAGTTCGCCGTAGATGCGCCAGCGGCTCGCGCTGATCTCGCCGCGCTCGACCGCAGCGATCACCGCGCAGCCGGGTTCATGACGGTGCGTGCAGTTGTAGAACCTGCAGCCGCCGGCATGCGCGCGCAGGTCGGGCATGCAGGCCGGCAGCGAGGCGGCCCCGACCTGGCGCAGGCCGAACTCCTGGAAACCCGGCGAGTCGATCAGTGCGCTGCCGACCTCGCGGTCCAGCCAGTACCACTGCGTCGTCGTCGTGGTGTGGCGCCCCGAGTTCAGCGCCTGCGAGATCTCGCCGACCTGCGCGCCGGCGTCGGGCACCAGTGCGTTGATCAGCGTGCTCTTGCCGGCACCCGACGGGCCCAGCAACAGCGTCGCGCGGCCCTGCAGCAGCGGCAGCAGGCGCGCACGCGAGGCCTCGCGATCGGTCTTCAGCGACACCTCGACCAGACCGTAGCCCATCGCGACATAGGCATCGAGTCGCGCGCGCTGCGTCGCGTGCTCGGGCAGGTCGGTCTTGTTCAGCACGATCGTCGCGCCAATGCCGGCGGACTCGGCGGCGATCAGCGCGCGCGCGAGCTGCGACTCGCTGTGCGCCGGGTCGACCGCCAGCCACACCAGCAGGCCGTCGAGGTTGGCGGCGAAGGACTTGGTCTTCCACTCGTCCTGACGGAACAGCAGGTTGCGGCGCGGCTCGATGTGCTCGATCACGCCCTCCTCGTGGTCGCCCCCCGTCGACTGCCAGCGCACGCGGTCGCCGACGACGGCATCGCTCTTCTTGCCGCGCGGATGGCAGATCAGGCGCCGGCCCTCCGGCGTCTCGACGATGTAGTGGCGGCCGTGGCCGGACACCACCAGGCCGAGGTCGAGTTCGACGCTGCGGCTCAAGCCGCGCCCTTCATCACGTGATCAATGCGTCGAGCTTGGCGGCGCAGATGAAGTCGTTGATCGACAGGCCGCCCACCGAGTGGGTGTTGAAGCGCACCGCGCAACGGCTGTAGCTGACCGCGAGGTCGGGGTGGTGGTCCTCGCGGTTGGCGATCCAGGCCAGCGCATTCACGAAGGCGATGGTCTCGTGGTAGTTGGCGAACTCGTAGGTCTTCTCGATCGCGCCGTCGACCGCGGCCCAGCCGCTGACCATGCCGAGGTACTGCCCGATCTCGTAGGGCGTCATCGCGTGATGGCCCTCCATCGGCAGGCAGCGCTGGTCGGCGAGCTTCATGCGGCCGGCTCCAGCGCGCCCATCGCCGCCAGCCGCTCCGAGGCCGGCGGGTGCGAGTAGTAGAAGCGCACGTACAGCGCGTCGGGCGTCAGCGTCGAGGCGTTGTCCTCGTAGAGCTTGAGCAGCGCGGCGCGCAGGTCGCTCGCGCTGGCCTGCGCACAGGCATAGGCGTCGGCCTCGAACTCGTGGCGCCGCGACAGGCCGGCGAAGACCGGTGTCACGAAGAAGGCGAACACCGGGCCGGCCAGCATGAACAGCAGCAGCGCGAGCGCGTCGTTCGGCGCGCCCGCCGCAGGCTGCACGCCCAGCCCGGCGTAGAACCAGCTCTGCTGCGACAGGAAGCCCAGCAGCGCGAAGCCGGCGAGGCTGAGCGCGAACATCGACACCATCCGCTTCGTCACGTGGCGGTGCTTGAAGTGGCCCAGTTCGTGCGCCAGCACGGCCTCGACCTCGGCCGGCGTCAGCTTGCCCAGCAGCGTGTCGAAGAACACCACCCGCTTGGCGTTGCCGAAGCCGGTGAAGTAGGCGTTGGCATGGGCCGAGCGGCGGCTGCCGTCCATCACGAACAGGCCCTGCGCGGCAAAGCCGCAACGTGCCATCAGCGCCTCGACGCGCGCCTTCAGCGCGCCGTCTTCCAGCGGCTGGAACTTGTTGAAGAGCGGTGCGATGAAGGTCGGATAGAGCCACAGGATGGCCAGGTTGAAGGCGACCCACACGCCCCAGGCCCACAGCCACCAGGTGGCGCCGGCCGCGCCCATCAGCCACAGGATCAGCGCGACGATCGGCCCCCCGAGCAGCGCGCCGATCAGCAGGCCCTTGCCCTGGTCCGCCAGCCACAGGCCGGGCGTGCTGCGGTTGAAGCCGTGGCGCTGCTCGAGACGGAAGGTGCTCCAGGCCTCGAAGGGCAGGTCGAGCACGACGCCGATCAGCACGAAGGCAGCCAGCAGCGCGAGCTGGTAGCCGATCGCGCCCAGCACGGGCAGCGCATGGGCGAGCATCCAGGTGTTCAGCGCGTCGAGCCCGCCGAGCAGCGTCCAGCCCAGCAGCACGGCGGCACCGAAGGCCATCGTCAGCAGGCCGAAGCGCAGCCTGGCCAGCGTGTAGTCGGCGGCGCGCTGGTGGGCCTCGAGGCTGACCGTGCCGGCGAAGGCCGGCGGCACCGCGCTGCGATGGGCCGCCACGTGGCGGATCTGCCGCGTGGCGAGCCACGCCTTCGTCAGCAGCGACAGCACCAGGAAGGCGGCGAAATGCAGGGTCAGCACGAGCGAGAGCATGCCGGGGATTTTAGGTGTTGAACGACAATCCGCCCCTCCGCAGGATCACCCATGACCGACACCTCCACCGCCCCGCCGCCCGCCCTGGCCCGCAACGACCAGAACCTGATCTGGATCGACCTCGAGATGACGGGCCTGAGCCCCGTCACCGACCGCATCATCGAGATCGCCGTCGTCGTCACCGACCCCGGCCTGACGCTGCGCGTCGAAGGCCCGGTCTTCGCCATCCACCAGAGCGATGCGGTGCTCGACGCGATGGACGCCTGGAACAAGGGCACCCACGGCCGGAGCGGCCTGATCGACCGCGTCAAGGCGTCGACCATCGACGAGGCCGAGGCCGAGCGTCGCGTCATCGACTTCCTGAAGCAGTACGTGCCGGCGGGCAAGTCGCCGATGTGCGGCAACTCGATCTGCCAGGACCGGCGCTTCCTCGCCAAGGACATGGCGGCCCTGGAGGGCTTCTTCCACTACCGCAACCTCGACGTGAGCACGCTCAAGGAGCTGGCGCGGCGCTGGAAGCCCGGCGTGCTGGACGGCTTCAGGAAGGCCCAGGCCCACACCGCACTGGCCGACATCCACGAGTCGATCGACGAGCTGCTGCACTACCGGGACCACTTCCTCTCGCTCTGAACCCGGCGCCCAGCGTGAAGGCCCGGCCTCCATCAGGAGGCCGGGCCTTCGCGCTTCAGTCGTCGGTTCTGGAAGCGCGGTGGTCAGGGCGACCGATCAGTGACGGCGCGGGCCGCCACCTTCGGTGAACCACTCGTCGCGGGCGCTCTGCTCCCAGGTCGTGACCTGCTTCTCGGCCTCGTCCTTGGCCAGGCCGTAGCGCTCCTGGATCTTGCCCGCGAGCTGGTCGCGCTTGCCGGCGATGACGTCGAGCTCGTCATCGGTCAGCTTGCCCCATTGCTCCTTGGCCTTGCCCTTGATCTGCTTCCAGTTTCCTTCGATGCGGTCCCAGTTCATGTGCTGCTCCTTTGCAGTGGTGGTGGTGGGAAAAACGAAGAACCGGCTTGCGCTCAGCTCTTCACGACGATCGAGTTCTTCACGTCCTTGACGCCATTGGCCCGGCGCGCCAGCACCTCGGCCTGTTCCTTCTCGGCCGAGCTCTTGGCAAAGCCCGACAGCTGCACGGTGCCGTTCAGCGTCTCGACGCTGATCGCCGCGGCGTCGACGGTCTTGTCCTCGACCAGCTTGGCCTTCACCGAGGTGGTGATGGTGGCGTCGTCGACGTACTGGCCGACGGTGGATTGACCGCGGGTCACGGCGCAGCCGCTGGTCACGGCCAGCGTGGTGACGGTGGCGGCGGTCACGATGAGGGTGCGAAGGTTCAGCATGGTGTGGCTCCTTGGATGGGTTGGGGTTTGCGGGTGGATCTCGGTGAGAGCGGCCCCACCCGCGCGGCCGTTTCGTGTCGACGTGCCGACGGATTGCAGGGCGCTCAGCGCTCCAGCAGGTCCTTCAGCTCGTCGGCGTGTTCTTCCTCGTCGCGCAGGATGTCCTCGAGGAGGCGGCGCGTCGTGGGGTCGGTGTCCCCGATCAGGCCGATCATCTGGCGGTAGGCCTCGACCGCGATACGCTCGGCCACCAGGTTGGCCCTGACCATCGCCTTGAGGTCCAGTGAGGTGTCGTAGTCCGCGTGGCTGCGCTCCAGCAGACCGTCCGGCGAGAAGTCCGGCTCACCGCCCAGCTGCACGATGCGCTGCGCCAGCTTGTCGGCGTGCGCGGCTTCCTCGTTCGCATGGACCATGAACTCCTCGGCCACCTGGGGCGAGGACATGCCGTGCGCGGTGAAGTGGTGGCGCTTGTAGCGCAGCACGCAGACCAGCTCGGTGGCCAGCGCGCCGTTGAGCAGGCGCACGATGCCGTCGCGCCACGGACCGTAGCTCGGCGTCACCGCGCCTTCGTCGAGGTCGCGGGTCGCCGCCTTCAACGCCTTCTCGTCGAGCGTGAGTTGTTGCGGTTCGAGGGTCTTGTTCATCTCGTGGGCTCCTTGGTGTTGCCGGCCTTGCGCGGTGCGCGGGGCTGGCGCGGGGTCTCGGGCTGGATCTCGGGCAACTCGTCGTGGTCCTCGCGCCGGCTGGCCAGCAGCCCGACGACGACGAGCAGCGCGAACACCACGATCAGCAGCGCATACCAGGCGATGGCCGGGGGCGCCTCGCTCATCGCTGCCTGGGCCCGGGCCGACGCCGGGGCGACGACCGGGACGCAGGGCAGCAGCAGCAGCGAGACGGGGGGCCGGGACATGGAGTGCGCTTCATTCGATTTCTGTTGACTCGACTCTAGGAATCGGTCGCAGTGGTCGCCATCGGCGCGGGTCGCGGTGCGCTGTAGGACATGGCCGCATCGGCTTGTGCGGCGGGCGAAGCGGTCGACGCCGCACTCGCCGGCGATGCCGGGGTCGGTGCATCGGCAGCGGCCGGTGCGCCCGCGAGGCCGGCGACCAGGCGGCTCAGCTCGCCGCTCGCCAGCCAGCGCATCAGCCCGCCGCCGCTCAGCCAGCGCTGCAGGCTGCCGTGCGGCCACAGCGCCCCGAGCAGCAGCGAGGACAGCGCCGCCTGCGGCAACCAGCGCCAGGGACGCACGGCGATCACCAGCGCACCGGCGCCGGCCGCGAGCGCGACGAGGCGCAGCGGATGGCGCTCGGCCTCGGGTGTCAGCAGACTGCGCGCGGCGGGCTCCGCGACATCGGCGGCGACCTGCGCGATGCCCTTGAGCGGATGCTTGTTCCACCACGAGGTCAGGGCGTGTTCCAGCCACGGCAGCAGGCCGTCACCGGACGGTGGCAGGCCACCCGGCGATGCGTCGCCGCGCCGGGCCTGCCAGGCGCTGCGCAGTCGCGCGCGCGAGGCCTCCAGCCGCTGCGCCGCCGACGCGCTCATGCCAGGCCCTCGCGCACGAGCTCGAGGTCCTGACGCAGCTGGCCGCGTAGTTCGGCGAAGGCGGGTTGCTGCGCGCTGTGGCGGGCCGCGGCGACGGCGATGACGGACAACAGCGCCGGCAGCGCCGGCACGGCCCACAGCAGCCACAGCCGCGAGGCGTCGGGCGCCGGCAGCGTGGCCCACAGCAGCAAGGCCACGCCGGCCAGCACCAGCGCGGCCAGCGCCGAGGCCCCGGCCGCGATCAACCAGGCGAGGCGCCGCGACCAGCCTTGCCCCAGGCGCTGCAGTTCCTCGCCGGCGAGATCGGCGTACGCGGTCGCATGGTCAACCAGCGCACCGGGTTCGCCGGCCAGGGCGCGCAGCAGGGGCAGCATGTCGCGGCGCCTCGGTGCGGTGCGCGGATCAGGCGCGCTCGCGGCGGCGCGAGGTCGCCCACTGCGCCAGCACCATCAGCGCGGCGCCGGCGGCCGCGGCGATCATCACCGCCTTGACCGGCTCTTCCTGCACGTACTGCACACCACGGTCGGTGGCGTCGGCGGCACGGCTGCGCAGCTGGTGGGCGCCATCGCGCACGGCGTCGAGGCCGCGCACGGCCAGGTCTTCGGCCTGGCCGGCGAGTCGGACGGCGGCATGCGCCGCTTCCTGGACCTGGGGCTGGATGGAGTTGGTGCGGGTGTTCATGTCGGGCTCCTTGGGGTGGGTTGATGGGCGGGGTGGAACGCTCGGCGGGTCGTCACTTGCGGAACACGCCGAACAGGAAGCTCAGCACGGCCAGCACGACGAAGATGAAGAACAGCACCTGGGCGATGCCGGCCGCGCTGGCGGCGATGCCGCCGAAGCCGAACACGGCGGCGATCAGGGCGATGACGAAGAAGACGACGGCGTAATGCAGCATGACGGGCTCCTGAGGTTGTGAGGCTCCCGACTGCGGCCAGGAGTCCGGCGAAGACGCCATGCCTTCGCTGTGACTCCACTGTAGAAATTGCCCCATCGCGCGCCCATCAGGCGGCACCGTCCGCGCGCGTCGTCCGACGCTGCGCGGGGCTGTAGGACGGCGCCGACAGGCGCCGCCCGCGGACGCTCAGGCCGTGCCGTCGACGGCGGGCTCGGCGTCGGCCGCCGTGGCCAGCGGCAGCCAGGCGGTGAGTCGCGTGCCCTGGCCGGGCTGCGACTTCAGCTGCATGCGGCCGCCCTCGGCCTCGACCCGGAAGCGCATGCCGCTCAGGCCGTGCGCGCTGCGTCGCACCTGTGCCGGATCGAAGCCCGCGCCGTCGTCCTGCACCGTCACCTCGACGCCGTCGTCGGTGGCGTGCAGGCCCACGTCGACGCGGCCGGCCTTCGCGTACTTGGCGATGTTGGTCAGCGCCTCCTGGACGAAGCGGTAGACCGTCAGCTCGCCGCTCTCGTCCAGCTGCACCGGGTCGAAGGCGGTGTGCACGGCCAGGCCGGAGCGCTGTCCGAACTCGCGCGTCAGGATGTCCAGCGACACCGTCAGACCCAGGTGGCTCAGCGCCGACGGGCGCAGGTCCTCGATGATGCGGCGCTTCAGCGCGATGCCGTCGTTCAGCGCGGCGTTCAGGTGACGCAGGCGTTCGGCGACCTCGGGCGCGGCCGAAGGCAGGCGCGACTGCAGCCGGGCCACGTCGAGCTTGGCCGACGTCAGCAGCGCCCCCAGCTCGTCGTGCAGCTCGCGCGCCAGGTGGCTGCGCTCGCTCTCCTGCGCGTGCTGCAGATGGCGCGCCAGCACGGTCAGGTCCTCGGTGCGGCGCTCGACCTCGGTCTCGAGCAGGTCGCGTTCGGCCTGCAGCAGCGCGCGCTGGCGCTCGCGCTGCTCGCCCAGCGCGCGCGTCTGCTTCAGGTAGAAGTAGAAGGCCAGCACGCTCAGCACCGTCATCGTCGCGACGCCCAGGCGCGCGATCAGCAGCGTCTGGTTGATCTGGTCCTGATGCATGTTCAGGCGCTGCAGCTCGGCCTGCTCCAGCTTGTCGGCCGATCGGCGGATCGTGTCCTGCGCGTCCTTGCCGATGTCGGTGTCGATGAGGCCCTGCCAGGCGCTGTCCTTGCCTTCGCGGCGCAGCTTCAGCGTGGTGTCGATCTCGGACAGCTTGCGCTCGATCGCGCGCGCCATCGCCTCGAAGTCGCCGGCCTGCTGCGGGTGGCGCACGTAGTGCGGGCCGAGGCGGCGCAGCAGCTCGCCGATCTCGCGCACCGCCTGGTTGTACGGGGCCAGGTATTCCTCGCGCCCGGTGAGCAGGTAGCCGCGCTGGCCGGTCTCGGCATCGACCATCAGGCGCAGCAGCCGGCGCACGTCGAGCCGCACGTCGAAGACCTGCGTCGCATCGTTGATGGCCGCGACCGAGCGACGGTACGAGGTCTCGCTGATCAGCAGCAGGGCCGTGGCCGTGACCAGCGCCAGCAGGAAGCTCAGCGCCACGGCGCGCCAGCGGGACAGGAAGCTCGTTGCGTGGATCATGGCGTGCAGGCGGCCTTGCCGCGGTTCGATGACGCGAGCCTAGAATTCGCGGCACCGTCTCCCGCGAACCTACCATGTCCATCCGAGTTGCCATCGTCGACGACCACGCGATCGTGCGCACCGGGCTGCGCCAGTACCTCGCCGAGCAGATGGACGTCGAGGTCGTCGCCGAGGCCGCCAACGGCCGCGATGCGCTGGACCTGGTGCGCGCCGGCGGCATCGACGTGCTGATCCTCGACGTCTCGATGCCCGACCAGAACGGCGTCGACGTGCTGTCGGCCATCCGCGCCCGCGCGCCCGAGCTGCCGGTGCTGATGCTCAGCGCCTACCCCGAGACGCACTACGCCACCGCGCTGCTGAAGCAGGGCGCCAGTGGCTACCTCAACAAGGAGTGCGATCCGTCCGAGATCCTGAACGCGGTGCGCACGCTGGCGCGCGGCCGGCGCTACATCACGCCGGGCGTGGCCGAACTGCTGGCCGACCAGCTGAACCCGGGCAAGGGCGAGGGCCTGCCTCACGAGCAGCTCTCCGAGCGCGAGCTGCAGGTCTTCCTGCGCCTGGCGCAGGGCGAGACCATCGGCGCGATCGGCGACAGCCTGAGCCTCAGCGTGAAGACGGTCAGCACCTACCGCACGCGGGTGATGGAGAAGATGAAGCTCGCATCCAACAGCGACCTGACCTACTACGCGCTGAAGAACGGCCTGATCCAGTGATTCAGCCCGGGATCGCACCCGGACCGGTCGGCGCACCGTCGAGCGCGGCGCAGTAGGCGATCAGCGCATCGATCTCGTTGGACTTGTCGAACACCGCGTCGGCGCGCAGCTCCAGGCTCTTCATGCGCAGGTCCACGGTCGCGTAGTTGCTGAAGACCACCAGCTTGCGGTGCACCGGCCGCTCGCGGCAGGCGCGCAGCACGCCCAGCCCCGAACCCTGCTTCAGGAACAGGTCGACGATCAGCAGGTCCCAGCCTTCGGGGTGTTCGGCCAGCCAGTGCAGCGCGTCGGCCTCGGAGTCGGCCCAGCCGACCACCGTCACCGGCGCCAGCTCCTGGAGCGTGTCGATCAGATTGGCGCGGATGACGGGACTGTCTTCGACGATGAAGGTGCGGCGCTGGGACATGGGGGCGGTGGGGACGGACGACGGCTGCGGAAGGCGCGGCACTCTGTGACCGAATGTTAGCCAGCGCGCCGCGCGCGCTGCATCGGCGCCCACCGCTTCACGCTGTAGTCGTTCTCCTACACGCCGGCGGGTCGCCCGGCGCGGCGCCAGGCGGCCACCGCGGTGTCCAGCCACGCGGCCGTCGAGGCCTGGCGGTCGAGCACCAGGCCCAGCACCGACGCGGCCGCGGCCAGCACGCCTTGCGGATCGTCGGTGTCCAGCGGTGGCGCGCCATGCTGCTTGCTGAGCTTCTCGCCGTCGGCCGCGCGCACCAGCGGCAGGTGCAGGTAGCGCGGCGTCGGCAGGTCGAGCGCGCGCTGCAGCAGGATCTGGCGCGGCGTGTTGTCGGCGAGGTCCTCGCCGCGCACGATGTCGGTGACGGCCTGCTCGGCATCGTCGACCACCACCGCGAGCTGATAGGCCCACAGCCCGTCGGCGCGCCGCAGCACGAAGTCGCCCACCTCGGCCGCGACGTCCTGCACCTGGGCACCCAGGCGGCGGTCGGTCCAGCGCAGCATCGCCCCGTCGTCGACGCGCAGCCGCCAGGTGCGCGCCGCGCGCCCGCGCAGGCCCCCGTGTTCCGGCCGGCAGGTGCCGGGGTAGGTCAGCTCGGCATGGCGTTCGCGCGTGCGGCCCTGCGCGGCCAGGGCCAGCACGATGTCCTGCCGCGTGCAGGCGCAGGGGTAGACGCGGCCCGCGGCGATCAGCCGGTCGAGCGCTGCCGCGTAGGGCGCCTCGCGGCGGCTCTGCCATTGCGGCGGCTCGTCGGCGCGCAGTCCCAGCGCGTCGAGCTGGCGCAGGATCTCCATGTCGGCGCCCGGCACGCAGCGCGGCGTGTCGACGTCCTCGATGCGCAGCAGCCAGCGGCCGCCGTGCGCGCGCGCGTCGAGCCAGCTGCCCAGCGCCGCGACCAGCGAGCCGGCATGCAGCGGGCCGGTGGGCGACGGGGCGAAGCGGCCGACGTAGGCGATGGCGGTCACGCGGCGATGGTAGCCACGCGCCGGGAGTCGATCGCATCGCAGCACGGAAGCTGATAACTTCGAGCGTCCGCATGCAGGAGATTGCGATGCAGGTTTCCGACGTCTCCGCGGCGCAGCGCGCCGCCCGCACCCTGTCCGGCCTGGCGCTGCTGCTGGCGGTGGCCGCGCCGGCCGCCGCGCACGAGATGGACTGCAGCCAGCGCGCCGGCATCGACCGCGCGCGCTGCGAGCGCCACCAGCGCATGTTCGAGCGTTGCAGTCCGGTCCAGGGCGAGGCGCACTTCGCCTGCGACCGCGAGTTCCTGCTGGCGCATCCGCTGGACTGCAGCGCGCTGCAGGGCGACGATGCGAAGCGCTGCGCCGCCGAGATCGCGGCCTTCAAGGCCTGCGAGCCTCAGGCCGGCCGGGCCTTCATGCGCTGCGTGCGCGACACGATCAAGGCCAGCCCCATGGGCCACTGAGGCGGCGTCGCCGCCGCGGGCCGTCAGAGCACCAGGCCGGCGTGACGCTCCAGCAGCGCCTTGCGCGTCGCCGCGCTGCGCAGCTGTGACAGCCACCACTGCAGCGCCAGGCCGGGCCGCGCGCTGCCCGACGCATGCCAGGCGTACTGCAGCCCGAGGCGGCGCGGCGCCGCGCTCATCGTCTTGATCACCAGGCGACCGGCCTCGACATGGCGACGCAGCAGCGGTTCGGGGATCGAGCCGCAGCCCAGGCCGCGCAGCATCGCCTCCAGCTTGGCGGCGAGCGAAGGCACGGTCAGCACGTCCTGGCCCGGCTGCACGCCGACCGTCATCGGCGCGAAGCTGCGGGCGCTGTCGGCGATGGCGACGACGCGATGCTGGGCGATGGTCTCGGGCGACAGCGGCTCGGGCAGCGCGGCCAGCGGATGGTGCGGCGCCACGGCGAAGCGCATGTCGATCTCGCCCAGCGACTCGCACTGGATGCCCGACCCGGGGCCGGCCTCGAACACGCCGCCGATGGCCAGATCGGCCTGGCCGGTGGCCAGCGCTTCCCAGGTGCCGGACAGCACCTCGCTGCGGATGCGCAGCCGCGTCGGCGGCGGGCTGTCGGGGGCGTCCTTGGTGCTGACGCGCAGGGCGTAGAAGGCCTCGACCAGCTCGAACACCGCGGTCGGCGCCAGGATGTTGTCGATGGCGATCGTCAGCTGGGTCTCCCAGCCGGTGGCGACGCGCTTGACGCGGTTGGCCACCGCGTCGATCTCCAGCAGCAGGCGTCGACCCTCGTGCAGCAGTTCCTCGCCGGCCGCGGTGAGCCGGGCCTGGCGCGAGCTGCGGTCGAACAGCAGCACGTCGAGCGCGTCTTCCAGCTGGCGCACGCTGTAGGTCAGGGCCGAGGGCACCTTGCCCAGCTCGCGGGCGGCCGCGGCGAAGCTGCCGGTGCGCGCGATCAGGTCGACCATCGTCAGCGCCTCGGGCGTCAGGACATTTCTGCGATCGCTCATGCCAACGGCCTTCAAGTCATTTGAATGATGCCATCAAGGCGCACCGATCGATGGCGCAGGGACCCGCTCCTACATTGACTACACCGCGGCGACAACACCCCGCCGCACGGAGCCCGACATGATCACCCTGCGCAAGTCCGCCGAACGCGGCCACGCCGACCACGGCTGGCTCAAGAGCCAGCACAGCTTCTCGTTCGCCGAGTACTTCGACCCGGCCCACATGGGCTACGGCAACCTGCGCGTCATCAACGAGGACCGCATCGCGCCCGGCACCGGCTTCGGCACGCACGGCCACCGCGACATGGAGATCGTCAGCTACGTGCTCGACGGCGCGCTGGGCCACAAGGACAGCATCGGCAACGGCGCCACCATCGTCCCCGGCGACGTGCAGCGCATGAGCGCCGGCAGCGGCATCCAGCACAGCGAGTTCAACCACGCGACCGGCCAGGCCACGCACTTCCTGCAGATCTGGATCCTGCCCGAGGCGCGCGGCATCGTGCCCGGCTACGAGCAGAAGCATTTCGACGCGGCCTCCAAGCGCGGCGTACTGAGGCTCGTCGCCTCGCCCGACGCGAAGGACGGCGCCGTCAAGCTGAACGCCGACGCGGCGATGTACGCGGGCCTCTTCGACGGCGCCGAGCGCGCCGAGCTGGCGCTCGACCCGAAGCGCCTGGCCTACGTCCACGTGGCGCGGGGCGCGGTCAGCGTCAACGGCCAGCCGCTGGTGGCCGGCGATGCCGCGCAGATCGACGGCGAGAGCCTGCTGACCCTGAGCGACGGCCGCGACGCCGAAGTGATCGTGTTCGACCTCGCACGCTGAGGCGTGCGACGCCGCTGCAGTTCCACAACCCGAAGGAGTTCCCTATGTCCAAGATCGTGATCGTCTTCCACAGCGGCTACGGCCATACCCGGCGCATGGCCGAGGCCGTCGCCGACGGCGCGAAGGGCACACTGCTCGCCATCGATGCCGAGGGCAACCTGCCCGAGGGCGGCTGGGAGCAGCTGGCCGCGGCCGATGCCATCGTGATGGGCTCGCCGACCTACATGGGCACTGTCAGCTGGCAGTTCAAGAAGTTCGCCGACGCCTCGAGCAAGGTCTGGTTCACCCAGGGCTGGAAGGACAAGCTTTTCGCCGGCTTCACCAACAGCGCGTCGATGAACGGCGACAAGCTGTCGACGCTGCACTACCTCTTCACGCTGGCGATGCAGCACAGCGGCGTCTGGGTCGGCACCGGCATGATGCCCAGCAACAAGAAGAGCGCCGACCGCAACGACCTCAACTACGTCGCCAGCTTCGCGGGCGCGATGGCACAAAGCCCGTCGGATGCCGGCGTCGACGAGATGCTGCCCGGCGACCTGGCGACGGCGAAGGCGTTCGGCGAGCGGGTCGCTACCATGGCGGCCCGATTGAAGTAGTCCCCAGGAGCACCGATGGATCCCCTGCGTGTACTGATCGTCCCCGGCAGCGCACGCACCGGGTCCTTCAACCTGAAGCTCGCGCACGCGGCCGGGTCGCTGCTGCGCGAGCTGGGGGCCGAGCCGGTCGTCAGCGACCTGCGGGCGCTGGAGCTGCCGATCTACGACGGCGACCTGGAGGCCGCCGAGGGCGTGCCCGACGGCGCGCGCGCGCTGCTGGCGCAGTTCGCCTGGGCCCAGGCGGTGCTCGTGGTCTCGCCCGAGTACAACGCCTTCCCGCCGCCGCTGCTGATGAACGCGATCGACTGGGTCTCGCGCCTGGCCGAGCACAAGGCCGCGATGAACGGCAAGCCGACCGCGCTGCTGAGCGCGTCGCCGGGCATGCTGGGCGGCATCCGCAGCCTGCTGGCGCTGCGTCAGTTCCTGAGCCTCAACCTCGGCATGCTGGTGCTGCCGCAGCAGCTGGGCGTGAGCCAGGCGAACAAGGCCTTCACCGACGACGGGCGCCTGGCCGACGACAAGCAGCAGCAGGCGCTGCAGGGCGTGCTGTCGGCGCTGCTGAAGACCACCCGCGCCCTGCAGGGCTGACCCGCCACGGACTCGCGCTCAGCCGGGCGGCGCGCTGAGCACGGCATGCTCCGCCGGCACGCCCTGCGCGGCGGCAGCGTCGGCCTGTGCCGCCATCGCACGCCGGTAGCCGTCGCGCGCCTGCAGCCGCTGCCAGTAGGCCGCGACGGCCGGGGTGAAGCGCGCGTCCAGGCCGAGCTGGCTGGACACCAGCAGCGCGTAGCCGACCGAGATGTCGGCGGCGGTGAAGCGGCCGGCGCACAGGTGCTCCTGCGCCGCCAGCAGCGGCTCCAGCGTGCGCAGCCGCGCGTGGTACCACTTCGCGTAGTCCTCGGCCACCTGCGGCTGCCGGCGCTCCGGCGGCTCGAAGCGCGTGTAGCGCAGCACCAGGGTCTGCGGGAAGGTCAGCGTGGCTTCGCCGAAGTGCAGGAAGTTGAGGTAGCGGCCGTGCTCCGGCTCGTCGACCTCGACGTTCAGCGCGCGCGGCGAGTGATGCGCCGCGAGGTACTGGCAGATCGCGGCCGACTCGGTCATGCGCAGCGCGCCGTCCTCCAGCAGCGGGATCGTGCCCAGCGGGTTGATCTCGAGGTAGGCCCGCGCCGCCACCCGCGGCGGAAAGGGCAGCATCTTCAGCGTGTACGGCAGGCCGATCTCCTCCAGTGCCCACAGCGGGCGGAAGGAGCGGGCGCTCATGCAGTGGTGCAGGGTGATCATCGCGTCCTTATGTCTTGCTGATGCACTCGCTGCTAGCGTAGCGCCCATGAACCGCCCGCCGACCCCGCGCGAACCCGGCCGTGAACCCCGCCGCGGCGGGGCCTGGCCGGCCGCGCTGGCCTGGACGGCCGGCTGGCTGGCGATGCTGCTGCTGGACGGCCGGGTCGACCTCGCCAGCCTGGCGATGCTGCTGGTGCTGAGCTCGGCGATCGCCGCGCTGTGGCTGCCGGCCTGGGCGGCGATGGGCGGCGGGCTGCTGGCGGTCGGTGCCTTCAACTGGGTCTTCGTGCCGCCGCGCGGGACCTTCGCCGTCGACCTGCGCCAGCACGCCCTGCTGCTGGGCGCGATGCTGGTCGTCAACGCCATCGTCGCGGCGCTGATGACCGCGCAGCGCAGCCAGGCGCAGCGCGCCGAACGCCAGGCGCAGCGCGCCGAGCAGCTGCGCACCTGGGGCGACAGCCTGCGTGACGCGGCCGATCCGCTGGCCCAGGCCGGCGCGCTGCAGGCCGCGCTGGCAGCGGCGGCGGGCACACCGGTGGCGCTGCTGGTGCTCAGGGACCACTTGCCCGAAGGCAACGACGACGCCTCGGCGCTGCAGGTCGGCGAGCCCGATGCCGACCAGTGCGCCGGCCTCTGGCACTGCCTGCGCCAGGGCCAGCCGATGGGGCCGGGCAGCGGTCGCCACGAGGAGCAGCCCGACTGGTACCTGCCGCTGCGCGGTCGCGGCCGCAGCTTCGGGGCGGCCGTGCTGCGCGGCCTGGGCGCGCCGGCGCGCGCCGACGCCGATCTGCGCGACCAGGCCCAGGCGCTGTGCGACGCGCTCGGCATGGCGCTGCAGCGGGCCCGCGCGACGCACGACGAGCAGCGTGCGCGCGAGGAGGCGCAGGCGCAGGGTGTGCGCAGCACGCTGCTGGCCGCGATCTCGCACGACTACCGGACGCCGCTGGCCGCGATCATGGGCGCCGCCTCGTCGCTCGACGAGCAGGACGCGCGGCTGGCGCCCGAGCAGCGCCGGCAGCTCGCGCGCCGCATCGTCGACGAGGCCGCGCTGCTGGGCCGCCTGACCGACAACACGCTGCAGCTCGCGCGCCTCGACGCGCCCGGCGTGCAGCTCGCCTGCGACTGGGAGTCGGCCGAGGAGATCGCTGGCAACGTGCTGCGCCGCGCGCGCCGCCACGACCCGACGCGGCGCGTGCGCGCGCGCCTCGAGCCCGGCCTGCCGCTGCTGTGGTGCGACGCGCACCTGATGACGCAGCTGCTCGACAACCTGGTCGACAACGCGCTCAAGTACAGCCCCGCGGAGGCACCGGTCGAGCTGCTGGTGCGGCGCCAGGACGAGGCCGTCGTGCTGGCCGTCCGCGACCGCGGCCCCGGCATCGCACCGGCCTGGCGCGAGCGTGTCTTCGAGGTCTTCCACCGCGGAGCCGCGCCGATGGACGGCGGCGCCCGGATCGAGCTGGCTGCACGGCCCGGCGCCGGCGTCGGCCTCGCGGTCTGCCGCGCCATCGCGCGCGCCCACGGCGGCGAGCTGCGCCTGCGGCCGCGCGGGCACGGCGGCTGCAGCTTCGAGTGCGTGCTGCCGACGCGCGCGGTCCCGGAGGGGCCGTCATGAACCCGAGGGCCGAGCGCCGGGCCGCTCCCGAGCCGGCCCTCATCCCCCCGGGGGATCGGCCGACGTACCCGGCGGACGAGGGGCCTTCGTGACGCTCAAGGTCCTGCTGGTCGAGGACGACCGCGAGCTGCGCGCGACCCTGCGCGACGGGCTCGCGGTCGAAGGCTTCGAGGTGCTGACCGCGGCCAGCCTGTCCGAGGGCCTGGCCTTGCTGGCGCATGCGACGGCCGACCTCGTCGTGCTGGACCTCGGCCTGCCCGACGGCGACGGCGAGGCGCTGCTGGCGCAGCTGCGGCGGCGCCAGTCGCTGCCGGTGCTGGTGATCTCGGCGCGCCAGGCCGAGGGCCAGAAGATCCGCCTGCTCGACGCCGGCGCCGACGACTACCTGGTCAAGCCCTTCGGCATCGGCGAGCTGCTCGCCCGCATGCGCGTCGCGCTGCGCCATCGCGGCACCACCGTGCAGGCGGCGCTGACGCAGTACCGCCAGGGCGACGTCGAGGTCGACCTGCCGGCGCAGCGCGTGCGGCGCGACGGCCACGCGCTGCACCTGACGCCGACCGAGTTCAAGCTGCTGGCGCGGCTGGTGCGCAGCGCCGGCCAGGTCGTCACCCACCGCCAGCTGCTGACCGACGTGTGGGGCGCGGACTTCACCGAGCACACGCACTACCTGCGCCTCTACATGGGCCAGCTGCGCGCCAAGCTCGAGGCCGACCCGGCCGAGCCGCGCCTGCTGCTCACCGAGCCGGGCGTCGGCTACCGGCTGGTCGAGCCCGAGGAATCCTGAGGACGCTTATGCGTTCCTGATGCGCGCACGCGCACGCTCAGGGCTCGATCACTTTCGAGCCTTCGCGCATGAACACCCCGCAAGCCGTCGCCCTGACGACGCCCGACGCGACCGTCCATCCCAAACGCCAGGGCCTGGCCGCGCTGACCCTGGCCGCGATCGGCGTCGTCTACGGCGACATCGGCACCAGCCCGCTCTACACCGTCAAGGAGATCTTCGCGCCGGCCACCGGCGTGCCGCTGGATGCGACGCACCTGGTCGGCGCGGTCTCGTGCATCTTCTGGGCGCTGATGCTGGTCGTGACGCTGAAGTACGTGCTGCTGATCCTGCGTGCCGACAACCGCGGCGAAGGCGGTGGCCTGGCGCTCACGGCGCTGGCCGCGCAGGCCGTCGGCGACCGGCCGCGACTGCGCAGTGCCTTGCTGCTGCTGGGCGTGTTCGGCGCCACGCTGTTCTACGGCGACAGCATCATCACGCCGGCGATCTCGGTGCTGGGCGCGATGGAAGGGTTGCAGGTCGCGGCGCCGGCGCTGGGGCCGTGGATCATGCCGGTCTCGCTGGGCATCCTGGTGGGCCTGTTCGTCGTGCAGCGCCACGGCACCGCCGCGGTCGGCCGCGTCTTCGGGCCGGTGATCGTGGTGTGGTTCCTGACGCTCGCGGTCACCGGCCTCGTGCACATCGCCGACCAGCCGGCCATCCTGGCGGCGCTGAATCCGCTGGAGGCCTGGGCCTTCGCCACCGGCCGCGGCTGGAAGGTCTTCCTCGTCATCGGCGCGATCGTGCTGGCGGTCACCGGCACCGAGGCGCTGTACGCCGACATGGGCCACTTCGGCCGCCGGCCGATCCAGCTGGCCTGGAACTTCCTGGTGCTGCCCTCGCTGGCGCTCAACTACCTGGGCCAGGGCGCGCTGCTGATGGCCGACCCGTCGGCGATCGAGAACCCGTTCTACCGCCTCTTCCCCGACGCGCTGCTGTGGCCCGCGCTGGCGCTGGCGACGCTGGCGGCCATCATCGCCTCGCAGGCCGTGATCTCGGGCGCCTACTCGCTGACGCGCCAGGCCATCCAGCTGGGTTTCCTGCCGCGCATGACGGTGCGTCACACCTCGGCGCGCGAGGCCGGGCAGATCTACATGCCGGCCGTCAACTGGGCGCTGCTGGCGGGCGTGGCGGCGGCGGTGCTGCACTTCGGCAGTTCGTCGGCGCTGGCCGGGGCCTACGGCATCGCGGTGACGATGACGATGCTGATCACCACCGTGCTGACCTGGTTCGTCGTGCGCCGCGCCTGGAAGCTGCCGGCACTGCTGGTGGTGCCGGCGACGGTCTTCTTCCTCGCGGTCGACGCGCTGCTGGTGGCCGGTTGCGCGGTCAAGTTCTTCGACGGCGGCTGGATGCCGCTGGCGCTCGGCGGCCTGCTGTTCCTGCTGATGAGCACCTGGCAGCGCGGCCGCGCCCAGGCGCTGGCGGCGGTGCACCGCGACGGCCTGGCACTGCGCGACTTCATCGACGGCCTGGCGCCGGACAGCGCGCCGCGCGCCGCGCGCACCGCGGTCTATGCCGCGGCCGACCCGACGGTCGTGCCGCAGGCGCTGCTGCACAACCTCAAGCACAACCAGGTGCTGCACGAGCGCAACCTGATCCTGCACGTGCGCTTCCACGAGCTGCCGTGGGTCGGCATGACCGAGCGCGTGCAGATCGAGCCGCTGGGCCGCGGCTTCTGGCGCGTGACGCTGAACTTCGGCTTCATGAACGAGCCCGACGTGCCGAAGGCGCTGAAGCTGTGCGAGGCCCAGGGCCTGCCGGTGCCGCCCTTCGAGACCAGCTATTTCCTCAGCCGCGAGACCTTCGTGCCGCGCAGCGCGCGCGGCCTGGCGGGCTGGCGCGACCGCCTGTTCGCCGCGATGAGCCACAACGCCGGCAGCGTGGCCGAGTACTTCCGCCTGCCGGACAACGCCGTGGTCGAGCTCGGCACGCGGGTGCAGGTCTGACGGGCGCTTCAGCCGCGGCGCTGGCGGCGCGCCAGCGCCTCGATCGGCCGCTGGTAGGCCGCGCCGAGCAGGCGCACCAGCGCGTCGAGCAGGTGCGCGTCGGCGCCGATCAGCACGCGCCGTTCGTCGCGCTCGACGCCGCGCAGGATGCGCGCCGCCGCGGCGGCGGCCGAGGTGCGGTCCAGCAGGCGGTCGAAGCGCGCCAGCGATGCGGCCGGCGCCTCGCCGGTCAGCGCCTGCAGCTGCGGATCGACGCGCGCCGCGCGCGCGATGTTCGTGCGCACGCCGCCGGGGTGCACGCAGGTGACGCCGACGCGCGCGCCGGCGATCGCCAGCTCCATGCGCAGCGCCTCGGTGTAGCCGCGCACCGCGAACTTGCTGGCGTTGTAGGCGCCGCTGCCCGGCATCGCCATCAGGCCGAACAGGCTGGAGGTGTTGACGATGTGGCTGGGCGCTGCACCCGGTCGGGCCGCCGCGGCGCGCAGCGCCGGCAGGAAGGCCTGGCAGCCATGCACCACGCCGCGGAAGTTGATGCCCATGATCCAGTCCAGATCGGCGGGGCTCATCGTCTCCAGCGGCGCGGCCAGCGAGACGCCGGCGTTGTTGAAGAGCAGCTGCACCGCGCCGTGCGTCGCGACCGCGTGCCGCGCCCAGGCCTCGACGGCGTCGCGATCGGACACGTCGACGCGCAGGCGGCTGACCGGCGCGCCCAGCGCGGCCGCGGCGCGGGCCGTCTCGGCGAGGCCGGCCTCGTCGACGTCGCACAGCGCCAGCGGGCAGCCGCGCCCGGCCAGCGCGAGCGCGAGGGCGCGGCCCATGCCCGAGCCGGCGCCGGTGATCGCGGCCACCTGGCCGGTCAGGCGCTTCATCGCGTCTCCAGCCGGTAGGCCGCGGCATCGAAGCGCCGCGTGCGGCGCCGGAACTCGAAGGTGAAGCCGGGCCACAGCGTGGTGTTGCGGCCCTGCGCGTCGAGGTACCAGCTGCGGCAGCCGCTGGCCCACACCGTGCGGGCCAGGCGGCGCTGCAGCTCGGCGTTGTAGGCCTGCTGCGCCTCGGGACGGACCTCGACGCTGCGCAGCCCGTCGCGGCGCAGGGCCTGCAAGGCCGACATCACGTAGGCCAGCTGCGACTCGATCATGTAGATCATCGAGTTGTGACCGAGCCCGGTGTTGGGGCCGACCAGCATGAAGAGGTTGGGGAAGCCGGCCACCGTGCAGCCCAGGTAGGCCTCGGGCGCGCGCTGCCAGGCGGCCCACAGGTCCTGCCCGCCGCGGCCGACGAAGAGCCCGGGCCGCACCGGCTCCTGCGCCTTGAAGCCGGTGCACCAGACCACCGCGTCGGCCGGCCGCTCGCGGCCGTCGGCGGCGACCACGCCGTGCGGCGTCAGCTCGCGCACGGCTTCGCCGACCAGCTCGACGTTCGGCCGCTGCAGCGCGGGGTAGTAGTCGTCGGCGATCAGGATGCGCTTGCAGCCGATGGTGTAGTCGGGCGTGAGGCGCGCGCGCAGCGCCGGGTCGGGCACCTGCCGGGCCAGGTGGCGGCCGGCCTCGCGGGCCACCAGCTTCATCAGCCGCGGCCGCACGACGAAGGCCAGCGCGCGGCCCTCGTGCTGCCAGTAGATGGCGCTGCGCATCAGGCGCTGCGCGAACGGCAGGCGCTCGAACAGCTGCCGCTCCCAGTCGCGCAGCGGCCGGTCGGGCTTGGGCAGCACCCAGGCCGGCGTGCGCTGGTAGACGGTGAGCTGCGCCACGCGCGGCGCCAGCTGCGGGATCAGCTGGATCGCGCTGGCGCCGGTGCCGATCACCGCGACGCGCCGGCCGGCGAGGCCGATGCCGTCGGGCCATTGCGCGGTGTGGAAGTCAGGCCCTTCGAAGCGCTCGCGGCCCGGCAGCTCGGGGATCGCCGGGTTGCTGAGGCCGCCGAGGCCGGCCACCAGCACCGGCGCGCGAAAGCGGCGCCCGTCGCGCGTGGCGACCTCCCAGCAGGCGGCAGCCTCGTCCCAGCGCGCCTCGACGACGTCGGCCCCGAAGCGCAGTTGCGGGCCGAGCGCGTAGCGCGCGACGCACTGCTCGAGGTAGGCGCGGATCTCGGGCTGCGGCGCGTAGGCGCGTTGCCACTGGGGGTTGGGCGCGAAGGAGTACGAGTACAGGTGCGAGGGCACGTCGCAGGCGCAGCCCGGATAGCGGTTGTCGCGCCAGGTGCCGCCGGCGGCGTCGGCGCGCTCCAGGACCGCGAAGTCGTCGATGCCTGCCTGCCGCAGCCGTATCGCCATGCCGAGCCCGGCGAAGCCGGCGCCGATGATCAGGATCGCGTGGTGGTGGACGCTCATGGTGGACGGGGCACTGTAGCGGGCGCGCCGCGTGGCCACGGCGACGATGCCGTGCGACGATCGGGCATGAAGAAGCCGCTCGACCTGATCGTCTTCGGCGCCACCGGCTTCACCGGCCGGCTGGTGGCCGAGTACCTGAACGCGACATATGGCGTGGGCGACCGCGTCGCCTGGGCGATGGCGGGACGCAGCCGCGACAGGCTGGCCGAGGTGCGCGACGCCCTCGGCGCCGCCGACACGCTGCCGCTGATCGAGGCCGATGCCGCGGACCCGGCCGCGATGGCGCGGCTGGTGGCGCAGGCGCGCGTGATCCTCACCACCGTCGGGCCCTACCAGCGCCACGGCGACGCCCTGATCGCCGCGTGCGCGCAGGCCGGCACCGACTACGTCGACCTGTGCGGCGAGCCGGTCTGGATGGCGCAGACGATCCCGCGGCTCGAACCGCCGGCCTGCGCCAGCGGCGCGCGCATCGTGTTCTCGTGCGGCTTCGACTCCATCCCCTTCGACCTGGGCGTCGTGTTCCTGCAGGACGAGGCCGTGCGGCGCTTCGGCCGCCCGCTGCAGCGCGTGCGTGGCCGCGTGCAGGTGATGAAGGGCAGCATGTCGGGCGGCACCGCGGCCAGCGCGCTCGCGACCTTCGAGCAGACGAGCCGCGACGCGCGCCTGGCCGGCGTGATGGCCGACCCCTTCGCGCTGACGCCGGGGTTCCGTGGCCCGGCGCAGCCCGAGGGCGAGTCGGCCGCCTACGACGAGGCGGCCCGGTCGTGGACCGGCCCCTTCGTCATGGCGGCGATCAACACCAAGAACGTCCATCGCACCAACGCGCTGCGCGGCCATCCCTGGGGCCGCGACTTCCTCTACGACGAACGCATGCTGACCGGCGACGGCCCGCGCGGCGCGCAGCGTGCGCGGCGCCTGGCGCGCATGGCCCGCGTGCAGGACGCCTTGCTCGGCTTCGCGCCGACGCGCGCCGCGCTGCGGCGCTGGGCGCTGCCCAAGCCGGGCGAAGGCCCGGGCCCGCGCGAGCGCGAAGCGGGCCGCTACGAGATCGTCTTCAGCGGCGAGACGCCCGACGGCCGGACGCTGCGCGCGCGCGTCAGCGGCGACCGCGACCCGGGCTACGGCTCGACCTCGAAGCTGATCGCCGAGAGCGCGCTGTGCCTCATCGACGACGTGGACCGCTCCGCCACCCCGGGCGGCGTGTGGACGCCCGGCGCGGCGATGGGCATGGCGCTGGTGCGGCGCCTGCACGCCCGCGCGGGGCTGCGGTTCGCGATCGAGGACTAGCGCAGGGCCTGGGCGTCAGAAGGCCGCGACCGCGCCGTTGCTGCGCGGATCGAAGCCGCCGACCAGCAGGCCGTTGGCCTCGCGCACCAGGGCGCCGGCATGGCCCACGGACTCGTCCCAGTCGGCCAGCATCTCCACGTCGTGGCCCATCGCGCGTAGCGCATCGACGGTCGCGGTCGGGAAGCGTGCCTCCAGCTTGAGGCTGTCGCTGGGCTGGCCCCAGGTGCGGCCCAGCAGCCAGCGCGGCATCTCGATCGCGGCCTGCGGTGCGACGCCGAAGCGCGCGACGCGGTTGAAGACCGTGGCCTGGAACTGCGGCTGGCCGTCGCCGCCCATCGCGCCGTAGACCATCGTGCGGCCGTCGTCCAGGCGCGCCAGCCCGGCGTTCAGCGTGTGGAAGGGCCGCTTGCGCGGCGCCAGCGCGTTGATGTGCGCCGCGTCGAGGCTGAAGCTGCAGCCGCGGTTCTGCCAGTTGATGCCGGTGCCGGGCAGCACCAGGCCCGAGCCGAACTCGTGATAGATGCTCTGGATGAAGGACACCGCGCGGCCCTCGCCGTCGATCACGCCCATCCAGATCGTGTCGCCGGGGTCGGTGCGGCGGCCCCAGGGCGCGGCGTGGTCGGCGCGGATGCCGGCGGCCAGCTCGTCCAGCAGTTCGTCGCGCAGCAGCCAGGCGGGCGCGACCGACATGAAGGCCGGGTCGGTGACGTGGCGGTCGCGCAGCGCGAAGGCCTGCTTGGTGGCCTCGACCTGCGCGTGCACGAAGGCGGGACCCAGCGGGTCGGCGTCCCAGCCGCGCAGGCGCTGCATGATGCCCAGGATCATCAGCGACACCACACCCTGCGACGGCGGCGTCATGTTCGACAGCGTCGCGCCGGGGATGCGCAGCGACAGCGGCTCGACGCGCTTCGCGTGGTGCGCGGCCAGGTCCTCGGCGGTCAGCGGGCTGCCCAGCGCGGCCAGCTCGGCAGCGATCTCGCGGGCCAGGTCGCCGCGGTAGAAGTCGTCGGTGCCGCGCGCGGCGATGCGGCCCAGCGTGGTCGCCAGCCGCGGCTGGCGGAACAGGCTGTGCACCGCCGGCGCGTCGCCACCCGGCAGGAAGGTGTCGGCAAAGCCGGCGATCGGCCGCAGCTCGGCCTGCTTGGCCACCGTGCAGGCCCACTGGCTGTGCGTGACCGGGATGCCCTCGCGGGCGTACCAGATCGCATCGTCCAGCAGGCGGGGCAGCGGCAGCGTCCCGCCCCACTCGGCGGCCAGCGCATGCGCCGCGCCCCAGCCCGACACCGTGCCGGCCACCGTCAGCGCCGCGACGCCGCCGCGAAACGGGATGCTGCCGCGCACGCCCCGTGCGGCGTAGCTGTCGAGGCTGGCCGAGGCCGCGCTCGCGCCGCTGGCATCGATGCCCTGCGGGCGGCCGTCCGGGCCGTGGATCACCCAGAAGCCGTCGCCGCCGATCGAGTTCATGTGCGGGTAGACCACGGCGATGCTCGCGGCGGCGGCGATCATCGCCTCGAGCGCGTTGCCGCCTTCGCGCAGCACGCGCAGTGCCGCCTCGGAGGCCAGGCTGTGGGGCGCCACCGCGATGCCGCGGCGGCCGAGGAAGGACTGGGTCATGGCAGGGCGGCCCGGAAGCAGTGAACGGGGCGTGATGATGCCCGCTGCCGGCTCACCAGCCGATCGCCCTGGGCAGCCACAGCGCCACCTGCGGGAACAGGAAGACCAGCCCCAGCGTCAGCAGCTGCAGCCCGATGAAGGGCACCACGCCCTTGTAGATGTCCTTGATGTTGACCGAGGGCGGCGCGACGCCCTTCAGGTAGAACAGCGCCCAGCCGAAGGGCGGCGTCAGGAAGCTCGACTGCAGGTTCACCGTGATCAGCATCGCCAGCCACACCGGGTCCACGCCCTGGCTGATGAGGATGGGCAGGAACAGCGGCACGGCGATGTAGCTGATCTCGATCCATTCGATGAAGAAGCCGAGCACGAAGATGATCGCCATCATGAAGGCGATGTCGGCGTTGACGCCGCCGGGCAGGGTCTCGAAGAGGCGCGCGATCAGGTCCTCGCCGTGCAGACCGCGGAAGGCCAGCGCGAACACCTGCGCGGCCATCAGGATGAACATCATGATCGCGGTGATCTTGCTGGTGTCGAGCGCCGTGTCCTTGAGCGTCCTGACGCTGAAGCGACCCGACAGCGCGGTGATCAGCACCGCGCCCACGGCGCCCATCGACGCCGCCTCGGTCGGCGCTGCCACGCCGCCGACGATCGAGCCCAGCACCGCCACCACCAGCAGCACCGGCGGCAGCAGCACCTTGACGAAGCGCACCCACAGCTGGCGGCGAGAGACCGCATCGCGCTCGGAGCGCGGGATCGGCGGCATCGAGTCCGGCCTGAGCCAGCCCATGACCAGCAGCCAGACGATGTAGACCGCGGCCAGCAGCAGGCCCGGGCCCACGGCTGCGGCGAACAAGGTGCCGACCGAGAGCTGCATGATGTCCGACAGCAGGATCAGGATCAGGCTGGGCGGGATGATCTGGCCCAGTGTGCCCGACGCGCAGATCACGCCGCAGGCGACGCTCTTGTCGTAGCCGCGGCGGATCAGCGTCGGCAGCGTCAGCAGACCCAGCGTGATGATGGTGGCGCCGACGATGCCGGTGGTGGCGCCCATCAGCACGCCGAACAGCACGATGCCGATCGCCATGCCGCCCTTCACGCCGCCGGCCAGGTGGCCCATCACGTCGAGCAGGTCGTCGGCCAGGCGCGACTTCTCGAGCATCACGCCCATGAAGACGAAGAGCGGGATGGCCATCCACTGGTAGCCGCCGACCACGCCGTAGAAGCGTGCCGGCAGCAGGTTGAAGAGCCCGCCGCCGAAACCCAGCCAGCCGAAGGCCAGGCCCACCGTGGCCAGGCTGATGGCGACCGGGATGCCGATCATCAGCATCGCGAAGAAGCCGACCAGCATCAGCACCGCGTACGTCGACGGATCAGGCATGGTCCGGCTCCTGCGGCGGCGTCGCGCTGCCGTGCAGCAGGCGCAGCAGGTGGGCCAGCTGCTGCAGCACCAGCAGGCCGTAGCCCAGCGGGATCAGGCCCTTGACCAGCCAGCGGTAGGGGATGCCGCCCGGGTCGGGCGAGGACTCGCCGATCGAGCGCGCCTGCTCGACATAGCCCAGCGAGAGCTGGATGAACAGCAGGCTCACCGCGATCAGCAGCACGGCCGCGATCACGTCCACCACGCGCTTAGCGGCGGGCGGGAAGCGCGCGTAGAACACGTCCACGCGCACGTTGTCGCCGCGCTGCAGCGCGTGGCTCATGCCCAGCAGGATCAGCGCGGCCAGCAGGTGCCACTCGAGTTCCTGCGCCCAGACCGAGCCCAGGCTCAGGCTGTAGCGCAGCACCACGTTGGTGGCGACCAGGCCGATCATCGCCAGCGCGATCCAGGCGGTGAGCGCTCCCACCCGGTCGATGAAGCCCTCGATGACGCCGGCCGCGGGCAGCAGCCTCTTCAATGCCACGGCGCCGCCCGCCTCAACCGCGGACCTTGAGGTGGTAGGCCTCTTCGCTGATCTCGCTCCAGCGGTCGTACTTGGCCTTGAAGGCCATGTAGGAGTCGTGCACCTTCTTCGTCAGCGGGTCCTTGGCAACGGCCTCGGCCAGCACCTTGTCGGTCTCGGCCTTGAGCGCCTTGATCACGTCGTCGGGCAGCGGCTTGGCGATCACGCCCTGGTTCCTGACCAGGTCCTCCATCGCGTCGGAGTTGGCCTTCTGGCACCAGCCCTCGCTGATGACGTTGCAGGCCGCGGCGGCGTTGCCGACGATGGCCTGCAGGTCCTTGGGCAGCTTGTCCCAGGCGGCCTTGTTGATCAGCAGCTCGGACACCGTCGCCGACTCGTGCCAGCCGGTCGTGTAGTAGTACTTGGCGGCCTTCTGCAGGCCCAGGCGGCGGTCCTGGAAGGGGCCGACGAACTCGGCCGCGTCGATGACGCCACGCTCCAGGGCCGGGAAGATCTCGCCGCCCGGCAGCACCTTCACGTCCACGCCGAGGCTCGCGTACACCTTGCCGGCCAGGCCCGGGATGCGCATCTTCAGGCCCTTGAGGTCGGCGACCGACTTGATCCCCTTCTTGAACCATCCCGTCATCTGCACGCCGGTGTTGCCGCAGGGCATGGCGACCATCCCGAAGGGCGCGTAGACCTCGTTCTACAGGTCGATGCCGCCGCCGTCGTAGAGCCAGCCGTTGATGCCCTGGAAGTTCATGCCGAAGGGCACCGCGGTGAAGTACTGCGCCGCGAAGGTCTTGCCGGTCCAGAAGTAGCTGTTGGCGTGGTTCATCTCCACCGTGCCGGCGCGCACCGCGTCGAAGCCCTCGAAGGCCGGGATCAGCTCGCCGGCGCCGAACACCTGGATCTTCAGCCGCCCGCCGGACATCGCGTCGATGCGCTTCGCCAGGTCGGTCGCGCTGCCCGGGCCGTCCATGTAGAAGGGCGCGCCCTTGGGGTAGGCGCTGGTCATCTTCCAGCTGAAGCTCTGCTGGGCGCGGGCGACGGCGGGAAAGCCGAGCGCGGTGCCGGCGACGGCCGCCGCCGAACCAGCACGCAGCAGCGTGCGTCGAGTCGAAGTCATCCGGGTACTCCTGCAACGGTCAATGGACGCCGACCGGTCTGCAAGCCGTGTGCCATGGCGGTGCCTGCGCACCGCGACACGGGCGTCAGGGCGCAGCGAGCGCGCGGGTGCACCAGCGATGGGCCCGCCGCGCGTCGCTTACCGGCCCACGCCGACCCTCATTGGGGCTGGAAGCCGCTGGCCTTGATGATCCGCGCCCAGGTCTGCGCGTAGGCCTGCTCGCGCGCGGCCAGCTGCGGGCCGCTCATGAACTCGACCGTCAGGCCCATCGCGCCGAGCCGGTCCTTCACCGCCGGGACCGCGATCGCCCTGGCCAGCGCGGCCGCAAAGCGGTCGAGCTCGGCCTTCGGCGTGGCGGCCGGCGCGAAGAAGGCGTAGTAGGGCAGGTCCTCGAAGCCGCCCACGCCCAGCTCGGCCAGCGTGGGTACGTCGGGCAGCGCCGCCTGGCGCGCGCCGCCCAGCACGGCGACCACGCGCAGCCTGCCGTTGCGGTGCTGCTCGATGAAGTCGGGCACCGAGCCGATGCCGGCGGCGATCTGGTTGCCGAGCATGTCGCCGATCATCGGCGCGCTGCCGCGGTAGGGCGCGGCGACGAGGTCGAGCTGGTACTTCGCGGCCAGCACTTTCACGAGGAACTCCGGCACCGAGGCCGGGGCGGGGACGCCGACGGCGCCGAAGGCGCCACCCGGCTTGCCCTCGCCCTTGCCCCCACCTGCACTCCTGATCCACGCGACGTAGTCATTCAAGCCTTTGGCCGGTGTGCCGCCCGACACCGCGAAGGCATTGACGAAGCTCGCGAAGCCGGCCACCGGCACGAAGTCCTTGGCCGGCTCGTAGCCCGGGTTCTTCACCACCAGCGGCAGGATGGAGATGGTGTGGTCGTGCGACAGGAACCACGTGCTGCCGTCGGGCGCCGCGGCCTTCAGCGCCTGCGCGGCCAGCTGGCCGCCCGCGCCGGGCTTGTTCTCGACGATCACCGGCGCGCCGAGCGCGTCCTTCAGCGGGTCGGCCAGCAGCCGCGCGATCGCGTCGCTGCCGCCGCCCGCCGGAAAGCCGACCAGCAGGCGCACGGTCCGTGCGTTGTCGGCCATCGCCGGGCCGGCCGCGGCCGCCAGCAGGCCGGCCAGCAGCGCGCCGCCGAGTGCGCGTCGTGTCCATCGCAGCATGAGCCTCTCCCCGGCGGCGCCGTCGCCGCTCCGTGGCACCGATGCTAGCGAAGCGCGGCAGCGGTTCGCCAGCCGCTAGCATCGCGCCATGATCTCCTCCGGCTTCTCGCTCCCCGCCGTCCTCGCGCTGCTGCCCTGGATCGACTGGGTGGCGGTGCTGGGCTTCTTCGCGGCCTGGGTCGGCTATGCGATGTTCGCGAAGCGCCGCGCCACGACGCACGCGTCGATCCTGGCCGCCACCAACCGCATCCGCCGCCAGTGGATGCTGCAGGTCACGCACCGCGAGGTGCGGGTGATCGACGGCGTGGTGGTGCAGAACCTGTCGGTCAGCCCGAGCTTCTTCGCGTCGACCACCATCCTCATCATCGGCGGCCTGCTGGCGGCACTCGGCGCCAGCGAGAAGGCGACCGAGCTGGTCCGCGAGATCCCGTTCGCCGTGCGCACGTCGACGCTGGTGTTCGACCTGAAGCTGCTGCTGCTGACCGGCGTCTTCGTCTACGCCTTCTTCCGCTTCACCTGGAGCCTGCGGCAGTACACCTTCGGGGCGCTGCTGGTGGCGTCGGCGCCCGAGGCGAAGGAGTTCGAGCGCAATGCCGAGCTGTCGCGCGAGGCCTTCGCCGACCGTGCCGGGCGCGTGGTGGGCCTCGCGGCCGAGACCTTCAACGACGGCCTGCGCGCCTACTACATGGCCTTCGCGGCGATCGGCTGGTTCTTCTCGCCGCTGGCCTTCCTGGTCGCGACGGCGGGCGTGGTCTACATCCTCTACCAGCGCGAGTTCCGCTCCGACGTGCTGGACGTGCTGCGCGGC
>NZ_CADEFR010000001.1:5379-10621 GCF_902826655.1 uncultured Methylibium sp. | reverse complement strand
CTGCGCGGCCCGGGCCCTTCGGGTGATCCCAGGAAACTGCGGCCCTCGGCGTTGCAAAGCCTCGCCGGGGGCCCACCCCGGCTGCGCTTTGCGCCTTGATGGCCTTTGTTTCCTGGGTCACGCGTGCCCTCCGATAGCGTTAACAGGCCCTAGTCAACCGGCCGCGGCACGGTGTGCGTCGATGAGTCGGCGCATCGCCTCGGCCAGGGGCTCGGCCGCCGCGCCCAGCGGTGCGGCGAACCGCTCGTCGATCGCCGGGCCGTAGACGGTCCACATGCGCCGCCGCATGCGGCGGCCCTCGGCGGTCAGCACCGCGTAGGCGCCGCGGCCGTCCTCGGCCGAGCGTTCGCGCTCCACTAGGCCGGCGTCCTGCAGGCGGTCCACCAGCCGCGTGATGTTGCTGCGGCTGATCACCATCCAGCGCTCGAACTCGCTCAGGCGCAGCCGCTGTCCCTCGGCGCGCTCGAGCGCCCACAGGGCGTCGTACCAGGCCAGCGGCGGCAGGCCGGCGGCGGCCAGCCGCGCCTCGACCTCGGCGACCAGCACCGCATGGGCGGTGAGGAACAGGCTCCAGGCATCCATGCGGGCTCCGGGGTCATGTAGTTGCATTTGCAAATACTAGCATCGACCGATATAGTTGCAACTGCAATCACATCACCGGAGCCCCCCAATGAATCCTCCCGATCGATCCTCGTCCCGCATCGACCTGGCCGCGCTGCTGCTGCGCGTGGCGCTGGGCAGCATGTGGATCTCGCACGCGTTGCTCAAGCTGCTCGTGTTCACGCTGCCGGGCACGGCGGCCTTCTTCGCCTCGGTCGGCCTGCCCGGCGCGCTGGCCACCCCGGTGGTCGCGGTCGAGCTGGTCGGCGGCATCGCCATCCTCCTGGGCTGGCAGGGCCGCTGGGTGTCGCTGGCCCTGCTGCCGGTGCTGGTCGGCGCGACGGCGGTGCACGCCGGCAAGGGCTGGGTCTTCAGCGCGCCGGGCGGCGGCTGGGAGTACCCGGTGTTCCTGATCGCGATGTCGGTGGTGCACGTGCTGCTGGGCGATGGTCGCCATGCGCTGCGGCGCGCCGGGCAGCCGCCGGCGGCCTGGCGCGCGGCCTGAGGGGCGGCGATGGACACGACGACGCCGCCGAGCCTGCCGACACCGACACCGACACCGACACCGACGCTGGTGCTGGTCAGCCATGCGCTGTGCCCCTATGTGCAGCGCGCCGCGATCGTGCTGGCCGAGAAGGGCCTGCCCTTCGAGCGGCGCGACATCGACCTGTCGGACAAGCCCGCCTGGTTCCTCGCCGTCTCGCCGCTCGGCAAGACGCCGGTGCTGCTGGTCGACGGACAGCCGCTGTTCGAGTCCGCGGCGATCTGCGAGTACCTCGACGAGCTGGCCGCCCCGCGCCTGCACGCCGACGACGCGCTGGTGCGGGCCCGCGAGCGCGGCTGGATGGAGTTCGGCTCGGCCACGCTGAACGCCATCGCCGGCCTGTACAACGCGCCCGACGAGCCGGCGCTGGCGCGCTGGCAGGCCGACCTCGACGGCAAGTTCGCGCAGGTCGAGCAGGCGCTGGCGGCCGACGGGCCGTGGTTCGCCGGCGATCGCTTCGGCCTCGTCGACGCCGCCTTCGGCCCGGTGTTCCGCTATCTCGACCTGTTCGAGCGCCTCGGCGACTTCGACTGGCTGCGGCAGCGCCCCAGGCTCACCGCGTGGCGCCGGGCGCTGGCGCGGCGGACCTCGGTGCAGGGCGCGGTGGCGGCCGACTACCCGCAGCGGCTGGCGGCCTTTGTCCGGGCGCGCGGCTCGGTGCTGTCCTCGCGTGCGCTCCGCTAGCGTCAACGGGTCTAGAGCCCGAACTGCCGCGCCAGGTCCTCGAAGTCCGAGGCCGTCAGGTCGAAGTCGGCGGACGGCGCCGGCGTGAAGGCCTGCGGCTCGCCGCGTTCGGCCGGACGCGGCACGTAGGCGGTGCGCAGGCCGGCCTCGCGGGCGGCGGCCAGGTCGGACGGGTGGGCCGCGACCATCATCACCTGCTCCGGTGCCAGGCCGAGCAGGGCCGCGGCGCGCCGGTAGACCAGCAACTCGGGCTTGTAGGTCCCGAACAGTTCGGCCGAGAGGATGCAGTCCCAGGGCAGGTCGCCGTGCCGGGCCATGTCGACGAGCAGCGCGACGTGGCCGTTGGACAGCGTCGAGATCACGCGCCCGGCCTTGAGCCGCCGCAAGCCGGGCCGCGTGTCGGGCCACGGGTCGAGCCGGTGCCAGACGCGGTTGAGGTGCTTCAGGTCCGTCTCGGGCAGCCCCTCGAGCCCGAAGCGCGGCAGCAGCTCGTCGAGGATCGTGCGGTGCAGGCGGTCCAGGTTGGCCCAGGCGATGCTGCCGCGGCGCACCCGCTCCAGCGCCGGGGCATAGCCCTCGCGCCAGGCCAGCGCGAAGGCGTGCCAGTCGACGTCCAGGCCGCGCGCCGCGCTCAGGCGCCGTCCGTCGCGCAGGATGCCGCCGTGCCAGTCGACGACGGTGCCGAACACGTCGAACACCAGCGCGCGGATCTCGTCGAGGGCCGGGTTCTGCATGTGCCGCTCCTTGCCGTGCGTGGCATCCGAGTGTGTCACTTGAGGCCGCCCGACAGGAAGGCCCGCAGCCGCTCGCTCGCCGGCGCCACCAGCACCTCGCGCGGCGAGCCCTGTTCCTCGACCACGCCCTGGTGCAGGAACAGCGTGTGGTTGGAGACCTCGCGCGCGAAGCCCATCTCGTGGGTCACGACGATCATCGTGCGGCCCTCGGTCGCCAGGTCGCGCATGACCTTCAGCACCTCGCCCACCAGCTCGGGGTCGAGCGCCGAGGTCGGCTCGTCGAACAGCATCACCTCGGGTTCCATCGCCAGCGCGCGCGCGATCGCCACGCGCTGCTGCTCGCCGCCGGACAGGTGAGTGGGGTACATCGCGGCGCGGTGCGCCACGCCCACGCGCGCCAGCAGCGCCATCGCGCGCTCGGTGGCCTCGGCCCTGGACAGGCCCAGCACCTGCATCGGCGCCTCGATCACGTTCTGCAGCGCCGTCAGGTGCTGCCACAGGTTGAAGTTCTGGAACACCATCGCCAGCCGCGCGCGCCAGCGCTGCAGCTGCACCGCGTCGCGGGCGCGCAGGCTGCCGTCGCGGTCGGGCACCAGGGCCAGCTCCTCGGCGTGGCCGTCGCGGTGCATCAGCAGGCGGCCGCGGTGCGGCTGCTCCAGCAGGTTGAGGCAGCGCAGCAGCGTGCTCTTGCCCGACCCGCTGGAGCCCACGACGGTGATCACGTCGCCGGCCCGCGCCTCGAGCGTCACGCCGCGCAGCACCTCGTGCGCGCCGAAGCGCTTGTGCAGGTCCAGCGCCTGGAGCTTGACGGGAGCGTGGTTCATGCGCTCAGGCGCTCAGCAGCTTGCCGGTGCGCGTCGCCTCGCGCCCCGCGACCTTGCACACGCGCGTGCCGGCGGTGACGAAGCGCAGGTTGTCGCGCGCGTAGAACAGGCCCTCGACCGGGCTCGCGAGCGTCGCGACGCGACCTTCGACCGGGTCGATCACGTCGCACAGCGGCTGGCCCTCGCGCACCCAGGTGCCGGGCTCGACATGCCAGGCCAGCACGCCGCTCGCCGTGGCCATGACCGGCATCGACCCGGCCAGCGGCGTGGCCTCGTGCTTCAGCGGCGGCAGCGCCGGCACCTCGCCGTCGACCAGGCCGCGGTGGACCAGGAAGTCGACCAGCGCCTGCGCGTCGCGCTGCGCCAGCGCGTGGCTCACGTCGGCCATGCCGCGCAGCTCGACCGTCACCGACAGGCAGCCCGGCGGGATCGGGCGTGCGGGGCCGGCGCGCTCGGCCAGCTCCCACCACAGCGACGAACAGGCCTCGTCGAAAGGCTGGTCGCCCGACTCCAGCGCCAGCAGCGTGGCCTCGGCCCCCATCAGTCGCGCCAGCGGCTCGCACTGCGGCCACAGCGGCGTGCCGGTGTACAGGTGCAGCACCGCCTCGGCGTCGCAGTGCAGGTCCAGCACGACCTCGGCGTCGCAGGCCAGCGTCAGCAGCGTGCGGCGCAGCGCGGTCAGCTCGTCGTCGGCCGGCAGCGTGGCGCAGGCCTCGCGCAGCGCGGCGCGCACCCGCCGTGCATTGGCCTCGGCATCGCCGCCGAGGGAGGGCGCTATGCGCGCCCACACCGCGTCGCGCAGCGCCGGGTAGAGGCGGTTGAAGTTCTCGCCGCTGCCCAGCTCGAAGCGGCCGATCGGGCTGCGCAGCAGCCACTGCGACAGCCCCACCGGGTTGGCGATCGGCACGACGACCACCTCGCAGCGCAGCCGGCCGTCGGCCTCCAGCGCGGCCAGGTGCCCGCGCAGGTGGTGGGTCACCAGCATGCCCGGCAGCTCGTCGGCATGCAGCGAGGCCTGGACGTAGACCTTGCGGTCGCGGTCGGTCGGGCCGTAGTGGAAGCTGCTGAGTCGGCGTGCGGTGCCGAGCGTGCGCTCGGGCAGCGGGTGGTCGCGGCGTTGCATCGTGTCGGGTCTTTCAGGTGCGTGGTCGGAGATGCGCGAGCCAGCGGCGCTCGGCCGCGTGCTGCACACCCACGATCGCCAGGGTCAGCGCGAGGTAGATCGCGCCGGCGGTCAGGAAGGCCTCGAAGGGCAGGTAGTGGCGCGAGTTGACCTCGCGGGCCGCGCCCGTCAGGTCGAGCAGGGTCACGACGCTGGCGAGCGAGGTGCCATGCAGCATCAGCACCACCTCGTTGCCGTAGGCGGGGATCGCGCGCCGCAGCGCCGACGGCAGCAGGATGCGCCGCCACACGCGGACGCGCGACAGGCCCAGCGCCCGCGCGGCCTCGACCTCGCCGTGCGGCGTGGCCTTCAGCGCGCCGGCCAGGATCTCGGTGGTGTAGGCGCAGGTGTTGACGGCGAAGGCCAGCCAGGCGCAGAACCAGGCCGACTGCAGCCAGGGCCAGGCGATGCTGTCGCGCACCACCGCAAACTGCGCCAGGCCGTAGTAGACGAGGAAGATCTGCACCAGCAAGGGCGTGCCGCGGATCGCATAGGTGAAGCACCACACCGGGCCGTGCAGCCAGCGCGAGCGCTGCACGCGCAGCACGGCCAGCGGCAGTGCTGCGACCAGCCCGGCGGCGAGCGACACCACCAGCAGCTGCAGCGTGATCCACAGGCCGTCGGCGTAGAGCGGGAGGCTTTCCCGGATCGCGTCGAAGTTCATGCGCGTTCTGCTGGGGCGCGGCAGGCGGTG
>NZ_CADEFR010000001.1:0-5279 GCF_902826655.1 uncultured Methylibium sp. | reverse complement strand
GCGGTGAGCGGGCTGGGCATGCCAACGGTGGTTCTGCCGAGCCGGGGCCGGGTGGGCTGGGGGGCGTATGCGAGGTGCCGAGGAGCGGAGGGTTCGTGGTCCGCGCGCGCAGCGCGCGTCGTCAACTGACTCGGCGCGCTTGTCTGAGCGCAGTGAACGAAGTGAACGTAGCGAGTTGTGCGCCGGGACCACGAACCCGAGCACCGCAGGGGAGTCGGCCTGCAAGGCCGACCACCGAACCTACGCCCCCCAGCCCGCCCGGCCCCGGCTCGGCCGCTCATCAAAGCACCCCACTCCGAACGCCGACCGACAAGCGCCGCTGCAGCAGCTTGAAGCCCAGCTCGCTGACCGACGTGATCGCCAGGTAGATCGCCGCCGCGGCCGCATAGAAGACGAAAGGCTCGCGCGTCGCGCCCGCGGCCTGACCGGCGCGCTGCATCATGTCGGCGAGGCCGATCACCGAGACGATGGCGGTGCTCTTGACCAGCACCAGCCAGTTGTTGCCCAGCGCCGGCAGCGCGTGGCGCAGCATCTGCGGCAGCAGGATGCGGCGCAGCACCTGCTGCCGGCTCATGCCGTAGGCCAGGCCCGCTTCGCGCTGGCCGGCCGGCACCGCCAGGAAGGCGCCGCGGAAGGTTTCGCTCAGGTAGGCACCGAAGACGAAGCCGATGGTCAGCACGCCGGCGACGAAGGGGTTCACGTCCACGTAGCCCTCGTGGCCCAGCCGCGCCGCCATCTCGTTGACGGCCAGCTGCCCGCCGTAGAACACCAGCAGCATCAGCACCAGGTCGGGCACGCCGCGGATCACCGTCGTGTAGGCCAGCGCCAGACCCTGCAGCACGCGCGACCGCGACAGCCGCGCGCTCGCGCCGGCCAGGCCCAGCAGCATCGCGATGGCCAGCGAGGCCAGGGCCACCGCCAGCGTCAGCAGCGTGCCCTGCAGCAGCGACGGGCCGTAGCCGTGCAGCATGACGGCCGCCGCGTCACTTCGTCGCGGCGTCCTTTCCGTAGACGTCGAAGTCGAAGTACCTGTCCTGCAGCTTCTTGTAGCTGCCGTCGGCGCGGATCGCCTTGATGGCGGCGTTGAACTTGGCCTGCAGGTCGGTGTCGGCCTTGCGCATCGCGATGCCGGCGCCGTCGCCGAAGAACTTGGGGTCGTCGTAGAACGGGCCGGTGAAACCGAAGCCCTTGCCCAGCGGCGTCTTCAGGAAGCCGACGTCGGCCGCCACCGAGTCCTGCAGCGTCGCGTCGATGCGCCCGGCCGCCAAGTCGAGGAAGACCTCGTCCTGCTTGGTGTAGCGCACGACCTGCGCGCCCTTGAACATCTCGGTCACGTAGCGGTCGTGGATGGTCGAGCGCTGCACGCCGATCTTCTTGCCCTTCAGGCCGTCGGGCGTGATCTGGAGATTGCTGCCGGTCCTGACGACGAAGCGCGCCGGCGTGTTGTAGTACTTGTCGCTGAAGGCGACCTGCTTCCTGCGCTCGGGCGTGATCGACATCGACGCGACGATGGCGTCGAACTTGCGCGCCTGCAGCGCGGGGATCATGCCGTCGAAGTCCTGCTGCACCAGCGCGCAGTCAGCCTGCATGCGCTCGCACAGCAGCCTGGCGATGTCGATGTCGAAGCCCTTCAGCTCGCCGCTGGGCGTGACCTCGCTGAACGGCGGGTAGGCGCCTTCGACGGCGATGCGGATCTTCTTCCAGTCGGCCGCCAGGGCCGGGGCCTGGGCGACGGCGAGCAGGACCAGGGGCAGGGCGAGCAGGGCGCGTCGGTTCATGGCAGGCAACCTCGGGATGCGGATGGGACGACAGGCCCGATGCTAGCGGCCCTTCGGCCGGCTCACGCCGGCGCGGCGGTCAGCGCAAGGTCCGCGCCGCCGGCGCCGCGGGCCGCGTGGCCGGCGGGTCGGCGGCGGGCGGCGGCGGCACGACCACCGGCCCGTACAGCGGCCGGCGCATCGTCACCGGCGTCACGTCCAGCCGCAGGTTCAGCACCGTGTAGGCCTCGTCGCCGAAGGCGCCGGTGTACCAGCCGCGGCTGTCGGGGCCGCGCTTGAGGCGGAACTCGAAGCCCAGGTCAGGCTGCGGGTCGTCGGCCCGCGGGATGCCCGAGAAGGCCAGTCCCAGCGCCTCGTTCTCGCGGTTGTCGATCAGGTTGCCCATCGCGTTGGCGATGGCGCTGTCGCCCAGGATGTCGGGCACGAAGGGCATGCGCCGGAAGTAGGGGCGGAAGTCCGCCGCATTGGGGTCGATCAGGCTGCCGGCCAGCTTTTCGGGCGCGG
Source organism: uncultured Methylibium sp. (assembly GCF_902826655.1). Taxonomy (GTDB): domain Bacteria; phylum Pseudomonadota; class Gammaproteobacteria; order Burkholderiales; family Burkholderiaceae_C; genus Methylibium. The sequence continues at coordinate 2,997 of NZ_CADEFR010000001.1, read as the reverse complement.
GCGTGGTGACGCCGGTCTTGTAGTCGTGCTTGTCGCCGCGGTCCAGGTAGGTGAGCCGCGCGTCGCGCAGGTTGAAGGCGGGCAGGTCGGGGTCCTGCTTGGCGTCGCTCAGGTCGACCAGCACCACGCCCTTGGCGCCGATGATCTCGATCTCGCTGCCGCGGATGATGGCGCCGGTGTTCTCTTCGACGCCGATGCCGAGCTTGTAGCCCTTCTGCAGCATCAGCGGCAGCATGCGCCCGATGCGGCCGCGCTTGAGGAAATGCTGGTCGACGAACAGCTCCGATCCGACGAAGCCCAGGCCGCGGTCGATCTCCTGGCCCTCGATCACCTTGCCGGCCTTCAGCACCGCCAGCACGTCGGCCGCGTCGCGGAACATGGTCTCGCTCATCACCGCGGCGCCGGCGCTGGTGCCGGCCACCACGCCGCCGCTGAGGTACAGCTCCCAGATCGCATTGAGCAGCGGCGTGCGCTGGCCGTCGGGCAGCAGGGTGTCGGTGATGCGCGCCTGCGCGCCGCCGGCGAAGAACACGCCGTGCGCCTGCCGCACCTTGGCCACCAGCGCCGGGTCGCGCGCGTCGGCTGCGGCGTCGCGGCCCGCGAGGCGCGGCGCCACCGGCAGCAGCTCGGCCTTGGCGCCGTAGCGCTGCAGCGCGTCGACGATGCGCGCGCCGGTGGCCTGCGGGTTGGCCGCCGCCGTCGGGATGACCAGCCAGCGCGTGCCTTCGCCGCCCGACAGCTGCACCAGCCGCGACCACACCTCGGCGTTGTCGTACTTCAGCGCGCCGCCGATCGGCACCGCATAGCCCGGGCCCATCCAGCCGGGCACCGGGTCGCGCTCCTCGGGCGGGGCCGGCTGGGTGACCACCGCGGCGGGTGGCGCCTTGGCGGCGGGCTTGGCGACGACGGGCGCCTGCGCGCAGGCGGCCGTTGCGACCGACAGCGACAGCGCTGCCAGCGCGAGGCGCAGCCGGACGAGCCAGGATAGTGACGGGGCGGCAGGAGCGCGTGCAGACGGAGTCATGTGCCGAGTATCCCGGCATCACTGCAGCGGCCCCGTGACGGACGCACGAAGCCCCGCTGCCGGGACGGCCGCTCAGAGCCGATCGAGCGGACTCTTCACGCCGCGGCCGCCCTTCATCAGCACGTGGGTGTAGATCATCGTGGTCTTGACGTCGGCGTGGCCCAGCAGCTCCTGCACGGTGCGGATGTCGTAGCCGTCCTGCAGCAGGTGGGTGGCGAAGGAATGGCGCAGCACGTGCGGCGAGCAGGGCTTGACGATGCCCGCGCGGCGGGCGGCGCCGGCGACGGCCTTCTGCACCGACGCCTCGTTGAGGTGATGGCGTCGCTCGACGCCCGAGCGCGGGTCGACCGACAGGCCTGGCGACGGAAACACCCACTGCCATCCCCAGGCCCGCGCCCAGCGCGGCGCCTTGGCCTCCAGCGCATCGGGCAGCCACACGGCACCGCGACCGGCGGCCAGATCGGCTTCGTGCAGTCGGCGAGCGCGTGCGAGTTGCCCCTGCAGGGGCTCGATCAGGTTCTCGGGCAGCACCGTCACGCGGTCCTTGCTGCCCTTGCCCTGGCGCACGAGGATCTCGCGGCGCGTGAACTCCACGTCCTTGACGCGCAGACGCAGGCCTTCGAGCAGCCGCATGCCGGTGCCATAGAGCAGGGTGGCGACCAGCCCGATCGGGCCGGACAGCTGCTGCAGCAGTGACGCGACTTCGCGCGGTGTCAGCACGACCGGCAGGCGGCGCGAAGGGCGCGCGCCGACCACGTCGTCCAGCCACGGCAGGTCGATCCGCAGGACCTCCTTGTAGAGAAAGAGCAGCGCCGAGCGCGCCTGCCCCTGCGTGGCCGCCGCGACGCCGCGCTCCGTGGCCAGGTGGCTGAGGAAAGCTTCGACGTCGGCCGGACCCAGGTCGCGGGGATGCCGCTTGCCATGGAAGAGGATGAAGCGGCGCACCCAGCCGACGTAGGCCTCCTCGGTGCGGATGGCGTAATGGCGCAGGCGAACCGCCGCCCGCAACTGGTCGAGCAGCCGCGGCGCGGCGGCTTGCGGTGCGCCGGGCGCGGCCGCGATGGCGTCGCGGAAGTCAGTTCCCATCCGGGAATTTTTAAGCCGCCTATCGCACCGCAGCCGCCCCCCGTCGGCAGGCTCGAAGAGGGGGTTTGCAGAGGCGACGAGGGCGGCGATGATTGGCGACATGCCCGCGCATACACCAACTCCGCCCACCGCCACCGGTTGGCCTATTTCACGTTCGGCCTCACACCGGGCGGCCGTACTGACGCATCACCTGCACCATCAGTTCGTGCTCGGCCATGCGCACCGCGTACTTGAACCACTGCGGCGGGCTGCTCGGGTTCATGCTGTCGAGTGGCTCGAACGGGCTCAGATTGAGTCGGTAGCACAACTCAACCGCCGCCGATTGGTGCTGCTGAACTTCCCATTCCTGCATTGCCATCATCTTTCCTTTCGCTTCGGCACCAGAGGCCGAACTAGTCGCTCAACCGGAGCGGCAACGGCATTGGTCACTAGCGGGCGCCTACTCGGCCGCCCGGTTAGCTCCAACGTTAGGCCGCAACGGGTGAAGTCTGCGTTCGGTCACCTCAGCTGCGCGGCCATGGGCCGCGAAGTCACGGCTCCGAGCTCCTCTCGCTGCCAAGCCGCTCCGAGTCAGGCTCGCGGTTCGCACGCTTCGGGACGGGTTGCTGCCCGTTCTTTCAGGAGTCGAAACAAGGTGCCACGCCACCATCCCAAGGAATACAAAGGCGCTTCTCCCGGCGCTCTTGTTCGGGGCCGCAACGTGCGGCCTAACCCTTCGGTCGAGCGGACCCCCACCGGCAAGCCGCTTGGCCCGCGAGCCGTTGTAGTTCATCATCCGTCTCGCGGGCCAAGCGCCTTACCGGCGGTGGCCGCTCACCTCAAACTACAAGGACTTCCCCGTCTGTCAAGCGAATGAATCCCCTCGAGCCGCGTGAGCGGCTCGATTC